>NZ_JAJSAW010000001.1:0-737592 GCF_021378985.1 Pseudomonas sp. JR33AA
GCAGATCCTGCTCGCTACGAATCTCCAAAATGGCCTTCGAATAGGGTGAGAACTCCTCCACCCGCGCACGCGGATAGGCCAGCACATAGCGCTCGGCCCGCTCCCAATCGTCCACATTTCGGTGCATAAAGGCGGCGCGAATAGCTTGGGTTTCACCGCCCTTCTGCAATATAAGTGGACAGAATTTGAAGGAACGATGGATATCGAAAATACCTTCACGGTTCTCGAAACCAAACAGCCACTGCCAGTCACAATGACTAAGGAACAGCTCGCGCAGGTCAGTAGTACCCTTGTCGGTATAGATTCCGCTGGGCACGATCATGCCCATGCGGCCTTGCTTGCGTAGCAGGGCGTGGCTGAGTTCCAAAAACATCTTTTGCAGGTACGGCTTGCCTGAGCCCTGGTGAATAAAGGGATGCGCTGGATCGGCAAAGCCCTTGTTCTTTTTACGCTGCTGCTGCCATTTCTTGTGCTCGGCCGCCGAGGCTTCGAAGCTCTTTTTACCACGTCCTCCCAGATTCAGGTCGTGTCTCTTATTGCCTTCCTTATCTTCAGTGACCCGGTCACCAAAGGGTTTCCCTGCCGCATTCATCCAGTTGGCAAAGGCTTTGAAGCCTGCCATGTAGGCAATCCAGTCAGTCTCCAATTGCGGCCAGGCGCGGAAATATTCCAACTGCTTGGCCAGCGCATCCTGCTTGCCGTAGGCACGGTAGAGTGGATCGTGGTTAGAGAAAAACTCCTTAGAATTGGGCTGCATGGTTTCCCACGGAGGATTACCCAATAGTGCATCAAAGCCACTTTGAGAGCTTGTGAACACATCCGGGAACTCCAGCTCCCAGTGGAAGAAACGCTGACGGCGCGCCACCTCGGCGACAATGGCCAGAGCCTGCTCATTGGGGTCGGCAAATTCCCGCGGTAACGGTGCAAGTTCAATCTCTTCGCCGGGCCAGAACCAAAGCGCGCACCATAGGTCCATGCGCGCTTTCAGAGCGTGGTAGTGCGGATTGTTCAGCACCTCATTACGATAGACTTCGGAGCGTTTCTCGCTTTCGTGTACAGGCAGGCGATGCAGCTTCTTGAACACCTTAAGCAGCTCGTCATGCACATTACCGGCATCCATCGCGGCATCAAGGTTCATCTGTCTATTGATGACCGCCTGCAACTGCTTGGGCACAGCTTTAGACCGAGCTTTGATGGCATCGGTAAATACATCACCCTTGCGCTTGCCCTTGGCATCTTCGTACCAGTGATTGATCAGGTTGTCAGCCTTCTTCTTCTGGTAGTCCTTGTCGCCGCCTTCCCGCTCCCAAGCCATGACCGGATAGTCACGGTAGGTATCAAACCAAGTACCGACCAGGGCGTTGCCAACCTTGAGCTTGTGATCGAGGAAACCGAAGGGCAGGTCGCGATCCATGGTTTCCACCCACAGCGCCATGCGCCCCAGCTCCACAGCCAGAGGGTCGAGATCCACTCCGTACAGGCAGTTTTCTACAATATGACGCTTGAGTTGAGCGCGCAGTGCATCTTCAAACCCATCATCCTTGGGATTGAGCTTGGTCAGTTCATCACTGAGCAGTTCAGCCAATTCGCCATCGGCCATACGCGGCACACCGCCGTCTTCGCTGCGTTCGATCAGCTTGTGATGGAACAACGACTGAGCCAGTGCGTCGGTTAGGTAGCGCAACGCCCCCGCAAGGAAAGAGCCGGAGCCCATGGCCGGATCGCATACCTTGAGTGCCAAAATCTGCTCGGGCCTTTTCGGCGCCCACTCCACTACAGTGTCCAGACCGGTGCGCGGGTCGGTTTCACTGCGCACGGCTTCATAGGCCAGCGGCTGCAGGGTGCGGCGTACGGTGGGCGCGGCCAACTGCGGTCGGGTGTAAAAAGTGCCAGCACCTTTACGGGTACCACCCCAGCGCACCAAGAAAAACTGACCAGGCGTAACCATACGGGCGCACAGCTGTGTACCAGCTTTTTCCAGTGCCAGTTGTTCTTCATCGCCAGTGGCGTTAGCTTTGCGCCCACGGGGCTTTTTCACCAAGCCAACAATCTGGGCAGCACGTTGCAACCAGGTATTGGCGCGTGCCTGGTGGTCCTCGCTGAGAGTGAGCTCATCGCCACTGTCTTCGCTGGTGGCATTTTCTTCTTCGCTTTCGTCTTCGATAGACTCAACGTCTTCGTCGGCGCTGTCTTCGCTGTCATCGGTCTCGTCAGCTTCCTCGGCATCTTCTTCACCTTCATCGCCGCTGTCATCTCCTGACTTGTCCTTTTTCTTCAGAGCCTCGAACAACTGCTTGATAGCCTTGTCGCCCATCGCCTCCAACTGCGAGAGGGTGAGGGCCGGCTGGTTACCCACGGCAAGGAAGATCACCGGGTCATTGTCGCTGGCCTGTTTGAGCTCGAAATCGAGCAAGCCTTCGTAAAGAATCCCAATATATTCCGAAGACAGGGTGGAAAAATCCACTGGCGCATCCACCCAGCGGCTACTGCGGCCCTGACGCACCTTCATCTTAGTGCGGGTCAGCAGGCGCAGTAGTTTGTGCACCTGTAGATCGCTGACCATATTCTGATTGCTTTCCAGCAACGCCAGCGCGCGGGAGATGCCATCGTTACTGGACGGGTTACCCGGCTCGAACAGGGCACCACCATACTGAGGAACGGCAAGGCGCTCATGGGCCGAGCCTTCGTGGATCAGGTTGAACAAACTTATCAGCCGCGGCCAGGCGCTGCGGCCCTGGCTCAGGCGTTCGTTGCCGCGGCCACCGGCCCGGCGATCCAGCTGATGGCGTAATCCTTCCAGGCTGTAGGCTTGCTGATATATAGGGTTGTCGACTGGCATCAAGCCACGGGCTTCGGCAAACAGGGTAATGATGCAGCGCATGATGATGCGCGAGCCGGCGACGTACAGATCTTTGTAATCATTCGCCTGTCCTTGCTGTTGAGCCTGTTCGATGGCGATATGGGAAGCCGTGATCAGTTCCTCGACACCCTGGCGAACACGCTCACCCAGTACACTGGACAGCTCCGCCTGGCCTTTGCGCGAGGCGCTAATAGCCTGCAGGATTTGGCTTTGGCCGTGCTCAAACAGGAGAGCATTTCGGTTGAGCAGGGTACGCCATACTACGGTTTGGGCAGAGGGCTGACCTTCGTTGAACCAAAGGTCGATATCCCACTCACACCAGGCGTCGTAATCAGTACCGGCATGCACGAGGCGCCATTGGCGACCATTGGTTACCAGCGCTAGTGCCTGTCCAGTGCGACGCAACCACTCCACCACCCGCCCAAGCAACTGACGTGAGCGACCTACTCCAAGACGACTGGCAAACTGACGTGAGCCACCATCATCAGGTACGAATAATGCCAGAACTTCCCCGTTTGGCCCCTGCCACAGGCGACGAGGCTTGATTTGGGCACCCGTAAAGCTGCGCACAGCCCAACGGCTATCGACACCTTGGGCCTTTTGCCATTCCTCTGCTGGCAACCCTGAAAGATCCTGCAGGATGTAGTCCAGCATACTGCTCAGGGTTTCATTGCTGCCGTCAAAGGCCGTGAGTGCTCGCCGGAGCCTCTCAGCCTGGTAGTCGGACATCTTCGCAGCTGGTTGCGGAAAAAACTCATCCAGTTTGGACGGAGAAATCAGTAGGCCGCCGTGCTTGAGTTGCGTCCATCCTTCTGCATGCAAGCTCATGCAACCACCTCCGGAAATCGAATTTCAATAGTGACCGGGAAGACTTGAGCTTCGCCTCGCAGGGAAAAGCGACGAGGTAGCACCTGCTCCAAAATGCGCCGCTTCTCTTCGGTCAAGCGTTCTTGTAAATCACCTAAATGGTTCTGACGACGTTTGAGCTCATCCTCCAGATCACGCAGACGCTTTTCCGCCAGTGCATCGGCATCGTCGAACAATTTCTGTTGGATACTGGCAACGCGCTGCTCTTCGATCGCTCGCTTCAGCTTCTCGATACTCTGTGCTTTCTGCAGCGCGGCGACCTCACGAATACGTTGCTCGAAGGCTTCCTTTTCATGGTTTTTCGCCTGCTCATACGCGGTCTTGAGTTGGCTGCGCAGGATCTGAGTCAGCTCATCTCGATAACTGCCCACTAGCGCTCTGATGTCGTCTTGCACCTCGTCCCATACCTCACGAGCACAAGCTACGTCGGCAACGCTTTGCTCCGCCAACAAACCGTGATGTGGCCCGTTGAAGGACACGGGTTCACCTAACATGCGGTTGCTCACTGGCAAGGCCA
Organism: Pseudomonas sp. JR33AA; assembly: GCF_021378985.1. Classification (NCBI taxonomy): domain Bacteria; kingdom Pseudomonadati; phylum Pseudomonadota; class Gammaproteobacteria; order Pseudomonadales; family Pseudomonadaceae; genus Pseudomonas; species Pseudomonas sp. JR33AA. Next base: position 4,245 of record NZ_JAJSAW010000001.1, read on the forward strand.
GGGTGCGGGTCCAGTGGTGGAAGGTTTCACGTAGATCGTTGACGGCCATCTCTTCAACGGTGAACAGCACCAATGCATCGACGCCGGCCGGAACCTGGCCGCGAGTAACCAACCATCGGCTAGGCGGTTGGAAGTCGGCCTGCCCGCCAGGAAAGCGCAAACGCGCAAAAGCATTGAGCGACTGACGCAGCAACGGATGCCCCAGATGCAACAGCACGGTATCTGGAGATGGGCGGAAGACTGGGCGTCCATTGATGTTGTGGATAAAGAAGTGGTTGTCGAACACCAGCCAAGGCATGGCGCCGCTGACACCTCTCTGCGAAGGTAAGCGTAGACTGTCATCAACTACTGCCTGCCAACGCATTGGTAGTGGTGTACGCAAGCGCATGCGACCCTTAGCATCCGGGCCATCCAGTACTTCGCGCGAGACTCCTAGACTCATGGCGACACAGAGTGTGTCCTTGAGCGTTTCGGGGCTCAGATCCAGGTCCGCCAAGAGTTGCTGAAGACGCTGCTTTTCGTCTTCACCTCGCTCTTGGGTGTGTACCTGGGCGTCTTCGGTCGCACTTCTGCGACTGCTGATCTGATGATCGAGATCATCTAGCACATCGCGGTCTTGATTCATTTCCATCATGCGGCGCTGGAACGCTGCATCGAACAACTCACCCACCGAACCCAAATCCTCACGGATATCGTTGACCTTGCTAAGCACACGGGCAACGAACTGCAAGTCACTGTCATCTTCGCTGGTGAAGTGAAAGATGGTGACATCTCGAGATTGGCCATGGCGGTCGATACGGCCGTTTCGCTGTTCAAGACGAGAGGGGTTCCACGGAATCTCGTAATGCATCAACAAGCGTGCGGTGTGCTGCAGGTTAAGACCTTCAGAAGCAGCATCGGTCGCTATCAGGATTCGTACCGGGGCATCAGGGTCGTTAAAGGCGCGTTTTACCGCCTCTCGCTCGTCCTCATGCATACCACCATAAAGCTGGCAGATGCTGCCGGACTCAGCCCCATATTCGGCATTTAACCGGTTCACCAGGTAATCGAGCGTGGTCTTGTACTCGGTGAAGATGATCAGGCGCTCATCGACTTTCCATTGCTCAGCGTTACGCAGCTCCTTGCCAATCAGCTCGCGCAGTCGATCAAAGCGGGCATCAGACTTAGGCTTTGCTTGAATCACTGGCTGCTTGTCGAGCCCCAATGACTTCAATGCAGTATCAATTGCCTCAATTTCTGGCTGCAGTAAAGCCACGTAGGGGTGCATCCAGGCGCCGACGACCTGAGCGGCATGACGGCTGCGGCTCTCACGCTCCTGATCATCATCGATATCTTCTTCACTGGCACGGCGTGCCGCTGCAACCTCAATAGCCTGCAGTGCCTCTTTGGCGGCCAAACCCTCTCTAAAACGCAACCAGCTGTCAGCAAAGGCTACAGGACACGACAGCAAGCGCTTGCGCAGAATCTCGATGGCGAAATTGAGCACCATGCGTGCTTCAGGCGCGGTGCGGATAATGCCTTTTAACTGCGAACAAAACCTGCGAACGGCAACCGCCAGCTCCTGCTCCGGCTTGAACATGTATAGAGGCAGGGGTTCGAGATAGCGTTTGGCAAAACGTGGCACCCTACCAGCCTGGCGATCCTGGTCGTTGATCTCGCTTTTCAGCCGCCGGATCAGCACATCGCCGATCATCTTGCGTTCTTTGTCGGTAAAATCCGGTGTTTGAGTGAAACGTACCGGGTCAAGCTGTTCCAACAGACCAGAGAAACAACGGGTATGGCCATTGTGGGGGGTTGCGGTCAAGAACAGACGATGTTCAAAGTACGGCGTAAGGACCCGCAGCATCTTCGCTAGGTCGCTGTCCTCACCGAAGTTAGACGGCATCAGGTTGTGGGCTTCATCGACAATCAGTAGATCCCAGGGCAGTTGTGCCCCACCGCGCTGCTTGATGGATTCACAGTTGGCGATGAACTGCTCCAGCACATCTGGCTGGCGCAAGTAGTGGTAGGACGTAATGATTCGCGGCAATGCGCGCCAGGGATTTGCATCCAGCCCCATCTCTTTTTGCAGCTTGTGAGTGGCAGCTTTGTCGACAATATCGAAGCCGAGAGAGAACTTTTCCTCCATCTCCTGCTGCCACTGGGTGCGCAGAGCCGCTGGGGTGATGATCAACACCCGACGTATACGACGCTTACGGATAAGCTCAGCCAGAATCAGACCGGCTTCGACGGTTTTACCCAAACCCACATCATCGGCCAGCAGTAGAGAGACACGTGGCATGCGCATGGCTCGCGCCAAAGGCACGAGCTGGAAGTCATCAACGCTGACCGCTCCATATACCGGTGCAGTTGGCACTGACTCAGAACGCTCATAGGGATCACTTGCGGATAAGAACGGAGTAAGGGCGCTCCAGCGAGCGGCACGCTGCAAAGCCAGGAATTCTCTCTGCTGCATCGGCGCTTCGCGATCAATTTTGGGCAGCGCATTCGGCTCCAACACCACCGGGCAGCGCTCACGCTCCCAAAGTAGGGACTCTTCCGCATCACCATCGGCATCGCTGAACTCGATAGTAACCAGATGCAGCAAAGCAGACGTCTTGCTATCACTGAAGGGTTCTACAGAGGAGATCACACCGCGGCGGTTACGGACGGTGGCAAGCATGCCAACCCGAGGTAGATGACTGACCGCTGTGTCTGAATTGTTCATTGGTGATTCCGTTCGATTTGAAGTCGGCATAATGGCTATTAAGAACTGGATCTCTAGCTCTGAGCGAGGCAATCCTCAATAGCCACAAGAGGATACGGTTTACGCAGATTCTAAACGTTAACCGTCTGGAGCGGATCGAGCCAGAGCCGGTTTGTTGAGTTCCAGATCTAATTTTATCGACGAGGTAGCCTCAGCTGACCAGTCCGTAGACACCGAGCCCCATCGGGCCTCAAGCGCAGGTGCTGAGCATCCTTGACAAGATACTTCACTGCCTTGTGCACATGACGCCGAATGACTCGATCACTCCTAAGGATGCGGCCGATACCACACCCGTCTCCGTATTGCTCCTTATCGTGGTTACAACTGTATATGTACCCCTGACCGTGCGTAATGCCCTCCCACAACTCGCCGAGCTGGATGGCCTTATAGACATCACCCTGCACCTCGTTGCCATTGAAAAAGTAGGCTGCATGGACGTGGTAGCCCCCACCATCATTTCTGTCTCCCTGCTCCACCGAATAAATGTGGCCGATGAGGTGCTCAAAGATCACATTGTGCCTGTGCTTGGCAATCAGTTGATCCAGATCATCGAACACATGCTCAACTCGCAGCCTGGCCTGTGCCTCACAACGGTAGTGGAAGTCGACCCTGATGATAGTGATGCGCGAGTAGAGCTCACACAAGGCATCGACGTAGCCGCATACTTGAATCTCCTGCTCCTTGGCCTGGTGTCGGAGATCATGCTTCCTACGGAGATACCATCGTTCACGAGTCAACTGACGGATCCGGGCGACCAAAACGTTCATGCTGTGATGATGATCCAGGTAGGCCGTACCCCGCTCATTCAGACAAGCAGGGCCATCAGGATGGCGCTCCAGCCCAACGTCCTGACATGCAGCCCTGAACGCCTGGAGGTGCTCGTTGTATCTGTATTCGATACGGTCTTCGAATAAGTCGACCATCTGCTGGATATGATCGAAGTACCGAGAGAGCCGAGTCTCTTGGATGCGTTCGTAGCCCGATCGCACCGGCTTGATTCGGAATGCCGGTGAATCGGAATCTCCGATGACCTGGACAAGCCGCTCAATCTGAAGAGCAATGTCGGATTGGGAAAGGTGGGTGTAAGTCTCGCGAGTGGTCATAGATGGGTCACCTGGTTGGTTGTTGTGCATACCAGGCATGGGTTGTGTATTTTTTAACCGATTACCTATACCTGCCTGCGCAGTAGGCGCAGCACTAGATAAATTTCAACGGCTATTGACACATTAGACATTGATAGACTTGGCTAGCTATTGGCTATATCAATAGAAGCAGCCCAGCACATTACCGATCCGACCGGGGAGAGCTGGCAATAGTGAGCAACATTGCCTCCTTGCCGAGAGATTTGCCGGATCGCATCCTGGGAGAGTTAGCTGAGAACACGGGATCTACCCGAAGCGGCATAAACGCCATGACCAGCCGTAGCCAGTCATGGCGTAAATTGTCAGTTCTAGCTGGCCAGAGCGCGCACCACAGTACCCTCCTCCAGGTCACGCTCCTCGATTTTAGCCAAGATCCAGTCATGCACCTCGCTGTGGACCCAACCGACGCAGCGATCCCCCAGCGAGACAGGTTTAGGGAAGGTGCCTTCCGCGATGTATTTGTATATGGTCGACCGCGCCAGGCCAGTCGAGTCGACAACTTCTTTCAGGCGGATGATCCTCATGAACGGGGCTCCTCTTTTTCGTTCAGAGAATCGGGTTGTCCTGTAAGAAAATACTACACATGCCTGAGCGAGTATTACTGAAACTGATGCTACTGAGAACGCACGCGTACTTTCCTCTGTTCTCCGTCGCTCATTTCATGGCCAACAGTTTACCGCTGAACGAGAGGATCAGCAGTCGTTGCAAGCCTTGCACCTTGTCCCACCTGCCTTCTCGTGTTGCATTGGTGATACGGACCTAGAGTCGTTTTACTTGCGACTCGACCTGGCTCCAGTGTAGGAGTCAGGCCGATATTAAGTTCAAAGGCGCAGGCCCTTGTCTCGCAGGTAGTCGTTGAAGGTTTCAAGAATCCCAGCCGTCAACTAGTATTTCTCCTGGAGATGCCTGAAATTCATAATCTTAGTGGCTTCAGGGGTCGGGCGCTGAGCATATTTCCGCAGGAGGCAGACTGCCTGTGCTGTTCGGAGTTTCCCTAGCGCAGTCTTTTCCATGGCAAATTCCGGTCGACTCCGGACCGGAGTACAAGCATTACAGCATCAGGGCTATGTGAAAGCACAATTCTGTGGACTTGCAAAGAATACGGCGTAACTGAGCACACTGTTTGCAGTGTCAAACCTGTGGATGGTAAGCGGGCATTTTTTGACTCCTGCGGAAGAGGTGCGTCCGTAAGGAATGATCACCAGGATCTGCCCTAGTTCTTCAATAATCAGCGCCTAAAGATCGAGCCTTTGCTGAGACAAAAAGTCGGCCATTTTCGGCTGCTGGGCGACTTGATCGAAGCCTTCCGAGCCTCCTAGTGATTTCTTTCTCTTCATAGTGGCTGCTCTTTTGAGAGAGATCGCGGATCTGTGTCTTTCCATTTCGCTGATGAGGGAACACCCTTCAAAATTCGCGGCAGATTTTATTCGGCTTAGGCCGTTTTAACCGGTAGGCGGGGGTAGCTAGTGGATTCTACTCTCAGCTTGCGCGGGCGTAAGTCGACTCTACTGGGAGCAGCATTGACTGCACCTTGCTCCAGAGGTGTCTCCGACGCGCAGGAGGAGAGTGTAGCTTCAAAGAAGAATGCCCATAGCCCCAGGTTTTCGGGCACAAACGGTAAACTACAAAGCATAGAAAATTCCTAGAATGAACAACGAATATTTATAGAGCAGGCAGTAAAAATTCATAGGTAGTGGATAGGATTGAAACAGAATCTGCTAGAATACATCGAATGATAGATTTTTTATTTGCACAACCTCACTCTAATAGAACAAATACATGAAACAAAAAGATAGTTTTATCCTGGCAGACGACTGGAATGACGATCTGGCTATCCTGCTTGAGGACGTGCGAAACGATCCGCGCCGGGACATATGGCTATGGCTATACCTTGTCATTTATAAGAAAGCTCAACTCCCATATGCATCCTGTAATGGGTCAACCATGCGAGAGGAAATCGCCCGTTTTGTGGAAAGTAGGCAATCCATCCTCAGGCGGCTAGGGGAACTTACGGACCATCATCTACTTTCCACTGAACGTATAAAATGGATAGATCAGAGCGAACGGCAATACCGATGGCTGCAACCCAGGATTCAGAGAATGACTACAGAGGGAACTCATTCGGGGTTGCCCCAGGGATTAGTGCACCTAACCGGCAGGAGTCGTCTCATCGCCATGATCGATCTTTGGGACGTCTACATTGCAGAGAAAGCTGAAAAAATCGAGCTTCTCCACAATGAATGGCTACAGCACAAGGCACGAGACAGTGATTTCGAATGGTTTGGAGAAAAAAAAGAAGGTCCCCTACGCTGTAAATGCGCTTGGGACTGGCTGAAAAAAAATCGTTTACCCCCACATTTAATAGCTACACCTATAACGAACTACACTGAACTAGTTATGTTCTTCGACCACGCTGACTATGGCCCTACTGAGCAAAAAGCAATCATTAAGGCGATCAAGCAGTTGTGGAGTCGGAGACAATTCGATGTGCGCGCAGTAGATAAGAAGCAGGTTAACGTCATGCTGGCAAAAAGCGCCATCAGCCTACTCGATGGGCTAGCAGAGAAGCACAAACTGAAACGAGCTGAAGTCCTGGAACGGTTGATAACCATGGAGTCCGAGACCGGGGAGTATTTAGCAGGCAAACCTTAGAACCGTGGGAGACCTAAAATATTTACTCTGCAACCAACAATGCACGGCGTCTCACCTCAGTTTGGTGAGGTTTCCAGCTGACTATGGCGTCGAAACCGGGGCATAGCACCCGCAGCGGTCAACAATTTCCGCCGCCGCGCGATGCGATCAACGCCACCAATCAGCTTCACGGCACACCCGTTCTATTTCGGCCAGGAAACGCTCGCAGCGGGACTGCTTGCGTTTTTCGCCTATTCGAAATTGGAAGCTCATGTGACTATGGGATAGGGCTGATGTTGGGAGGCTGAAATATCCGAAGCTCACAGGGGATATATCCACGGCAGAGACACAATCCGACGCCTACCTTCCTCTTCCGTCGACAACCCTGACTCCGGTATTCCAAAAAGTATTCCACGCGAATTCAGACAATCAAAATAATCTTTCAAATCAATCCATTGCACGACAAGTTCAAATGCCCCCGGCACTAGGCATCAAAAAACTCAGCACTAACCGACGCCCAGCCTCTAGCCAGCCCCTCTCCCCGACAAGCACACCTCTAACCGTTCACCCAAACCCCAACCCTCACTCCATAACGCCCTCTTCTTTAAGGCTCAGCCGAAAAGTATCCCGAGCAGTCTTCCCCACATACTTCGTCAACGCATAATTCGCCGTGCCGCCCACTACAACCCCAATCCCAAAAGGAATCACTTTAGCGGCAGCCTTCTGGGTGAACGTAATCCCGATCTTCTTGAACAAATCCTTGATCACTTGCAAAACCGGACCCGTGAGGTACTTCTTGACCATCCGCACCCCAGCCTTGCTGGCGATTCGGGTCGTTCCCGTAGTCCCCATCTGCTCCAGGGAACCGTAGAGGGCGATGATGTACGACATGTGCTTGGCGTCCTCATTGGACATCTTCCCGTTGATCGCCACCGCCAGGCACATCGTCATATCAATCTGAAGCTTCATGCACACCGAAATGTCCGCCAGCCCGCCGCCCACAGCACTCACCGCAGTTCCGATACCCGGGATAACACCCGGCAGTGCAGTGGCAGCACCAGAGGTGGCGGCCAATTTTGAGTAGCGGCTGATAATCTTGTCGACCACCGTGTCCTCGATTTTCTGCTCCGAGGCAGACGGCGAGGCCTTGCGCGCCTGCGCCTGGTACTGGGCGACCAGCTCCCGCGCATCTTGGGGACTAATGGCGATGGCTTCCACCATCTTCATCAACGATGAGCTGCTTTCTACTACTTCAGTGGTCATGCCGGATTCCGTTCGTAAAATGGTTTGCCAACTGCCCGCAAAAGCGAAGCATGGGTATCAAGGCGGTCAACATGGCGTCTGGCGCAGGGTCTCACACAACCCGATACTGGCTGCGCCGCTAAAGGTCCGTGCCCCGCGCAGGGTTGCAGCAGCCCTTAGCGCTCAAGAAGCCGCATGGCTGATGAGGCATAATGCCATCATTTGATTGCAAGTCTCCACCGGGCCAGGTGAAATCGGTTTTAAACCGTTCCATAGGCATTCAGCACTGCACCTGCCCAAGCAGCGGCCTATTCAAAAGCCTCCCTTAACGGCCTTGTGTCACAGCCATGTCCTGCAAAATGACCACCTTGCGCTGCAACTGCGCAACATGCTCTCGCTCCGCCCGCAACGCTGACCGTAGCTCGCGGTTTTCCATCTCCCAAATTTGCAACCAACGCAAATCCCGCTGGCAGTGCTCCACCTTCTTGCCAAGCTCCCCCAGCTTCAACCCTTGCTGGATCAGCACCAGCAGGATGATCCCCATTGCCACCAAGGCCCCCGTCGCAATCACTTCCGGCATCGTCATGTTCATGTCCTTTGATGCCTCCGATGCATTCCGAAGGCGAGCCAAAGGTATGTAATGAAAAACTACACGTCTAGAATGTAGACTTATACAGGTAAAGTAATCGCGCACATGGAGAGGGTATGAAACGCAAGCAATCCATCGAGCAGGTACGCTGGGACCTGGCACTTCGCTATCGTTTGATCGAGACCGTTGCCTGGTGGGAAGGCCGGCTGACCACGGGGCACCTGATGCAGAGCTTTGGCATCAGCCGCCAGCAGGCGTCTAAGGACATCAATACCTACATCACCGAGCATGCGCCCGAAAACTTGACGTATGACAAGCAGATAAAGGGGTATGTACCGAGCGAGCAGTTCGAGCCACGGTTCATCGACAACAGCGCCAGCGCCTATTTGCACCTGCTGTACCAGAACAATGAGCGCGCCCCGCACATCGACGGGCTGGCACTGGCCTATGCACACACCCGGGTGCTGGAAGTACCCGATCGCCCTATTCGGCCAGAGGTGCTGCGCCCCTTGCTCAAGGCCTGCCGTGAAGGCCTGCGCCTGGAAACCGAATACGTGTCCTTCAACACCCCCAACGTCGAGGTACGCCTGATCGCCCCGCACACGCTGGTGTACACCGGCATGCGCTGGCACGTGCGGGCTTATTGCGAAAAGAACGGCCAGTACCGCGACTTCGTGCTGAGCCGCTTGCGCGGGCAGCCGGACTTGCTCGACGCATCGCCGAACACGCGCGAGCAGGATGAAGACTGGAATGTGGAAGTGCCCGTCATCTTCGAACCTGATGGGCGGTTGAACGCGGCGCAGAAGGCAATCATCGAAACCGACTTCGGCATGACGGATGGGCAATTGGTGGTACCCAGCCGCAGGGCGTTGGTGAAGTATGTGTTGCAGCGGTATCAGATCGACCACCGCAACATGGCGATACTGCCCGAGGCCCAGCAACTGGTGGTAAGCAACCTCAAGGAATTGAAACAGTGGTTGATGAATGACTAATAGCTGAGTACCGGGGCCGGGAGTTGCTGCCGCAAGTCTCAGCCCGGCAACCGCGCTCAGCTACGACCACCTGTTCCATTGCTTGCTGGGGTTATCAGGGCTCATTTGCGCAGCAATTCGTGCCTGAAACGTGCTTCCAGCGAGGGGATTTCAAGCAGCACATCTTCGTCTTCCCACACATCGTAGGAGCGTTCCATCTCAATGTTTCCGGCCATGAAATCTTCATCGAACGGAGCATCATCATCGATTTCCTCGTAGAGCGACGAGGTGTAGCCCTTGATCCAGAGCTTGCGCTTTTCTGCACTGACCACATAGCCGGAAGAGTACTCACTACCCAGCAGGCGCTGGGGCTCCGCAGAGCCTTTACGGCCAAGGGCGGTAATGGCAATGACCAGATGCGCCAGTTCATCCATGTCTGGGCAGACGAACTCATGAAACGCTGGCCAAAACTCCATATCGGCGTCAGAAGCGCGCCAACCTTTCGCATCGTTGACCTCGCTCAGGTCTTCGTAGGGGTGCGAATGGAACGTGCCGATGAGCTCCAACTGCGGCCAGTACTCTGCGAAGAAGTCGCGCTTCATCGCGATGGATTCGAAATCGGGCTTTACCCATTCCGAGTGCCTGAGTGCCGAGGTTTCGACCGTGGCGACCACCGCAACCAAGCGGGCAGGAAGGTTGTTGCGCACGGGTAAGGCATACCCCCACAGCAAGCCGAATGTTTCGAGCTTCTTATTGCTTCGTCCCCGCGCGTGCGCCCTGTGCGACACCTCGTACGCCTCAATCGCCGAAGTAAGCAACTGCGGCAGGACATGATCCTCAATAATTACCTGTGTGCGCATTTATTCCTTCCTGGGCGTTGTTGATGGCTTGCGCCGCGTTATCAATGCCCAAGACACGCCAGGCAGATAATGGCAAATAGCCTTTATCCTACCTCATTTAGCTGATCAGAATACGGTGGAGGCTGGCTGAATGCCCAGCGTCCACTCGGTACACATTTCCCCTACCAGCTATAACTCACCTTCGCCGTCACCTCACGCCCCGGGTTGTAGTAATTCGCCGTCCCCGACCCCACCACATGCTGCTCGTCAAACAGGTTGCTCACATTCAGCGCCAGGTCGGTCCCTTTGGCGATCTTGTAGTTCAGCGCCGCATCAAACAATGTGGTCCCATCGCTCTTCTTGGTATTGGCAGCATCCATGTAGTACGCCCCCACATACCGCGCGCCCAGGCCGACGCTCACGTCAGTGCCAGGTATGTCGTAGTAGCTCCACAGCGATGCAGTGTGTTTGGGCGCCGTCGTGAACTCATTGCCCTTCAAGGAAGAACCGTCATATAGCGACCCGCGCAGCACCTCGGACTCCATGTAGGAGTAAGCACCAATCACGCTGATGTCTTGCGTGACTTGTGCCTTGGCTTCCAGGTCAAGGCCTCGCACGCGTGACTCGCCCACCGTCTGCTGCTCGATGATGCCGCTTGGCAACACCACGGCAATGGTGACGTTTTCCTGGGTCAGGTCATAAACAGCGGCGGAGAAGAGTGCGTCCATGCCCATGGGCGAATACTTGATGCCCACTTCGTATTGCTTGCCGGTCTGCGGGGTAACGCCAACTTGCGGGGGCGAGACGGACTCCACCATGCTCACGTAGGTAGACACTTCATCGTTAACGATATAAGTCAGTGCCGCGCGGTAGGAGGTTTCGGAGAAGTTGTCCTTTTCCGTCTGCTCGCCACCGATGTATTCCTTGCTCGACAGGTCCATCGAGTCATTGCGCACGCCTGCGGTCGCGATGACGCGGTCAAAGAACGACAGGTTCTGCTGCAGGAAAACCGCCTTGGTGGTGGCGTCATTCTTTTTGCGGGTATAGGGCGTGATACCGCCAGGCACGCCGGTGAATACCGGGTTGGCGATGTCGATGGAGGGCGCCAGGCCGTAGACCGAGCTCTGTTTGGTAGTCGAGTCGAGGTACTCGACGCCCACCAGCGTGCTGCTATCGATGTGCTCGAACTGGGCATCGTACTGCAGCATCAAGTTGCCATTGAGCTGATCGGCATCGCTGTCGGTGCCGAAGACATAGCGTGGAATGGTGGTGCCTACGCGCGAGGCGTTATCGCTCAGGTAAGCGTAGCCAAAGTCATCGGTCAGCTCGCTGTAGCGCAGGTTGCTGCGCAGGGTGAAGCCATTGTCGAAGTCGTGGGTGATGTTGCCACTGAGGCTGGTGCGCTCGACGTTGTGGAAGTTGTAGCCGGGCTCGCCATAGAAATCGCTGCGGTCGTATTCCTTGTCCAGCGGGTAGCCGCCGCTGTTCGGCGAGCTGTCGGTTTTCAGGTAGTCGAGAATTAGGGTAGCCGAGGTGTAGTCGGTCGGCGCCCAGGTCAGGCCGCCCATCACGAAGCGGTTGTCGTCCTGGGAGTGGTCGTACTCGCGGTCGCTGTTCTGCATCTTGGCCGTGAAGCGGCCGGCCAGGGTTTGTTCGTCGTTAAGGGCATCGCCCACGTCGATCCCGGTTTCGGCATGGTCATAGGAGCCGTAGGTCACGTAGCCTTGGCCAAACTTCTCGAAGCGCGGTTGCTTGGTCACGAAGTTGACCGAGCCACCCGGGTCGGCCGGGCCGAACAGGGTGGAGTTGGCACCCCGCAGAATTTCGATACGCTCGTAGGCGAATGGGTCTTCGCGCACACCGCGCATCGAGCTGAGGGTCAGGCCGTCTCGGTAGGTGGTGGCCTGGAAGCCGCGGATCAGGAAGTAGTCGTTGCGGTCGTCTGAACCGTAGTAGTCGCTGACCACGCCGGGGGTGTACTGCAGCGCCTCTTCGGTGGTGCTGACGCTGCGCTGCTGCATTTCCTTGTTGGTGACCACAGACACGGACGCGGGGGTGTTGAGGATGCTGGTCGCCACCTTGCCGCCTACCCACAGCTCCTTGGCCACCACCGAGTTGGCGTCATCGTCGGCGCTGGCCTTGACCTTGGCGTTGATGATGACGGGCGCCAGGCGGTAGTCCTCGGTGGCGCCAAGTTCCAGCGGGCCGGTAGGCTTTGGTTGTGGAATCACCAGGTAGGCGTTGGGGCCTTGCTGCTCGACTTGTAATTCGGTGCCTTGCAACAACGACGACAACGCTGCCGACGTTTCCAGGTTGCCCTGAACGCCCTGGGTGCTGCGGTTAGCTACATTTTGGGCATCGAAGGACAGGCTGATACCCGCCTGGCGAGCAAAGCGGTCGAGCGCCGGTGCCAAAGGGCCACCCGGAATGTTCCACTGCTGCAGCTGGTTGTTGTGCTCAGCGTTTACGGCTTGTGCAAGCGATGGCAACGCGTAGCTGCTGACAACCATACCCAAAAACGCGCCGCGCACGGCACGGCTCAATGGATGGCGCTGTGGAACCGGGGTCAAACTCATTTTCTCGCTCCGTAGAGTGTCGGCGGGCTGGCCTGTATTCCGGCCTTCTCTACAAGCCGAACGAGAATGAGAAAACACCTCATTTATTTTTCGGGTAGCGGGAGGCACCACATCGCGGGCGCCTCCAGCACTTAAACCTTATTCGCTTTCGCGGCTCGCAAACGGGTCAAACTCGGGGTCGTTCAACTTCAGGATGTGGTTCTTGATGGCATAACCGGCCAGCTCGACGTATTCCATATAGAAGTCTTTACCCAGTTGCCGCAGCGGTGAGCCCTTCAATGAATCAGCGACAGCTCTTAACGTTATGCTCCCGGATTCTTCAGCGATGGATTCCACACTGCGCACACGCCTTTCAGGGTGGTCATAGGGCTTCTGGTACCAGGTCGCGATCTGATACTGGATATCCTCTCTTTCCAGCGCCTGATACAGATGGCTGGCAAACGCGATGCTGGTTTCGCGAATCAGGCCCGGGTCGATATCGAGCTTTTCAAGTAGCGTTTCAGTGGGTTGGTAGGCAACATAAAGCAGGTCGGCGATGGTGTAGCCCGGCATCGGCGGGAAAACGCCTGGCGGTAGTTGGTCCGCCGGGATTGATAGCTGGTCGGAATAGTCGTCGTTGTGCACAGGAAGCTCCTTGCCTCGGCATAGTTTTACTGGCCAGCGCCAGCATCATCCTCGCGCCATTGCTGGCGCGCAGTTAAATGACATTCTCCGGTTGTATTAGTTGCGCGCAAGGGTGAAATAACTGCGGTCAGCTACCTACTCATCCGAGTGCGGTTTCAAAGCGGTTTTGCCGGTGCGGGTACATGCCTTTTACAGGGGTTGGCTTTGCGCCAGTAGCGTTTCCTGCGTAGCGGGCAGCGGGCGGCTCAGCAGCACGCCAACCACCACCGCGAACACCAGCGCTGCAAGGCCCGCAACCTGCAACACGGCCTCGAAGCCACCCACGAACGCCTGGCGGGCCAAGGGTGCCACCGCTTCACGCAAGCCCGGATCAAGCAGCGCCAGGGCCGCCTGCAGGTCGCCCGCCGCTACCCGCGTGGCCATCGCAGTAATCTGGCCCACTTGCGATGGCGCTACGGCAACCAGGGCTTCGTGAAGCAATTGCCCGCTGCGGGCGGCCAGTACGCCGCCCAGTAAACCGATAGCCAGGACGATGGCCCCGAAGCGCGTAGTTGTACTCAACCCGGAAGCCATCCCGGTACGCTGGCGCGGCACACAAGCCATGATGTTTTTCTGGGTGTCGCCATTCAGCAGCCCGGCCCCCGCCCCCAGCACCAGGCTGGCCAGGGCAAACGCTGCATAGCCGCCAAACCCGGCGGCCCAGGCACACAGCAGGTTGCCCACCCCCACCAGCACCAGGCCAAGGGCGAACACCTGCGCCGGGCTCAAGTGCGCCGCCAGGCGCATGCCCAAGCGCGGTGTCAGCAACATGGCCACGGCAAACGGCAGCATGCCGGCCCCGGCTGCCAGTGCGGACAGTTGCAGGCCGTTTTGCAGGTACAGCGGCAGCAAAGTCATCATCACCTGGGCGCAGGCGGCGTAGGCGAACATGCCCAGCAAAGCACCCACAAACCGCCCGCTGCGCATCAGCTGAAGGTCGATCATCGGCCGTTCCTGGTGGCGTTCGACCATGATAAACAGGCCAAACAGGAAGGCACTGATTAGCAGCCGGCCCAGGGTTTGGGCACTGCCCCAGCCCACCTGGTTGGCATCGATCATCGCCCAGATCAGATAGCCCAGGGCACCCGCAAAAGTCAGGCTGCCCCATGGGTCAAGCCGGGCCGCCGCGCTGTCGCGGGACTCTTCGACACTGCGCAGCACCATCACTGCCAACAACGCCACCAACGGCAGGTTGATGTAGAAGATCCAGCGCCAGCCCAAGGTACTGGCGATCACCCCGCCGAGCAGCGGCGCAAAGGTGATGGTGGCGCCCATGCAGGCACCCCAGAAGGCCCAGGCGCGCATGCGTTCCTGCGGCTGGTGGAAGCGGTTGCCGATGGCGGCCAGTGCCGAGGTCAACAACAGGGCCGCGCCGATGCCCTTGGCGGCCCTGGCCAGGTCGAGCAATAGCAGGCTGGGCGCCGCGCCGCAGGCTAGCGAGGGCCAGGCCGAGCAGCAGCATGCGCCGGCGGCCAAAGCGGTCGGCGAGGCTCCCGGCGGGCAGCAGGCAAGCTGCGAAGGCCAGCAGGTAGGCACTGACTACCCATTCGATATCGGCGAACGAGCCCGACAGGTCGCGGGCGATACTGGGCAGGCTGACCGCGACAATGTTGGTGTCGAGGATGATCAGGGCGCAGACCAGGGAGGCGGTAAGCAGGGTGAAGCGTGCAGAGGGCATGGTGGGGCTCCAGAAGCTGAGCTGGTTGGTTTGGAGTGCCTTTTACCTGCAGGATCGCCGGGACCGCACAGCGGTCCCCTGCAACCTGCGGATAATGCATAGCCCTTGAATGTTGTGCGGTCCCTGCAATTGCACAGGCAGGCTTTGCCGCCAAGCCACCAGCCTTGTAGTGTTGGCCTTACCATACCGCCGCCTGCGCCAAGGCTTGTTAGCCCCGGCGGCCCGCGTTATTACCCTGCAGGTAACACCTGATGGAAATCCGCCATTTCCGCTATTTTCTCTGCGTGGCCCGCCACGGCCATTTCACCCGGGCCGCCGAGCAGTTGGGCATCGCCCCGCCCACCCTCAGCCGGCAGATCCAGGACATGGAACGCGAGCTGGGTGTGCGCTTGTTCGAGCGCAGCCAGCGCGAGGTCAACCTCACCGCCGCCGGCCAGGCGCTGTTGATTGAGGCCGAACAGGCCGTGCGCCAGTTCGACGCCGCACAGCTGGGTGCACAACGCGCAGCCCGTGGCGAAAGCGGGCGTATCGAACTGGGCTACGTGGCTTCGGCCGCCTACTCGGGCATGCTCCAGCAGCAAGTCAGCCGCTACAGCGAAACCTGCCCTGGCGTGCGCCTGAATATCCGTGAACTGCCCATGGCCGAACTACCCGGCATGGTCCGCGACGGCTTACTTGACCTTGCCTACGTGCGCTCACCGATGGAGCTGCCTGACCGGCTGGAAGCCATCGCCTTGCACCAGGAAGGTTTCGTTCTCGCCCTGCCCGCCAGCTCGCGGATCAACGAAGTGCCGCAGATCCCGGCCTCGCGCCTGGCCAACGAAACCTTCATTCTGCCCGAGCAGATTTCCGGCACGCTGGAAGTGGCGGCGCAAGGTGGCTTCGTCCCGATGCTTGGCCCACAACCCGGCAGCCTGGTGGCCGTAATTACCTTGGTATCTCTTGGGCAAGGCATTGCAGTGGTCCCGGAATCGGTGGTGCAGCGCATCAACCTGCCGCAGGTGAATTACCGGCGGGTCGTCGATTGCCAGGCTAGCTCGTGGCTAAGCCTGGTTCACCGGCGCTTCGAGAAAGCGCCGGCTGTGATGCGATATGTGCAAAGCGTGCTGGGCGGCACTTGATGGCCGCTCAAGTACGCTGATCTTCTAATGGAAATCGAGCTTGCCCAGGTACTCAGGCTCGAAGCGGGGTATTGGGAGCCAAAGAAGCAGGAATCCCGGCCCAACTCCATCCAAGCCAGCGCCCGGTCGCCCGCACCGCCAGACAAGTGTTTCAAAAAACAAAGGGCACCCATCCACGGGTGCCCTTTGCCTTACAGCCAGGTGAACTGAATCACCCCATCGATCGCGCGCCCACTGGTTGCGCATGGCCCCTCGACGTCACGATCCCCAGGAAGGAAATCACGATCGCCAGGCCCAATGTCGAGCTCACTTCTGCCCGGTGCTCAGGCGTGTACATCATCACCGCCAACGCCCCGGCAATGAAAATGATCACCGCCCAGGTCAGGTACGGGAACAGCCACATGCGGAACTTCAGCTCGGTGTTCTCGCGCTCCAGACGGCGGCGCATGCGCAGCTGCGAGATGGCGATAACCATGTACACCAACAGGGCGATGGCGCCGGAGCTGGCCAGCAGGAACTCGAACACTCCCTTCGGCGCGAAGTAGTTGAGGACTGCGATGGCCGCACCGATCAGGGTGCTGCCGAACACCGCAGCACGCGGTACACCAACCTTGGAGGTCTTGTTGAGGAAGGCCGGGGCGTCACCGCGCTTGGCCAGCGAGAACATCATCCGCGAAGCGATGTAGATCGACGAGTTCATGCAGCTGGTAACTGCGACCAGTACCACTAGGTCGACCATGAACGCCGCGTTGGGGATGTTCATGATTTCCAGCGCACGCTGGTAAGAACCCACCACCGCCAATTGCGGGTCGTTCCACGGTACGACTGAGATGATCACGAAGATCGACAGGATGTAGAAGGTGCTGATACGCCAGATCACCGAGCGGGTGGCCTTGGCGATGTTGCGCGACGGGTCGCTGGACTCGGACGCGGCGATGGTCACCGCCTCGGTGCCGATAAAGCTGAACATCACAGTGATGAACGCGCCGACCACCGCCGACCAGCCCTTCGGTGCAAAGCCGCCGTATTCGGCCATCAGCCCGCTCAGCCCACTGACCTCGCGGTTGGGCAGCCAGCCCATCAGCGCGGCGAAGCCCAGGCCGATGAAGCCCAGGATGGCAGTGACCTTGAGGATCGCGAACCAGAACTCGAACTCGCCGTACTTGGCCACGCTGAACAGGTTGGTACCGGCCAGCAGCAACACCGAACCCAGGGCGAAGATCCAGCTGTCCACCTGCGGGAACCAGGCGTTCAGCACATGCCCGGCAGCCAATGCCTCGATAGGGATGACCAATACCCAGAACCACCAGTACAACCAGCCGATGGTATAGCCGGCCCAGCGGCCAATGGCCTGGTCGGCATAGGTGGAAAACGATCCGGTGTCGGGGTGTGCCACGGCCATTTCGCCGAGCATGCGCATGACCAGTACCACCAGGGTCCCGGCCACGAAATAGGAAATTATGGTTGCTGGCCCGGCTGCCGCGATGGCATGGCCAGAGCCGACGAAAAGTCCGGCGCCGATGATGCCGGCGATGGACAGCATCGTTACGTGACGTGGCTTGAAACCTTGTGCAAGGTTGCCATCAGATCCCACGGTGTTCATTGATGTTGTTCTCTTTTTGCTGACACAAGGAAGGACGGGCAGGCGTAGGCGAAAAATATCTCCTTTGAAATCAATAAGTCGACACGTTGTTCGCGCGCTGTTGTTGATCTTTGGCACGCGTCACAGAGCAAGGTGTCAGTGCGGTTCGGGGTTCATTTAATCCCCGCATGGCTGTGGGGAATTACACGAGAACGCCACGGAACTGTTCGATCACGACAGGGCATTTCCATCAACGCCAGATGTCGCGAATGGCATATCTGATCGCGCCACAGGCCCAAATGGAGGTTTTGTTTTTCATTTGGATGTGTGTTGCCTGTGCCGGCCCTTTCGCGGGTGAACCCGCTCCTGCGACGGTGCGGGGTGAGGCCACCGGTTGATGAATGCGGGGGCGGCTGGGACGGGGAATGACTGGGGGGGGGTTGGCTGGCAGGTCTGGCCTATTCGCGGGTGAACCCGCTCCTACGACGGTGCGTGCGAGGCCACCGATCGATGTAGGAGCGGGCTTGCCCGCGAAGAGGCCGGCAGCCTCAACGCACCAGGCAGGGCCGTTTGTTATCGAAGCGCCAACCCGGAATCAGGAACTGCATCGCCACGCTGTCATCGCGCGCCCCCAGCCCCATGTTGCGGTAGCACTCATGGGCCTTTGCCAGCTGGTCTTCATCCAGTTCCACGCCCAGGCCCGGCCGCGCCGGCACCCGCACATGCCCGTCGACAATGCGCAGCGGCTCACGGGTCAGGCGCTGGCCATCCTGCCAGATCCAGTGGGTGTCGATCGCCGTGATTTCACCCGGCGCCGCAGCCGCCACCTGGGTGAACATCGCCAGCGAAATGTCGAAGTGGTTATTGGAATGAGAACCCCAGGTCAGCCCCCAGTCGTTGCACATCTGCGCCACCCGCACCGAACCCTGCAAGGTCCAGAAGTGCGGGTCGGCCAGCGGGATGTCCACCGATTGCAGCTGGATGGCATGGCCCATCTGCCGCCAGTCGGTGGCGATCATGTTGGTCGCGGTGGGCAGGCCGGTGGCACGGCGGAACTCGGCCATCACCTCGCGGCCCGAGTAACCGTTCTCGGCGCCGCACGGGTCTTCGGCGTAGGCCAGCACATCGTGCTTGTCGCGGCACAGGGCAATGGCCTCCTTGAGCGACCATGCGCCATTGGGGTCGAGCGTGATGCGCGCTTCGGGGAAGCGTTCGGTCAGCGCTGTCACGGCCTCCATCTCTTCTTCACCACGTAGCACGCCGCCCTTGAGCTTGAAGTCGCTGAAGCCATAGCGCGCCTTGGCGGCCTCGGCCAGCCGCACCACCGCTTCCGGGGTCAGGGCCTTTTCGTGGCGCAGGCGAAACCAGTCGTCATCGCTGTCGGCTTCGTTGCGGTAAGCCAGGTCGGTCTGCTGGCGGTCGCCGATATAGAACAGGTAACCAAGCATCTTCACCGCATCACGTTGCTGCCCCTCGCCCAGCAGTGCTGCCATCGGTACGTTCAGATGCTGGCCGAGCAGGTCGAGCAACGCCGACTCGATGGCCGTTACCGCATGCACGGTGATGCGCAGGTCGAAGGTCTGCAGGCCGCGGCCCGCCGAGTCACGGTTGGCGAAGGTCTGGCGCATGGCATTGAGCACACGCTGGTAATGGCCGATCGGCTGGCCGACCACCAGGCTGCGGGCGTCCTCCAGGGTCTGGCGAATGTTCTCGCCGCCGGGCACTTCGCCCAGGCCGGTATTGCCGGCGCTGTCGCGCAGCACCACCACGTTGCGGGTGAAGTACGGGCCATGGGCGCCACTGAGGTTGAGCAGCATGCTGTCATGGCCGGCCACCGGGATCACGCGCAGGTCGGTGACCACCGGGGTACTGGTGTGAAGGGTCTGCATATTCATGAGGGTTGTCTCGCAGTCATCAGTGGGTATGGCCCAGGGCCGAGGAGGCCTTGAGGTCATCGGTAGGGACGCCTTTGGGGCGGGTGCGTACGAAGAAGATGGCAATCGCCGCCAGCACCGAGGTCACCGCCAGGCCATACAGGCCGCCCTGGATCGACCCGGTCTGCTGCTCCAGCAGCCCGAAGGTGGTAGGGGCGACGAAGCCGCCGAGGTTGCCGACCGAGTTGATCAGGGCAATGACTGCCGCCGCGATACGCGCATCCAGATAGCCCTGAGGGATAGGCCAGAACAGCGAAGAGGCCGACTTGAAACCGATGGCCGCAAAGCAAACCGCAACGAAGGCAAAAACCGGCCCGCCCGTCGTGGACATGAACATGCCAATGGCAGCGATCACCAAGGCGCCTGCCACCCAGGCCTGCTGGAACCTCCAGCGTGCGGAACCGGCAGCAAAGGCGTACATGGCCAGGATCGAGATCAACCACGGGATGGAATTGAAGAAGCCCACCTGCAGGTCACTGAGGTCGCCCATGCGCTTGATGATGCTGGGCAACCAGAAGGTGGCGGCATAGATGGTCAGCTGGATGCAGAAGTAGATCAGGCAGAACAGCAAGATCTGCCGGTCCTTGAGCAGGCTCCAGGCCGATGGCTTCACTGCGCCGGTCGCCTCGCGCTCGCGCTGCTCGCGGTCAATGGTCGCCACCAGCGCCTCCTGCTCCGCCGGGTTCAGCCACTTGGCGTCCTGCGGCTTCGAGTCGAGCCAGAAGAACACAAAGAAGCACAGCGCCACCGAGGCCATGCCTTCAATGAACAGCATCCACTGCCAACCATGCAGGCCCAGGCCCTGGATCTGCATCAGCGCCCCGGCCAACGGCCCGGAAATCAGCGATGCCAGTGCAGAACCGCTGAGGAAGATAGCAATGGCCTTGCCGCGCTCGGCCGCCGGCAGCCAGCGGGTGAAGTAGTAGATCACTCCAGGAAAGAAGCCTGCTTCGGCCACCCCGAGCAGAAAGCGCAGCACGTAGAACTGGGTTTCGTTCTGCACGAAGGCCATGGCCGTGGCCACCAGCCCCCAGGTGAACATGATACGGGTCAGCCACAGCCGGGCACCGACCTTTTGCAGCAGCATATTCGAAGGTACTTCGAACAGCGCGTAACCGATGAAGAACAGTCCGGCACCAAAACCAAACGCCGCAGCGCTGATGCCCAGGTCGCTTTCCAGGTGCGGGCGGACGAAGCCAATGTTGACGCGATCAAGGTAGTTGACGATGAACATGATGACGAACAGCGGCAGGACGTGGCGTTTGACCTTGGCCACGGCACTGGCCAGCGCGTCGCCTTCATGCCGGGCAGACGGAGCGAGGGTGTCGTTCACTTGCGGATCTCCCACTAATTGTTTTTGTGCGGGTCGGGTTGTCTGACAGGGCAGTGGGGAGGAGCTTATTCGCAGCGAGGTTGTACGACAAGATCATCAAAGTAGGCAAAATACCAAAATACAAGCTGTCATAAGGCCAATTTGCTCCTAACATGCAAAAACAGACCAATTACACGCTGAATTGAACGCGTGAAAAATCGGCAAAAAATATTTCTATCGATTAACTTGTCGTACAAGTAAATCAAGAAGCGGATCACACATGGAACCCGAACACGCTCGCAAACGCGGCCATAGCCGCGCCCATGACCTGGTCTCCAGCCTGACCCAGCAAATTCTGCTGGGCACCTTCAAACCAGGCGACAAACTGCCTTCGGAAAACACCTTGGTGCGCGAGCACGGGGTAAGCCGCACAGTGGTTCGCGAAGCCTTGTCGAAGCTGCAGGCCTCTGGGCTCGTGGAGCCGCGCCACGGGATCGGTACGTTCGTGATGGAGCGCCAGGCCCAGGCCGGCCTGCGCGTTGCGGCGGAGAGCGCGGCGAATGTGCGCGATCTGCTGGAGCTGCGTATTGGCCTTGAAGGCCAGGCAGCCGCGCTGGCCGCACTGCGTCGTGATGAGGGGCAACTGGCGCGCATGCGCCAGGCGCTGGATGACTATCAGGACCTGGCCGCTGCAGGCGACAGCTGCATCGAGGCCGACCGACGCTTTCACCTGCTGATTGCCGAGGCTACCGGCAACCTGTATTTCACTGAGATGCTGCTGCAGCTGGGTAACGGCCTGATCCCGCGCAACCGCATGGCCCTGGCCGAGCGCGCGGGGGCCAAGCTGGCGCGGCAAGCGTACCTGGCCAACCTGGAGCACGAGGCCATCCTCAATGCCATCCGCAGACAGGACCCGGATGCCGCGCGGGCGGCAGTGTGCCTGCACCTGTCCAACAGCCGCGACCGGCTATTGCCGGACTGATTGTCAGACCGTGCAACGCCCCCACTTCACCAGGTCAGGCAGATCTTGCCGAAATGCCGATTGCTCTCCTGGTAACGGAACGCCTCGACGATCTGTTCCAGTTCGAAATGCTTGTCCACCACCGGTCGCAGACCGTTGGCATCGATTGCCCGCACCATCGCCTGCTGCTGCGCCCGGCTGCCCACCAGCACCCCTTGCAGGCGAATCTGCCGCACCAGCGCCTGCACCAGCGGCAACTGCCCGGCCACCCCGGTAAGGATGCCGATCAGCGAAACATGCCCGCCAATGCGCGCAGCAATCATCGACTGCTCCAGCGTCGCCGGGCCACCCACTTCAATCACATGATCGACACCGCGGTTGCCCGTCAGCTCGCGTACTTTCTCGCCCCATGCCGGGGTGCTCTTGTAGTTGATCAGGTGGTCGGCACCCAAGGCCTTCAGGCGCTCCAGCTTGGCATCGCTGGACGAGGTGGCGATCACGGTCGCGCCCGCCAGCTTGGCGAACTGCAGGGCGAAAATCGACACACCGCCGGTACCCTGCACCAGTACCGTGTCGCCGGGCTTGAGGTGATCATCGCTCATCAGCGCGCGCCAGGCGGTAAGGCCGGCGGTGGTCAGGGTGGCAGCCTCGGCATGGCTGAAACCCTGGGGTGCCAGGGTGAATGCGGTGGCGCGGGCAGTCACCTGCTCACGGGCGTAGCCATCGATGCCGTCGCCGGGCACCCTGGCAAAGCCCTCGACATTGGCCTGGCCATCGAGCCAGTCGGGGAAGAAGGTGCTGACCACATTGTCGCCGACCTGGAAGTCAGTGACGCCAGCCCCCACCGCCACCACCTCGCCGGCACCGTCGGCCATGGGGATGCGTCGCTCGCTCGGCCCCCACATGCCGCTGACCACGGCGAAATCGTGGTAGTTGAGGGAACTGGCGTGCAGGCGCACGGTAATCTCGCCGGCCTTGGGGGCCTGGGCCTCGCAGCTGCCGACCTCGACCTTGTCGTAGCCGCCGCCGGGTTGTACGTAGATGGCCTTGCTGCTCATGGGTAGGTCTCCGTATCAGAGCAAAGAATGGGGTTCAGCATAGACAGGTCCGGCCTCTTCGCGGGTACGCCCGCGAAGAGGCCCGCATTGCCAACACACGCATCAGCCCAGCATCACCTTCAACGCTCGGCAATCCGCCGCATGCCAATCCACCAGCTCTGGCCAGGGATTGTCCGGCAGGTTCACCAGCACCGTGCGTGCCCCCGCCGCCCGCCCACAGTCCAGGTCAAAGCGGTAATCCCCCACCATCACCAGTTCGCTCGGCGTCACGCCCCAGGCGTTGGCAATCTTCAGCAACCCATCCGGGCTCGGCTTCGGTGCAGCCTCGTCACGCCCGAGAATATGTTCCACCGGGAAGCAGTCCGCCAGGCCGATGGCCTCCAGCGTTACATGCGCCAGCTCACGCGCATTGCGGGTCAGAATGCCCAGCCGGCACCCGCGCCCGGCCAGCTCGCGCACCAGTTCCACCGCCCCGGTAGCCGCCGTGGAGGCCGTTGCCAGGTCCCTTTCGTGCTCCAGCAACCAGGCATGCTTGGCCGCCGCTTCCGCTGCCGGCAAGGCCGCCAGATGGGTGAGGATGTCGTGTTCGGCCGGGATGTCCAGCGCCACCCGAATGGCGGCGAAGTCGTGCACGGCCACGGTCAGGGTGCCGTCCATGTCGAACACCCAGTTGCGCACCTCGCCCAGGCTCATGCCCAGTCCTTGCGATGGCGAATCAGGCCTTCCTGGGTCGACGATGCCACCAGTTGCCCGGCCTGGTTGAAAATGCTGCCGCGGCAGAAGCCACGGGAATTGCCGGCCCAGGGGCTGTCGGTGGCATACAGCAGCCACTCGTCGGCGCGCAGGTTGCCGTGAAACCACAGCGAGTGGTCGAGGCTGGCGATCTGCATGTCGCGCTGCCACACCGATTTGCCATGGGGCAGCAACGCCGTGGTCAGCAAGCCGAAGTCCGAGGCATAGGCCAGCATGTACTTGTGCAGGGCAGGCACGTCAGGCAGGTTGCCGTCGGCGCGGAACCAGGCGTATTTCACCGGGTCGCCCGGCTTGGGGTTGAACGGGTCGCGCTCGGTGACCGGGCGGATCTCGATCGGCTTGGCGCACAGCACCTTGTCGCGAATGCGCTCGGGCAGCTGGTCGGCCATGGCACGGGCCAGTTCGACCTCGGTAGGCAGGTTTTCCGGGCCAACCACGTCAGGCATCTGCGCCTGGTGCTCGAAGCCTTCCTCGTCGTACTGGAACGATGCGCTGCAGGTGAAGATGGTCTGGCCCTTCTGGATCGCCGTCACCCGCCGCGTACTGAAGCTGCCGCCATCGCGCACGCGGTCTACCGAGTACACCACGGGTAGGCTGGCATCGCCCGGGCGCAGAAAGTAGCCGTGCAACGAATGCACATGGCGCGCGTCCTCGACTGTCTGACTGGCAGCCGACAACGACTGACCCAGCACTTGGCCGCCGTAAAGCTGACGGAAGCCCAGGTCCTGGCTACGTCCACGGAACAGGTTCTCCTCGATGGATTCGAGGCTCAACAGGTCGACCAGGTCGTCCAACACATGACTCATCGGCGGTTCTCCGTAGGCGCGAGCCTAGCTCGCGATGCGCCGCCCGAGCGGCGTTCGATTTCACAGGCGCTGAACGTGTTACGGCAAGCGCCTTCCAAGTAGGCAAATGATACAGCGTTTGTCATTCGCGCCGGGCATGGCCGTGCATTCAGGCGCGCAGGGTACGCTCCCAGTGCGCGCGATCGATCCGGTACAGCACATGCGGGCGCAGCGGGTGGCCGATGGGCAGGCGGGGGTGCTCGAAGCTGCCGTGCAGATCCTGCTGCATGCCGATGGCTTGCATCACCTTTTGCGAAGGCAGGTTGCTCTCGCTGGTGAACGACACGACCTCCTCCAGGCGCAACTGGGCAAAAGCACAACGCAGGCAGGTCCATGCCGCCTCGCTGGCAAAGCCCAGGCCCCAGTGGCGACGTGCCAGGCGCCAGCCGATCTCCACCGCCGGGGCAAAAGGCGCGTCGAAGTTGACATTGAGCAACCCGGTCATGCCGATGAACGCGCCACTGTCCTTGCGCTCCAGGGCCCACAGACCAAAACCGTACTCATTGAAATGCCCACGCACACGGCCGATCAACGCAGCCGCCTCAACCCGCGTCAGCGGCGCCGGAAAGTAGCGCATTACCTGTGGGTCGGCGCACAGTGCGGCGAACTCGCGCAAGTCATCGTCATGCCATTGGCGCAGCACCAGCCGTGCGCTTTCGAGTTCAAGGGTGGGGGTCATCGGGCCTGCTCCGGTTTTACCGCCTTGCAGTTTACAGCGTAGGCGCGGGCGCGGGTTTCACCCAGCCGGCAGCCGCCAAATGCAATTTTCACACGCCCTTCACCGGCCCCCGACAGGCCGCTTGGCAGGATGCCGCCATCCACCACCGCGCCAGCCGCGGTACTGCCAACGGAGCAACGCATGCTATCGAGCAACACCCTGGGGCACCCTGCCATTCATGCCCGGCGCAAGCGACGCCTGACTCACAAAGCCGTCGGAGCCGCCCTGGGCCTGTGCATGGTCGTGGCGGCGTTGACCACCTGGCTGGCGACGAGGACGCACATCGTGGACCTTGGTAACGAGCAACAACTGAGTGACAGCGGCCTGCTGCAGGACTGGGCCGACGGTGCGGTGATCGTGATGATCCGCCACGCCGAACGCTGCGACAGTGCCCCCGGCCCCTGCCTGGACAACCCCGCCGGCATCACCGTGGCCGGCAGCCAGGCCGCTGGCCGCGTTGGCCAGGGGCTACACCAACTGGGCCTGAACAACGCCGACATGCTCAGCAGCCCGAAGCTGCGCACCCGGCAAACCGCCCACTTCATCCTCGGACAGGCGGTGGCCAGCGAGGACTGGCTCGAAAGCTGCGACAGCCAGTTCGCCAACGAAGCACTCGCACAAAAACGCGCGGGCCATAACCTGGTGCTGGTGACTCACAACGGCTGCATCGACCACTTTGCCCGCCAGCAGCACGTTGCCGGCGGCGAACGTCAAAGCAACTATGCCAGCGCCCTGTTCGTGTCGGTGGATGGCAATGGCAAGGCACGCATCCTCGGACGACTGAACGAACCTGACTGGCAACGCGTATTGGCCAGCACAGGTAAATAGCCTCTATGGGAGCGGCGCAAGAAACCGGTACTCCCGCAATCACCCGTCATGGCAAGATCAGCACTGGCCCCGATTGCGACCCCATCCATGCCGTTGCCGTTGATCTACCATGAAGATTACAGCCCGGAGTTCCCCGCTGAACACCGCTTTCCGATGGACAAGTTTCGCCTGCTGCACGATCACCTGGTCGGCAGCGGGCTGACCACCGACCAGGCCCTGCTGCGCCCCGACATCTGCCCCAACGACATCCTTGCCCTGGCCCACGACCGCAGCTACATCGCGCGCTACATGAACGGCGAGCTGTCGCGCGAGGACCAGCGCCGCCTCGGCCTGCCCTGGAGCGAGGCCTTGGCCCGACGTACCGTGCGCGCCGTCGGTGGCTCATTGCTGACTGCCGAGATGGCGCTGCAGCACGGCATCGCCTGCCACCTCGCCGGTGGCACCCACCACGCCCATTACGACCACCCCGCCGGCTTCTGCATTTTCAACGACCTGGCGGTCATCAGCCGCTACCTGCTGGAAGCAGGCCGCGTACACCGGGTGCTGATCTTCGACTGCGACGTGCACCAGGGTGACGGCACTGCGCGCATCCTGCACGACACGCCCGAGGCCATCACCGTGTCGCTGCACTGCGAGCAGAACTTCCCCGCCCGCAAGGCACAAAGCGACTGGGACATCCCCCTGCCCCGAGGCATGGGCGACGCGGCCTACCTGAAGGTGGTGGACGACGCCCTCAACTACCTGCTGCCGCTTTATCAACCCGACCTGGTGCTGTATGACGCCGGTGTCGATGTGCACAAGGATGACGCCCTGGGCTACCTGCAGCTGACCGACGCGGGCGTTGCCGCCCGTGACGAAGCCGTGCTGCGCCACTGCATGGGCCGCGATATCCCGGTAATGGGCGTGATCGGTGGAGGCTACAGCAAGGACCGCACAGCCTTGGCCAAACGCCACGGCATCCTTCACCACAGCGCGGCACGTGTCATAGGTTGTTCACAATGACTGTGGAACCGCTTGTGGATAACCTGCGCGAAAGCCGCTGTAGCCCTTTACTGGCAAGGCCTGCGTGACACTGGCTATTTTTTGACCAGTGCTTCCGTGTGCAGCGCTGCGGTAGAATGCGCCTCTTTTCCACAGCCTGCTGCCCACCATGCCCGATCTAACCCCCGCATCCCCTCCCCCCGCTATCGTCATCGGTGGCGGCCCCGCCGGCCTGATGGCTGCCGAAGCACTGGCCAAGGCAGGCCTGGCGGTCGAGGTGTACGATGCCATGCCTTCAGTGGGCCGCAAGTTTCTGCTGGCGGGTGTCGGCGGCATGAACATCACCCATTCCGAGCCCTACCCGGCGTTCGTGGCACGCTATGCCGAACGCCAAGGCGAAATCGAGGCCCTGCTACGCGACTTCGATGCGGACGCGTTGCGCCAGTGGATTCATGGTTTGGGCATCGAAACCTTCGTCGGCACCTCGGGCCGGGTGTTCCCCACCGACATGAAAGCCGCACCGTTGCTACGTGCATGGCTCAAGCGCCTGCGCGACAACGGGGTGGTTATCCACACCCGCCATCGCTGGCTGGGCTGGAACACCGATGGCAGCTTGCGCATTGCTTATCCACAGGGCGAACGGCAGGTGAAAGCCTCGGTCGTGGTGCTGGCGCTGGGTGGCGCCAGCTGGGCGCGCCTGGGTTCTGACGGCAGCTGGCAACCGCTGCTGGCAGAACGGGCTGTGGATATCTCGCCTTTGCAGCCGAGCAACTGCGGTTTTGAAGTAGCGGGCTGGAGCGCGCTGCTCAAGGACAAGTTCGCGGGCGCACCGTTGAAGAACATCGCCCTCAGCGTCCCGGGCAGCGCACCGCGCAAGGGCGAGTTCATCCTCACCGCTCAAGGTGTGGAAGGCAGCCTGGTGTATGCCTGGTCGGCACCGGTCCGCGAGGCCATCCACCGTGAAGGCCGCGGGGTGCTGTTGCTCGACCTGCTGCCGGACAAGCCTGTGGACAAGATTGCCCAGGCGCTGGCCAAACCACGCGGTTCACGCTCCATGGCCAAGCACCTGCACAGCCAGCTGGGGATTGATGGGGTCAAGGCGGCGCTGCTGCGCGAGCTGACCGATCAGGCGACCTTTGCCGACGTTGATGCGTTGGCTCGGGCCATCAAGGCATTGCCCATCACCCTGGTACGCACACGGCCGCTGGATGAAGCGATCAGCAGCGCCGGCGGCGTCCGCTTCGAGGGCCTGGATGAGGGGTTGATGGTCAAGGGCATGCCGGGGGTATTCTGTGCCGGCGAAATGCTGGACTGGGAGGCGCCGACCGGGGGCTATCTGCTGACAGCATGCTTTGCCAGCGGCTTGCGCGCCGGACGGGCAGCGGCGGATTGGGTGCGGGCTTCCTGACAGATTGCCGGGCCCATGTGGGAGCGGCCTTGCATCGCGAAAGGGCCGCAAAGCGGCCCCAAAACCTCAAGGCTTACGCTTGCGCGGCCCACCATTGAAGCTCGGCACCTTGCGTACAGCCTTCACCGCCGGTTCCGCACTGCCGGCTTCAGTGCTGTCCATCCAACGCCCCAGCCCGCGCTTGGCGCTGTTTTCTTTCGGCTTCTTGGGCTTCTTCGGTTTCTTGATAACCTGCCCACTGGCATCGGTCATCGGCACCCGGTGCTCGGGGATGAAATCCGGCTCTTCATGACGCGGCAGGGTCTGCCGGGTCAGCACTTCAATGGCCGCCAGCAGTTGCACTTCATCCGCACACACCAGCGAAATTGCCTCGCCCTTGTTGCCCGCCCGCCCGGTACGCCCGATGCGGTGCACGTAGTCTTCGGCAACGATCGGCAGGTCGAGGTTGACGACCAGCGGCAAGTCATCGATATCCAGGCCACGGGCTGCCACATCGGTCGCCACCAGCACTTGCACCTCACGGGCCTTGAAGCTGTCCAGCGCACGCTGGCGGGTCGCCTGTGGGCGATCACCGTGGATGCCGTCGGCATTCACGCCTTCGGCCAGCAAGCGCTCCACCAGCTGATCGACGCCATTGCGGGTCTTGGCGAATACCAGCACCTGCTTCCAGCGCTGCTTGCGCAGCAGGTGGCAGAACAGGTCGGCCTTGCGCTTCTTGTCCACAGGCACCAGCCACTGCTTGACGCTGGCGGCCGCGGCGTTGCGCGGGCTCACTTCGATACTGAGCGGGTCATTCAGCGCCAGCCCCGCCAGCATGCGAATCTGATCGGAGAAGGTGGCGGAAAACAGCAGCGTCTGGCGCTTGCGCGGCAATGCCGCATACACCGACTGCAGCTCTTCGGCAAAGCCCAGGTCAAGCATGCGGTCGGCTTCATCCAGCACCAGCGTCTGCACCTGGTTGAACTTCACGGCGTTCTGCCGGAACAGGTCGAGCAAGCGGCCAGGGGTAGCCACCAGCAGGTCGACACCCCGGCGCAGGCGCATCATCTGTGGGTTGATACTGACCCCGCCATACACCGCGTAAGTGCTCAGCGGCAGGTTCTCGGCGTATTCGCGCACGTTGTTGTGCACCTGCTCGGCCAGCTCGCGAGTGGGCACCAGCACCAAGGCGCGGATCGAGTTGCTGGCCACCTTCTCGCCCTCCAGCGCCAGGCGCTGCAGCACAGGCAGGGCAAAGCCTGCGGTCTTGCCGGTACCGGTCTGGGCTGCGGCCATCAGGTCGCGTCCGGCCAGCACGGCGGGGATGGCTTTGGCCTGCACCGGGGTCGGGGTGGTGTAGTCCAGTTGCTGCAGCGTGCGCAGCAGCGGTTCGATCAGGCCGAGTTTGGCGAAATTCATGGCAATACCATCAGGGGGTTCAGCGAAGGCGGCAAGTTTACCGCATCGCCCCTGCCTACTTGCAGATTTCACCTTTCAACGGTTGCACAGGTTCAGGTGCCTTGCGCCACTGCGGCAGGCCGATCAGCACCACCGCGCCGATGATCACGGCCATCGCCACGCACTCTTCAGCGCCAATCTGCTCACCGGCAAAGACGATACCCAGCAACACCGCCACCGCCGGATTGACATAGGCGTAGCTAGTGGCCGCTGCCGGGCG
This sequence comes from Pseudomonas sp. JR33AA, assembly GCF_021378985.1. Taxonomy (NCBI): domain Bacteria; kingdom Pseudomonadati; phylum Pseudomonadota; class Gammaproteobacteria; order Pseudomonadales; family Pseudomonadaceae; genus Pseudomonas; species Pseudomonas sp. JR33AA. The sequence continues at coordinate 34,480 of NZ_JAJSAW010000001.1, forward strand.
CACATGCTTGAGCAGGTACATGTAGGCACTGAACGCCAGGATCGAACCGAAGAACACCAGGTAGGCCAGCGCACCCCAGCCAGCGGCGGTCGGCATCTGTGTCATGCGCTCACCCGATAGCACACTGCCCAGCAACAGCACCGCACCACCGACCAGCATTTCCGCTGCGCTGGCCATCGGGCCCTGGGGCAGCGGCAAGGTCTTGCTCCACACCGAGCCGAACGCCCAGGACGCCGCCGCGAAGATGATCAGTGCCGCACCTATCGGGCTGGCCTGCAGGTTGGAGCCCAGGTTAAGCAGACCGATGCCCACCAGCCCAAGGGCTATCCCCGCCCATTCCAGCTTCGAATTGCGGTGCCCGAACAACAGGCCGAACAGCAAGGTGAACAGCGGCACCGTCGCCACTGCCAAAGCCGCCACGCCCGAAGCCACACCCGCATGCTCGGCGACGGTCACCCCACCGTTGCCACAGCTGAGCAGCAAGAAACCGATCGCCCCTGCCGCCCGCCATTGTGGCCAGGTAGGTGCCGGCACGCCGCGCCAACGCAGGAAGCCGTACAGCAGGCCACCGGCGATCAGGAAGCGCACACCGGCCATGAGCATCGGAGGCCAGCTCTCGACGCCGATGCGAATGAACAGGTATGTAGAACCCCAGACCAGATACAGGGCCAGGAAGGCGCCAATCAGCAACAGCGGGAAACGACGGGAGGCAGGCATGGGGAAAACTCGAAATCCGTTTACGGGTGAGTCAGTTTAACGGCCTGCCTGGGTGAAGGGACGTTACAGAACGGGTTCAAATGAGCGGCACAATTCTGGTGCGTTCGACCGAGGCGACACTACCAGACGTTCACTTGCTAATCCCTGCAGTACTTTGCCAGCGTTTCGCGCAGCTTCGCAGCCGGGGACTTCTGCAGCCGGCAAAGCAACTCGTGCGACAGTCGCTGAACGCCGTGGTCCTGGCGCAACACACCCGCCAGATGTTGCAGCAGGTTGGCGGCCATTTCGGCATCGGCCATGGCCCGGTGCGCGGTCCCCGTGTCCGGCAAGCCGGCCCAGCGTGTCAAAGTGCCCAGCTTGTGGTTCGGCGCGGCGGGCAGCAGGCGCCGTGACAGCAACAGGGAACACGCGAAGGGCTGGCTGCGGCTGCGGCCGATACGGCTCAGCTCGTAGTCCCAGAACTTCTGGTCGAAAGCAGCGTTGTGCGCCAACAACGGGGTGCCACCGACGAACTCGGCCACCTCGTTCATCACTTTGTCCACTGGCGGCGCACTGCGCAACATGGCGGTGGTGATGCCGGTCAGCCCTGCGACGAAGGCCGGCACCGGCACGCCAGCGTTCATCAGGCTTTGGTAGCGCTCGACAATGCGCCCACCTTCAAGCATTACCACCGCCACCTCGGTGGCACGGCAGCCGGTACCGGGGGAAATGCCGGTGGTTTCAAAGTCGATGACAGCGATGCGTTCCATGAAAAGACCTTAGTGTTTAAGCAACAGCGCGCCTTCGATGGGCACGTAGCGGGTGGCAGCGCGGATCAGTGACAACGCCGTAAGCCCCGGCACGCCATACACCAACGCTTCGGTGCCATGGCGCTGGATTACCCGCTCCAGCAGCAGGTCGAAATCACCGTCACCGGAGGCCAACACCACCTGGTCGACCCGGCTGGCCGCGTCGATCACATCCAAAGTGATGCCCACATCCCAGTCACCTTTGGCCGAGCCATCGCTGCGCTGGATAAACGGTTTGAGGCGCACATCGAAACCGAGGTTGCGCAAGATCTGCTGGAACTGCTGCTGTTTGCTGTCGCCACGGTCGATGGCATAGGCCACGGCCTCGACGATCTGGCCTTCGCGGCTGACATCGGCCCACAGGGCGGTGTAGTTGAAGTGGCAACCATGAGCTTGGCGCACGGTGTAGTAGAGGTTCTGCACATCGGCGAACAGCGCGATCTTTTTCACCTGGGAACCTCATGTAGGGCCTGGAGTGCTGGGGGGCGTGCCCACGAAGGGGCGCAAAGCGCCCCCGGAAATGCCAGCAGTATGCCAGACCTGTCAGACGTAAGAATCGTCGTCCGAGAAGAACCCGCCGTCATCGCTGCCAAAACCACCGTCGGCGTATCCGCCCTGGTCACTGCCCCAGCCACCGTTGTCAGCCACTTGCTGCTGCTCGCCCTGGTCGTTCCAGCCGCCACTGTCACTGGCTGGCACCGGCTCTTCCTTGATCACCTCGACCACTTCTTCCGGTTGCGCGTTGTGGTTGAACAGGCTGCTGATACCCTGCGCCAGCAGCACACCACCGGCCACACCGGCGGCGGTCTGCATGGCCCCGCCAAGGAAGCTGCTGGCCCCACTGCGCGCAGGCGCGGCGCCGTAGCCAGGCTGCGGCGCCTGAGGCTGGGCGAAACCAGGCGCCGACGGTTCGCGCCAGCCACCACCGGACGCTACAGCGGGCGCCGAAGGACGCTGTGGCTGCACCGCCGGCGCTGCGCTGCGCCCACCCGAACCAAAGATGCTGGACAAGAAACCACCCCCGCCATTGCTCGGCGCACTGCTGGCGGCTTGTGCCGCCTGAGCCTGTGCACGGGCCTGCTGCAGCTCGGCTTGCAGCTGCTTGTTCTGTTCGTCGAGGCGCTTGATTGCGGCCTCCTGCACCAAAATCGCCTGGGCCATGTAGTAAGGCGCCGCCGGTTGCTGACGCAGGTGCTGCTCGATGCACGCCTGAGCTTGCGCGTCACGCGGCTGGCTCGGGTCTTCGGCTTGCTTGAGGCGGCCGAACAGGCCGTCGATCAGGGTTTGTTCTTCAGTGTTCATGGGGCGACCTCGTGGGGTAGCGGGACATCGGACTGCGTCAAAGATGGGGCGTACAGGCGCGGTATTCAATCACTGCTGCGGTGAAACTTTTTTCAGCAAGTGACAGCCCCAGCCCTGCTTTGGGCTAAAGTTAGGCCCCTGTTTTTACTGCCATGCGATGTTGACTGATGAATCCGCTGAGCGTTCTGCGCGACTCCCTGTACTTCTTCCGCCGTCACCTGCCGAACATCCTCCAGCTGTGCCTGCCGCTGGTGGTGGTGGAAGCCCTGCTTACCCAATTGCTGTACCGGCAGCTGGGCGACCAGGCATCACCGGCCTACGGCATGCTGGTCAGCCTGTTGTTCTACCCGCTGTACAGCGCCGCCCTGATCCTGTACCTGGACACACGCAGCAACGGCCAGGAAATCGCCAAGCGCGACCTGTTTGCCCGCGCCCTGCAGCTGTGGCCGCAACTGGCCCTGCTGATCCTGATCAGCTCGCTATTGATCATGGCCGGCCTGGCGCTGTTCATCTTCCCGGGGGTGTGGATCATGATCAACCTGGTGTTCGCCGAGTACCTGCTGGTGCTGCGCGGCCGGCCGGTGGTGCAGGCGATGCGCGAAAGCGCAAGCATGACCACCGGGCATTTCATGCGCATCATGATCTGCGTTGTAGGCGTGCTGGCGCCGATCTGGCTGATCGACGGGCTGCTGCTGATGGCTTTCCCCGAACCATCACCGGGGATGGAACTGGCCATGGACAGCCTCAGCGGCTTCCTGCAACTGTTCAGCACCGTGGTGCTGTATCGCCTGTTCATGCTGCTGGAAGCTGAAGCCAGCACCTGAGCTTACCGAGGAATATTTTCGGCCTGCCGGGCTGCCCAGCCTTGGCGCCAGAGTGCACATCCTCAATGCTATCCAAGGAGTGCACCATGAACGAAACCATTCAGGCCGGGTACGCCAGGTCGTTTCGCGGCAAGCTGTACATACGCGCCGTCGCCCGAGATATCCCACTACGCCTCAGCCGCAGTTCAGACAAGTTCGGCTGGGGCATTACTCCAGAGGATGACTGGTTGCAGGCGGGGGGAAGGCAGGACTCGCCGGTGATGGACTTTCATTACCACTCGCGGACCAACGATCGCCTGCACTACCACATCAGCATCCCTGGGCGCCCGGAGACCAAGAAACTAGGGGTCAGCCGCAATGGTTATCTGGGCTTTTACTGGCATGCAGACGTTAGCGAATACTGGAAAATCGAGCCGCTGGCGCTGACAGATGAAGGCCTTGTCTGCCATCTGCGCGACCAGCGAGGTTACAGGGTCGGCGCTCTCACGGATGCGCCTCACCGGAGTGGGGAGTGGGTAGCCTTGCTCACCGTCGAGGAAGGCGAAGTGATCACCTTCCTGCTGAAGCAGGCAGATCAAGCTTCACTGACAGCGCAATAGGATGAATGGCGCGACCCCTGACACGTCTTGGCCAGTGCATTTTTCTCGGCCTGCCGCAGTCGGTGTTGTGCATCAGCTGCCTCTCGGCTTGGCCCTCGCCGTAGCCTCGGCCACCAGCGGGTCGTCCGGCCAGTAATGCTTGGGGTACCGCCCTTTCAGGTCTTTCTTCACCTCGGCATAGGTCGTGCGCCAGAAGCTGGCCAGGTCCTGGGTCACCTGCACCGGTCGACGGGCCGGTGACAGCAGGTGCAGCTTGACCTGCTGCCGGCCATTGGCGATGCGCGGGGTGTCGGCAAGGCCGAACAGTTCTTGCAGACGCACGGCGAGAATCGGCGGGGTTTCGCTGTAATCCAGGCGGATGTTCGAGCCGGACGGCACGGCCAAATGCGCCGGGGCCTGCTCTTCCAGGCGTTGCGGCAGCGGCCAGGGCAGCAGGTTGCGCAGCATCGACGGCAAGTCCAGCGCAGCAAAGTGGCTCAGGCGCGATACTTTGCCCAGGTATGGCTGTAACCAGTGTTCCAGGCTGGCCAGCAGGGCCTCGTCCCCTAGGTCAGGCCATTCACTGTGGCCGTCCTTCTGCAGGTCGAGCTGACGCAGCAGCGCCACACGCGCCTGCCATTGCCGCAGTTCCGGCGTCCAGGTCAGCAGGTTCAAACCTTTGCGCCGGACCAGGCCAAGCAGCGCCCGCGCCCTGGCTTCGTCATCCAGCCCGGGCAGAGGCTCGCGGCTGAGGATCAGTTCGCCAACCTTCACCTGGCGCTCGGCGCGCAACACCTGCTCGCGCTCGTCCCAATCAAGGATATCGACCCGTTCGACCTGCTCGGACAGCACACCCTCGAGCAACGCCGGATCGAATTCGGCTGCCAGATAGATCCGCTCCTCACGCTGCCCCTGGCGGCTACCCAGGTCGGCGATCACCAGCCATGGGCACTTCATCAATGCATCGACTTCGCCAAACAGGGCCGCACGGCCGTTGGCGAGCCGATACTCCGCCCCGCCCGCCCGGCGCTGCTGGGCGACCCGGTCAGGGTAGGCCAGCGCCAACAGCGCGCCCAGCCAGCGTGGGTGGTCCGGGTCGGCAACCGGCGCACCGACCTTGCCACGCAACAGGCCACGGTACTGACGCGCCAGCTGACGAGCACGCTGCACGCCCCCCTGGCCGCTACGCGCAGCCTTGCTCTCACCGCTGACCAGCGCTAGCCGGCTGTGCAAGTCGGCACCACCGCCACGCTGGATGTCCCGCTCCCCGAGCAGTGCAGCCACATCGCATGCCATCTGTGCCAGGCCCAGGTCCTGACCACGCAGCAACAAGTGCGCGATGCGTGGGTGAGCCGGCAGTTCGGCCATGGCCTGGCCATGTTCGCTGAGGGTGTCGCGGCTGCCCGGCTTGAAGGCACTGAGCCGCGCCAACAGGTCCTGTGCCTGGGCGAACGCCGCAGCCGGCGGCTGGTCGAGCCAGCGCAACTGCTCGGGGGTTACACCCCAGCGCGCCAGCTGCAGGGCCAGCCCGGCCAGGTCGGCCTGAAGGATCTCGGCACTGCCATGGGCGGCCAGCTGGTCATGCTGGGCTTCGGACCAAAGGCGATAGCACACGCCGGGCTCCAGGCGGCCGGCACGCCCAGCGCGCTGGGTGGCACTGGCGCGGGAAATGCGCTGGGTGTCCAGGCGGGTCATGCCGCTGCCGGGATCGAAGCGCGGCACCCGGGCCAGGCCTGCGTCGATCACCACGCGCACGCCCTCGATGGTCAGGCTGGTCTCAGCGATGTTGGTGGCCAGCACCACCTTGCGCAACCCCTTGGGCGGCGGATCGATAGCGGCACGCTGGGCATTGAGGTCGAGCTCGCCATGCAGCGGGCACAGCAGAACCTCGGGGCGCGCCCCCAGTACTTCCTGAAGGCTTTGGTGAACCCGGCGGATCTCGGCTTGCCCAGGCAGGAACACCAGCACGCTGCCGGACTGGTCAGCCAGCGCATGCAGCACGCTGTCCACCACCCGTGGCTCGATGAACTCGCCAGGCTGGAACGGCCGCCCCCAGCGGATATCCACCGGATGCATGCGGCCTTCGCTGCTGACCACCGGGGCATCGTCCAGCAACCGCGACAGGCGCTCACCTTCCAGTGTCGCGGACATCAGCAGAATCTTCAGTGGCGGGTCGTCACGCAGCAACTCGCGGCCGTTAAGGCTCAGCGCAAGCGCGAGATCGGCATCCAGGCTGCGCTCGTGAAATTCGTCGAAGATCAGCAGGCCCACCCCTTCCAGCGCCGGGTCGGCTTGCAGGCGGCGGGTAAGGATGCCCTCGGTCACCACTTCGATACGGGTTTTCGGGCCGACCTTGCTGTCCAGACGGATGCGGTAACCCACCGTTTCCCCAACCTGCTCGCCCAGCTCACTGGCCAGCCGTTCGGCCGCTGCCCGCGCAGCCAGGCGCCGTGGCTCGAGCATGAGGATGGTCTGCCCGGCCAGCCACGGTTCTTGCAGCAGCGCCAGCGGCACGCGGGTGGTCTTGCCAGCGCCGGGCGGCGCTTCAAGCACCACTTCGTCACGGTTTTCCAGAGCCTGGCGCAGGGCGGGCAAAGCGGCGTCAATGGGTAATGAAATCATGGTGGTCCTCGAACAGTCTCGCGAGTATAACGGCGAACCCAGCCTGCTCTATCATGGTCTTATCATCAGGCGCAGGCGCTTCGCTTGCCCTGCTGAACACTTTTCGGAGATTTACATGCGTATCTCGACCCGCGTCATCGGTGGCGCCCTGATCGCCACCCTGCTGACCCAACTGACGGCCTGCGGCACCATTTTCTACCCGGACCGGCGCGGCCAGATCGGCGGCAAGATCGACCCTGTGGTTGCCGCCATGGATGCCATTGGCATCCTGTTCTATGTCATCCCGGGGCTGATTGCCTTCGGTATCGACTTTGCCACCGGCGCCATCTACTACCCAGGTGGCCGCACTGCCCAGGTTGACCCGGCCAAACTGCAAGAAGCCGTCAACCCCGATGGCAAGGTCGACAACCTGAAGCTGCAGGCCATTCTGGAAAGCGAACTGGGCCAGCGCCTGCCGCTGAACGACCCACGGCTGATCCAGCACCGCGGCAGCATCGAACAACTGGCCAGTATGGGCCTGGTACCGGCAGCCTGAACCACACGGACACTGACCACGGATGATCACTACCCCGGCAGAACACCAGCGCCTGCTCCGCCTGGCCACGCGTGCGTCACTGGCGGTGGCCGGCATCCTGGTGCTGAGCAAGGCGCTGGCCTGGTGGCTGAGCGGGTCGGTGAGCCTGCTGGCCGGGCTGACCGACTCGGCACTGGACGCCGTGGCCTCGTTCCTCAACCTGCTGGCGGTGCACTACGCCCTGCGCCCGGCCGACGACGATCACCGGTTCGGCCATGGCAAGGCCGAGGCCTTGGCCGGTATGGCTCAGGCGCTGTTCATCGGTGGCAGTGCGGTGCTGATCGGGGCGCAGGCGGTCGAGCGCCTGTACACCCCGCAGCCGCTGGGAGATACCTCCATCGGTATCGCGGTGATGCTGCTTTCGCTGGTGCTGACGGTCGCCCTGCTGGCGCTGCAGCACAAGGTCATCCGGCTGACAGGCTCCACTGCGGTACGGGCAGACTCCCTGCATTACCGCTCGGACTTGCTGCTCAACGGCAGCATTCTGCTGGCCCTCTTGCTGGCGCGTTTTGGCTGGCCGCAGCTGGATGCGCTGTTCGGCCTCGGCATCGCGTTTTACATCCTCTGGAGCGCGCTGCAAATTGCCCGCGAAAGTACGGCGATCCTGATGGACAAGGAGCTACCCTGCGATGTTGGCGAGGACATGACCGCACTGGTGCTGGCCGTTGCAGGCGTGAAAGGCGTGCATGACTTGCGCACACGCGTGTCGGGCAACCAGTGGTTTGTGCAACTGCACCTGGAACTGCCGGGGCAACTGCCGCTGCATGAGGCGCATGGCTTGTGCGTGGAGGCCTCGCGGGTGATCCGCCAGCGTTACCCACAGGCGGACGTGATGGTGCACGCCGACCCGGTATGAGGTAACCACGCATGCCCCACCGATTGCGCAATCCTCTGTAGGCGCGGGTTCATCGCGAAAGGGCCGGGGCTGCTGGCCAATTTCCACCTGCCGATCACCGTTGCCGCCGCTACCGTATTCGCGGGTAAACCCGCTCCTACAGGGGGGCCGTGCAGGGTTCAGTTGATGCTGTAACCCCGACCACTGAAACAGGCCCCCAGCGCCCGCTGGTAGTGGCTGAGCACCGTGGCCGCCGGAGCGTACGTCGCCGTCGCCGGGTCGAAGCCCGACTGGCTCACCGCCCAGCGATGGCACTGGTAGCGGTCCTGCTCCTGCTGTTCCTGACCCTGGCCATACATCGGGTAGGCCACCACGTCATACCCACCATTTGCCGGCCGCCCCGGCACGGGCGACGGCACGCCGGCTGGCGGGTTGACCACCATATATTCCTGGCTGTCTGCCAGGTACTGGTAATAGGTATCGGCCACCAGAAAGAACAGCGCACCACCCAACCACACTTCCCGCGCATAAGGCGGCAGGTAGTTGACACGCACGCCGTACGGCGGGGTCACCACGATGTAACTGCCCCCGTGCGGGCGGTACCAATAACCCCCCGAGTAGAAATAATCAGCGCCCCGGTAGGGTACTTTCCAGTAGCGGTCAGCAAAATGGTCCACCGTGTGCCCCGGACGATACTGCGGCCCAGGCCCCCAGCCATTGCCGTGGCCGTCCGGGCGCCCCCGCCAGTCGCCACCGGGCCGTTGCCCCGGGCCACCGGCTTGCCAGGGATGATCATCACCATGACGCCGGGGAATGTCCTGGTAATACCCCTGGCGCGGCGGCTGGGTCTGGCGCACTTCGTCGCGCGAGTTGAGCGAGCGCCCCGGCCCGCCCTCCCCCTGCCCCTGCTGGCCCCGTTCACCGTGCCCCTCGCCGGGCCCTTCAGCCAGGGCCCCAAGGCTGATGCTCAAACCCAGCAAACCAACACCTGCCAACTGCCAGATGCGCGACGTCATGGTGTTCCTCTCGGTAGAAAAAACTGCAACCAACGCCAGTCTACCGCGCCCACCACACAGGCCAATTAAAATTCCCGACATGAAAAAAGGGAGGCCACAGGGCCTCCCTTCAGGAATTGTCGTCCGTGCTCGGCACTTGTGGCGCCGGCTCACCTCACACCGTCTTCTGGAGGGTGTGTAGCCCGGGGGCCTGCAGATCCTGTTGGATGGCTGGCCGCAACCGCCCGCCTAGGGCGCGTCGCTGTGGACTGATGTCCGGGCAGTGATTCTGGTGATAAAGATACCGGACAGGTTGCGACAGAGGATTGCGAAGATTGCTCAGATAAATAGCACTTGCGCAATTTTTCACCCTGGATTGATAATTCGCAGCAATCCGAACAGAAAAGGCAAATGCCATGAGCAAACTTGACCGCTACGACCTGAGCATCCTCGCCGAATTGCAGCGCGATGCGCGCATCTCCAACCAGGAATTGGCCGAACGCATCGGCCTGTCGCCATCGCCATGCTCGCGTCGGGTCAAGCAACTGGAGGACGACGGCTACATCTCGCGCCAGGTAGCCCTGCTCGACCGCAAGAAGCTGGGCCTGAGCCTGACCGCCTATGTGCTGATCGGCATGGACCGCCACACCCCGGAGCGCTTTGAAACCTTCGAGGCCGCCATCCGCAACCTGCCGCAGGTGCTCGAATGCAGCCTGGTCACTGGCATGGATGCCGATTACCAGCTGAAAGTGGTGGTGCCGGACATGGACCACTACCAGAAACTGCTTCTCGGCAGCCTGACCCGTATCGAAGGCGTCACCAGCGTGCGCTCGAGCTTCGTGCTCAACCAGGTGCTGGCCAGCACCGAGCTGCCATTGACCCACCTGCGTTAATTGCCCGCGCCAGCAAGCGTATAATCGGGCGCTCAACCCGCCTGGAGAACACTGATGGATCCCGCCGTATTCGAAGAATGGATGATGATCATCCTGGTCACCGTGTTGATCGGTTTCATGGGCTTCATCGTCTGGGACCTGGCGAAAAAGTCCAAGGCAGGGAAATTCGGCACGCTGATCCTGTTCTTCGTGCTGGGGCTGGGGGTGCTGGCCTTCATCATCAAGAGCGTGGTGGTGGGATTTCTCGAAGGCGTTTAAGGCTCAGGAATGCCGGGAGCGCTTTGCGCTCCTTTCGCGACGCAAGGCCGCTCCTACAGGGAATCCACATGCCTGAGGTTGGCCATGAACTGTAGGAGCGGCCTTGTGTCGCGATGGGCCGCAAAGCGGCCCCCGTTATCGCTGTAGCTTCGGAACGACTTCGCGCCAGCAACCCTGCTCCAGCCCATCCAGCGCCCAGTCACCAATCCGCACCCGCACCAAGCGCAAGGTCGGCAGCCCCACCGCCGCCGTCATCCGCCGCACCTGGCGGTTACGCCCTTCGCGAATCACCAGCTCCAGCCAGCTGGTCGGCACGCTCTTGCGAAACCGTACTGGCGGGTTGCGCGGCCACAGCTCGGGTTCTTCAAGGCGCCGCGCCTCGGCCGGCAAGGTCGGCCCATCGTTCAGCTCCACACCCTCGCGCAAACGCTGCAACTGCTCGTCACTCGGTTCGCCTTCCACCTGCACCCAGTAGGTTTTGGCCAGCTTGTGCTTCGGGTCGGCAATCCGCGCCTGCAACCCGCCATCGTTGGTCAGCAACAGCAAGCCTTCACTGTCACGGTCCAGCCGCCCGGCCGGGTATACGCCCGGGATGTCGATGAAGTCCTTGAGCGTCGCGCGCCCTTCACCGTCGCTGAACTGGGTCAGCACGTCGAACGGTTTGTTGAACAGGATCAGGCGCGGCTCGGCCGGTGGCGCCTTGGCCTGGCGACGCGGGCCAGCGGCAGGCCGCGCCTGGGGGGGGCGCGGCTTGTTACGGGGTGGCAGTGGCATGGGTCCTCAGCGGAACGGCGGCTCATCGAAGCTGCGCAGTTTACGCGAGTGCAGCGAGTTCAGCTCGGTACGCAGCAGGTCGAGGGCAGCAATACCGATCTTCAGGTGCTGGCTGACCGCCCGGTTGTAGAAGGCGTTGGCCGAACCTGGCAGTTTGATCTCGCTGTGCAGCGGCTTGTCGGACACACACAGCAAGGTGCCGTAAGGCACGCGCAAACGGTAGCCCTGGGCAGCAATGGTGCCGCTTTCCATGTCCACCGCCACGGCACGCGACAGGTTGATCAGCGGGCGTTCCTGGGCCCAGCGCAGCTCCCAGTTGCGGTCGTCGTAAGTCAGCACGGTGCCGGTGCGCAGGCGCTTTTTCAGCTGCTCGCCACGCTCGCCAGTAACCTGCGCGGCAGCCTCCTGCAAGGCCATCTGCACTTCAGCCAGGGCCGGGATCGGGATATTCGGCGGCACGACCCGGTCGAGAATGCCGTCACGGCGCATATAGGCGTGTGCCAGCACATAGTCGCCGATGGTCTGCGACTGCCGCAGGCCGCCGCAGTGGCCGATCATCAGCCAGCAATGCGGGCGCAGCACGGCCAGGTGGTCGGTGATGTTCTTGGCGTTGGATGGGCCCACACCAATGTTGACCAAGGTAACGCCATCGCCGTCGGCGGCAATCAGGTGGTAGGCCGGCATCTGGTAGCGGTGCCAGACCACACTGGCCACCAGGGCCTGGGTTTCGCCATGGTCCATGCCCTTTTCGATCACGACGTTGCCCGGCAGCACCATACGCACGAAGCGCGGGTCGTCACGCAGTTGTTCCAGGCCATGGCTGATGAACTGGTCGACATAGCGATGGTAGTTGGTCAGCAGGATCCACGGCTGTACATGGCGCCAGTCGCTCCCGGTGTAGTGCACCAGGCGGCGCAGCGAGAAGTCGACCCGCGCGGCATCGAACAACGCCAGTGGCATGATTTCAGCACGGTCCCAGTCGTACAGGCCATCAGCGATGTTGTCGGTGGCCGCCGACAGGTCGGTGCTGGGGAACACCCGCGCCAACTGCGCAGCGGTAATGCCGCTGCCGGCCAGTTCGTCGCCCTGGTCGACCACATAGGGATAAGGGATGTTCTGCTCGCTGACGCCGACTTCTACCGTAACCGTGTAGTCATGCATCAGCGGGCGCAGTTGCTCCAGCAGGTAGCCACGGAACGCAGCGGGCTGGGTAACGGTGACGCTGTAGGTACCGGCAACCTGGACCTTGGCATAAGCGCGGGTGGTGGCGGCGACTTCGCCATGGCTATAGTAGGTCAGGCGCAGTGCCGGGTAGCGGAACAGGTCGCGCTCATCGGCATCGGGCTCGGTACGGTCCTTCAGGTAACGCTTCAGGGCCTGACTCAGGGCACCTGTGGCCTGTTCATGCAAGGCCGCCAGACGGTCGACGGCCTGTTCGGGGGTATCAACGACTACAAAAGCGTGGCTCACACTGTGCTTCCTGTCTGGACATGCATGTGGTCCATCTTGCCTGCCTTCTTGGTTAAATACACCCCCATTGATGGGTGTTGGGTTCATTCGCGGGCAGGCCGGCTGCTACACCGGCCAGGCGGGCGTAGCCCTTGCTACCAATGCCGCCACATCCACACCTCGCGGCAGCGCCCCGTACACCCGGCCCCCCCCGGCCAACCGGCTGCCGATGAACGCATCACTGACCGCCGTATTCCCCGCCTCCAGCAGCAGTTTGGCCTGTAATGCCAGGGCAATATCCTCGGTCAGTTGCCGGGCGCGGTACTGCATGTCACCGGTGTCGGCAAACGCCCCCTTGAGATTGCCGATATGCGCCGCCAGGCGCGGGTCGCCATGCCCGTCACCCAGCTCGGCAAACAGTGCATCGAGCACGCCCGGCTCCTTGGACAAGGCCCGCAGCACATCCAGGCACTGCACGTTTCCAGAGCCCTCCCAGGTCGAGTTGACCGGTGCCTCGCGGTACAACCGAGGCAGAATGCTGTCTTCCACATAACCTGCGCCACCCAGGCATTCGGCGGCCTCGTTGATCATGGCCGGCGCACGTTTGCAGATCCAGTACTTGCCCACCGCCGTGACCAGCCGGGCGAAATGCGCCTGCTGCGGGTCGTCCAGTTGCTCCAGCGCCTGGCCCATGCGCAAGCTCAGGGCAAGCGCAGCCTCGCTTTCCAGGGCCAGATCGGCGAGCACGTTCTGCATCAATGGCTGCTCGTTCAGCACCCGCCCGCCGACCTTGCGATGCGCGCAATGGTGGGCCGCCTGCGTCAACGCCTGGCGCATAAGCGCGCTGGAGCCGACCATGCAGTCGAATCGGGTCATGGCGACCATCTCGATGATGGTCGGCACGCCGCGCCCCTCTTCGCCAATCATCCACGCCAGCGCACCGCGGAACTCCACCTCACTGGAGGCGTTGGAGCTGTTGCCCAGCTTGTTCTTCAGACGCTGGATATAGAACTGGTTGCGGTTGTCGTCCGGGCGATGGCGCGGCAGCAGGAAACAGCTCAGGCCTTTTTCGGTTTGTGCCAAGGTCAGGAAGGCATCGCACATGGGTGCCGAGCAGAACCACTTGTGCCCGACCAGTTCGTAGGCCTGGCCCGGGCCCGGCGCACCGACCGGGTAGGCCCGGGTGGTGTTGGCGCGCACATCGGTACCGCCCTGTTTCTCAGTCATGGCCATGCCCAGGGTGACCCCGGCCTTGTGCCGGTCACCGACGTTGCGCGGGTCATACTCGCAGGCAAGGACTTTTGGCAGCCAGTACTCGGCCAGCTCGGGCTGAAGGCGCAGCGCCGGCACTGCGGCGAAGGTCATGGTCAGCGGGCAGCCAGTACCGGCTTCGGCCTGGCTGTGCAGGTAAGTCATCGACGCGCGTGCCACATGGGCGCCAGCGCGGGGTTCGGCCCATGGCAAAGAAGGCAGGCCGTGTTCGACGGCGGTACGCATCAGCTCATGGTAGGCCGGGTGGAACTCGACCAAGTCAATGCGATGGCCGTAACGGTCATGGCTGCTGAATTCGGGTTTGTGGGCATTGGCCAAAAAGCCCGCCTGCATCAGTGGGCCGCCGGCCAGGGCCCCATAGGCATCGATCCGCGATTCGGCCCAGCCGGCACCAAAACGCCGCGACCATTCCTGCAACGGCAGGTCGAGGCGGTACAGATTGACACCGTCGAGCGGCGGCGGCTGGTTGGTGACTTCGTGGGTTTCAGCGTACTGGTGCAGGTTCATGGCGGGCTCCTGGATCCGGGTAGGCTTGAGAGACCCAGTGAAGCACTGCTTGCGGGGTAGTCAAAGGGGTATTAATGACTAAACATGTGGTCGCTGGTGCATGTGCACGTGTAGGAGCGGGTTTACCCGCGAATACGGTGGTGGCGGCAACGGTGAACGGCGGGTGGAAATTGGCCAGCAGGCCCGGCCCTTTCGCGGGTGAACCCGCTCCTACGACGACCTGCGCGCCTGCAGAATGTTCGGGCTCATCTGCACCTGCGAAATAGCCACATTCAAACTCAACTCGAAGCGGCTGCCCAACCCGCGCGTCGACTCATGCGCCAATCTGGCCCCCAGCAACTCCCCCATCTGCCGGCAAATCGACAACCCAATCCCCAAACCGCCATACCGCCGAGTCATCGAACCATCGACCTGGAAGAACCGCTGGTACAGGGTCGACTGCTCCAGATCATCGAAACCGATACCGCTGTCGCTGACGGTGAAGGTCAACGCCAGATCATCCGGCCCCACCCGGCGGCCGCGCACCTGGATCATCACCCCGCCCTGATGGGTGAACTTCAAACCGTTGTCCACCAGGCAATCCAGGCAGTGCGCCAGTTTCTGCCCGTCACCGAGCAACCCGTCCGGCAGGTCGGCCGGAATATCCAGGCTCAGGTACAAGCCTTTGCCCAGCGCCTGCCCGGCATAACCGGCGCGCAAGCCCTGCAACAGAGTGCGTAGGCTGAACGGTGCCGGCTGCGCCCGCAGGCGGCCGGCCTGCAATTCGGACAGGGTAAGAATGGCATCGACCATATTCATCATGCCTTGGGCAGACCCCACCGCCGTGTGATGGTACTGAGCCATTTCAGCCCCCATCGGCAGGGTGTGCATCAGCTCGAGCGAGCCAATCACCCCATTCATCGGGGTGCGCAGTTCATGAGTCACGCTGGCCAGGAACTCGTCCTTCAGGCGATTGCTTCTGGCCAGTTGCAGGTTCAGTTGTTCCAGCGTACGCCCAGTGTCACGCAAGGTCTGCGCCTGCTGCTCGCGCAGGCTGTTGATGCGGTCGGCCAGCGCCAGCGACAGCAAGGCCACTTCCAAGGCCGAACCCAGCTGGCTGGCATACATGGTGATGAACACGTTCGGCAGGTAACCCAGCACCATCAAGGTGTTGACCAGGCCACCAAGCAGGAACGCGGTCCAGGCGATGATGAACCAGCGCGCCACTCGCAAGCCGCGCCACCAGGCATAAAGGCCGGCGCTGAAGATGCTTATGGTGAACAGCAGTGCCAGCAGCGTGGCCATGCGCAGAGCAATGCCGTAGGGCATGCTCACCGCCAGTACCATGACCAGCGCGCCACCCAGCATCAGCAGTTGCAACAGGCGGTCAAAACCACGGTTGATGCTGCCCAATTGCAGGAAGTGCCGGGCGAACTGGCAACCGAACAGGCCGGCTGCACCGATGAACAACGGCGTGGAGGCATTCGCCCACCAAGGGCTGTCTGGCCAGAAATAGGCTACCCCGGCGCCGTTCACCGAGACCTGGTAAAAGCCGAACGAAGCGATGTAAAGGATGTAATAGAGGTAGCTGACGTCTCGCACGCTGAGGTAGATGAACAGGTTGTACACCAGCATCACCAGCAATACGCCGTAGATCATCCCCAGCACATACAGGCGCGTGGGCTGCTCTTCCAGGTAGGCTTCAGGGGACCATAGCGCCAGCGGCGCCTGCACCGAACCCTGGCTTTGCAGCCGCAGGTACGCGGTGGTCACCTGGCCAGGTGGCAGTTGCAGTTCGAACAAGTAGTTGTTCTGCTGGATCTGCCGGCTGTCGTAGGGCAAGGCATCGCCGGTGCGCTGCGCCAGGCGGTACAAGCCGTTGCTGTCAGGCAGATACAGTTCGAGGTGATCCAGCGGCGGGTAGGCCAACTCCAGCAGCCATGACCGCGGGGCAGCGTTGGGCGCGGCAGTAGGGCGCAGTTCGACCTTGAGCCAGAACACCGAGGTGGAGTAACCGGCGTTCAGCACATCCTCATGGTTGGGCTGAAAGTGTTTGGCGAAACCGGGGGCACTGACCTGAGCGATGCTGGCATTGCCATCGGGGTCTTCATAAACCTGCATGGCCTTGCCCAGTGGGAGATGCCGGGTAGCGTCGTCGAAATCGACCGCTCCGGCCAGCACGGGCAGCAAACCCATCAGCACAATCAGCAAATAGCGCATACAGCCCCAGCATGGCCTGCCCGGTCGCGTCGCGGTAGCCTCCCATCCGTTTGAGACGACGTGATCCTGCAGCACCCGTTTGTCGAGTTATCCGAGCACTCTAGCATAGCCTCACAACCTGGCAATCGGCCACATAAAAACACAAAGAAAAGGCTCTAAATCAATGGTTTCAATAGAAAACCAAACAACAACTTGACCGTTCGATCAGCAAAACTCGTTTGTCGGACGATCCGCCCAAACAGGTTTGGTGGTAAGCTCGCCGACCATGAATACCTACAGCTCCCGCCCCGTTGTCCTCTGTCTCTCCGGCCACGACCCCAGTGGCGGCGCCGGCTTGCAGGCAGATATCGAAGCCCTGATCGCCCAAGGCTGCCACGCTGCACCTGCAGTGACCGCCCTGACCGTGCAGGATACCGTCAACGTTTCCGACTTCCGCGTGCTCGACCGCGAGTGGGTGCTGGCCCAGGCCAACGCCGTGCTGGCCGACTCCACGGTGGCCGCCGTCAAGCTGGGCATGCTCGGCTCGATCGAGATGGTCGACACCGTCGCCGAACTGCTGGCAGCCCACCCCCACCTGCCGCTGGTCTGCGACCCGGTGCTGCGTGCCGGTGGCGGTGGCCGCCTGGGCAAGGACGAAGTGGGCTACGCCCTGCGCGAACGCCTGCTGCCGCTGGCGACCATCGCCACGCCGAACCTGCCCGAAGCACGCATCCTCGCCGAACTGCCCGAAGGTACGGCTGACGAATGTGCCGAGAAACTGTTGCCGTTCTGTAGACACCTGCTGATTACCGGCGGTCACGGCGATGAAGACGAAATTCACAACCGCCTGTACACCCAGGACGGCCAGCACTTCACCTGGACTTGCCAGCGCCTGCCAGGCAGCTACCACGGTTCGGGCTGCACCCTGGCCAGCGCCCTGGCCGGCCGCCTGGCGCTCGGCGAGCAGCTGGAAAGCGCCGTGCGCACCGCCCTGGACTACACCTGGCGCACCCTGCGTGACGCCGAGCAACTGGGCAAGGGCCAATACGTGCCGCGCCGCCTGCCCTTGGACTTCTGCTCCTGATACGAGGCCTTCAATGAAGCTACGCGGTCTGTACGCCATCACCGACAGCCAGCTGCTCGCCGGCCGTTTCCTGTCTCATGTCGAGGCGGCCCTGGAAGGCGGCGTGTGTCTGCTGCAGTACCGCGATAAGAGCGACGATGCAGCGCGCCGCCTGCGTGAAGCCGAAGGGCTGATGAAGCTCTGCGAGCGCTACGGCACCCAGTTGCTGATCAACGATGACGCCGAACTGGCCGCCCGCCTTGGTGTCGGCGTGCACCTGGGCCAGACCGACGGCCCGCTGACCCCGGCCCGCGCACTGCTCGGCCGTCAGGCCATCATCGGTTCCACCTGCCACGCCAGCCTCGAGCTGGCCAGCCAGGCTGCCAGCGAAGGCGCCAGCTACGTGGCCTTTGGCCGCTTCTTCAATTCTGTCACCAAGCCGGGCGCGCCCGCTGCCAACGTCGGCCTGCTTGAGCAGGCCCGCGCCCAGGTGAAACTGCCGATCGCCGTGATCGGCGGCATAACCCTCGACAACGCCGCCCCGCTGGTCGCCCACGGCGCAGACCTGCTGGCGGTGATCCACGGCTTGTTCGGTGCCGATAGCGCGCAGGAAGTCACCCGCCGCGCCCGCGCCTTCAACGCCTTGTTCGCATCCTGATTCGAGAGATACTTCCATGTCCCGTTCCGAAGCCCTGTTCGCCCAAGCCCAGAAGCACATCCCAGGCGGGGTCAACTCGCCAGTCCGCGCTTTCAAGAGCGTTGGCGGCACGCCGCTGTTCTTCAAGCATGCCGAAGGCGCCTATGTCGTTGACGAGGATGACAAACGCTACGTCGACTACGTCGGCTCCTGGGGCCCGATGATTCTCGGCCACGGCCACCCGGACGTGCTGGACTCGGTACGCAAGCAGCTGGAGCACGGCCTGTCTTACGGCGCGCCGACCGCCATGGAAACCGAGATGGCCGACCTGGTCTGCTCGATCGTGCCGTCGATGGAAATGGTGCGCATGGTCAGCTCGGGCACTGAAGCCACCATGAGTGCCATCCGACTGGCCCGTGGCTACACGGGCCGTGATGCCATCATCAAGTTCGAAGGCTGCTACCACGGCCACTCCGACAGCCTGCTGGTAAAAGCCGGCTCCGGTTTGCTGACCCAAGGCGTGCCCAGCTCGGCAGGCGTGCCGGCGGACTTCGCCAAGCACACCCTGACCCTGCCGTTCAACGACATCGCCGCCGTCGAGAAGACCCTGGCCGAAGTCGGCCAGACCGTGGCCTGCATCATCGTGGAGCCAGTGGCCGGCAACATGAACTGCGTACCACCGGCACCGGGTTTCCTCGAGGGCCTGCGCGAGCAATGCGACAAGCATGGCGTGGTGCTGATCTTCGACGAAGTGATGACCGGTTTCCGCGTCTCGCTCGGCGGCGCCCAGGGCCATTACGGCATCAAGCCAGACCTGTCGACCTTCGGCAAGATCGTCGGTGGCGGCATGCCAGTCGGCTGTTTCGGCGGCAAACGTGAAATCATGGGCTGCATCGCTCCGCTCGGCCCGGTCTACCAGGCCGGCACCCTGTCGGGCAATCCGCTGGCCATGGCCGCCGGCCTGACCACCCTCAAGCTGATCAGCCGCCCAGGCTTCCACGCCGAGCTGACCGACTACACCAGCCGCATGCTTGATGGCTTGCAGCAACGCGCCGATGCCGCGGGTGTGCCATTCGTCACCACCCAGGCCGGGGCCATGTTCGGCCTGTACTTCAGCGGCGCCGACGATATCGTCACCTTCGAAGACGTGATGGCCAGCGATGCCGAGCGCTTCAAGCGCTTCTTCCACCTGATGCTCGAGGGTGGTGTGTACCTGGCACCGAGCGCATTCGAGGCGGGCTTCACCTCCATCGCGCATGGCGACAAGGAGCTGCAGATCACCCTGGATGCGGCTGAGAAAGCCTTTGCTGCCCTGAAGTGATGCCCAGCCTGTACCGGCCTCTTGGCGAGCCAACCCACTCCTGCACTCCTGAAAGCGACGCCCCCTGTAGGAGCGGGTTCACCCGCGAAGAGGCCGGCACAGGCCATAATTACGCACGCACAATCAGCTGACTTCCCCAACCAAGCAGAAATTCGAGTAAAACTTTGTAAGGTTGGCGCTGCTTATCCCATAATGTGCCACCAGAGACATTGGCCGCAGCTTTGCAGAGGTAAGTCGATCCCCATGAACCGCACCGGCCGCGCCCTGACCCTGGGCTGCCTGTTGCTTCTTCAGCCCCTGCTGGCCCTGGCGGAGGGCGGTAACTCGTTGCTGATTCCGGCGACGGGCCGCTGCACCTTGAACGTTCAGCCTGAAGACCTGGCAAACGCCCTGAAGGCCTGCGAGCAGACGGCGACTGCGGGGGATGCCCAGGCGCAATTCGAACTGGGCGAGTATTACTACACCCAAACGCCAAAAAACCTGGGCAAAGCCCTGGACTGGTTCCAGAAGGCATCGCTGCAGGGCCAAGCCGACGCCCAATACCGCCTGGGTGCCATGTTCTTCCATGGCGAGGGGGTCAAGGCCAATAACGTGCAGGCCTACATCCTGCTGAAAATGGCTGCGGTCAACGGCGCCGAAGATGCGCTGGACATGGCCGACGAAGTGACCGAGCAAATGCCCCGCGACGAACTGGAGCATGCCACCCAGGTGCTCGGCCAGATTTTCCGCAAGTACCTGCTCGAACTGCAGAACGCCGAAGGGCGCACGCCGTTCTCGCCGCTTCCCTGAAGGTCACTTTTCCGGCATTGGCATCGGGAACGGCATCACATTGCCGCCGCCCTTGGCCTCGCTGATCTTCGCCGTGCCCAGGCGCTCCACCTCATCGATGCGCACAATCGAGTGCATCGGCACGAAACTGCGGACCACGCCGTCGAACTGGCTCTTGAGCTTCTCCTCACTGGGGTCCACTACCAGTTGCGAGCGCTCTCCGAACACGAACTCCTCGATTTCCAGAAAGCCCCACAGATCACTCTGGTAGATCTGCTTGGCGTACATCTCGAAGACCTGGCCCTGGTTCAGGAAGATCACTTTATAGATGGCGGGTTCGCGTTTGCTCATGTTCGGCGGATAACACATGCGTAAGAAAAGACGGGGATCATACCTGTACTGACCCCTTCGCGGGCAAGCCCGCGAAGAGGCCAGAACAGGCACGCTATACCTTCTGCCAACCCTTGATCGTTTCAGTGCTTTCGCCACTGCCATTCAAGGGTTATTCTTGAGTTCAACTCCATCGCCGTCGAGCGGCTAAAAACGACCTTGAACGCACCCATAGAACCCCATCGTTTCATCCTCGAACCCTTCGAGGCCCACCGTTTCGCCAACTTGTGCGGCCAGTTCGACGAGCACCTGCGCCTGATCGAACAGCGCCTGGCCATCGAGATCCGCAACCGCGGCAATCAGTTCGAACTGATTGGCGAACCCAGGACCACCTCTGCTGCCGAACAGCTGCTGCGCCGTCTCTATCGCGAGACCAAGGCCACCGACCTGTCACCGGAGACCGTGCACCTGTATCTGCAGGAGTCGGCTGTCGAAAACATCGACAACCCGGCCGTCAACGAGGTCAGCGTGTCGCTGCGCACGCGCAAGGGCAACATCCGCCCGCGCGGGGTCAACCAGCAGCGCTACGTCAAGGAAATCCTGGCCAACGACATCAATTTCGGCATCGGCCCGGCCGGTACCGGCAAGACCTACCTGGCCGTAGCCTGCGCCGTGGACGCGCTGGAACGCGAACAGGTGCGCCGCATCCTGCTGGTGCGACCGGCAGTCGAGGCCGGTGAAAAGCTCGGTTTCCTGCCCGGCGACCTGGCACAGAAAATCGACCCGTACCTGCGCCCGCTGTACGACGCCCTGTACGAAATGCTCGGCTTCGAACACGTGGCCAAGCTGATCGAACGCCAGGTGATCGAAATCGCCCCGTTGGCCTACATGCGTGGCCGCACCCTGAACAACAGCTTCATCATCCTCGACGAAAGCCAGAACACCACGCTCGAGCAGATGAAAATGTTCCTGACCCGCATCGGTTTCGGCTCTACCGCGGTGATCACCGGTGACATCACCCAGGTCGACCTGCCCCGGGGCACCAAGTCGGGCCTGGCGCACGTCATCGAGGTGCTGAAGGACGTTCCCGGGATCAGCTTTACCCATTTCCAACCCAAGGATGTGGTTCGTCACCCACTGGTGCAGCGCATCGTCGAAGCCTACGACCGCTTCGAAGCCCGCCAGTCCAAGCCCGAGGCGCCCGGCAAAGATGCTTGAACTTGATATCCAACGGGCCACGGATGCTGCCACTCCAGATGACGCCGCCTTGCGCCGCTGGTGCGAATTGGCGTTGCGCCAGCGCAGCGCCGACTCGGAAATGACCATTCGCCTGGTCGACGAAGCCGAAGGCCGGGAGCTGAACCACACCTACCGGCACAAGGACTACGCGACCAATGTGTTGTCGTTCCCGGCCGATGTGCCCGATAACCTGCTCGATATCCCGCTGCTGGGCGACCTGGTGATCTGTGTAGCGGTGGTCGAGCGCGAAGCGGCCGAACAAGGCAAATCGCTGGAAGCACACTGGGCGCATTTGGTCATTCATGGTTGCCTGCACTTGCTCGGCTATGACCACATCGAGGATGAGGAGGCCGAGGAAATGGAAAGCCTGGAACGGGAATTGCTGGCAGAACTGGGTCACCCCGACCCGTATGCCGATGATGAAACCGACTCAATCACACACTGATACACGAAGGATCACGAGAACCGCCATGAGCGAAGATCGATCGAGCAACGGGCAGAAGTCCTGGCTGGGTAAACTGACCCAGGCTTTTGCCCATGAGCCGAAAAACCGCCAGGAGCTGCTTGAGCTGCTGCGCGAAGCCCATCAGAACAAACTGCTGGACAGCGAAGCCCTGACCATCGTCGAAGGCGCCATTCAGGTCGCCGACCTGCAGGTTCGCGACATCATGGTGCCGCGCTCGCAGATGAACAGCATCAAGGCCGGCCAGTCGCCTCGCGAGTTTCTGCCGGCGGTGATCGACGCCGCGCACTCGCGCTACCCGGTCATCGGCGAAAGCCATGACGATGTGCTCGGGATCCTGCTCGCCAAAGACTTGCTGCCGTTGATCCTCAAGGAGAACGGCGACAGCTTCAACATCAAGGACCTGCTGCGCCCGGCCACCTTCGTCCCCGAGTCCAAGCGCCTGAACGTGTTGCTGCGTGAGTTCCGCGCCAACCACAACCACATGGCCATCGTCATCGACGAATATGGCGGCGTGGCGGGCCTGGTCACCATCGAGGACGTGCTGGAGCAGATCGTCGGCGATATCGAAGACGAGCACGACGTCGAGGAAGACAGCTACATCAAACCACTGCCCAGCGGTGATTTCCTGGTCAAGGCGCTAACCCCGATCGAGAACTTCAACGAGTTCTTCGACAGCGAGTTCTCCGATGACGAGTTCGACACGGTCGGCGGCCTGGTGATGAGCGCCTTCGGCCACCTGCCCAAGCGCAACGAAACCACTGAGATCGGATCTTACAAGTTCCGTATTCTCAACGCCGACAGCCGGCGGATACACTTGCTGCGCCTGACCCCGATCACCCGTTAAGGACAAACATGCGTTGGATCACCCGCCCCGGCTGGCCCGGTAACCTGCTGGCCCTGGCGGCCGGTGCTTCCACCCTCCTGGCCCTGGCGCCGTTCGACATCTGGCCGTTGGCGGTGTTGTCCATCGCGGTGCTCTACCTTGGCCTGCGCGAGCTCAGCCCGCGCCAGGCCATGTGGCGCGGCTGGTGGTTCGGGTTTGGCCTGTATGGCGCCGGTACCTGGTGGATCTACGTCAGCATGAACACCTACGGCGGCGCCTCGCCGCTGCTGGCAATCGTGTTGTTGCTGGCGTTCTTCGCCGCACTGGCCTGGTTCTTCGCCCTGCCCACCTGGCTGTGGGCGCGCTGGCTCCGCCGCAACGAAGCGCCACTGGCCGACGCCCTGTGCTTCGCCGCCCTCTGGCTCCTGCAAGAGGCCTTCCGCGGCTGGTTCCTGACCGGTTTCCCCTGGCTCTACGCCGGCTATAGCCAACTGGACGGCCCGTTGGCCGGCCTTGCGCCGCTGGGCGGCGTATGGCTGATTTCCCTCACCCTCGCCCTCACCGCCGCCCTGCTGTGCAACCTGCACCGCCTGCGCTCCCGCCCTTCGTTCCTGGCCGTGGCCAGCGTGCTGTTGCTGGCCCCCTGGGGGCTGGGCCTGGCGCTCAAGGGCCATGCCTGGACCAGTCCGGCAGGCGAGCCGCTGAAAGTGGCGGCGATCCAGGGCAACGTCGAACAGGACTTGAAATGGGACCCTGCGCACATCGACGCGCAACTGGCGCTATACCGTGACCTGAGCTTCAGCTCCAGGCCGGTGGACCTGCTGGTGTGGCCGGAAACCGCCGTTCCGGTGCTCAAGGACCAGGCCCAGGGCTACATCGACGTGATGGGCCGCTTCGCTGCCGAGCGCCATTCGGCGCTGATCACGGGCGTACCGGTGCGCGAGGAAATCCACCACCAGCGCCGCTACTACAACGGCATCACCGTCACTGGCGAAGGCGATGGCACCTACCTCAAGCAGAAGCTGGTGCCATTTGGCGAGTATGTGCCGCTGCAAGACGTGCTGCGTGGCGCCATCGAGTTCTTCAACCTGCCGATGTCGGACTTCGCCCGCGGCCCGGAAGATCAGCCGCTGCTGCAGGCCAAGGGTTACCAGATTGCGCCTTACATTTGCTACGAGGTGGTCTACCCCGAGTTCGCTGCCGGTCTGGCTGCGCGCAGCGACCTGCTGCTGACCATCAGCAACGACACCTGGTTCGGCAAATCGATCGGCCCCTTGCAGCACCTGCAGATGGCGCAGATGCGCGCGCTGGAGGCCGGCCGCTGGATGATCCGCGCCACCAACAACGGCGTGACTGCGCTGATCGACCCGTTTGGCCGCATTACCACGCAGGTTCCGCAGTTCCAGCAGGCCGTGCTGTATGGCGAGGTGGTGCCGATGCAGCAGTTGACGCCTTACCTGCAATGGCGCTCATGGCCGCTGGCAATTGTCTGTGCATTGCTGCTGGGCTGGGCGTTGCTGGCAGGGCGTATCGCAAAAACCGTCTGATTGGCGATATGCGGCCACTGTAGGAGCGGGTTTACCCGCGAATACGGTGGTGGCGGCAACGGTGAACGGCCGGTGGAGATTGCCCAGCAGGGCAGGCCCTTTCGCGGGCAAGCCCGCTCCTACAGGGGATTATGTAAACCGGTGAATCAGTAGAACACCCGATACCCCACCAGCCCCACCACTTCATTGAACAACTGCCCGCTCTGCCACATCGCCCGGCTCTCGGGCAGCAGCCCGCCAAACGGCCGCGCATGATCGCGCCCAAGGAACCCCACCGGCGCCGGCACCACCTCGAACCCCGCCTGTTCAAAACTCCAGCGTGAGCGCTGCATGTGCCAGGCCTGGGTCACCAGCACCACCCGGCGAAATCCCAGAGGCTGCAGCACCTTGGCCGTCAGCTGGGCATTTTCCCAGGTCGTGCGGCTGGCCTCTTCGCGCCATTTCACCTCGACAGCGAAATCTTCATGCAAGCGTTCCGCCATTAGCCTCGCCTCGCTGGGCGGTGTGCCGTAATGCAACCCGCCACTGGTCAACACCGGCAGGCCCGAGGCCTTGGCCAGCCGCGCGGCAAAGCGCATACGTTCCAGTGCCGTGGCAGTGGGCTGATCACCACCACCCCAGGCCGGGTCACCGCGCTCGCGGCCGGCGCCCAGCACCACAATGGCATCCGCCCGGCTCGCCAGGCCGGCCCAGTCGCTCACCGCCAGCGGCGGCTCACTTTCCAGCACACGGGCGGTTTCCTGCACCACCAGCGGCAGGCTCATCAACCACAGGCCACCCAGCCCTGCCGCAAAGCAAAGCGCCGCCAACCGCGGCCGCCGCGTACGCAGCCACCAGGCCGCAAGCAGCAGCAAGAACAGCACGCCGGGCGGCATCAGCCATTGTTTGATGAAGAATCGGATCGGCATCGGCCACACCTCCTTGGCAGGCGTGCAGCCTAGAAGGATCGACGCCGGTCAACAAGTGCGTACCGGCGTCGATCTTGAGTTGTGGGATTGTGAAGAACCGGCGCGCGATGGCCTGCGCCTGGCGTCCTGAACGGCTAGCGATGTGGCAGCGTCCTGGATCTCGCCGTACTGGCGGGGCGTTTCTTGTCCTTGAGCCAGATGATCTTGGCCGATGTCGGCTCCGCTTGTGGGTAACTGCCGACAGAGGCATTGTGGCGCTCCGGGAGGGCATCCAGGTAGGCCTTGATCACTTCGAACTCTGCGTGGCTCAAACCACGCAACTCAAGCTCAGCTGGCATCTCGTCGCGCAATCGAACCGAGGTCCTGGCGGTTTCCAGTGCCAGGCCAAGACGGTCGATCAGGCGCTCGTAAAGCTCCGGTCTGATTGCGGGTAGCTGCGTCTCTCCCATCCGTTCACCTCATTGAAGGTAAGAATATCTCCCCCCACACCTGAGCTTAGCGTCGCTGCAAAAAGCAGCCGTGCGCCGCGACCAGCGGGCATTCGCAACGAAGGTTTCCCACGATGCGCGGCGCTGCTGTATGCTACGGCGTTCACTCTAAACGACACCGGAGTGCCGGACGCAGCGAGGTTCCGCTGCCTGGAACAAGGTCTCTTCTCTCTCAGCCAAAAGTAGCCATGCACGAACAATACACGCCCCGTGATATCGAAGCCGCCGCCCAGAAGTTCTGGGACGAGCAACAATCGTTCGCTGTTACCGAACAGCCAGGCAAAGACACCTACTATTGCCTATCGATGTTCCCGTACCCGAGCGGCAAGCTACACATGGGCCACGTGCGCAACTACACCATCGGTGACGTGATTGCCCGCTACCAGCGCATGCTGGGCAAGAACGTCCTGCAACCGATGGGCTGGGACGCTTTCGGCATGCCCGCGGAAAATGCGGCGATGAAAAACAACGTCGCCCCGGCCAAGTGGACGTACGAAAACATCGACTACATGAAGACCCAGCTCAAGAGCCTGGGCCTGGCCATCGACTGGGCACGTGAAGTCACCACCTGCAAGCCCGACTACTACCGTTGGGAGCAGTGGCTGTTCACCCGCCTGTTCGAAAAAGGCATCATCTACCGCAAGAACGGTACGGTGAACTGGGACCCGGCGGACCAGACCGTACTGGCCAACGAACAAGTCATCGACGGCCGTGGCTGGCGTTCGGGCGCGCTGATCGAGAAGCGCGAAATCCCGATGTACTACTTCCGCATCACCGATTACGCCGACGAGCTGCTGGAGAGCCTCGACGAGCTGCCGGGCTGGCCTGAGCAGGTCAAGACCATGCAGCGCAACTGGATCGGCAAATCGCGCGGCATGGAAGTCCAGTTCCCGTACGACCAGGCCAGCATCGGCCACGAAGGCGCCCTCAAGGTCTTCACCACCCGCCCGGACACGCTGATGGGCGCCACCTACGTCGCCGTCGCCGCCGAGCACCCGCTGGCCACCCAGGCTGCGCAGGGTAACCCGGCGCTGCAGGCGTTCATCGATGAGTGCAAGAGCGGCAGCGTTGCCGAAGCCGACATGGCCACCCAGGAGAAGAAGGGCATGGCCACTTCCCTGCTGGTCGAGCACCCACTGACTGGCGAGAAGCTGCCAGTATGGGTCGCCAACTACGTGCTGATGCACTACGGCGATGGCGCGGTTATGGCCGTGCCGGCCCACGACGAGCGCGACTTCGAGTTCGCCCACAAGTACAACCTGCCGGTCAAGGCCGTGGTGCGCACCAGCGCTGGCGATGAAGTCGGCAGCGAGTGGCAGGCCGCCTATGGCGAGCACGGCCAGCTGATCAACTCCGCCGAGTTCGACGGCCTGGACTTTGCTGGCGCCTTCGACGCCATCGAAGCGGCCCTGATCCGCAAGGGACTGGGCAAATCGCGTACCCAGTTCCGCCTGCGCGACTGGGGTATCAGCCGCCAGCGCTACTGGGGCTGCCCGATCCCGATCATCCACTGCCCGTCCTGCGGCGACGTCCCGGTGCCGGAAGACCAGCTGCCGGTCACCCTGCCGGAAAACGTGGTGCCGGACGGCGCCGGTTCGCCACTGGCGCGCATGCCCGAATTCTACGAATGCAGCTGCCCGAAATGCGGTGCTGCGGCCAAGCGCGAAACCGACACCATGGACACCTTCGTCGAGTCGTCCTGGTACTTCGCCCGCTACGCCTCGCCCAACTACGACAAAGGCCTGGTCGACCCCAAAGCCGCCAACCACTGGCTGCCGGTGGATCAGTACATCGGCGGTATCGAACACGCGATCCTGCACCTGCTGTACGCGCGCTTCTTCCACAAGCTGATGCGTGACGAAGGCCTGGTCACCTCGAACGAGCCATTCAAGAACCTGCTGACCCAGGGCATGGTGGTCGCCGAGACCTACTACCGTGTTGCCAGCAACGGCGGCAAGGACTGGTTCAACCCGGCCGATGTCGAAATCGAGCGTGATGCCAAAGCCAAGATCATTGGCGCCCGCCTGAAGACCGACGGCCTGCCGGTGGAAATCGGTGGCACCGAGAAGATGTCGAAGTCGAAAAACAACGGCGTCGACCCGCAGTCCATGATCGAAGCCTACGGCGCCGATACCTGCCGCCTGTTCATGATGTTCGCCTCGCCGCCCGACATGAGCCTGGAATGGTCCGACTCCGGCGTCGAAGGTGCCAGCCGCTTCCTGCGCCGTGTCTGGCGCCTGGCTCAGGCTCACGTCAGCCAGGGCCTGCCAGGCAAGCTGGATGTCGCCGCCCTGGACGACGCGCAAAAGGCCATCCGCCGCGCCATTCACGCGGCCATCAAGCAGGCCAGCACCGACGTGGGCCAGTTCCACAAGTTCAATACCGCCATCGCCCAGGTGATGACCGTGATGAACGTGCTGGAAAAGGCCCCGCAAGCCACCGAACAGGACCGCGCCCTGCTGCAGGAAGGCCTGGAAGCGGTCACCCTGCTGCTGGCGCCGATCACTCCGCACATCTCTCACGCGCTGTGGCAGCACCTGGGCCACGCAGGCTCGGTGATCGATGCCGCCTGGCCAAGTGTCGACGAACAGGCGCTGGTTCAGGACTCCATTACCTTGGTGGTTCAGGTCAACGGTAAACTGCGCGGTCAGATCGAGATGCCTGCCGCTGCCAGCCGCGAAGAAGTCGAAGCCGCTGCCCGCAGCAACGAGAATGTCCTGCGCTTCATCGATGGCCTGACCATCCGCAAGGTCATCGTGGTACCGGGCAAGCTGGTCAACATCGTCGCCAACTGATGAAAACGCCCACCGGCATTGGCTACGGGTGGGCGGAACAGGCCCAAAAGGGAGCAACAACATGATCAAACGCAATTTGCTGGTAATCGGCCTGGCGGTCATGCTCAGCGCCTGCGGTTTCCAGCTGCGCGGCACCGGCGCCACCGAGCTGAGCGTGAAGGAAATGGACGTCAGCGCGCGCAATGCCTATGGCCCGACCGTGGTCCAACTGCGTGAAGTGCTGGAACGTAGCGGCGTCAACGTGCACGCCGGCGCACCGTATCGCCTGGTGCTGACCAACGAGCAGGAGCGCGAGCGCTCGGCTACCTACAACAGTGGCAACCGTACCGCCGAGTACGAGCTGACCACCAAGCTGGACTACAGCATCCTGGGCCTGAACAACCTGGAGCTGATGAGCGACAAGCTGGAGGTGCGCAAGGTCTACGTGCGTGACGGCTCGAACATCACCGGCTCCGAGCAGGAAGCCAAACGCGCCCGCGAAGAAATGCGCCGCGACCTGGTCAACGCCATGATCGTACGTTTGCAAATGCTGTCCCCGTCCCAGCTGGATGAGCTGCAGCGTAAAGCCGACGAGCGCGCCAAAGCCGAAGCTGACGCGCTGGAGGCTGCCCGCCGCCAGCAAGCCGAGACGCCTCAGCAATCGCCACTGGAAGTACCGGGCAACTAAGCCCGCGAGGGGCGCCCTCGGGCGCCCCGCCTGTTCCCCATGAAACTCGCCCCCGCCCAACTCGGCAAGCACCTGCAAGGCGCCCTGGCACCGGTCTACGTGGTCAGCGGCGACGACCCGCTGCTGTGCCAGGAAGCCGCCGACGCCATCCGCAATGCCGCGCGTCAGCAAGGTTTCGATGAACGCCAGGTATTCAGTGCCGACGCCAACTTCGACTGGGGCACCCTGCTCCAGGCCGGTGCAAGCCTGTCGCTATTCGCCCAGCGCCGCCTGCTGGAACTGCGCCTGCCCTCGGGCAAGCCCGGTGACAAGGGTGCCGCCGCACTGATGG
This sequence comes from Pseudomonas sp. JR33AA, assembly GCF_021378985.1. Taxonomy (NCBI): domain Bacteria; kingdom Pseudomonadati; phylum Pseudomonadota; class Gammaproteobacteria; order Pseudomonadales; family Pseudomonadaceae; genus Pseudomonas; species Pseudomonas sp. JR33AA. The sequence continues at coordinate 64,429 of NZ_JAJSAW010000001.1, forward strand.
AGTACTGCGCCAACCCCGCCGAAGACACGCTGCTGCTGATCAGCCTGCCCAAGCTCGACAGCAGTGCGCAGAAGACCAAGTGGGGCAAGGCATTGATCGAAGGCGCCCATTGCCAGTTCATCCAGATCTGGCCGGTGGATGTGCAGCAGCTCCCACAGTGGATCAACCAGCGCCTGCAACAGGCCGGCCTGTCAGCCCAGCGTGATGCCGTCGACCTGATTGCCGCGCGCGTGGAAGGCAACCTGCTGGCAGCCGCCCAGGAAATCGAAAAGCTCAAGCTGCTGGCCGAAGGCAGCCAGATCACCGTGGAAACCGTGCAGGCTGCCGTCGCCGACAGCGCCCGCTTCGATGTCTTCGGCCTGGTCGATGCCATTCTCAACGGCGAGGCTGCGCATGCCCTGCGCATGCTCGAAGGCTTGCGCGGTGAAGGTGTGGAGCCGCCAGTCGTCCTCTGGGCCCTGGCCCGTGAGCTGCGCCAACTGGCGGGGCTAGCCCAGCAATTCAGCCAAGGCGTGCCATTGGACAAAGCGTTCAGCCAGGCCCGCCCGCCCATCTGGGACAAACGCCGACCGCTGGTCAGCAAGGCTCTGCAGCGCCTCTCGGCGCAGCGCTGGGCGCAGCTGCTGCAGGATGCCCAGCGTATCGATGCGCAGATCAAAGGGCAGGCTGAAGGTTCGCCCTGGATTGGCCTGGCGCGGCTGTCGCTGTTGATGGCTGGCCAGCGCCTGGCACTCCCTCCCGAATAACTGCGGCCACTGTGTGCGGGCGTGTCCGCGAAGGGGCCGGGCCTGCTGGCCAATCTACACCCGCAGCTCACCGTTGCCGCCGCTACCGTATTCGCGGGTAAACCCGCTCCTACACAGGCACCAGAGCCTCGACCATATACACAATCAATTGGCCCCCACCCCTCGGGGGGCCTACAGTGCGCGCGAAACCCACCCAACCCGGGAACCCCGCCATGAGCAAAAAGCCGAAAAAGCACGGCCCCAACAAGGCCAAGTCCATCGTTGCCCAGCCACTGTTCCGCTGCCGCCAGGAACAACCGAACAAGGGCAAGGGCAGCTACCGCCGCGAAGCCTTCCAATCGAGAGATTGGGAGGCTTCCTACTTTTTGGCTGCATGAAAGCATCGCAAGCGCAGGCATGGTATGGTCGTCACCTGACCTGCAACTCTGGATCTGTGCATGCTCTTCCGTCTTATCCCCCGCTGGGAAACCCGCCAGCTGATCGCGGCCTCCAGCTTCATCCTGCTCGTGGCCTGTGCGGAAAAGCCCACCGCCGCCGACGCGCTGCCGCTGGCCCCTGCCCAACCCAATCCCGTGGTGACCGTGCCCGGCGCAACACCCGACGTCAGCACTGACATCCAGCCCCTGCAAACCTTCGCTCAATGGCAAGCGGGCTTTCGCGAGCAGGCCCTGCAAGCCGGCATTTCGCCGAGCACCTTCGACCGCGCCTTCCTCGGTGTCACTCCCGACCTGGACGTGATCAAGGCAGACCGCAGCCAGCCGGAGTTCACCCGCCCGGTGTGGGAATACCTCGAAGGCGCCCTATCGCCCCTGCGTGTGCGCAACGGCAAGAAGCTGCTTGAGCAGAACGCCGAGCTGCTGACTCGCCTTGAGCAACGCTATGGCGTGGACCGCCAGGTACTGGTCGCAGTGTGGGGCATGGAAAGCAACTTCGGCCAGTTTCAGGGCAGCAAGTCGGTGATCCGCTCGCTGGCCACGTTGGCCTATGAGGGCCGCCGCCCACAGTTCGCCCAGGACCAGCTGATTGCCGCGCTGCAGATCATCCAGCACGGTGACATCCAGCCTGAAGCCATGCGTGGCTCGTGGGCCGGCGCCATGGGCCAGACCCAGTTCATCCCGACCACCTACAACACCCATGCCGTGGACTTCGACGGCGATGGCCGCCGCGATATCTGGAACAGCACACCGGATGCCCTGGCCTCGACGGCGCATTACCTGCAAAGCTCCGGCTGGAAGCGTGGTCAGCCATGGGGCTTCGAGGTACAAGTGCCGGCTGGCTTCGATTTCTGGCAAGCTGATGGCGCGCTGCGCAAACCGGTCAGCGAGTGGCTGGCGATGGGTGTGACACTGCCTGCAGGCACGCAGTTGCCGGCCAACAGCAACCAGTTGTCTGCTGCCCTGCTGCTGCCGGCCGGGGCACGCGGCCCGGCGTTCCTGGTGCTGGACAACTTCCGCGCCATCCTCAAGTACAACAACTCGTCGTCCTATGCCTTGGCGGTGAGCCTGCTGGGGGATCGCTTCAGTGGTTGGGGCTTCATTGCCGGCAGCTGGCCGAAAGAGGATCTGCCGCTCAGTCGCAGCGAGCGCATGGAGTTGCAGAACTTGCTGAACAGCCGCGGGCATGATGCGGGTAATGCCGATGGCATTATCGGGGCCAATACCCGCAAGGCGATCCGCAATGCCCAGCAAGGGTTGGGGTGGCCAGCCGATGGCTACCCGACCCACAAGCTGCTTGAGAGCCTGCGTCAGCCGTGAGATTGCTGGGGGCGCGTTGCGCCCCTTTTCTCAAGCCTTGAACAGATCCTGCTCCAGCACCAGTGTTTGCTGAACACTGTCCAGCCTCACCCGAGCCCCCAACGGCAAGCATACATTCGGGTCACAATGCCCGCTGCGCCAGCCCGCCAGCACCGGCACACCCAGCGGTGCAAACGTGTCCTCCAGCAACGGCGTCAGCGCCGCGGTGGTAATCCCGGCAAAGTCGCCCACCAGCACGCCTTTGATCCCCTCCAGTTTGCCTGCCAGGCGTAACTGGGTCAGCAGCCGATCCACCCTGTACAACGGCTCGTTGACGTCCTCGATAAACAGGATGCAGCCCTGGGTATCCAGCTCGGCAGGCGTCCCCATGGTCGCCCCCAGCATCGACAGGTTGCCCCCCAGCAGCGGCCCGCTGGCCACCCCCGGCAGCACGCAATCCAAAGCGAAGCCCGCCGGGTGCACGACCTGCTCGCCTGCCCTCACATGCCCACCCAGTTGCGCCAGCAACGACGACTCGGTCGGTGGCAACTTGGCCCCCAACAGGTCGGCATTGAGCATCCCCCCATGGAAGGTCAGCAGCCCGGCATGCCGGTAGATCGCCGTATGCAGCGCGGTGATGTCGCTGTAGCCGATCAGCGGCTTTGGGTTGTGCCTGATCAGTTCAAAGTCGAGCCGGTCAAGCAGGCGCATGCTGCCGTAACCCCCACGCATGCACAGGATGGCGTCGATGGCCGGATCGGCAAAAGCGCCATGCAAGTCCTGCAGGCGTTGCTGGTCCGACCCGGCCAGGTAACCCTGCGCCTGCAGGGCACCTGGGTAGATACGGCAACGGTAGCCGCGGTCATCGAACCACTGGCTAACCTTGTGCGCATCAAGCCGCGCCGCGCCCGCCGGGGCGACAATGGCAAAACAGGCGTTGGCCGGCAGCGCGGCTGGCAGGATGGGTTGGAAGGTTTTGGCGCAGTACATCGCGGCTCCTTGCAGCGCATGGGACACAAACAAAAATGCCGATGCCGCCCTTGGGCGCGCATCGGCATCTGTGGCTCTGCTCTAGGCTAAAGCATAGCTCAGAGCTTGATTTTGGCTTCGTGAGCCTGCTGGTCGGCGTGGTACGAAGAACGCACCAGCGGGCCAGAAGCAACGTTCTTGAAGCCCATCTTGTAACCTTCTTCGGCGAACCAGGCAAAGGTGTCCGGGTGAACGAAACGCTGCACCGGCAAGTGGCTACGCGACGGCTGCAGGTACTGGCCAAGGGTGAGCATGTCGATGTCATGCTCGCGCATGCGGTGCATCACTTCGATCACTTCCTCGTCGGTTTCGCCCAGGCCGAGCATCAGGCCCGACTTGGTCGGTACGTGCGGCACCAACTGCTTGAACTTCTGCAGCAAGTCCAGCGACCAGTCATAGTCCGAGCCCGGGCGCGCGGCCTTGTACAGGCGCGGTACGGTCTCGAGGTTGTGGTTGAACACATCCGGCGGCTCTTGCGCGGTGATTTCCAGGGCAACGTCCATACGGCCACGGTAGTCCGGCACCAAGGTCTCCAACTGCACGCCCGGCGACAGCGCGCGGATTTCCCGGATGCAGTCAGCAAAGTGCTGGGCACCGCCGTCACGCAGGTCGTCGCGGTCCACCGAGGTGATCACCACATACTTCAGGCGCAGGTCGGCAATGGCAACAGCCAGGTTTTTCGGCTCGTCCAGATCCAGCGGCTTCGGTCGGCCGTGGCCAACGTCGCAGAACGGGCAACGGCGGGTGCAGATGTCCCCCATGATCATGAAGGTGGCGGTTCCACCCGAGAAGCACTCGCCCAGGTTCGGGCAGGAGGCCTCTTCGCACACGCTGTGCAGTTTGTGCTTGCGCAGCAGTTGTTTGATGCGGTCTACCTCGGGCGACACCGGGATACGCACGCGAATCCAGTCGGGCTTCTTTGGCAGCTCATCGGTAGGGATGATCTTCACCGGGATGCGCGCGACCTTGTCGGCACCACGCAGCTTGACCCCAGCTTCCACCTTCTTCGGCGCTGGGCGCGGGGTGGCATCCTGGGTAGGTATCAGGTTCGGCACGGCTTCTTGCACAGTTGTCATATTCAGTCGATTCCGCCCGTGAGGGTCGTCTGCTCAGCGTAGTCGAGGTGCTTGACCAGCTGTCCGCGCAGCCTTGTCCTGACCTCGTCGAGTTCGATCGGACCTGCCAGATCGCGCAGCTGGGTCATCGCCAGCCCCGCATAGCCGCAGGGGTTGATTCGGCGGAATGGCGCAAGGTCCATGTCCACGTTCAGGGCAAGGCCGTGAAACGAACGGCCGTTGCGAATTCGCAGGCCGAGGGAGGCGATTTTCGCTCCGTCGACATAGACACCCGGGGCATCGGGCTTGGCAGACGCCTCAACAGCATAGCTGGCGAGCAGGTCGATGAGGGCCCGCTCGATACGGCTAACCAGCTCACGCACGCCAAAGCCCAGCCGGCGCACATCCAGCAGCAGGTAGGCCACCAGCTGCCCGGGGCCATGGTAGGTGACCTGGCCGCCGCGGTCGGTCTGCACCACCGGGATGTCGCCCGGTACCAGCAGGTGCTCGGCCTTGCCAGCCTGCCCCTGGGTGAAGACCGCAGGGTGCTCGACCAGCCAGATTTCATCCTGGCTGTCCGGGCTGCGCTGCTCGGTAAAACGACGCATGGCCTCCAGCACTGGTTCATAGGGCTGCAGGCCAAGCTCGCGAAAACCGAGGCAGGTGGACATCAAAGCACCATTTTCACGATGCCGGTAGCGCGCAGGGCGCTGTTGATATCGTGCAGTTGGTTCTCGCTTTCGGCAACGATGTGCAATTGCACGGTGGTGTACTTGCCTTCCTTGCTCTGGCGTTCGGCCAGGGTGGAAAGGTCGACTTTGGCGTGCTTGCTGAGAATCTCGATGACCGTGTCCCTGAAACCGACAACGGTGTCACCAATGACCTTGATCGGGTAATCGTCGCAAGGGAATTCGATCTTGTGCGACTTGACGTCTGCTTCGCTCATGGCGGAAACGGCCTCGTAAGCCGTGGCAACAACAACACCCCCGCGGTATGCGCGGGGGCATGCAGGTCACGTATCAGTTGAACAACCCGTAGAAGAATAGACGGATGCTATCCCACATACGGCGGAAGAAACCACCTTCCTCGACGCCATCAAGGGCAATCAGGTCGGCGCTGTGAACCACTTTCTCGTCCAGTTTGACTTCCACTTTGCCGATCACGTCACCTTTGGCGATCGGTGCAGTGAGCTGCGGGTTCATGGTCATCGAAGCCACCAGACGTTTAAGCTGGCCTTTAGGCATGGTCATGGTCAGGTCGTCAGCCAGGCCAGCCTTGATCTGGCTGGTTGCGCCCTTCCAGACCGGGGCCTGGGTCAGCTCGGTGCCCTTCTGGTAGAAGGTCTGGGTTTCGAAGAAGCGGAAACCGTAGGTCAGCAGCTTCTGGGTTTCGGCTGCACGCGATTGCTCGCTGTTGGTACCGAACACCACGGCGATCAGGCGCTGGCCGTCACGAACGGCCGAAGCCACCATGCAGTAGCCGGCTTCGTCGGTGTGACCGGTTTTCAGGCCATCGACGGTCTTGTCACGCCACAGCAGCAGGTTGCGGTTGGGCTGCTTGATGTTGTTCCAGAAAAACTCTTTCTGCGAGTAGATGGCGTAGTGGGCCGGGTCGACGTTGATGATCGCCCGGGCCAGGGTTGCCATGTCGTGCGCCGACGAGTAGTGCTCGGGGTGCGGCAGGCCAGTCGGGTTCATGAAGTGGCTGTTGGTCATGCCCAGGTCGGCAGCCGTCTTGTTCATCATGTCGGCAAAGGCGTCTTCGCTGCCGGCGATGTGCTCGGCCAAGGCGACCGAGGCGTCGTTACCGGACTGGATGATGATGCCGTGCAGCAGGTCGCTGACCGTTACCTGGCTGCCAACCTTGATGAACATGCGCGAACCGCCGGTACGCCATGCGTTTTCGCTGACGGTAACCGGGTCGCTTTCACCGATCTGACCGCGGCGGATGTCCAGGGTGGCGATGTAGGCGGTCATCAGCTTGGTCAGGCTGGCTGGCGGCAGGCGCTCGTCACCGTTGTTCTCGACCAGCACGTTGCCGCTGGACGCGTCCATGAGTACGTAGGACTTGGCTGCCAGTTGCGGTGGCGCAGGCGTCATCTGCTCCGCCGCGAAGGCGGCAGGCGTGATCAGCAGCAGTACAGGCAGGCAAAGTCGTTTGGCAAGGTTGGTGATGTTCATCCGTCTCTCGAAAATCGCTAATGGTCTGAGATGTTCCCTGGGCAAGATCGTGTGCCCAGCGCCAGTCAGTCTAGTTTTATGGCCTTAGGCCTGGCCCGCGAACGTGCGGCGTTATGTCGCTGCGGGCAAAAGCGGTCATTGTACATGGCCGCGACCGGCAATTCATGACAAAACCGACAGTTTGGTGTTGCCGTCCTTGCAGACGCGCCCGCTCCCACAGTCAGTCTGCTGTGACCAGCTTTGCCTGCCCCAAGTTCGCCAGGCGAATGCTGTCCTGTGCTTGCTGGATCTCGCCCTGGCTGCCGATCGGCCCCAGCCGCACGCGGTGCAGGGTCTGCTGGTTACGCACGATCGAGCTGATGAACACGGGGGCATTGACCATGGTGCTGAGCTTGGCGCGCAGCAACTCGGCAGCGTCCGGGTTGGCGAACGCGCCTACCTGCAAGAAACTGCCACCGTTACCGCTGGGCACGTTGTTGCCACCCAGCTGCACCGGTACCACGGGCGCGGCGTGCTGCTGTGGCGGCGGGGTCCATTGCTCTACACGCCCGGTACTGGCCGGTATCGCCTGGGTCTGCGCCACTTGCGGCTCTTTGAGCACCATAGGCGGGGTCTGGCCACGTTGGGCCCACCACTGCTGCGGGTCGATGCCCTCGACGCGCACGTGCGCGGTACCGATCTCGGCATAACCGAGCTTTTTTGCCGCGGCGTAGGACAAATCGATGATGCGGTCTGAATAGAACGGGCCACGGTCGTTGACCCGCAGGATCACGCTGCGGTTATTGGCGAGGTTGGTGACCTTGACGTAGGCCGGCAGAGGCAGGGTCTTGTGAGCCGCGCTCATGCCATACAGGTCGTACAGTTCGCCGTTGGCGGTGTTCTGCCCATGAAACTTAGTGCCGTACCACGACGCCGTGCCCTCGGCGCGGTAGTTGCGCGAGTCCTGCATCGGGTAGTAAGTCTTGCCAAGCACCGTGTACGGGTTGGCCTTGTAGTTGCCGGTGTGCACGGTCGGGGTGGCATCGGGGATCTTGTTGACATCCACGTCCCACCACGGTGCGCCGTCCTTGTGCGCCCGGTTGATGTCCAGGCCCGGCTGGCTGCGCACGACGTTACCACTGCTTTTCGGGGCCGGGCGGTTGGAAGAGCAGCTGGCCAGCGCCACACCGACGGCGAGGCAGGTGAGCAGCTTGAAAGCGTTGCCAGAGATGATTGCGCGCATTACTTGACGCCCCGTACTTGAACCAGCTGTTCCGCAAGCTGATGTACCGCCATGGCATACATCACGCTGCGGTTGTAGCGAGTGATCGCGTAGAAGTTCTTCAGGCCCATCCAGTACTCGGGGCCGCTCTCGCCCTCGAGACGGAAGGCGGTAACCGGCAGATCATCGCGCAGCGAATCATGAACCGACCAGCCAAGCGTACGCAACTCCCCAACCGTTTTCACCGGCTCGATGCCGGTGGTCAGGCCTTCGTCGGCGCGCTTGCCGTCCACCCAGGCGCGACTGACCACACCCTCACCAGCCACCCAGCCGTGGCGCTTGAAGTAGCTGGCCACGCTGCCGATGGCATCGTCAGGGTTGTTCCAGATATTGATATGGCCGTCCCCGTCGAAGTCAACCGCGTAGTTGCGGAAGCTGCTTGGCATGAACTGCGGCAGCCCCATGGCGCCGGCGTACGAACCCTTGAGCGTCAAGGGATCGAGCTGCTCGTCGCGGGCCAGCAGCAGGAACTCACGCAGCTCCTTGCGGAAGAACTCGGCCCTTGGCGGGTAGTCGAAGCCCAGCGTCGACAGGGCGTCGATCACCCGGTAGTTGCCGGTATTGCGGCCAAAGAAGGTTTCCACGCCGATGATCGCGACAATGTACTGCGCAGGTACGCCGTATTCCTGCTCGGCACGTGCCAGTACAGCCTCGTGCTGGCGCCAGAAATCCACACCCCGAGCGATACGCGCATCGGTGATGAACATCGGCCGGTAGTCCTTCCACGGTTTTACCCGCTCGGCCGGGCGCGATATGGCGTCGAGGATCGACTGCTTGCGCTGCACTTCACGAAACACACCCATCAGTTGCTCAGGCGCAAACCCATAGTCGCGACTCATTTCGCCAACGAACGCGGCGACCTGGGGCGAGCCTTCGTATTCGCCGGCATGGGCCAGCTGTACAGCGCCGAACAGGCCCACCGCGCCGATCCAAGGCGCACAACGGGCAGCCCAGTTACGCACTGCTTGCATGAAATTGTTCACCTTATTCAAACCTGCGCGATCCATTTGCGGTGCGTATGGATCGACATCAAAACGCCAAACGCTGAGAGCAGCGTCACCAACGATGTTCCGCCGTAGCTGATGAAGGGTAGCGGCACGCCCACCACGGGAAGAAGGCCGCTAACCATTCCGATATTGACGAACACGTATACAAAAAAAGTCATGGTCAGGCTGCCCGCAAGCAGCTTGCCGAACAGGGTCTGCGCCTGGGCGGTGATCACCAGGCCACGGCCGATCAGCAGCAGGTAGACAATCAGCAGCAGGCAGATGCCGACCAGGCCGAACTCCTCGCCGAGCACGGCGATTATGAAGTCGGTGTGGCTTTCTGGCAGAAAGTCCAGGTGCGACTGTGTGCCAAGCAGCCAGCCTTTGCCAAACACCCCGCCCGAGCCGATCGCCGCCTTGGACTGGATGATGTTCCAACCGGTACCCAACGGGTCGCTTTCAGGGTCGAGGAAGGTCAATACCCGCTGCTTCTGGTAGTCGTGCATGACGAAGAACCACATTGCCACCGCCACTGGCACTGCTGCCGCCAGCACGCTGACGATCCAGCGCCAGCGCAAGCCGCCCATGAACAGCACGAAGGCACCGGAGGCCAGGATCAGCAGCGCGGTCCCCAGGTCGGGCTGACGTACGATCAGCATGAACGGCACGCCGATCAGTACCAGGCTGATCGCCACATGCTTCAAATGGGGCGGCAAGGTGCGCTTGGAAAGGTACCAGGCGATGGTCGCCGGCATGATGATCTTCATGAATTCCGAGGGCTGGAAGCGGATCACCCCAGGAATGTTGATCCAGCGTGTGGCACCCATGGCGTTGTGACCCATCACGTCCACCACCACCAGCAGCAGCACCCCGACCAGGTAGGCCAGTGGCACCCAACGCGCCATGAAGCGCGGCTCCAGCTGGGCGATGACGAACATCGACACCAGACCGATGCCAAACGAGGTAGCTTGCTTGAGCAGCAGGTCCCAGTTCTTGCCACTGGCCGAATACAGTACGAACAGGCTGCCGGCTGCAAGGGTCAGCAGAATGATCAGCAAGGGGCCGTCGATATGGATGCGTTGCAGAAAGCTCGCACGCCGACGCATCACATCCTCGCTGGAGAGCATGCGATCGAAATTGTTCATCACAGGGCCGATTCCTGGGTAACGGTGGCGGGCGCGAACTCGGGTTTGAGTCGGCCATTTTCGTCGAGCAGCCAGGCGTCCATGATCTGGCGTACCACCGGAGCGGCGACACCCGAGCCGGACTCACCGTTCTCGACCATCACCGAAACCACGATTTTCGGGGCTTCGGCCGGTGCAAAAGCGACGAACAGGGCATGGTCGCGGTGGCGCTCCTGAAGTTTGTTGCGGTCATACTTCTCGCCCTGCTTGATCGCCACCACCTGGGCGGTACCGCTCTTGCCGGCAATGCGGTACTGGGCACCAGCAGCTGCCTTGCGCGCGGTACCGCGGGCGTTGTGCATCACCTGTTCCATGCCATGGGTGACCTTGGCCCAGTCGGACTTGTCACGCAACACGATGTCTTCCATCGGGTTGTCGTCCACCGGCGGCAGGCCTTCGATGGTCTTGGCCAGGTGTGGGCGGTTCCACACACCTTTGTTGGCGATCAGTGCAGTGGCCTGGGCCAGCTGCAGCGGTGTGGCCTGCATGTAACCCTGGCCGATGCCGAGAATCAGGGTTTCGCCGGGGAACCAGGCCTGGCGACGTGTGGCACGCTTCCATTCGCGCGACGGCATCAACCCGGCAGACTCCTCGAACATATCGAGGGATACCCGCTGGCCGATACCGAACTTGTTCATGTAGCTGGACAACCGATCGATGCCCATCTTGTGCGCAAGGTCATAGAAGTAGGTGTCGTTCGAGCGCATGATGGCGGTGTCCAGGTCGACCCAGCCATCACCGGAGCGGTTCCAGTTACGGTATTTATGGTCGTAGTTGGGCAGCTGGTAGTAGCCAGGGTCGAACACCCTGCTGCTGGCATTCACGACACCACTGTCCAGACCGGCAATAGCCACCGCCGGCTTGATGGTCGACCCCGGCGGGTACAAGCCGCGCAGCACGCGGTTGAATAGCGGCCGATCGATCGAATCACGCAATTCGGCATAGGCCTTGAAGCTGATGCCCGTGACGAACAGGTTGGGGTCGAAGCTAGGCTGGCTCACCATCGCCAGCACCTCGCCGGTTCGCGGGTCGAGCGCAACCACGGCACCACGTCGCCCTCCCAGGGCGGCTTCAGCGGCCTCCTGCAGCTTGATGTCCAGGCTCAGCACAATGTCCTTGCCCGGCTTCGGGTCGGTGCGCTTGAGCACCCGCAGTACTCGGCCACGGGCGTTGGTCTCGACTTCCTCGTAACCCACCTGACCGTGCAGGGCGTCCTCGTAGAAGCGCTCGATGCCGGTCTTGCCGATATGGTGGGTACCGCTGTAGTTCACCGGGTCGAGCGTTTTCAGCTCTTTCTCGTTGATTCGCCCTACATAACCCACCGAATGGGCAAAATGCGCACCCTGCGGGTAATGCCGCACCAGCTGGGCCACCACCTCGACACCCGGCAGGCGGAACTGGTTTACCGCCACGCGGGCGATCTGCTCTTCGTTGAGCTCGAACAGGATCGGCACCGGCTCGAATGGCCGGCGGCCTTGGCGCATGCGCTTTTCGAACAGGGCGCGATCGTCAGCGGTGAGGTCCAGCACTTCGACGATGGTATCCAGCACTTCCTGCCAGTTACCCGCACGTTCGCGGGTCATCGACAGGCTGAAGCTGGGCCGGTTGTCGGCAACGATCACCCCGTTGCGGTCGAAGATCAGCCCGCGGGTCGGCGGGATCGGCTGCACATGCACCCGGTTGTTCTCCGACAGCGTGGAGTGGTAGTCGTACTGGATGATCTGCAGGTAGTACAGCCGTGCGATCAACACGCACACAAGCAGCATGATCGCGACTGCGCCGACCACGACGCGGTTGCGCACCAGGCGGGCGTCTTTCTCGTGGTCCTTGAGACGGATCGGCTGCGACATCGGACTGCTTACAGGCTCATTTGTGGTAAGGGTGCCCGGACAACACGGTCCAGGCGCGGTAGATCTGCTCGCCGATGAGTATCCTTACCAACGGGTGCGGCAAAGTCAGCGGCGACAGCGACCAACGTTGCTCGGCGCGTGCGCAAACCTCAGGCGCCAGGCCCTCCGGGCCGCCCACCATCAAATTCACCGTGCGCGCATCCAGGCGCCAGCGGTCCAGCTCGGTGGCCAGCTGCTCGGTACTCCAGGGCTTGCCATGGACCTCGAGGGTGACAATGCGTTCCCCAGGCTGCACCTTGCTCAGCATGGCTTCGCCCTCCTGACGGATCAGGCGGGCGACGTCGGCATTCTTGCCACGGGTGTTCAGCGGGATTTCCACCAGCTCCAGCGACAGCTCGGCGGGCAGGCGCTTGGCATATTCATGCCAGCCTTCCTCGACCCACTTCGGCATGCGCGAGCCGACCGCAATCAGGCGCAGACGCACAGCGCTTTCCTTATTCGCGGTCTTTGAGCTTGTCGGAGTACTCGTGGACATGGTCCGGGCTGTGGTGCTTGCCATCGGCAGCACGGCTTTGCTCGGCACCCTGCCACAGGCGCTCAAGGTCGTAGAACTGGCGGGCAGCGGCGGTCATCATGTGCACGATGACGTCGTTCAGGTCCAGCAGCACCCAATCGCTGTCGCCCTTGCCTTCTTCACCCAGTGGCTGGGCGCCCTTGGCCTTGACGGCTTCGCGGACCTTTTCGGCCATCGCGTTGATCTGGCGGTTGGAGGTACCGGTGGCAATGATCATGTAGTCGGTCAGGCTGTGCTTATCGCGCACGTCGATGACCTGGATATCCTGGGCCTTGACGTCTTCCAGCGCGGCCTTGGTCACTGCGACCAGTTCTTCGCCGTAAATTTTCTGCTTGGTCATATAAAACTCGTTCAACTCGTTGGATGAGGCGCCAGAGGCACCGTCAGTTGGGCGCACGATACAGTTCGTGCGCCTCGATATAGGCCAGTACGGCGTCCGGCACCAGGAACCTCACCGATCTGCCGCTGGCCAGCAGCTGTCGGATCTGTGTAGCCGACACCGCAAGCGGCGTCTGCCAGACGAACGAAATATTTCCCGCCGGGCCGGACATGGCGGTGGGATCGCTCTCCGAGCGCGCAGCCAACAGGTTGCGCAACTCGTCAGGGGGTTCTACGTCGGCATCCGGACGTTGCAGTACCAGGATGTGACAGTGTTGCAGCAATTCTTCCCAGCGATGCCAGGCGGGTAGGCCACAGAAGGCATCCCAACCCAGCACCAGGAACAACTGGTCGTTGCAGGACAGTTCGGCGCGGATCGATTCCAGCGTATCGATGGTGTACGACGGCTTGTCACGTTCCAGCTCGCGGGCATCGACACTCAGGCAAGCGACGCCCTGCACCGCTTCACGGACCATGGCCAGGCGATCCTGCGCGGCCACCTGTGGCGTGTCGCGGTGCGGCGGCCGGGCATTGGGCAACAGGCGTAGCTCATCCAGCCCCATGAACTCGGCCACTTCAAGCGCGCTGCGCAAGTGGCCGATATGCACGGGGTCGAAGGTCCCCCCTAGAATGCCGATGCGCCGGACTGCCTGGGCCTTGCTCAACTCAGCAAGACCCCTGGCCGCGCAACTGGCCATCGCCGATCACCACATACTTCTCGCAGGTCAGGCCTTCCAGGCCGACTGGGCCGCGGGCATGCAGCTTGTCGGTGGATATACCGATTTCCGCACCCAGGCCGTACTCGAAGCCGTCGGCAAAGCAGGTCGGGGTGTTGAGCATGACCGACGCCGAATCCACCTCAGCGATGAACTGACGGGCTTCACCCTGGTGTTCGCTGATGATCGAGTCGGTGTGGTGCGAGCCATAGTGGTTGATATGCTCGATGGCCTGGTTCAGGCCGTCGACCACGCGAATCGACAGGATCGCATCGAGGTATTCCGTGTGCCAGTCGGTTTCGGTAGCCGGTTTGGCGCTGATGATCGCCTGGGTACGCTCGCAACCGCGCAGCTCCACGCCCTTCTCCACGAAGCGGCGGGCCATTTCTGGCAGGAAGCGCTCAGCCACGTGTTGGTCGACCAGCAGCGTTTCCATGGCACCGCAGATGCCGTAACGGTAGGTCTTGGCGTTGAAAGCCACATTCCAGGCCTTGTCCAGGTCGGCATGCTGGCTGACATAGATGTGGCAGATGCCGTCCAGGTGCTTGATCACCGGTACGCGCGCATCGCGGCTGATACGCTCGATCAGGCCACGGCCTCCGCGCGGCACGATCACATCGACGAATTCCGGCATGCTGATCAGCGCGCCCACGGCCTCGCGGTCGGTGGTTTCGACCACCTGCACCACCGCCGCCGGCAGGCCGGCTTCGGCCAGGCCACGCTGAATGCAGGTGGCAATCGCGCGGTTGGAGTGGATGGCTTCGGAGCCGCCACGCAGGATGGTTGCATTTCCCGACTTCAGGCACAGGCTGGCGGCATCAATGGTCACGTTTGGGCGCGATTCATAAATGATCCCGATCACCCCCAGCGGGGTACGCATCTTGCCTACCTGAATACCCGATGGGCGGTAGCTCATGTCGCGGATGGCACCGACCGGGTCTGGCAGGCTGGCCACCTGGCGCAAGCCGGTGATCATGCCGTCGATACGCGCCGGGGTCAGCGCCAGACGGTCGAGCAGTGCAGGCTCCAGGCCACTGGCGCGGCCGGCAGCCAGGTCCAGCTCGTTGGCAGCGGTGAGTTCGGCACGGGCAGCGTCCAGCGCATCGGCGGCGCCCTGCAGGGCGCGGTTCTTCTGCGCAGTGCTGGCACGGCCAATCACCCGGGAAGCCTCACGGGCAGCGCGACCCAAGCGGGTCATGTAGTCAAGAACGGACTCAGTCATGGGTTCGGTGTCTTGGCGAAGGGGAAATCGGCTGATTATAACTGCCGCGCAGGTGTACGCCCAGCGGCGGGTGGCGGATGGTAGAAAATGGTGGGCGAGATAAGCGACGAATTGTAACCGTACAGTGCCGACGATGCAGAGCATCCGCAGCGCCAGCTGACGATTGAGGGCAAACTTGCAACGGTTCGACGCAGTTCAGCGCTATTCGAGAATCTCCAGCGCTTTGTCAAGCGTGACCAGATTGCAGGGGATGGTGATAACGGCGAAGTACCAAAATCTTTCATCGGTAGTATCAATGGCCAGCACCGTGGTGAATGGGGCGCTATCGCCTGCTTTGAACACCCCGCTCACCATTGAACCGCTACCTTCAAGTATTACCCACTGGATGTGCTCAATACTCACCTCGACTTCACCCTCTCCCCAGGACTGATAGAACATCCTGAGTCTCAACCCGTCCTGCGCCTTCGACACCTTGAAGTAATAAGTCGGCTCTGTGTTGAATATCACGAATGCACAACGGGCGCGGGAGCCCAGGTCGACTACATCCAGCTGAACACCGGGCAACGCACTGGACCTGAGCAGTGCGCTGACTTGGGTCTTGCAGTTTTGCGCGTCGTACTCCAGGACGCTGTCAACGCGTGCAGGTGGCGTGTAGACCATCCCAGCCAGAGTCCCCGACTGATCCCCGCGAAGCGTTGTGGAAACGGTTTCAGTTGCCTTGATGGTAATGGGACTACCACCACGCGACAAATGCATCAGCAGAGGCGCTGCCTGGAGTTCTTCTACCGCATCCAGAGCTTCCCTCTCCTGGGGAAGGGAGCCCTTGGCGTTGCCTCGACGATGCATCCAGCTCCATTTTTCCCCTTCGCCAAAATCTGATGGATCATTGGTAACACCCAAAAGGAGTCTACCCAAATGTTCGGACCCTCTCAGGAGTAGGCTATGCTCCGAATGTTCTCCAAAAAGCTCATCTCTAGCCCAATTGATCTCCCACGGCCTGCCCGAGCTACCAACTCGCCCAATGTGGAGGGGCCCCTGGCTGGCCCCCCGCTTGCAAAATGCAAGCTGCACAAGCCCAGGATCCGTCTCCAGAAAATGCCCCTCGATCAATTTGGGAATCATTCTAGGAACCTCTGGCCAAAGCTTGAGCTTTCCGTCGCTAATGAACAATGACTCGAAGCGCCGCGCCCCGGACGCATCTTCTGTACCATCCTTATCACGTAGTACAGCTTCCATATTTGCAGACTGCATCCAAAGGATATTGGATTGCGCAGCTATGACTGTGCCTGCGTAAGGAACCTTGTGAACCAGTTCCCTACCTACAATTAGCGTCGCGCCAATTTCCTCCACCCTCCGTGCAGACGACCCAGGCGCTTGCCTGCACTTGATCTCCGAATAGTCGGTAAAACGCCTCACAACCCATAGCTGCGTAGGCATCGCCTTCAGAAAGGGGGGCCTCACCGAAATTGCCTCTACCCGGGTGTAGCCATTTTCAGTTGGAAGGTCTCGGTCATAGCGAACAACCGTTGTATCGAGCGGATGAATGTCCCCAGTCTGAAGCACGGAATGCTCCAAGGTTACACAGCCAGTCCAACCGCCTAGATCTTTCTCGATCTTCTTGAAGTCCGTCATCTTGATAAACTCGCCAGAGAATGCAGCGCCTATATTCGCCCCGCGCAGTGGCCGCGCCTACTGACAAAAATACCAGGCCTCCTGGTTTCAAATTCGGTAACAAATACCCGCATACGGGCAGGCTCGACGATTTTGATATGATGGGGACTTTTCACCCTGTGAGACCGGTATGGCGAGCACTGCTCATTCAACCTGCGCCCTGCCCGACGATTTCTTCAACCGTGATGCACAACTTCTGGCCAAGGCCCTACTGGGCAAGGTAATCCGCCACCGCCACGGCGACCTGTGGCTGGCCGCGCGCATCATCGAGACCGAGGCCTACTACCTTACCGACAAAGGCAGCCACGCCTCGCTCGGGTACACCGAAAAGCGCAAGGCCCTGTTTCTGGATGGCGGGCACATCTACATGTACTACGCCCGCGGCGGTGACTCGTTGAACTTCAGTGCCCATGGCCCTGGCAACGCGGTGCTGATCAAGTCCGCCTATCCTTGGCAGGACGCCCTGTCAGGGCCGAACAGCCATGCACAGATGCAACTGAACAACCCCGACGCCAGCGGCAACCTGCGCCCCGACGAACGCCTGTGCGCCGGACAAACTCTGCTGTGCCGGGCACTGGGCCTGAAAGTGCCGCACTGGGACGCACAACGCTTCGACCCCGAGCGCTTGTACGTGGAGGATTGCGGCCTTGCCGTGCCGCGGATTATCCAAACCGCACGACTGGGCATCCCCCATGGCCGCGACGAGCACCTGCCGTACCGTTTTGTCGATGCCGAGTACGCCCGTTTCTGCACACGGAACCCGTTACGTCGCGGCCAAGTCGAAGGCCGTGATTTCTTCATTCTCGAACAAGGAAGCTGAACATGGGCCAATGGCTCGACAGCCTGACTGGCTGGCTCAGTGCCAACCCGCAGTGGCTTGGCCTGGCGATTTTCCTGGTGGCCTGCATCGAGTGCCTGGCCATCGCCGGCATTATCGTGCCGGGCACCATACTGCTGTTCACCGTTGCGGTACTGGCAGGCAACGGTGCATTCAGCCTGGGCGAGACGCTGCTCCTCGGCTTTCTCGGCGGCCTGCTGGGCGACGCCCTGTCTTACGCAGTGGGCAAGTACTTCCACCAGAACATTCGCCGCCTGCCGCTGCTACGCCACCATCCGGAATGGATCGGCAGCGCCGAAAGCTACTTCCAGCGTTATGGCATCGCCAGCCTGCTGGTAGGCCGTTTCATCGGCCCGCTGCGGCCGATGCTGCCAATGGTCGCCGGCATGTTCGACATGCCCCTGCCGCGCTTCATTGCCGTCAGCCTGCTGGCGGGTGCCGGCTGGTCGGTAGCCTACCTGCTACCCGGCTGGGCCACCGGCGCCGCCATGCGCCTACCCTTGCCGGAAGGCTTCTGGCTGGACGCCGGGATCCTCGCCGGCGCCCTCGCGGTGCTGATCGGCCTGAGCCTGAATACCAGCCTGCGTGACCAGCGCCACGGCACCCGGCTGGTTGCCGCGCTCAGCTTCATCACCCTGGCCGGTGTATTCCTCGGCTGGCCCTACCTCCATGAGTTCGACCAAGGCGTGATGACACTGGTCCAGGAGCATCGCAGCCAGGCCATCGACAGCACCGTGGTGGTGGTGACACGGCTCGGCGATTTCCGCACCCAGTTGTTCCTCGGTGGCCTGCTGACCGGCCTGCTGCTGCTTGCCCGTCAGTGGCGACACGCGTTTTTCGCCGCTGGCGCGCTGATGGGCACAGCGATCGCCAACGGCACACTGAAATGGCTATTTGCCCGGGCCAGGCCGGAAGTACTGACCGACCCACTGACCAGCTACAGCATGCCCAGCGGGCACAGCTCGGCATCGTTCGCGTTCTTCCTGGTAATGGCCGTACTGGCGGGGCGTGGGCAGCCACCACGCATGCGCCTGACCTGGGTGATGCTGGGGTGTATTCCAGCGCTGGCGATTGCCCTGTCGCGGGTGTACCTGGGGGCGCACTGGCCAACCGATATCCTGGCCGGGGCCCTGCTGGCCTGTTGTGTGTGCGCGCTTAGCCTGACCCTGGTGCAACACCGACAGACACTGCCTGCATTACCGCAGCGCGTCTGGTGGCTGGTATTGCCGGCGTGCGTGGCGTTGCTGGCGTTCTTTGCCATGCATGCGTTGCCGCAGGCATTGGCCAGGTATCAATATTGATGTTGCCTGTGCCGGCCTGTTCGCGGGTAAACCCGCTCCTACACAGGGTATCGGGTAATTCACAGGGTACGCCGGCACAGGCAATACAGAACCATCAGGCAAACAACTCACCCTGAATCCGCTCCAGCAGTTTCTGAATCTCGCCTAGTCGCTGCTGCGGCGAATCGAGGGTCAGCAGGGCCACCTTGTCTTCTTCCATGAAAGGCAACAAGTACGCCAGCTGATTGGCCAGCGCCTGACGCCCGTCCACCGGGCGCGGCATGCCCAGCGCTTCGACCATGGGGTGCTCACCCAGGGCCACCAGCAGCGCCAGCAGGTCGTCATCGGCTTCCAGCAATGGGCTGTCTGCCTGCTCCGGCAGCCATTGCACCTGGCCCACCAGCAACTGGTCCTTCTGCACCTCGGAGCTTTCCAGTTTGAAGCGCCGCACGCCCTCGACGCGAATACCCAGCAAGCCATTATCCTGCTGCACGAAGTCGCGGATCACCGCTTCACAGCCGATCGAAGCGACCCCCGACGGCGCCTTGCCAACTTGTTCGCCCTCAACGATGCACACCACACCAAACCCTTCGCCCTGCTTCATGCAGCGCCCGATCATGTCCAGGTAGCGCGCCTCGAAAATCTGCAAATCGAGGAAGCAGCCAGGAAACAGCACGGTATTGAGCGGAAACAGCGGTAGCGTCATCACGATTCCTCAAGCCACCAGGCTGACCGCCAGCGGCAGGAACACCGCTGTAGCCACCCCCATCAGGCTCATCGCCAGCGCGGCAAAGGCGCCGCATTCGTCACTTTCCTGCAGGGCCACCGAAGTGCCTACTGCGTGTGCAGTCACGCCCAGCGACATGCCGCGCGCCTCAGGGCTGTGCACACCGAAGCGGCTCAGCAACGCCGGGCCGAAGATCGCCCCGATCACCCCGGTAATCAACACGAACACTGCGGCCAGGGCCGCCACGCCGCCAATCTGCTCAGCCACCAGCATGGCGATCGGCGAGGTGACGGACTTCGGCGCCATGGTCATCAGGATCATGTGCTCGGCACCGAACCACCAGCCCAGCACCAGGCAGCAGAACGTGGCGAACAGGCCTCCGATTACCAGCGTAGTAAATGTAGGCCAGAACAGTTGGCGGATACGCCGCAGGTTGAGATAGAGCGGCACAGCCAGGGCCACCGTAGCGGGCCCCAGCAAGATGTTCATGATTTCGGTGCTTTTGCGGTACTCGCTGTAATCGATGCCGCACAGCAGCAACACACCGATCACCAGCAGCATCGATACCAGTACAGGTTGCAGGAAGATCCAGCGGGTCTTCTCGTAGGCTGCCAGCACTACCTGATAGGCCCCCAGCGTGATGCCGATACCGAACAATGGGTGATGAATGACCGCATCGAGCGCGCCCTGCCAGTCGAGCATCATGGCTGCTCCTCACGCTTGCCCTGGCGCTGGATGAGCTTTTGCATCAGCACACCGACAAACACCAGGGTCACCAGACAGGAGATCAGCAAGGCCCCGACAATCGCCCAGAAGTCGGCAGCAATGTCCTTGGCATATACCATCACCCCGACTGCCGGCGGCACCAGCAGCAGCGGCAGATAGCGCAGCAAGCTGCTGGCGGCCTCGTTCAGCGGCTTGCCGACCTCACCGCGAGCCATGAGAAAGAGCAGCAGCAACAGCAGGCCGATGATCGGCCCGGGCAAAAACGGCACAAGCAGGTGATTGATCGCCGTCCCCAGCAGCTGGAACAGCACCAGCCAGGTCAAACCACGCAACAGCATAAGCATCTCCCTCGGGCATGGCGGCCATTATAAGCACGCTCAGGCAGAGACCGATATTCGCCGAAAAGCGGGCAACTTGACTGAAACGGTTCGCCGTGCTGATCTTGTACTTTCGTACCAACTGACAACCCGGAGAGTCCGCGATGCCCCATGTACCGGTTACAGAGCTTTCGCAGTACGTTGGCAAGGAGCTGGGCCACTCTGAGTGGTTGATGATCGACCAGCAGCGCATCAACCTGTTCGCCGAGGCAACCGGCGATTTCCAGTTCATCCATGTCGACCCTGAGAAGGCAGCAAAAACCCCATTTGCCGGCACGATCGCACATGGCTTCCTGACCTTGTCGCTGATCCCCAAGCTGATCGAGGACATCCTCGTCCTGCCGCAAGGGCTGAAGATGGTTGTGAACTACGGGCTGGACAGCGTGCGCTTCATTCAGCCGGTCAAGGTCGACAGCCGGGTTCGGCTGAAGGTAAAACTGGGCGAGGTGGCGGAGAAAAAACCGGGGCAGTGGCTACTAAAGGCGATTGCCACACTGGAGATTGAGGGTGAAGAGAAGCCTGCTTATATAGCCGAGTCGCTGTCGCTCTGTTTTGTCTGATCCATGCCCGGGGACTGCGGTGCAGCCCCCGATCCACAAATCCCCCGCACTCGCGTAAACTGCCAGCCTTCGCGCAGCCTAGGGCTGCCCCTGTCGATTTATCAAAGGTGCCCGCCATGCCCTGGCTGCAAGTACGCCTGGCCATCAGCCCGGAACAAGCCGAAACCTATGAAGATGCGCTGCTTGAAGTAGGCGCCGTCTCGGTCACGTTCATGGATGCCGAAGATCAACCGATCTTCGAACCCGACCTCAACACCACCCCGCTGTGGTCGCACACTCACCTGCTGGCGCTGTTCGAGGCCGATGCCGACCCTGAACAGGTGTTCGCCCACCTGCGCCTGCTGACCGGCGCCGAGCTGCCCGAACACCAGGCCGAAGTGATCGAGGACCAGGACTGGGAACGCAGCTGGATGGACAACTTCCAGCCGATGCGCTTCGGCCGCCGCCTGTGGATCGTGCCCAGCTGGCACGATGCCCCGGACAAGGACGCCGTGAACCTGCTGCTCGACCCGGGCCTGGCCTTTGGCACCGGCACCCATCCCACCACGGCCCTGTGCCTGGAATGGCTCGATGGCCAGCAGCTTGAAGGCACCCAGGTGCTGGACTTTGGCTGCGGCTCAGGCATCCTGGCCATCGCTGCGCTGCTACTGGGCGCTCGCGAAGCGGTAGGTACCGACATCGACGTGCAGGCCATCGAGGCTTCGCGCGACAACGCCCAACGCAATGACATTGCCGACGAGAAACTGGCGCTGTACCTGCCCGAACACATGCCGGCAATGCAGGCCGACGTGCTGGTTGCCAACATCCTCGCCGGCCCGCTGGTGTCGCTGGCGCCACAGTTGTCCGGCCTGGTTCGTCCAGGTGGCCTGCTGGCGTTGTCGGGCATCCTCGCCGAGCAAGGTGAAGACGTGGCCGCCGCTTATGCCGCCGACTTTGAACTGGACCCGATCGTCGTACGCGACGGCTGGGTGCGCATCAGTGGTCGGCGTCGCTAAGCGGGCCTAGAATACTTTTCTGCACAGCTCCCGGATCGCCGCATGACCGACAGTTTCGTCACCCAGTGCCCGCATTGCCAGACCAGCTTTCGCGTCACCCACCACCAGTTGGGCGTGGCCCGTGGCGTGGTGCGCTGCGGCCACTGCCTGCAGGTATTCAATGCCGCCAAGCAGCTGCTGGAGCAAAACCGCGCCGCTACCACCAGCGCCTCCGTGGTGCCGCCATCGGTACCTGCAGCACCTGCCGAGCCGCTGGCCGAGCCGGCGCCAGCGCCAGCGCCTGCCACCAGTGCACGCGGCGCCCCTCCTGACCAGGACTGGGCGCTGACTGCCCAGGCGCTGGACGAGCTCGACCTCGACAAGGAACTGGAGCGCCTGGAGCGTCGCGGCCAACCGGCCCCGCCCCGCCCGGCCAGCCAGGATGAAAAGCTGCAGGCCCGGCGCGATGAACTTCACCCGGACGAGCACGCAGAAGACCTTTTCGGCACGGCTACCGATGAGCCCTACGCGCCGCAGGAACCGGCAGAGCCAACCCCGGTGCTGATGGAACCGGAACCTTTGGAGCTGGACCTGGAGCCTGCACCCGGCGAGCGCACCGAGCCTACCCTGGGCAGCAACCTTGACCTGGACATCGATGGCGAGCCGCCCGTGCAACGTGCGGCCGAACGCGATGACCAGCCCGCATTCAGCGAACCGCTGCGCATCAGCGATGACGAAACCCCGGAAAAAGGCCTGAGCGCCCGCGACGACGAACCACTGGCGCTGCGCCTGTCGGCGCATGACGACGACCACGTCGAGCCGCTGCCCGGCGAGCGCCTGGAACCAGGCTTTGCTGGCAAACCCGAGCGCCCCTCGCGCAAGGAGCCGCTGGTCGACGTGGTCGACGACCCGCTGCAACTAGGCTGGGAAAAACCCGCACCCAACTGGGGCAAGCGCCTGCTATGGGGCTTTCTGACCCTGCTGGCTGCCGGCCTGCTGGCATTCCAGTACGTATGGTTCCACTTCGACGAAATGGCCCGCCAGGACCAGTATCGGCCGATCTTCCAGCAGATCTGCCCGATGGTCGGTTGCCAGGTCCCTACCCGCGTCGATATCGCACGCATCAAGAGCAGCAATCTGGTGGTGCGCAGCCACCCCGACTTCAAGGGCGCACTTATTGTCGACGCAATCATCTACAACCGCGCGCCGTTCGCCCAGCCGTTCCCGTTGCTGGAACTACGCTTCGCCGACCTCAATGGCCAACTGATCGCCAGCCGTCGCTTCAAGCCGAGCGAGTACCTGTCGGGCGAACTGGCAGGGCGCGGCGAAATGCCCAGCCAGACACCCATCCACATTGCCCTGGACATCCTCGACCCTGGGCCGAAGGCCGTGAATTACAGCCTTAGCTTCCGCTCGCCGGAGTAAGCGACAAGCGGCCCGCAACAAGCGACAAGACAAGAAGCCCAAACCGCAACCGCTTTTTGTCCTGTCGCTTGCTGCTTGAAGCGTAATGGCATAAGCCGACAACTGTTCAGATTTTATCCAAATCCATCTTTATCCAGTCATCGAGAGCGGGTATCATGCCAACCCTTTTTCGAACTCCAAGATTCGGCCCCACAACAGGGATCACCTATGTCGGCGGTACGCATCGGCCAATACACATTACGTAACAACCTGATCCTCGCGCCCATGGCCGGCGTCACGGACCAGCCTTTCCGTACACTTTGCCAGCGCCTGGGCGCCGGCATGGTGGTGTCGGAAATGGTCAGCAGCGACATGAGCCTGTGGAACAGCCGCAAGTCGAGCCTGCGCCGCATCCATGAAGGTGATCCCGAGCCACGCTCGGTGCAGATCGCCGGCGGTGATGCGCAGATGATGGCAGCGGCGGCAAGGGCAAATGTCGAAGCGGGTGCCCAGATCATCGATATCAACATGGGCTGTCCGGCAAAAAAAGTCTGCAACAAAGCCGCAGGCTCTGCTTTATTGAGAGATGAAGCCTTGGTCAGCGAGATCCTCCACGCCGTGGTCAGCGCCGTGGACGTACCGGTGACCCTGAAAATCCGCACCGGCTGGGACCGGGCGAACAAGAACGGCCTGAACGTGGCGAAGATCGCCGAACAGGCCGGCATCCAGGCGCTGGCGGTGCACGGCCGCACACGTGCCGACCTGTACACAGGCGTTGCCGAATACGACACCATCGCTGCCATCAAGCAGGCGGTGTCAATCCCGGTTTTTGCCAACGGCGATATCACCTCGCCAGAAAAGGCCCGGGCGGTGCTGGAAACCACCGGGGTCGATGGCCTGTTGATTGGCAGGGCTGCCCAGGGGCGGCCCTGGATCTTTCGCGAGATCGAGCATTACCTGCGCACTGGCGAACATCTGCCAGCGCCGCAACTGGACGAAGTGGAACGCATCCTGCTGGAGCATCTGGCCGCGCTGCATGCCTTCTATGGCGATGTGATGGGCGTACGTATCGCCCGCAAGCACGTTGGCTGGTACCTGGCAACACGACCCGGCGGCAAGGAGTTTCGCGCCCGGTTCAACGCTTTGGAAGACACACAAGCGCAGTGCGCCAACGTTCGCGCGTTTTTCAGCGAACGTCGACAGAGCCTTGAGACAGAGGACGGACAAGGGGTGGCCGCATGACGATGATGACCGAGACATTTGTGAGTGGAACAACGCCCGTGAGCGATAACGCCAACCTGAAACAGCACCTCAACACGCCGAGCGAAGAGGGCCAGACCCTTCGCGACAGCGTCGAGAAGGCGCTGCACAACTACTTCGCCCACCTGGAAGGCGCGACCGTGACGGACGTGTACAACCTGGTGCTGTCCGAAGTCGAGGCGCCCCTGCTCGAAAGCGTGATGAACTACGTGAAGGGCAACCAGACCAAGGCCAGCGAGATGCTCGGGCTGAACCGAGGCACCCTGCGCAAGAAGCTCAAGCAGTACGACTTGTTGTAAGCCAGAATCCCATCCAGAAAAGGCGACTCCCTGAACAGAGGCGCCTTTTTTGCTGACTCCACCGCGTTATTGGAACCCGAAATGACCGACCAGACTACCCGCCTGCCAGTCCGCCGCGCCCTGATCAGCGTCTCCGACAAGACCGGTATCCTCGAATTCGCCCGTGAGCTGCAGCAGCTCGGTGTCGAGATCCTGTCCACCGGCGGCACCTACAAGCTGCTCAAGGACAACGGCGTAAACGCGGTGGAAGTGGCCGACTACACCGGCTTCGCCGAAATGATGGATGGCCGGGTCAAAACCCTGCACCCGAAGATCCACGGCGGTATCCTCGGCCGTCGTGGTACCGACGACGCCATCATGAACGAGCACGGCATCAAGCCGATCGACCTGGTTGCGGTCAACCTGTACCCGTTCGAAGCCACCATTTCCAAGCCTGGCTGTGACCTGCCGACCGCCATCGAGAACATCGACATCGGCGGCCCGACCATGGTCCGTTCGGCAGCCAAGAACCACAAGGACGTGGCCATCGTCGTCAACGCCAGCGACTACGCCGGCATCGTCGAAGGCCTCAAGGCCGGCGGCCTGACCTATGCCCAGCGCTTCGATCTGATGCTCAAGGCATTCGAGCACACGGCTGCCTACGACGGCATGATCGCCAACTACATGGGCACCATCGACCAGGCCAAGGACACTCTGAGCACCGAGGCGCGCTGCGAATTCCCGCGCACCTTCAACAGCCAGTTCGTCAAGGCACAGGAAATGCGTTATGGCGAGAACCCGCACCAGAGCGCGGCGTTCTATGTAGAAGCCAAGAAAGGCGAAGCCAGCATTTCCACCGCTGTCCAGCTGCAAGGCAAGGAACTGTCATTCAACAACGTGGCCGACACTGATGCCGCGCTGGAATGCGTAAAGAGCTTCGTCAAGCCGGCCTGCGTCATCGTCAAGCACGCCAACCCGTGCGGCGTGGCGGTTGTACCGGAAGACGAAGGCGGCATCCGCAAGGCCTACGACCTGGCGTACGCGACCGACACCGAATCGGCGTTCGGCGGCATCATCGCCTTCAACCGTGAACTGGACGGCGAAACCGCCAAGGCCATCGTCGACCGCCAGTTCGTCGAAGTGATCATCGCCCCGAAAATCTCCCAGGCCGCCCGCGACGTGGTGGCTGCCAAGCAGAACGTACGCCTGCTGGAGTGCGGCGAGTGGCCAGCCGAGCGCGCTGCCGGTTGGGACTTCAAGCGCGTCAATGGTGGCCTGCTGGTGCAAAGCCGCGATATCGGCATGATCACCGCCGATGATCTGAAGATCGTCACCAAGCGTGCCCCGACCGAGCAAGAGATCCACGACCTGGTGTTCGCCTGGAAAGTGGCCAAGTTCGTCAAGTCCAACGCCATTGTCTACGCCAAGCAGCGCCAGACCATCGGCGTCGGCGCCGGCCAGATGAGCCGCGTCAACTCCGCCCGCATTGCTGCAATCAAGGCCGAGCACGCTGGCCTGCAGGTGCAGGGCGCGGTCATGGCGTCGGATGCATTCTTCCCGTTCCGTGACGGCATCGACAATGCAGCTAAAGTGGGTATCAGCGCCGTGATCCAG
This sequence comes from Pseudomonas sp. JR33AA, assembly GCF_021378985.1. Taxonomy (NCBI): domain Bacteria; kingdom Pseudomonadati; phylum Pseudomonadota; class Gammaproteobacteria; order Pseudomonadales; family Pseudomonadaceae; genus Pseudomonas; species Pseudomonas sp. JR33AA. Next base: position 91,052 of record NZ_JAJSAW010000001.1, read on the forward strand.
CCGGGTGGTTCGATGCGTGATGCTGAAGTCATCGCTGCTGCCGACGAGGCCGGCATCGCCATGGTCTTCACTGGCATGCGCCACTTCCGCCACTAATTTCAGCTGGTCGAGCGAACCTCGGCCCCTGTAGGAGCGGGTTTGCCCGCGAATACGATGGTGGATTCACCGCCGCATTCGCGGGTAAACCCGCTCCTACGGGGGCCGAGGTTCGCTGCCAAACAGAGGTTTTGACATGAAAGTTTTGATTATCGGCAGCGGCGGCCGTGAGCACGCCCTGGCCTGGAAAGTCGCCCAGGACCCACGCGTCGAGAAAGTCTTCGTTGCCCCGGGCAACGCCGGTACCGCCATTGAAGCCAAGTGCGAGAACGTCGCCATCGACGTGTGCGCTCTGGAGCAACTGGCCGACTTCGCCGAGAAAAACGTCGACCTGACCATCGTCGGCCCGGAAGCCCCGCTGGTTATTGGCGTGGTCGACCTGTTCCGCAGCCGCGGCCTGGACTGCTTCGGCCCAACCAAGGGCGCGGCCCAGCTGGAAGGCTCCAAGGCCTTCACCAAGGACTTCCTGGCGCGTCACAAGATCCCGACCGCCGACTACCAAAATTTCACCGAGATCGAGCCTGCGCTGGCCTATCTGCAGGAAAAAGGCGCGCCGATCGTGATCAAGGCCGATGGCCTGGCGGCAGGCAAGGGCGTGATCGTCGCCATGACGCTGGAAGAAGCCGAAGCCGCCGTGCGCGACATGCTGGCTGGCAACGCCTTCGGTGAAGCAGGTTCACGTGTGGTGATCGAAGAGTTTCTCGACGGCGAAGAAGCCAGCTTCATCGTCATGGTCGACGGCCACAATGTGCTGCCCATGGCCACCAGCCAGGACCACAAGCGCGTCGGCGACCAGGACACCGGCCCGAACACGGGCGGCATGGGTGCCTACTCACCTGCCCCGGTCGTTACCGCCGACGTGCACCAGCGCGTGATGGACCAGGTGATCTGGCCAACCGTGCGCGGCATGGCCGAGGAGGGCAACGTCTACACCGGGTTCCTCTACGCCGGCCTGATGATCGACAAGGCAGGCAACCCCAAGGTCATCGAGTTCAACTGCCGCTTCGGCGACCCGGAAACCCAGCCGGTCATGCTGCGCCTGGAGTCGAGCCTGGTACTGCTGGTGGAAGCTGCATTCGCCAAGGCACTGGACAAGGTCGAAGCACAGTGGGACCCGCGCCCGAGCCTGGGCGTGGTCCTGGCAGCTGGCGGTTACCCGGGTGACTACGCCAAGGGCGACGTGATCAACGGCCTGGACGCTGCCGCCAAGATCGAAGGCAAGGTATTCCATGCCGGCACTGCGCTCAAGGATGGCAAGGTAACCACCAACGGCGGGCGCGTACTGTGTGCCACCGCCATGGGCAGCACCGTTGCCGACGCGCAGCAGCAGGCTTATCGCCTGGCCAAGGAAGTCAGCTGGAACGGCAGCTTCTACCGTTCCGACATCGGCTATCGGGCCATCGCCCGCGAGTGCGGTGAGCACCAGCAGTAAGTACTACCGGTATGCCGTAGCGGTTTCAGCCTACGGCATCCGGCTCGTCGACAGGGCCCGGCATAGGCCTTGCCTTCGACTTGGCGCGCCGCGCATAGTGAGTACCCGGCACATCGGCCAAGAAGGGATTTCGTAGTGCGTCGGCTTCGGATTGCCTCAGCTCTGATCGTCAGCTTGCTGACCCTGCTCTGCATGTTTCCGGCTGCGGCCGAACATGACGGAGGCTGGACCGTTCTGCTCGACGAACAGGCCAACCTGCAACTGAGCGATGTGCGCTCCGAGCGCTATCGCAACCAGTTCAGCCCACTGCCTCTGGCCGACCTTGATGCTGCCCCGGCTGGACAGGCCTTGTGGCTGCACTATCGTCTGGCGCCAGGTGACCAGGAGCAACTGCTGCGGGTATTTGCCCCGGACCTCTCTGGCCTGGACCTCTACGCCCTCGAAGGCGAGCAACTTCTGCGTCAGCTGCACCACGGGCGCCAGGCCGGCAATGCCAGCCCGACTCTGCGTGGCAGCGACCATGTATTGCCCCTGCCCAACAGCAGGCAACCGCTGGACATCTACTTGCGCCTGGTTTCAGAGCACCAGTTGCGTCCGGCCATCAGCCTTGAGCCTGCGGCCCAGGCTGCCTCGGACCAACGCCAGCCGCTGCTGTTCGGCATGCTGTTCGGCGGCCTGATCATGCTGATCATGCACAACCTGATCCGCTTCCTCTACACCCGCTCCAGCACCACCCTGATCCTGGCGCTGTACCATGGCCTGATGCTGCTCAGCGGCCTGATCCTGCTGAACCTCAGCGGCCCTTGGTGGCATGTGTGGCACAGTGCGCAAACGCCCGCCGCCTACCTGACGCTGGTCCTGGCCGGTCTGTCCGGGTTGTATTTCACCCAACATTTCTTTTCGCCGTGCAATTCGCCACGGCTTAACCGCCTGCTGCAAGGTGAGATGCTGCTGGTCGGGCTCAGTGGCCTGGTGCTGCTGTTCGTCGATACCCTGCCACTGAACCTGATGACCTATGCCCTGATGGCGCTGGGCAGCGTGAGCATGCTACTGGTCAGCAGCTACCACTGGTACAAGGGCTATGCGCCCGGACGCCTGTTCAGCCTGGCCATGGTGGTGTTCAACCTCGGTGGCCTGGTACTGCTGCCAGCCTTGCTAGGCCTGACACGCACCTCCACACCCTGGCTGCTGTGCATCCTGCTGGGCCTGACCGTGGTCAGTGGCCTGCTGCTCAACCTGGCAGTCAGTGAACGGCTGCGGCGCATAAGCGAGGAGCGTTTCAGCGCCAGCCGTGCACTGGCCGCCAGCGATGCGGAAATCAATGCCAAAGCCGAGTTCCTGGCCAAGATCAGCCACGAAATCCGCACCCCGATGAACGGCGTGCTAGGCATGACTGAACTGCTGCTGGGCACCCCGTTGTCGGTGAAGCAACGGGATTATGTGCAGACCATCCACAGCGCCGGCAACGAGCTGCTGACGCTGATCAACGAAATTCTGGACATTTCCAAGCTGGAATCCCGGCAGATCGAGCTCGATGATGTGCAGTTCGACCTTAACGCGCTGATCGAGGATTGCCTGAACATCTTCCGCGCCAAGGCCGAGCAACAGAACATCGAGCTGATCAGCTTCACCCAGCCACAAGTCCCGCGGGTGATCAGCGGAGACCCGACGCGCCTGCGCCAGGCCTTGTCGAGCCTGCTGGAAAACGCCCTGAAAAATACCGACCAGGGCGAGATCCTGCTGGTGGTGGCGCTGGATCAACGTGGCGACGTGCCACGCCTGCGTATCGCCGTGCAGGACAGCGGCGAACCGTTACCCGCTGCCGACCGTGAAGCCTTGCTGCAGGCCGAGTTGCACAGCCACCACTTCCTTTCCAGCAACAAGCTGGGCGGCCATCTGGGGCTGGTTATCGCCAAACAGCTGATCGGCCTGATGCAGGGCGAGTTCGGCATCAAGAGCAACACCGGCATGGGCAACACCCTGTGGCTGACCTTGCCGCTGGACCCTTCACGCCTGGAACAGCCACCGGCAGACCTCGACAGCCCGCTGCGCGATGCCCGTGTGCTGGTGGTGGACGACAACGACACGTGCCGCAAGGTGCTTGTACAGCAGTGCAGCGCCTGGGGCATGAACGTCAGCGCGGTGCCGTCGGGCAAGGAGGCTCTGGCCCTTTTGCGCACCAAGGCGCACCTGCGCGACTACTTCGACGCGGTGCTGCTGGACCAGAACATGCCCGGCATGACCGGCATGCAGCTGGCCGCCAAGATCAAGGAAGACCCGAGCCTGAACCATGACATTCTGGTGGTGATGCTCACTGGCATCAGCAATGCGCCGAGCAAAGTCTTCGCGCGCAACGCCGGGGTCAAGCGAATACTGGCCAAGCCGGTGGCCGGTTATACATTGAAGACCACCCTGGCCGAGGAGCTGGCCCAGCGCGGCCGCGAACAGGCGATGCCCGCCAGCCTGCCTGGCGTCCCGCAGGCGCTGGACCTGCCAGGCGACTTCCGCGTGCTGGTCGCCGAAGACAACAGCATCTCGACCAAGGTGATCCGCAGCATGCTCGGCAAGCTCAACCTCAAGCCCGATACCGCCTGCAATGGCGAAGAGGCCTTGCAGGCGATGAAGGCGCAGCATTATGACCTGGTGTTGATGGACTGCGAGATGCCGATACTGGACGGTTTCTCGGCCACTCAGCAGTTGCGGGCCTGGGAAGCTGACAACCAGCGCCAACGCACGCCGGTGGTGGCACTGACTGCGCACATACTGGCCGAACACAAGGAACGCGCGCGGCTGGCAGGCATGGACGGCCACATGGCCAAGCCGGTGGAGTTGTCGCAGTTGCGCGAGCTGATTCAATACTGGGCCAATCACCGGGAAGCCAAGGCGGACCCGGCACATACGTCCTGACCGATATCCATTGCCCTTGCAGGGGCGGTCTGGCGACACAAGGCCGCGCCGGCATAAACCCAAGGAACACTGCTCATGCTCCATGAGTTGTTCAGCGTCTACCTGAAAATGCTCGTGCTCTACAGCCCGTTCTTCGTGCTGTCGTGTTTTATCAGCCTGACCCGTGGCCACTCCAGCAAGGAGCGCAAGCAACTGGCCTGGAAGGTCGCGTTCGCAGCCCTGGTCGCCAGCGTGTTGCTGTACCTGTTCGGGCGAGCGATCTTCGGAATTTTCGGCATCACCGCCGATGCCTTCCGCATCGGTGCCGGCAGCGTCCTGTTCATTTCGGCACTGGGCATGGCCCAGGGCAAGCCGGCGGTACAGGCCGACAACGTTCAGCAGGATGTGACCATCGTACCGCTGACCATTCCGCTGACCGTTGGCCCCGGTACCATCGGTGCCCTGTTGGTGATGGGGGTAAGCCAGCCGCACTGGGATGAAAAACTGCTGGCCATCGTCAGCATTGCCCTGGCCAGCTTTACCGTAGGCCTGGTGCTGTATCTATCGCACGGTATCGAGCGCCTGCTCGGTGACCAGGGCTTGCAAATCGTCAGCCGCCTGATGGGGCTGTTCGTGTGTGCCCTGGCAGCCCAGATCATCTTTACCGGGATTCGCGGTTACCTGCTGCCCTAAGCTTTCCACGCTGAGGCCTACAATTGCAGCTCAAGGATAGCCTTGCCATTTTGCTTGTCGACACTGGCCTGGGCCCGCTTGCGGTAGTCTTCGCGGAACCCCTGCAAGTTGAAGTGGATCACTTCGACACGCATGTCCAGGATTTTTACTTCACTGTTCAGCTGCATGAACAAGAAGTCCTTGGCGGTCTTTTTCATCGACATTTCCATATGGACCAACACCATGTCGATGAAGCCGCTCGACTGCTGTGAGCAAGGCAGCAACTGAAAGCGCCCGACCGCTTTGGAGACTGCCCTGGATTCGAACGCGGTCAATGCCTGGCTGTCCTTGCGCAGCGCCTGAAGCGACGACTGGGCAGACTGGTAATGACCGGCGGAGCCTTTCTGACGAATCTGGGCAAGCGCCTGCTCGGCAAGGCTGGCCCTGTCCGCCCCCGGTCGAGTCGCAGTGGGCGCGAGCTTGCCATCAAAGCCCAGAAACGCAAGATTACGCCAGTAGTTCCTGAACCAGTCCTGCTCCAGGCCTTCGTTAAAGTCTCCCCAAGCTACTTGCTGGGCAAATGCATTGGCCAACAGGATGTCGTCACGGGCTTCGCGGCTAACACCTGGCAAGAATGACAGCAGGCTGCTGTGGACGAGTTTGCCACTGGCAGCACCTTGATTGAATTCACTCATTTTCGACTCCTGATATTTTCGCAAATTTGACTTGGCTGCGGTACTGCAATTGCTTGACCTTGATGGAGTCATGCAAGCCCGCACTTATCGAACTGATCACTTTTTCATGGATGAAATAATTGGCATCGAACTGCTGAGTAGCATGGGCACTGGCAAGATTCAGTGGCTGCCACAGCCAATCCGTCGCCAGGTGCTCTGTTGTGCTAAAGGCCAACGCGGTAGTGATGACACCTGCATCGGCCAGTATCAGGCGCAACTCCATACGTACATGGCTCACGCCTTTATCGTCCGGGGGCCGAACACATTCCGCCCATAACAACTGTTCTATGGCATCGTCTGGTTGGCAGGAATAAGCGTCGAGGCATGTGGCTACCGGCCCCTGCAGGGCGCTGGGCATGCCAGCCAAGAGGTTGGCCCGCAGCACCTTCCACGGTTCACAGGCCACTGCAGGTGCAGCGGGCACGGCGCTGGCGTGCAAGGTCGCGAGCGTGCAGCCGAAGTTACCCTGAATTCGCAGATATTCCTTTTGCCATACAGCGTCCTGAATGGCATGACCCTTGTTAGCGGTCAGGTAGGCGGCCAGCTGAACATCCAACAGCGCCTCTGCGCATGAAGCAGTGATGGAGTTGTCGATCAATACCAGGCTATTGCCGTTCAACCACAAAGTGTAATTGGCGTGCATCAGAATGCCCTCCAGGCCCGTCGACGCCATGTCGACAGGCCAACTTCATAGTCAGAGTTCCAGCGCCAGCAGGACCTGCAGGGCATTGTCGTCAAGTTTGGTTTCTACAAGGGCGCGAACTTTGTCGTATTGGCGCTTATCGAAATTCAACACCGCACCACAGGCAAAATTGGAAGTGCCGTTGCTTTCCCACTTGACCAGCAGATAGTTGGCAGCCTTGTCAGGCTTGGCGTCGGTCTGGATCGCGCTGACAAGCATCGCCACCTGGCCGCCGTCCGTCTGCTCGCACTTGGTAAGGCTCAGCCCGGTTCGGTCATCTTCCACCGACTTGCGGTCGAGCAACTCGACGTTCTTGGTGCTGGCGGCCAAGGCTGAAACAACCGTTTTGCCGAGATTGTCCAGGGCAGTTGCCACGTCACCCGTGAAAGCGCCATATGCCGCCTGCAGGCCCTTGCCCAGCAAGTTGCTGATCTCAAGGCGCATATTGCGTTCGGTGATCTGCTGTACATCGACATTGGTCGGCGCCCAGCCCATCTTGGACATCAGGTAGATGTAGTGCTTGAACCAGAGCTGCGTTTCACGGATAGGGTCATGCTGCTTGTTGGCACCTTGCGTTGCCAGGGCATGACAAGCCTTTGCAGCATCGCGGTTTTGCTCACCCATCAGGTCGGGGAACACGAACAGATTCTTGTCCGGCAGAACCTGAAGCTGCAGCTTCTCTTTATCGGTCGTCATGGGAAAGTCTCCAGGAAGGGTTGAAGCCGGATGGCTCCAGCCGCAAACCTACCTGTGACCTTTGCATCAATCTGCCACGAAGCAGTTCCTCACCTGCCCGGGCTGCCGCCGCTCAAGGCTTTGCGCCATACCAGCGAGGGGTATAGACCCAGACCCCACCCGCTGCGCGGTCGAACGTGCAGGTAGTGGAAGAGCCAACCAGCACCATGGTGCGCATGTCGACCATTTCTGGCAGCAGTTCGGCCAAGGTGACTACCTTCAGCGTCTGCCCCGGCCTACCGATGTCACGGCCAAGGACTACAGGCGTGTTCCCGTCACGGTGTCGGCGCACAACCTCCAGGGCCACACCGAGCTGGTACGGCCTGGCCTTGGAGATCGGGTTGTAGAAGGCCAGCACCAGGTCGGCCTGGGCAGCCAGGTCCAGGCGCTTTTCAATGATCGACCAGGGCTTGAGGTTGTCCGACAGCGACATCACGCAGAAGTCATGCCCCAGCGGTGCACCTGCCTGGGCGGCGGTTGCCAGCGAGGCTGATACCCCCGGCAAAATCTGCAGGTCGACGCGATGCCAGGCAGGGTCACTGGATTCGTGCAATGCTTCGAGCACCGCAGCGGCCATGGCGAAAACGCCCGGGTCCCCCGACGACACCACCACCACCGAACGGCCTTGGGCCGCCAGTTCGAAGGCATGTCGGGCGCGCTGCATCTCTTCGCGGTTGTCGGTGCAGTGCAGCACCTGGTCACTGCGGAACGGGCCAGCCATGCGCACGTAGGTTTCGTAACCAAGCACATCTTCGGCCTGCGCAAGTTCGGCCTTGACCGCAGGTACCATCAGTTCCGCCGCACCTGGGCCAAGGCCGATGACCGCCAGGCGACCGCGACGGCGGCCGACCTGCGCTACGTCGACCGGGGCAGGCGCCACTGCGACCACGACCTCTTCAAGCGCTATCACCTCGGCATCGGGCACCGCCGCAGCGACCATGCTGGTCACATCGCCTGGGCGGGGGGCGAAGCGCAAAGGGACACCCAGGGCCCGCGCAGCTTCGTGCAAGGCGCTGTCGGCCATGTTTCGCTCGTCGGCCAACACGCAGGCTAGCGAGGGCTCGGCGATGCCGGCCTGCAGCAGTGCTGCGCGAATACTGTGCAGATTGCCACCTGCAACGCCCACCACCACCTGGCGCGGGTGGATCAGCAGCTCATCACGGTTGGCCGGGCGCGCCTGATGCCCCACATGGATGGTGCGCTGCGCCGCTTCGCTGGCAGGCAACTGCGCCAGCTGCAGCCAGGGTGCGTTGCCTTCGATACGCACGGACTCACCCGCCAGCAGGTCGGATACAAAGCGCTTGCCTTGCTCGATGTCGGCCAATGCATAGCCCTGCGGCGGGTTCAGCAGGCAAGTACCGAAGCGCAGCTCACCACTGGTGGTGATGGCCGCGGGAACGCCCAGCGCATCGGCGATTTCCCGCGCCATCACGTTCACCCCGCCGAGGCCTCCGAGCAACGGCACCACCGCGCTACCATCCTCGGCCACGGCCAGTACCGGCGGCTCGCTGCCCTTCTCGCTGAGCAGACTGGCCAAGCTGCGGATAACGATACCCGCGGCGCACAACGCGATGATCGGCGTGTCTTGCTGGTACAACCCGCGCAGGGTATCGCCGAACGACGCGTACGACTGGTCCGCACCCTCGACACGCCCCTCAAGGCCATGGATCGTGGCCTGGGGATAACAGGCCTGGATACGCTGCGCCGTCATCAGGCTGCCCGGGCCGAGAATGACGATGGCCGGTGCTCTGTGCATGTTCATCCCTGCCATTTTTCCCCCGGCACGATGATCAGCGAGAAGTAGGGCGACGACTGCGGGTCGACCTGGTCCAGCGGAACGATCTTCTGGTTGGCCATCGTCGCCCGTTCCACATACAGCGCACGCCCATCCAGGCCCAGTTCGGCCAGCACTTCGCGCACCTTGGGGAAGTTGCGCCCAAGCTTCATGATCACCGCTGCATCGGCGTCGGCCAGGCGGCGCTTGAGCTCTTCAGCGGGCAACACGCCGGACAACACCGACAGGCTCTGGTTGCGGTACACCAGCGGCGCACCCAGCACCGAAGCGCCACCGAGCATGGAGCAGACACCGGGAATCACTTCTGCCTCATAGCGCTGCGCCAGACGGTCATGCAAGTACATGTAGGAGCCATAGAAGAACGGGTCGCCTTCGCAAATCACCGCCACGTCACGGCCGGCATCCAGGTGCTCGGCCACCTGGACGCTGGCTTCGTCGTAGAAGTCGCTGATCACTTGCTCATAGGACAACGGCGCCGGCAGCACTTCGGTGGTGACCGGGTAGACCAGCGGCAGCAGGGTCTGATCGGGCTGCAGGTGCGCCTCGATAATGCCGAAGGCATTGCCACGCTTGCCCTTGGCCACGAAGTAGCCGACCACCGGCGCCTCGCGCAACAGGCGCAGGGCCTTGAGGGTAATCAGTTCAGGATCGCCAGGGCCCACGCCCAGGCCAAGCAGTCGTCCGCGCGGCGCCATCATTCCACCTCCGTGGCCAGGGCGTTGACCGCCGCGGCGGCCATTGCGCTGCCGCCCAGGCGGCCTTGCATGATCACGAACGGCACGCCGCGGCTGTTGGCGGCGAGCATGGCCTTGGACTCGGCAGCGCCGACGAAACCGACCGGGAAACCGAGGATCAGTGCAGGCTTTGGTGCTCCGGCGTCGAGCATCTCCAACAGGTAGAACAGCGCAGTAGGGGCGTTGCCGATCACCACCACGCTGCCCTCCAGGTAAGGGCGCCACAGCTCCAGGGCTACAGCGGAGCGTGTGTTGCCGGCGTCTTTGGCCAGGCCCGGCACGCTGGGGTCACGCAGGGTGCAGATGACTTTGTTGTCAGCTGGCAGGCGGGCCCGGGTGATGCCTTCGGCTACCATGTGCGCATCGCACAGGATCGGTGCGCCGTTAAGCAGCGCCTCACGCCCGGCCCGGCCGGCCCCCTCGGAGAACTGCAGGCCATCGATGGCGTCGACCATGCCACAGGCGTGGATCACGCGCACGGCGAGTTTTTCAAGGTCTGCGGGGATCCGCTCGAGTCGGGCTTCCTCACGGATGATCCGGAAAGAATTGCGATAGATCTCCTGACCATCGCGGATGTAGTCAATCATCAAGGTGCTCCGTCGGCAGGTCGAGCATGGCGCCTGCTTCATTCAAGGTAAGGTCGGTGGCGCGCAGGGCACCGAAACCCGGCTGGCGCGCATCACGCAGGTACAGGTCGTAACGGCCCGGCGAACGGGCCAGCAAGGTGGCCGGGGCAACGTGGGCCACAGCGCAGGAACGGGGGCAGCCGGACAGGTGCACGCTGGCCGGCACGCCAGGGCCCAGCAGCGCGGCCAGGACAACGGCGTCGGCCTTGGTCTCGGCAAGGGCCTTGGCGCAACCACTGGCACCGGTGCAGGCACTGATACGCGCCAGGGGTTCATGGTCGTGGCACAGCAACCCCAACGCAGACAGTTCGGCCAGGGCCTGATCGATGTGCTGCGCTTGCAGGTTGGTCAGCACCAGGCTTTGCCAGGGGCTAAGGCGCATGCTGGCATCGCCCATTTCACGGGCTATACGTGCGGCGCCACGCAGCATCGCGGGGGTCAGGCGGCCTTGCGGCGGGGCAACGCCAAGGGCAATACCCTGCGCCTGGGGCAACCTGCCCAACCACGAGGCGTAGTGCTGTTCACGCCGCCATGTGAGCACGGCGGCATCGCGGCGGATGTTCAGGCCGAGCCCAGCGACAAACTCGGCGGTCGGGTACACCTCAAGCAGCTGGCGCATGCGCGTCTGCGTCGGGGATGCCAGGTCAAGGAAGCGTTCCAGCACGGCACGCACCAGCATCAGGCCCTGCGCCAGCGGCACCGCACCGAGCGCCTGGCCCTCTGCCGGGCAACCTGCCAGGCCAAACGCCAGCCAGGTCTGCTGGTCCAGGTGCAGGGGCGACAGCCACAGGTCATGGGGGTGTTCGAGCATCGCCAGGCGCTCGCCTGCATCCAGCTGCACAGCGAACTTGGCCGACAACTGGTGAAAGCGCGGAGTGCCTTCCAGCAGGTCGAGGATCTGCCCGGCCAGCGGCCTGGCGTCCAGCAGCATGAGCGGGTCATGCCCGGCCAGCGGGCTGAGCATCAGGTTGCGCACATCGTCGCCCGCAGCGTCGCGTGGTCCCAGGCCGGCTGCGAGCAGTGCCTCGACCAAAGCGCGATGCTCGCTGCCAATGCCGCGAATCTGCAGGTTGCCACGGTTGGTGGCTTCGATCACGCCGCCAGCGAAACGCTCGGCCGCCGCCGCCACGGCTTCGGCCTGTTCGGCCAGCAGCAGGCCACCCGGCAGCTTGATGCGGCAGATACCGCCATCACGGGCACTGACAATGCGCCACAACCCCGGGCAGGCCGAGGGGCGGGGTGATACGTGGGGGGCATGGGCCTGCGTCAAAGGGGCATCCGGCAGTCTGTGAAAATGCGCTTGAGTGTAGAAGGCGCGGTATTATGCCTGCTTTGTCCGGCGGCATGAAAAGCCGGTGGTCGCGCATCCTCGGCGCTCAAGTAGAAATTCAGGACCGCGTCGCCTTCTTCGCGGGCTCGCCCGCTCCCACAGGTTCACTGCAGGCTGCACATGCTGCACGGTATCGGTAGGAGCGGGCTTGCCCGCGAAGGGGCGCGAAGCGGCCCCAAAAATGGCGGAATGAAATTCATGGCACCCTGGCTGACAGTAGTAGGCATCGGCGAAGACGGCTTCAGTGGCCTGGGCAAACAGGCCCGGCGCGCCCTGCTGGGCGCTGGGCGGGTCTTCGGCAGCCCGCGCCAGCTGGCCTTGCTGCCACGGTGCGTGACCGCTGAACGGCTGGCCTGGCCCAGCCCGTTCTCGCTGGCCCCGGTGCTGGCCCTTCGCGGCGAGCCAGTGTGCGTGCTGGCCAGCGGCGACCCTATGTTCTACGGCGTCGGCGCCAGCCTGGCGCGCCAGGTGCCTGCTGCAGAAATGCGCGTGCTGTCGATGCCCTCTTCCTGCGCCCTGGCCGCTGCCCGCCTGGGCTGGCCGCTGCAGGACCTGCAGGTGGTGTCGCTGGTGGCCCGTCCCCTGGCAGCGCTCAATGCCCACCTGCACAGCGGCATGCGCCTGCTGGTGCTGAGCAACGATGGCGACAGCCCGGCGGCAATTGCCGCACAGCTGCGCGGGCAAGGCTTCGGCCCAAGCCGCCTGCAGGTGTTCGAGCACCTGGGGGGCGTGCACGAACGTGCACTGGCCGGCACCGCCCAGGACTGGCCACACACCGGTATCGCGGCGCTCAACCTGGTCGCCATCGAATGCCTGGCTACGCCCGATGCGCCCCGCCTGCACCGGCTGGCGGGGTTGCCAGACGCCGCATTCCGGCACGATGGCCAGTTGACCAAACGTGATGTCCGCGCCATCACCCTGGCGCGCCTGGCACCGCAGCCCGGCGAACTGTTGTGGGATGTAGGCGCGGGCTGCGGTTCGATCGGCATCGAGTGGATGCGTGCCCACCCGGCATGCCGCGCCCTGGCCATCGAGGCCGACGAAGGCCGCCAGGGGTTGATCGAGCATAACCGCGATGCATTGGGGGTACCCGGCCTGCAACTGGTGCGCGGCAAGGCGCCAGCGGCGCTGCAAGGCCTGGAACAACCGGATGCGATCTTCATCGGAGGCGGCGTTACCGGCGCAGGTGTACTGGACCTGTGCTGGGCAAGCCTGCGCCCCGGCGGCCGCCTGGTGGCCAACGCCGTCACCCTGCAAAGCGAACTGGCCCTGGCGCACTTTCGCGAACAGCACGGTGGTGAGCTGACCCGCATCCATGTCGCCCATGCCCAGCCCTTGGGTGCGTTCGACACCTGGCGCCAGGCACTGCCGATCACCCTTCTGGAAGTACTGAAACCCGCCGATGCGTGAAGAAACCCGCGAACAGCCCGCGCCTCTGCGCAGCGGCCTTACCACCGGCAGCTGCGCCACCGCCACCAGCCTGGCTGCGGCCAAGCTGCTGCTCACCGGGCAGCGTGATGATGCGGTGGACATCACCCTGCCCAAAGGCAAGGTCGTGCAGATGCGCCTGGAATTCTGCCGCCTGATTGGCGACTGCGCCGAAGCCGGTACCCTCAAGGATGCGGGTGACGACCCGGACGTGACCCACGGCGCCCTGCTCTACAGCCAGGTGCGCCTGCTGGCCGAACCTGGCATTGGTTTTGTCGCCGGCAGCGGCGTGGGCACGGTAACCCGGCCGGGGCTGGTGCTGGCTGTGGGTGAACCGGCCATCAACCCGGTGCCTCGGCGCATGATCAGTGAACACCTGCAACGCCTGGCCGACGCGTGCGGCTACCTGGGCGGCTTCGAGGTCACGGTCAATGTGCAAGGTGGTGAGCAACTGGCGCTGAAAACCATGAACCCGCGTCTGGGCATCCTCGGCGGGCTGTCGATCCTCGGCACCAGCGGAATCGTCCGGCCGTTCTCCTGCGCAGCCTACATTGCCTCGATCCACCAAGGCATCGACGTGGCCCACACCAACGGTTACACGCACATAGCCGCGTGCACCGGCAATGCCAGCGAAGACACCATGCGCCGCGTCTACGGCCTGCCGGAAATCGCCCTGATCGAAATGGGCGATTTCGTCGGCGCGGTGCTCAAGCACCTGCGCAAGGTACCGGTGCCGCGCCTGACCCTGTGCGGCGGCTTCGGCAAGATCAGCAAACTGGCCGCCGGGCACATGGACCTGCACAGTCGTCACTCCAGCATCGACTTGCCGCAACTGGCAGGTTGGGCCGCAGACATTGGCGCTGACGAGGCGTTGCAGGCTGCCATCCGCGGCGCCAACACCAGCCAGCAAGCGCTCGCTCTGGCTCATGCGGCCGGCATTGCCCTGGGTGACGCGGTGTGTGCCCACGCCCTGGCCTTCGCCCGTAGCGTCGTGCCGGCGCAGGTGCACGTGGAAGTGTTCGCCATCGACCGCCAGGGCGGCATCGTCGGCCAGGCGGGTGTGCAATGACTGCGCGCATCCTGTTGCTGGGGGGGGTCACTGAAGCCCTGGCCATGGCCCGTCGACTCGGGCCTGAACATGTCTACAGTCTGGCCGGTATCGGCCGCGTGCCGCAGGGCTTGCGATGCCAGGTACGGGTCGGGGGTTATGGCGGTGTCGAGGGCCTGACCCGCTACCTGCGCGAAGCGGGTATCACCCTGCTGATCGACGCCACCCATCCCTATGCCGCGCAAATCAGCCGCAATGCCGCCAGCGCCGCACGCAACGCCGGCATCCCGTGCTGGGCCTTGCGTCGTCCCGCCTGGCAGGCACAAGCAGGGGACGACTGGCGAGAAGTCGAGGATTGGGCAGGGTTGATCGAAGCACTGAAGCCGTTCCGCAGGCCACTGTTCACGCTAGGGCGCGAGCCGCTGCAGCACCTGGACGAGATTCCGCCGGAGCAGTTCTGGACCTTGCGTGCGCTGGAGGCGTGCCCTGGCAACGCGCGCTGTGAAGTGATTGGCGCACGTGGGCCATTCCATATCGAGGATGAGCGGGCGTTGTTCCAGCGCCGCCACATCGATGTGCTGATCAGCAAGAACAGCGGCAGTGTGGCGACCGAGCCGAAGCTGGACGTGGCGCGGGAGCTTGGCGTGCCGGTGCTTGTCCTGAAACGTCCGACACTGCCGGAGGTGGACCGGGCATTCGCCTCACTGACGGACCTGGCAACAGCGCTCGCCCTCTAGGCGCTGCCCTTTCGCGACAGGCACGCCTACAAAGATTTCAGACTTTTCTACCAACGAACCCAGTGGCCCGTTGCCGCTCTACTGCCTTAAACTCGACACCCCTCCCCCGGAAGGTTTCACCCATATGGAAATGCAATGGTGGATCTGGCTGGTCTTCGGCATCGCGCTGATCCTGCTTGAACTGGTCCTGCCAACGTTCTTCATCCTCTGGTTCGGCATCGGCGCCGTGCTGGTCTCGCTTATCTCGCTCGCCGCATCCAGCCTGCAATTGGACATGCAGGTCCTGCTGTGGGTACTGCTGTCGTCGGCCACCACTGTGCTGTGGTTCAAAGTGTTCCGGCGCAAACAGCCGGACGTGCGCTGGACCGCCGCCAGTGTGATCGGCGAAGTGGGCCTGCTGACCGCTCCCGTGTCGGAGTTCCAGAAAGGCCGCGTACGCTTCCAGAAGCCGATCCTGGGCAACGAAGAGTGGACCTGCATCGCCGATAGCCAGATCGCCGCCGGCGAGCGGGTACGCCTGACCGCCATCGAGGGGAACACCGCCCGCGTTATCCGGGCCTGAATCCGCATTAAAAGGAATTTTGCAGCATGACCAGCCTCATCGTCGTCGGCGCCATCGCCCTGTTCGTCCTGATCACCGTGTTCAAGGGGGTACGCATCGTGCCCCAGGGCGAGGAGTGGATCGTCGAACGCCTGGGCCGCTACCACAGCACCCTCAAGCCGGGCCTGAACATTGTCATCCCCTACATGGACGTGGTCGCCTACCGCCTGCCGACCAAGGACATCATCCTTGATGTGCAGCAGCAGGAAATCATCACCAAGGACAACGCGGTGATCGTGGCCAACGCCCTGTGTTTCGCCAAGGTAGTCGACCCGCAGAAAGCCTCGTATGGCGTGCAGGACTTCTCGTTCGCCGTCACCAGCCTGACCATGACCTCGCTGCGCGCCATCGTCGGTGCAATGGACCTCGACGAGGCGCTGTCCAGCCGCGAGCAGATCAAGGCCCGCCTGCGCGATGCAATGTCCGAGCAGACCGAAGACTGGGGCGTGACCGTGCGCTCGGTGGAAATCCAAGACATCAAACCTTCGGAAAACATGCAGCTGGCCATGGAACGCCAGGCCGCAGCCGAGCGTGAGCGCAAGGCCGACGTCACCCGCGCCGAAGGGGCCAAGCAGGCGGCGATCCTCGAAGCAGAGGCGCGCCTGCAGGCGGCCAGGCTGGATGCCGAGGCGCAGATCAGCCTGGCCGAGGCCTCGGCGCGGTCGATTTCGCTGGTGAAGGAAGCGGTGGGCAACGAGACAGTGCCGGCGATGTACCTCTTGGGCGAACGCTATGTGGGCGCGATGGAGAACCTGGCGGGGAGCAGCAATGCCAAGGTGGTGGTGTTGCCGGCTGACCTGCAAGAGACCGTGCGCGGGTTGATGGGCCGCAACAAGCTTTGAGAGTGTCGGGGGCGCTTTGCGCCCCTACCGCGACACAAGGCCGCTCTCACAGGACAGCGCAGTATTCGACGGCCTTGTGTCGCGATTGGCTGCACAGCAGCCCCCATTACCCAGCCACCTGCGTCACTTCACCGCACCCCACCATTTTTACCTATACTCCGCCTTACAATAGCCACCACGATTCCTGACCGGATCTCTCCATGCCCCCACGTCGGCACATTGCCTGGATAGCCTGCCTTGCAGTGCTGTTCAACCTGCTGGCCATGCCGCTGTCTTCTGCTGCGCCCAAGGGCCCGGCTGAGCAGCTGCTGTGGGGGGCTTTCTGTTCCAGCATGGCCAACAAGGCCAACGTCGATGTTCAGGCCCTGGCCAAGATCGACCTCGGCCCGCAAAGTGACGACAGCGCCGGCATGATGAACTGCTGGTGCTGCTCCGGTGCCGTGCCGCTGCTGGCCCTGCCCGGCTACCCACCACAGTTGCACAACCCGCCCACACTGCTCAGCGGGCTGCTGCCGCCACCTGCCAAGTACCACCCCACGCCGCGCCAGCTCTGGCCTGCGCTAAACCCCCGTGCCTCTCCGCTAACCTGAGTTCTTAAAGCTGTCTGCCTGAACCAGAATGGAAACGGAGATTCACCATGCTCAAGCACGCCCTCGTCATGGCCGCCCTGCTGCTGCCTGGCGCCTTTGCCAATGCCCACGAATACAGCGTGGGTGACCTGCATATTGCCCACCCGTGGTCGCTGCAACTGCCACCCAACGCGCCTAACGTCGCTGCGTATTTCGTGGTGCACAACAATGGCCAGGCCGATGACCGCCTGCTCGGCGTCGACAGCCCCATCAGCGATGACGCGCAACTGCACGAGCATGCCATGAGCGCCAGCGGCGCCATGAAGATGCAACAGGTGCCCAGCGTGGTAGTGCCTGCCGGCAAGGACCTGACCTTTGCCCCCGGCGCCTACCACGTGATGCTGATGCAGCCCAAGGACCGTAGCCTGCTCGGCGACGGCAAACGCTTCCCGCTGACCCTGCACTTCGAAAAGGCCGGCGACATCACCGTCGAAGTGGCTGTGCAGAAGCAGGCGCCAGCGGACCAGCCGCAGGCCCACGAACACGCGCACTGATACCTGCTGACAGGCACGCGCCATGAGCCTGCCGCGCCACAGCATCGGCCGTACCACCCGCCCTGACCTCAGGCGCGCCGGTGGCGGATGGCTGAGCCTGTTCGCCATGTGGATGATCTTCATCGGCCCACTGATTTCCCAGTCGATGCCGATGGACCACCACGCGGGCATGAACATGCCGATGGACATGCCGATGGCAGCTGCCCATCAGCACGGCGGCGACACCCATCACGGCCACGGCGGCGATGGCCAGCTGCATGTGATGTGGGAAAAGTGCGGTTACTGCAGCCTGTTGTTCAACTGTCCGGCCCTGCCCCAGGCCCTCAGCCCGCTCAGCGCCGGCAGCCCCCTCCCCACCACCCACCTGCTTGCACCAACGCACCAGGGCCATGCCCGGCAGGCTGTATTCCCTGGTGCGCGCAGCCGCGCCCCGCCTTATTCGATCAACGCCTGAAACCACATTTTGCGCACGAAGCCAGGAGGCTTCGCGCTGACTCATGACTGATCGACTGGAATCATTATGTCCGGCTGCACCCCTGTTTTTGCCTTGTCCCTGCGTGGGACCATCGCCGCCCTGTGCGGCTCGCTGCTCGCGCCCATGGCCCTGGCCGCCGACCCTGGCCATGAAGGCCATGGGCACGACGCACCCGAGCTGAGCCCGACGGTGATCACCGCCGTGGCCCCGAGTTCGCCGCTGACCGTGGTCACCAACCCGAAAGACCCGCGCCAGCCCGTGCCGGCCAGCGACGGAGCCGACTACCTGAAGACCATCCCCGGCTTTTCGGCGATCCGTGCCGGCGGTACCAACGGCGACCCGGTATTGCGCGGCATGTTCGGCTCGCGCCTGAACATCCTCACCAACGGTGGCTTGATGCTTGGCGCCTGCCCCAATCGCATGGACGCGCCCACGTCCTATATTTCGCCAGAAACCTACGACCGCCTGACTGTGATCAAAGGCCCGCAGAGCGTCATCTGGGGGCCCGGCGGCTCGGCAGGCACTATCCTCTTCGAGCGCGAACCGGAGCAATTCGGCACCCTCGGCAGCCGCGTCAACGCCAGCCTGCTGGCCGGCTCCAACGGCCGCTTCGACAAGGTGCTGGATGCCGCGGCCGGCAACAGCCAGGCCTATGCCCGCTTCGTCGGCAACCAGTCACGCTCGGACGACTACCACGACGGCAACAACGACACCGTGCCGTCGCGCTGGGATAAGTGGAACGGCGATGTCGCCCTCGGCTGGACACCCGACCAGGACACCTTGCTGGAGCTGACTGCCGGCAAGGGTGATGGCGAAGCCCGCTACGCCGGTCGCGGCATGGACGGCTCGCAGTTCAAGCGCGAAAGCCTGGGCCTGCGCTTTGAAAAGTCCAACCTCGGCGAGGTGCTCGACAAGGTCGAGGCGCAGGTCTACTACAACTACGCCGACCATGTGATGGACAACTACAGCCTGCGCACGCCGTCGGGTAGCGGCATGATGGGCATGCCGATGGTCAGCAACGTCGACCGCCGCACCCTGGGCGCACGCATCAAAGCCACCTGGCGCTGGGCCGACGTGCAGCTGATCAGCGGCATCGACGCGCAAACCAACGAACATCGCCAGCGTGGCGGTATGGGTGTGGACGCACACAAGGGCAAGGCCTGGACCAAGGACGCCGACTTCCACAACTACGGCGCCTTCAGCGAACTGACCTGGTACGTCAGCAGTGAGGACCGCCTGATTACCGGCGCCCGCCTGGACCGTGCCTCGGCGCGTGACTTCCGCAAAACCAGCGCCACCGAAGGCGACACCCGTGCCGATACCCTGCCGAGCGGTTTCATCCGCTACGAGCACGACCTGGCAGCCATCCCGGCCACCACCTACATCGGCCTCGGCCATGCCCAGCGCTTCCCAGACTACTGGGAGCTGTTCTCACCCAAAATGGCACCACCCGGCGCGGCCAACGCCTTCGACGGCATCAAGCCAGAGAAGACCACCCAGCTCGACTTCGGCATCCAGTACCGCACCGAGCGCCTGGAGGCCTGGGCTTCGGGCTATGTCGGGCAGATTCGCGACTACATCCTGTTCGACTACCGCACCGGCATGATGGGCATGAGTACCTCGCAGGCGCAGAACATCGACGCCCGCATCATGGGTGGCGAACTGGGCGCCGCCTACCAGCTGACTGAGAACTGGAAGGCCGATGCCACGCTTGCTTACGCTTGGGGCAAGAACAGCAGTGACGGCAAGGCGCTACCTCAGATGCCTCCCCTGGAAAGCCGCCTGGGCCTGACCTACAGCCGCGATGTGTGGAGCGTCGGCGCACTGTGGCGGCTGGTGGCGGCGCAGAACCGCATTGCCGAAAACCAAGGGAACGTCGTCGGCAAGGACTACGACAAGAGTGCCGGCTTCGGCGTGTTCTCCCTGAACGGCGCCTACAAGGTGAACAACAACCTCAAGCTCAGCGCAGGGGTCGACAACCTGTTCGACAAAACCTACGCCGAGCACTTGAACCTGGCCGGGAACGCCGGGTTCGGCTACCCGGCTACCGATCCACAGCCGGTCAACGAGCCAGGCAGGACCTTCTGGACCAAGGTCGATTTCAGCTTCTGACAACAACCACGGGCGCAGCTTCGGTTGCGCCCCTCTGCTGGTCAAACAGGAGGTTCCCATGAGAGGAACACGCATCAATTTCTATAACCTGGCCTGGCGTTGGCACTTCTATGCGGGGCTGTTCGTGGCCCCGTTCATGATCCTGTTGGCAATCACCGGGATCATCTACCTGTTCAAGCCGCAGCTCGACCCGCTGCTGTACCGCGACCTGATGGTGGTCGAGGCCGGCCACCACCGCCAAGGCGCAGACATGATGCTGGCTGAAGTGCGCCAGGCCTACCCCAAGGGCCACATCAGCCAATACCTGCCGCCACTGAATGCAGAGCGTAGTGCGCAGTTCGTGGTGCAGGACGGCGAGCGCGAACTGAACGTGTTCGTCGACCCATACAGCGGCAAGGTCCTCGGCGAACAGGACGGCAAGCAGAACCTGCAGGCCATCGCCCGCGCCCTGCATGGCGAGCTGATGGTCGGCACGGTCGGTGACCGGCTGGTGGAACTGGCTGCGGGCTGGGGCATCGTGCTGGTGGTGTCGGGCCTGTACCTGTGGTGGCCGCGCGGGCGCAGTGGCGCTGGCGTACTGTGGCCGAGGCTGTCAGCGCGCGGTCGGTTGCTCTGGCGCGACCTGCACGCGGTCACCGGCTTCTGGGGTTCGGCCCTGCTGTTGTTGATGCTGGTCAGCGGCATGACCTGGACCGGCTTGTGGGGCAAGCAATACGCAGATTTGTGGAACCGCTTCCCGGCAGCCATGTGGAACGACGTGCCCAAGTCGGACCAGCAGGCGCGTGAGCTGAACAGCGCACACCGCCAGACCGTGCCCTGGGCCATGGAAAACACGCCCATGCCACAGTCCGGTGCACACGCCGAGCACGCCGGGCACCACATGATGTCGGACATGCCCGCAGCGCCCCAGGTGAGTGTGCAACAGGTGGAAGACATTGCCACTTCGCGTCAGGTCGAGCCGGGCTACAGCATCACCCTGCCCACCACTGCCGACGGGGTGTTCACCATTGCCGTGTTCGCCGACGACCCGCGCAACGACGCCACCCTGCATGTCGACCAATACACCGGCAAGGTTCTGGCCGATGTGCGCTGGCACGACTACAGCCCGGTGGCCCGCGCCACCGAGCTGGGGGTGATGCTGCACGAAGGCAAGATGTTCGGGGCGCTGAACCAGATCATCATCCTGCTGGTGTGCCTGATGATTCTGCTGGGTTCGGTGAGCGGGCTGGTGATGTGGTGGAAGCGCCGGCCTGACGGCGGGCTGGGCGTACCGCCTTTGCGTCATGACCTGCCACGCTGGAAGGCGGCGGTGGCAGTGATGCTGGTGCTGGGGGTGATGTTCCCGCTGGTGGGGGTGTCGATGGTGGTGATGTGGGGGGTGGATAGTTTGGTGGTGAGGCGCCGCCGGGTCTTGGCCAGCGCTTGAGCCTTGTGTTGCCTGTGCTGGCCTCTTCGCGGGTAAACCCGCTCCTACAGGGGACCGCGTTGTAGGAGCGGGGTTACCCGCGAAGAGGCCGGTACAGGCGAAATGCTGAGCCACAACTGTAGAGTCGATCTGTCGCGCCCCGAACTGGAACGCGCGTGTTAGCCTAGCCGGCTACCTCTGACAAGAAGACTGGCCTTTACAAGGGAATGCTGCCTATGACGCAAACCTCACCCACAGCGACAGATGAACCGCACCTGCAACGCAACCTGACCAACCGCCACATCCAGCTGATCGCCATTGGCGGCGCGATCGGTACCGGCCTGTTCATGGGCTCGGGCAAGACCATCAGCCTGGCCGGGCCATCGATCATCTTCGTCTACATGATCATCGGCTTCATGCTGTTCTTCGTCATGCGCGCCATGGGCGAACTGCTGCTGTCGAACCTGAACTACAAATCGTTCATCGACTTCTCGGCCGACCTGCTCGGCCCCTGGGCCGGCCACTTTACCGGCTGGACCTACTGGTTCTGCTGGGTGGTCACCGGCATTGCCGACGTGGTCGCCATCGCTGCCTACACGCAGTTCTGGTTCCCCGACTTGCCGCAGTGGATACCGGCGCTGACCTGCGTAGGGCTGCTGCTGTCGCTGAACCTGGTCACCGTAAAAATGTTCGGCGAGCTGGAGTTCTGGTTCGCCCTGGTCAAGATCGTTGCCATCCTCGGCCTGGTCGCTACCGGCCTGTACATGGTCATCACCGGCTTCACCTCGCCCAGCGGGCGCACCGCCCAGCTGGCCAACCTGTGGAATGACGGCGGCATGTTCCCCCATGGCCTGATGGGCTTCTTCGCCGGTTTCCAGATCGCCGTGTTCGCTTTCGTGGGCATCGAGCTGGTGGGTACCACCGCCGCCGAAGCGAAGAACCCGGAGCGCACCCTGCCGCGGGCGATCAACTCGATCCCGGTCCGTATCATCGTCTTCTATGTACTGGCGCTGATCGCGATCATGGCCGTGACGCCGTGGCGAGACGTGGTGCCAGGCAAGAGCCCGTTCGTTGAGTTGTTCGTGCTGGCAGGCCTGCCGGCGGCAGCGAGCATCATCAACTTCGTGGTGCTGACTTCGGCGGCCTCGTCGGCCAACAGCGGTGTATTCTCCACCAGCCGTATGCTCTACGGCCTGTCGCAGGAAGGTGACGCGCCCAAGGCCTTCGAAAAACTGTCTAGCCGTTCGGTGCCGGCCAACGGCCTGTACTTCTCGTGCACCTGCCTGCTGCTCGGCGCGGTGCTGATCTACCTGGTGCCGAACGTGGTCGAGGCGTTCACCCTGGTGACCACCGTGTCGGCGGTACTGTTCATGTTCGTGTGGACGCTGATCCTGCTGTCATACCTGAAGTACCGCAAAAACCGTGCGGCACTGCACCAGGCATCGAACTACAAGATGCCGGGCGGGCGCTTCATGTGCTACGTGTGCCTGGCGTTCTTTGCGTTCATCCTGGTGTTGCTGAGCCTGGAAGCGGATACCCGTTCAGCGCTGGTGGTGACGCCGATCTGGTTTGTCGTGCTGGCGGTGACCTACCAGTTCGTACGCAGCAGGCGCCATCCCCGCACAGCTGTGCGTCACGGCTGATAGCTTAGGGGGCCGCACCGCGGCCCCAATCCTGTGCACACAAATCCATCAGGCACCAACCTGGATCCAACCTGCGCCCCAACACCTCGCACAGCCCCTCTAAACCGTACCTTTCGCCACTAGGCACACCCCTTGCAACGCCCTCCCCGCTTGCCCAACACCATAAAAAACTCAGCGGAGAGAGCACATGAAGCGTCGCAGTCTGATCAAGGCCTTTACCCTCAGCGCATCGATTGCGGCGATGGGCCTGAGCTGGAGTATCCAGGCCGCCGAGACCATCAAGGTCGGTATCCTGCATTCGCTTTCCGGGACCATGGCCATTTCCGAGACATCGCTCAAGGACATGGCGCTGATGACCATCGAGCAGATCAACGCCAAGGGGGGCGTGAACGGCAAGATGCTGGAACCGGTGGTGGTCGACCCGGCTTCCAACTGGCCGCTGTTCGCTGAAAAGAGCCGCCAGCTGCTGACTCAGGACAAAGTGGCCGTGGTGTTCGGCTGCTGGACCTCCGTGTCGCGCAAGTCCGTTCTGCCGGTGTTCGAAGAGCTCAACGGCCTGCTGTTCTACCCGGTGCAATATGAGGGCGAAGAGATGTCGCCAAACGTGTTCTACACCGGCGCCGCCCCGAACCAGCAGGCCATCCCGGCCGTGGAATACCTGATGAGCGAGGACGGTGGCAGCGCCAAGCGCTTCTTCCTGTTGGGCACCGACTACGTCTACCCGCGCACCACCAACAAGATCCTGCGCGCCTTCCTGCACAGCAAAGGCGTGGCCGACAAGGACATCGAAGAGGTATACACGCCGTTTGGCCACGCTGATTACCAAACCATTGTCGCCAACATCAAAAAGTTCTCCGCCGGCGGCAAGACCGCTGTCATTTCCACAGTCAACGGCGACTCCAACGTGCCGTTCTACAAGGAGCTGGCCAACCAGGGCCTGAAGGCCACCGACGTGCCGGTGGTGGCCTTCTCGGTGGGCGAAGAGGAACTGCGCGGCATCGATACCAAACCGCTGGTGGGCCACCTGGCCGCGTGGAACTACTTCGAATCGGTGGATAACCCGGTGAACCAGAAGTTCGTCGCCGACTGGAAGGCCTACGCCAAGGCCAAGGGCCTGCCAGGCGCTGACAAGGCGGTGACCAACGACCCGATGGAGGCCACCTACGTGGGCATCCACATGTGGGTCCAGGCTGTCGAGAAAGCCAAGTCCACCGACGTTGACAAGGTGCGTGAAGCGCTGGCAGGGCAGAGCTTCCAGGCACCGTCGGGCTTCACCCTGACCATGGACAAGACCAACCACCACCTGCACAAGCCGGTGATGATCGGCGAGATTCAGGATGACGGGCAGTTCAGCGTGGTGTGGGAAACCGAGCAGCCGCTACGGGCGCAGCCTTGGAGCCCGTTCATTCCAGGGAATGACAAGCGACCTGACTACGCCGTGAAAGGTAACTGAGTGCATGGGGCTGCTTTGCAGCCCATTCGCGGGTGAACCCGCTCCTACAGGATCCCCACTGCCCTCTGGACCGGTGAAATCCCTGTAGGAGCGGGTTTACCCGCGAAGCATCCAACACCGATTTCCAGGATTGCCCGCATGCTCAGACTCCTGCTCACCCTTCTCCTGCTGATGCCCCTGGCAACCCACGCCAGCGAAGGCGAATTCTTTCTCATCGCCAAGCCCGCCGAGCAAGCCCGCCTGCTCGAAGGCTGGGCAGCACAACCCGATGCTGCACGCCTGCCGCTGCTGGACAACCTGCGCCAGGGCCGCATCGCTGCCGACGACACCCGCAAGGTGCGCCTGAACAACCGCCTGCGCGGCCTGATCGACAACGCCCTGGCCAGCCACCAGTTGCTCAGCGACAACAGCGACACCCGCCTGGCCGCCGCACAACAACTGCAAAAA
Organism: Pseudomonas sp. JR33AA; assembly: GCF_021378985.1. Lineage (NCBI taxonomy): Bacteria > Pseudomonadati > Pseudomonadota > Gammaproteobacteria > Pseudomonadales > Pseudomonadaceae > Pseudomonas > Pseudomonas sp. JR33AA. The sequence goes on from NZ_JAJSAW010000001.1 coordinate 116,088, forward strand.
ACCGCACAACCGGCGCAAATGGCCTTCCTCGACCGGCGCTTCGCCGCCGAGCCGGACACCGCCGTACAGGCCGCCCTCGGCCTGGCCCTGGCCAACCTGCAACTGGGCGCCAGTGAGCCCGCGGTACGCCTGGCCGCCGTGCGCCTGCTGGGTGAAACCGGCGACCCGCTGGCCCGTACCCGCCTCGAGGCCCTGTTGCAACCCGATGCGGAACGCGACCCGGGCGTACGCACCGCCGCCGAAACGAGCCTGGCCCAGGTCAAACGCAAACTGCTGATAGGCGAACTGCTCGGTCAGGCCTTCAGCGGCCTGTCGCTGGGGTCGATCCTGCTGCTGGCAGCGCTGGGCCTTGCGATCACCTTCGGCCTGCTCGGGGTGATCAACATGGCCCATGGCGAGATGTTGATGCTCGGCGCCTACAGCACCTACATGGTCCAGGTACTGCTGCAGCGCTTCGCCCCCGGCGCCATCGAGTTCTACCCGCTGATCGCCCTGCCGGTGGCGTTCGCCGTCAGCGCCGGGGTAGGCATGGCGCTGGAGCGCACGGTGATCCGCCACCTGTACGGACGCCCACTGGAAACCCTGCTGGCCACCTGGGGCATCAGCCTGATCCTGATCCAGGCCATCCGCCTGCTGTTCGGTGCGCAGAATGTCGAGGTGAGCAACCCGGCCTGGCTGTCCGGCGGCATCCAGCTGCTACCCAACCTGGTGCTGCCGTACAACCGCCTGGTCATCATCGGCTTCGCCCTGGCCGTGGTGCTGCTCACCTGGCTGCTGCTCAACCGTACCCGGTTGGGCCTGAACGTGCGCGCAGTCACCCAGAACCGCAACATGGCCGCCTGCTGCGGCGTGTCCACCGGTCGCGTCGACATGCTCGCCTTTGGCCTTGGCTCGGGCATCGCCGGGCTCGGTGGCGTAGCCTTGAGCCAGGTGGGCAATGTCGGCCCCGACCTGGGCCAAAGCTACATCATCGATTCGTTCCTGGTGGTGGTGCTCGGGGGCGTCGGGCAGCTGGCCGGTAGCCTCTGGGCCGCGTTCGGCCTGGGCATCGCCAACAAGCTGCTGGAGCCGCAGATCGGTGCCGTGCTCGGCAAGATCCTCATCCTTGCGTTGATCATTCTGTTCATCCAGAAGCGTCCGCAAGGCCTGTTCGCCCTCAAGGGACGGGTAATCGACTGATGAACCAGCCACTGCTTGTCACTGCTACGCAAAAGGCCGGCCCACGCCTGACCATTACCATAGGTGCCGTCGTCGTCCTGCTGCTGGTGGCTCTGCCACTGTGCTCACTGCTGCCGGCAGACCATGCCCTGCAGGTGTCGGCCTACACCCTGACGCTGGTCGGCAAGATTCTCTGTTACGCCATCGTCGCCCTGGCCCTGGACCTGGTCTGGGGCTACGCCGGGCTGCTGTCACTGGGCCATGGCCTGTTCTTCGCCCTGGGCGGCTATGCCATGGGCATGTACCTGATGCGGCAGGCCGCCGGCGACGGCCTGCCGGGGTTCATGACCTTCCTGTCATGGACCGAGCTGCCCTGGTACTGGGCCGGTACCCAGCATTTCGCCTGGGCCCTGTGCCTGGTGGTGCTGGCGCCCGGGCTGCTGGCGCTGGTGTTCGGCTGGTTCGCCTTCCGCTCGCGGATCAAAGGCGTGTACTTCTCGATCATGACCCAGGCCCTGACCTTTGCCGGCATGCTGCTGTTCTTCCGCAACGAAACCGGCTTTGGCGGCAACAACGGCTTCACCAGCTTCCGCACCATCCTGGGCTTCGACATTGCAGCCCAGGGCACCCGCGCAGTGTTGTTCCTGCTGACCGTGGCCCTGCTGCTGGCCAGCCTGTACCTGTGCTGGCGCCTGACCCGCAGCAAGTTCGGCCGCCTGCTCACCGCCGTGCGTGACGCTGAAAACCGTATGATGTTCTGTGGCTACGACCCGCGCGGCTTCAAGCTGCTGGTGTGGGTACTGAGCGCCGTGCTGTGCGGCCTGGCCGGGGCGCTGTACGTACCGCAGGTGGGCATCATCAACCCCAGCGAGATGTCGCCGACCAACTCGATCGAAGCCGCCGTCTGGGTAGCCCTGGGTGGGCGCGGCACGCTGATCGGCCCGCTGCTCGGTGCCGGCCTGGTCAACGGCATGAAAAGCTGGTTCACCGTGGCCTTCCCCGAGTTCTGGCTGTTCTTCCTAGGCGCGTTGTTCATCCTCGTCACCCTGTACCTGCCCAAGGGCGTGGTCGGCCTGTTGAAGAAAAGGAGCCAGCCATGAGAGGCGTGCCCCCAGTCCACCCGGAATTCATGCTCGAACCGGTATTCGACAACCTCGGTGCCGGGCGCGATGCCATCGGCCTGGGCCACAGCCGCAAGGCCGGCCTCGACACCCGCCACGGTACGGTGCTGAGCCTGGAAGACATCAGCGTCAGCTTCGATGGCTTCAAGGCGCTCAACACGCTGAACCTGTACATCGGGGTGGGCGAGCTGCGCTGCATCATCGGCCCCAACGGCGCCGGCAAGACCACGATGATGGACGTGATCACCGGCAAGACCCGTCCCGACAGCGGCACGGCTTACTTCGGCGATACCCTCGACCTGACCCGCATGAGCGAATACCAGATCGCCCAGGCCGGCATTGGCCGCAAGTTCCAGAAGCCCACAGTGTTCGAGGCGCTGACCGTGTTCGAGAACCTGGAACTGGCGCTGAAGACCGACAAGTCGGTGTGGGCCAGCCTGGCCGCACGCCTGAGCGGTGACCAGCGCCAGCGTATCGAGGAAGTGCTGACCACCTTGCGCCTGCTGCCGCTGGCCCAGCGCCAGGCAGGCCTGCTGTCGCATGGGCAGAAGCAGTTTCTGGAGATTGGCATGCTGCTGGTGCAGGAGCCGCAACTGCTGTTGCTCGATGAACCGGTGGCCGGCATGACCGATGCCGAGACCGAATTTACCGCCGAGCTGTTCAAGGGCCTGGCTGGCAAGCATTCGCTGATGGTGGTGGAACATGACATGGGCTTCGTCGGCAGCATTGCCGACCATGTGACCGTGCTGCACCAGGGGAGCGTGCTGGCGGAAGGCTCGCTGGAGCAGGTGCAGGCAGATGAGCGGGTGGTGGAGGTGTATCTGGGCCGCTGACCGGATTTGAATTTTTGGCGCCTGTGCCGGCCTCTTCGCGGGTAAACCCGCTCCTACAGTGGGCGTAATGCCATGGGGCGGTTCCCGTCGTAGGAGCGGGCTTGCCCGCGAAGAGGCCGGCACAGGCACAGCATCCCTTTCAGGAACTCTCACATGCTCAAGATCGACACCCTGCACCAGTACTACGGCGGCAGCCACATCCTGCGCGGCCTGTCCTTCGAAGCCAAGATCGGCGAAGTGACCTGCCTGCTGGGCCGCAACGGCGTGGGCAAGACCACCTTGCTGCGCTGCCTGATGGGCCTGGTGCCCGCCCGCGACGGCAGCATCGAATGGGAAGGCAAGCCGATCACCGCGTTCAAACCCCAGCAACGGGTGCAGGCAGGCATCGCCTACGTGCCCCAGGGCCGCGAGATTTTCCCGCGCCTCACCGTCGAGGAAAACCTGCTGATGGGCCTGTCGCGCTTCCCCGCCCGCGAAGCCCGCGAGGTACCAGCCTTCATCTACGAGCTGTTCCCTGTGCTGGAGCAGATGAAACAGCGCCGCGGTGGCGACCTGTCTGGCGGCCAGCAGCAACAGCTGGCCATCGGCCGCGCCCTGGCCAGCCGCCCGCGCCTGCTGATTCTCGACGAGCCGACCGAAGGCATTCAGCCCTCGGTGATCAAGGAGATCGGCGCGGTCATCCGCCGCCTGGCCGAGCGTGGCGACATGGCGATCTTGCTGGTGGAGCAGTTCTACGACTTTGCCGAAGCGCTGGCTGACCAGTACCTGGTCATGGCCCGCGGCGAAATCATCCAGCGCGGCCGCGGCGAAAACATGCAAGCCGAAGGTGTACGCGGGCTGGTAACCATTTAATCTGCAAGCACCGACCTTGCGAGACGCTGTCATGAGCTACGAAATCCGCGACGCCCTGCCCACCGATGTGCCGGGCATACTCGACATCTACAACGACGCAGTGCTCAACACCACGGCAATCTGGAACGAAACCCCGGTGGACCTCGGCAACCGCCAGGCCTGGTTTGAAGCGCGAGCGCAGCAGGGCTACCCGATTTTGGTCGCGACAGATGAGACGGGCGTGCTGGGGTATGCCTCGTTTGGCGACTGGCGGCCGTTCGAGGGCTTTCGCCTGACCGTGGAGCACTCGGTTTATATCCGTGGCGACCAACGGGGTAAAGGGTTGGGGCCGGTGTTGATGGCTGCGCTGATCGAGCGTGCGAAGGGGTGCGGCAAGCATGTGATGGTGGCAGCAATCGAGCGTGGCAATGCGGCGTCGGTGCGCCTGCATGAGCGGCTGGGCTTCGTGGTGACCGGCCAGATGCCGCAGGTGGGGGTAAAGTTTGGCCGCTGGCTTGATCTGACCTTCATGCAACTGGTGTTGAACTCGGGCGCCGAACCGACCTGAAATGCGGTCTCTTGTGGAAGCGGCCTTGCGTCGAAAGGGCTGCAAAGCAGCCCCGGCAGTTTTGCGGTGGAGCAAAGGTCTGGGGCTGCTGCACAGCCCATCGCGACACAAGGCCGCTCCCACAGATGCCAGCAAGTAGGCTTACATCTGGATAAACCGCCCCAGCCGCTGCTTCAGCATGTTGTTCTCACTGCGCAACTGCTGCACTTCCTGCAACAGCTCCAGCGCCAGCGCCACCCCTTCCCACTCCAGTTCCAGCTCTTGGTGCAGCTTCACCGCTCGTTTGGTCACCAACGGCGCCTGATCGTCAAACAGCCAGTCCTCCGGCGTTCGCCCGGAAGGTTCGACAATGCCATGCTCGACGATTTCGATCACGCATTCAGCCGTGACATCGGCTTCCTGACACAGGGTACGCATGTCCAGTTGAACGATCAGGGTGCTGCTCATGATCACTTACTCCATTGTGTCCTCGGGTTGAACGCAGCTTTCTCGGAAAGCTTGGTCCAGAGTTCGCGGGCAGATTCGTCCGACGCAGGCGGCATCACCACCTTGAGCTGCGCATAAAGGTTGCCGCGCTCTCCGTGCTTGTTCGCCAGGCCCTTGCCCGGTACACGCAGGCGCTGGCCGCTCTGGCTGTCAGGACGGATGGTCAGGTTGATCTTGCCATCCAGGGTCGGAACCGCCACCTTGGCGCCCAGGGCCGCCTCCCACGGTGCCAACGGCACTGTGATGATCAGGTCATGACCTTCGACATCGAACAGCGGGTGCGGTGCCATGCGGATGGTCAGGAACAGGTCACCGTTGGCCCCGCCGCCGCTGCCCGGCGCCCCCTGGCCCTTGAGGCGGATGCGCTCGCCGTCGGTCACGCCAGCCGGAATCCTCACGTTCAAGGTTTTGGTGGTGAAGCCGGTGCGCTGGCCCATGGCATTGATTTGCGGCACCTGGAAGCTGATCTGCTTGGACTCCTTGCTCAGGGTCTCTTCAAGGAATACGGCCAGTTCAAGCTCCACGTCCTGCCCCCGCCTGCCGGCACTGCGTTGCTGCTGCCGGGCGCCACCGAAGGGGTTGCCACCCGCACTGCGCCCACCGAAGATCGAGCTGAAGAAGTCGGAGAAGTCGCCGCCTTCGAAGCCGCCGCCACCGCCGCGGTTTTCCCAACCCGGTGGTGCCTGGAACGGTCGGCCATGCTGGCCGCCGTACTTGCGGATTTCGTCGAACTCGGCACGTTTCTGCGCGTCGCCCAGCACCTCATAGGCCTCGTTGGCCTCTTTGAATTTTTCCTCGGCGTCGCGCTCCTTACTGACATCGGGGTGATACTTGCGCGCCAGTTTGCGGTACGCGGCCTTGATCGCCTTTTCGTCCGCAGTGGGCTCTACGCCGAGTATCTTGTAATAGTCTTTGAAGTCCATTTGTGGATCACCAATGTGAATGTGCGTGTTGCAACTGAAGATAGGGGTCAAGCATAGCCTTTCAAGACCGACTTGGGTTTGCCTCAAGGCAGACGACTGGTCTTGATTCTGTAGCCAACTGGCATACACTGCGCGGCCGTTTTGCCTCCGGAAGCCCATTTCCCATGTCTGACGTATCCCCGGCCCGTGCCCTGGGCATCGACTTTGGCACCTCCAACTCCACAGTCGGTTGGCACCGGCCTGGCGTCGAGTCGCTGATTGCCCTGGAAGACGGCAAGATCACCTTGCCCTCGGTGGTGTTCTTCAATATCGAAGAGCGGCGCCCGGTGTATGGCCGCCTGGCGTTGCACGAGTACCTGGAAGGCTACGAAGGCCGCCTGATGCGCTCGCTGAAAAGCCTGCTGGGCTCAAAGCTGATCAAGCACGACACCAGCGTGCTGGGCAGCGCCTTGCCGTTCAAGGACCTGCTGGGCATGTTCATAGGCGAGCTCAAGAAGCGCGCTGAAGCGGCCGCTGGTCGTGAATTCGACCAGGTGGTGCTGGGCCGCCCGGTGTTCTTCGTCGACGAAGACCCGGCTGCCGACCAGGAGGCCGAGGACACATTGGCCGACGTGGCGCGCAAAATCGGTTTCAAGGACGTGTCGTTCCAGTACGAACCGATTGCCGCAGCGTTCGACTATGAGTCGAGCATCAGCCGCGAAGAGCTGGTGCTGATCGTCGACATCGGCGGCGGTACCTCGGACTTCACCCTGATCCGCCTGTCGCCCGAGCGCCATCGGGTCGCCGAACGCCAAAGCGACATCCTCGCCACAGGCGGTGTGCACATTGGTGGTACCGACTTCGACAAGCAACTGAGCCTTCAGGGCGTGATGCCGTTGTTTGGCTACGGCAGCCGCATGAAGAGCGGTGCGCTGATGCCGACCAGCTACCACCTCAACCTGGCCACCTGGCACACCATCAACGCCTTGTATTCGCAGAAATCACAGTTGGCGCTGGGTAGCATGCGCTATGACATCGAGGACAGCTTCGGCATCGATCGCCTGTTCAAGTTGATCGAGCAGCGTGCCGGGCACTGGCTGGCGATGGAAGTGGAAGCCAGCAAGATCGAGCTGACCGAGCATGACAGCCGCCACATCGACCTGGGCCGCGTCGAGCCCGAGCTGACTGCGCAACTGACCCGCGCACTGTTCGAGGAGGCGATCGAAGGTCTGCTGGAGCGCGTGCGCGGTAGTGTGACTGAACTGCTGGCCAAGGCTGGGGTAAGCGAAGACCAGGTCGATACGGTGTTCTTCACCGGTGGCTCCAGCGGCATTCCGGCTCTGCGCAACAGTGTTTCGGCGATGCTGCCGAATGCGCGGCATGTGGAAGGCAACATCTTTGGTAGCATTGGTAGCGGGCTGGCCATCGAGGCGCGCAAGCGTTACGGTGCGGCCTGATTTTTCGTTTAGCCTGTACCTGCGAAAGGGCTGGGGCTGCTGGCCAATCTCTACCCGCCGTTCACCGTTGCCGCCGCTACCGTATTCGCGGGTAAACCCGCTCCTACACACCGATCGGGGGTGGACACACATCGGTGATTGGCCGCAGGCCGTCGTGTAGGAGCGGGTTTACCCGCGAAGAGGCCGGTACAGGCCAATACAGGATCAGACCAGCTCCGCCCGCTTCAGCTCACTCTTCAGATAGGCGTAGTAGATGGGCCCCGCCACGACACCGGGCAGCCCGAACGCCGCCTCGAATACCAGCATCGCCAGCAGCAATTCCCACGCCTTGGCACTGATCTGCCCACCCACGATCCGCGCGTTGAGGAAGTACTCGACCTTGTGGATGACGATCAGATAGCCCAGTGCCGCCGCCGCCACCCAGATCGACAGCGACAGGCCGACGATGGTGATCAAGGTGTTGGACATCAAGTTGCCGATCACCGGCAGCAAGCCCAGCAGGAAGGTCAGCACGATCAGCGTCTTGGTCAGCGGCAGGTGCACGTCGAACAGTGGCATCACCACGGCCAGGAAAATGCCGGTGAAGATCGTGTTGAGCAACGAGATCTTGATTTGCGCGAACACGATGTTGCGAAACGCCTTCACCAGCAGGCTAAGACGTTCGAACAGCGCCGCGGCCAGGGGCTTGCGCCGGGAAATATCGGGAATACGCTGCAAAGCGATGATGGCGCCGAGGATCATGCCAATCAGCATCGTCACGAACATGTGCGCCATGCCCTTGCCCACCAGCTGCAAATCGCTCAGGTGGCTCTTTATCCAGTCACCGATGGCCACCTTGAACTCTGCGGCACTGGCAGGCAGGTAGCCCTCAATGAAGGGTGGCAGCTGGCCGCGCGCACGCTCGACCAAGGCCATGAACTTGTCCAGCGAGGCGCCGGGGTTTTCCGCCTCGTGCAGCAGGAAGCTGAAGGCACCGGCAATCAGCAGTGTCAGGGTGCTGACCACCAGCGTGCCGAGCAGCGCCACGGCCAGCCAGCGCGCGCGTTGGCCAGCCAGCAGCGGTTGCAGGCGCGGGGTCAGCATGTTGACCAGTTCGAACACCAGCAGACCGGCCAGCAGGCTGGGCAGCAACTTCAGGGGCAAAGCCAGCAGTAGCCCAGCCATGACGATGATCAGGCTGGCCAGGGTGATCTGACGGGGACTAAAGGTCATACAGCCTCGACGGCAGACAGCGGGAATGCCGCAGTCTGCCAGCCTTGGCGGCGCAGGCATAGGCGCAGGTCACTTCTTCTTCAGGCAATCGCTCATGAAGGCCTTGCGCTCGTCCCCCTTCAGGGCTTTGGTGGTGGCGTCAGCATTGCAGGTCTTCATTTTCTCTTGCTGGGTTTGTGGCACTTCCTTTTTCAGGCAGGTGCTCATGAACGCTTTGCGTTCATCGCCCTTGAGGGCCTTGGCGGTGGCGTCGGCGTTGCAGGTTTTCATCTTTTCCTGCTGCGCGGTATTGGCAGCGAAACCTTGGGCACTGAACAGCACCGCCAGCGCCAGTAACGGGATTTGCAGCACTTTCATGGAGTGGTCTCCTTGGTTCCGTGCCCGATGCACGGGGGTCGAACTGAGTGTAGCCAAGAATGTTCAGCGCCCCGCCCGCGCCTGCCGGCGGTACTGCTCGGGTGTACACCGGGCCTGGCGCTGGAACATGGCGATGAACGCCGAAGCGCTGCTATAGCCAAGGTCGAAGGCAATGGCCTGAATTGGCAGGCCGGCTTCCAGCGCTTCGATGGCACGCAGAAAACGCAGGCGCAGGCGCCATTCGCCAAAGCTGATGCCCAGCTCGCGCAGAAACTGGCGGGCCAGTGTACGTTCGCTGACGTGCACGCGTGCGGCCCAATCGGCCAGCGGGCGGTTGTCCCCCGGCTCGGCGCTGAGCGCATCGAGCACCTGGCGCAAGCCATCGCTGTGGGCAAACGGCAGGTAGCAGGCCAGGGTGGGCGCCAGCAGCAACTGGTCAAGCAGCACCTGTATCAGGCGCTGGTCACGCTCGTCCTCGGCCACCTTGAGATTGCGCCGGGCGAAGTCACCGAGGATGGCCTTGAGGATGTCACTGATCATCAGGCTGCACGGGTGCGGTGGCAGCGCGGCACACAGGCTGCGGTCGAGATAGATTGAACGGTAGACGATGGCCTGGGGGTTGTAGCAGCCATGCTCGGTGTCGGGCGGCACCCAAACGGCGTAGTGCGGCGGCGACAGGAAGCGCTGGCCAGCCACATCCAGCTGCATTACGCCGTGGGCGGTGTAGTTCAGCTGGCCCCAGGCGTGTTGGTGCACCGCGCTGTGGGTGTCGGCCACGAACTCGTCGTGGCGGAAGTACACCGGGGCCGGCAGTTGGGTGAACTGGGGGATATCGAGGTATTTGCGCGGCATGCTGTCTGCTTTGCGGGGTGGGTTGTCTGGATAAGAGTATAGGCTTATGAACAGACAGTTGATAATGACTGGCACCGGGGCTTGCTGCGCAGGCCATCGCGACACAAGGCCGCTCCTACAGGGCCCCACGTTACCTTCCAGGCCTGTGCGGTTGGTGTAGGAGCGGCCTTGTGTCGCGATGGGCTGCAAAGCAGCCCCACCCAGTCCACAACGAGTAGTCCGCTACATGAATTACCTGTTCCCCCTCACCGCCATCCTCATCTGGGCCGGCAACACCGTGGTCACCAAGATGTCCGCCGGTGCCATCCACCCTGCCGAAATCGGCTTCTACCGCTGGCTGCTGGCCGGCTTGCTCTTCACGCCGTTCCTGCTGCCCGCCGTGTGGCGCAACCGCGCAGCCATCCGCCCACACTTGGGCAAAGTGTTCATGCTGGGAGTGCTGGGCATGGCGATGTACCAGAGCCTGGCCTACTTTGCCGCCGGCATCACCAGCGCCACCAACATGGGCATCATCCTCTCGCTGATGCCGCTGATGTCGCTGGCACTGTCCATCGCCTGGCTGGGCCAGCGCCTGAGCTACGGCGCCCTGCTGGGTGCGGTGGTGTCATTCTTCGGCGTGCTGGAAGTGGTCAGTGCCGGGCACCCCGCCAGCCTGCTGGAACAGGGCCTGAACGGTGGCGACCTGTTGATGCTGGTGGCCACCCTGGCCTACGCGCTTTACAGCTTCCTGCTGAAGAAATGGCAGTTGCGCCTGCCACCGCTGCAGTTGCTGTACTTGCAGGTGCTGGTGGCAATCGTGGTGCTGCTGCCGCTGTACCTGCTGTCGGAAAAGACGGGCCTGCACAGCCATAACATCGGCCTGGTGCTGTACGCCTGCGTGCTGGCTTCGATGATCGCGCCGCTGCTGTGGATGCAGGCCGTGCACCGCCTGGGCCCAAGCCGCACCACGCTGTTTTTCAACCTGCTGCCGCTGGTCACCGCGCTGATCGCCGCCATGGTGCTCGACGAGCAACTGGCCAGTTACCACCTGGTCGGCGGCTTGCTGACCCTGGCCGGCGTAGTGCTGGCCGAACGCTGGACCACGCCGATCCGCCGCCAAGGCACTTGAGCTAAAGCCCCGCCGCCTTGAGCCGGGCGGCATGCTCGGTGAACAGCCGCACCGGCTCCGCGCTTTTACCCACGGCACCAAGCGACTGGTTGACGATGTCCAGGTGATCGAGCGGGTAATCGTCGCCGATCACCTGCCCCAGGTGCGAACTGAAACGCCCGACCATGCCGTCGCAATGGCCCTTTTCCTTGATGAAACTGCGTGCGAACAGGCGGCAGAAGTGGCTGCTGCCATCGAAGCGGTTGCGCCCCTGGTCTGTCAGGCCGGGTTGCAAGGTGCCGGACCAGGAGTAATAGCGGACGCCATTGACCTCATAGGCCCCTTCCCCACCCCAGGTTTGCGGCAGGCCTTGTGGATAAGCCTGGTTGAACAGCGCCACCCCGGCACTGGTCAGCGACTGATGCGAAGCGTGCACATCCACCGGCAGCGGGTCACGACGCCAGCCGGTTTCCAACCACACCAGCAGCACGGCAAACCCATGCAGCACGACCTTGAGGATGCGCCCCTGGGGTGAATCGCCCGGTGCCGTACGTTCAAGGTGGTCGGCCAGCTCAGAACCATGGTTGGGCCCCGCCACCGAGGTGACCGATGCCACCCGCTCCGGCCGTTTGGCCGCTGCGTATCGCGCGCTCAGGGCACCCTGGCTGTGGCCGATGAGGTTGACCTTGTCGACGCCGGTACGTTGGCAAATATCGTCGATGATCGCCAGCAACTGCTCGCCGCGCACCTCGCTGGAATGCAGCGGCGAAACCTGCACCGCAAACACCTGCGCACCGCCCTTGCGCAGGGCCGGCACAATGCCGAACCAGTATGGGTAGAGCACCATCCGGACAAACCCGAGCATGCCGGGCACCAGCACCAGCGGGTATCGCGTGGCCAAATCCTGCTGCATGGCCGCAGCTCCTTTGCGTGTACGACGGGCCAACACTACAGCGGCCATCATGACCACCGCAATCGAACTCCCGGCGCGCGTTGTGGTTCAAAACCACACAAACCCTTTGCAAGGAGCGGGACCATGTACAAGCAGACCCTGGCAATCCTTCTGGCAAGCGCCACCCTGGCCGCCTGCGGCAGCCGCCCGGAAAACCCGGTGGACTACGTCACCTACCGCGATGAGCCGCTGGTCAAGCAGGTGGAGAACGGTATGACCATGCAGAAGGTCATCGCCATTGGCGGCAGCCCGTCGAACGTGATCGACCTGCCGCACGGGGGCACCTGCAACGACTACATCCTCAACCGCGACGGCAAGCAGCAGCCCTATTACGTGCGCTTCGATGCCACCGGCCATGTCGATGCCAAAGGTTTCAAGACCTGCAAGCAACGCCAAGAGGACAGCGACGCCCTGCACGGCGCGTAAGCCTGCGCCCCAACCTGACCCAGACCCCTGCTGGAGAGAACCATGAGCAATGTTGAGCTGACCGATGTGAAAACCCTGCGCGAGCGTGCACGCCTGCATGTGGAGCAGGGCGCGGTGACCGAGGGTTACCACGCCGACCGTGAACAGATCCTGCGCCTGCTTAATGAATCGCTGGCCACCGAGCTGGTCTGTGTTCTTCGCTATAAGCGCCATTACTTCATGGCCAGCGGCATCAAGGCCAGCGTGGCTGCCGAGGAGTTTCTGGAACATGCCAACCAGGAAGCCGAACATGCCGACAAGTTGGCCGAGCGCATCGTGCAACTAGGCGGGGAGCCGGACTTCAACCCCGACAACCTGACCAAGCTCTCGCATGCCCAGTACGTGGCCGGCAATTCGCTGAAAGAGATGGTACTGGAAGACCTGGTGGCAGAGCGCATTGCCATCGATAGCTACCGCGAGATCATTCAGTACATCGGGGATAAAGACCCGACTACCCGTCGTATATTCGAAGACATCCTGGCCCAGGAAGAAGAGCACGCGGACGATATGTCCGACCTGTTGCAAGGCCTTTGATTTCTGACACCCTCAAGGGGCCGCTTTGCGGCCCCTTGCTATTTCCGCGCTTTTACCGCCGCCGGCGCCTTGCCGGCCTTCATTTGCTGCAACAACGGGGTGCACTGGTTCGGGTCATCCCCGCTGCTGGGCGCAATCAGCGCCAGCAACCCTGCCGCCGGCCCGGCAACCACACCCAGCGCAACCATCCCTGCGCCACGCAACGCCAACGGCAGTGCCTGCACACCGGCGTTCGGTTTGGCAAACGGTCCGCGCACATACAGGGGTGAACGCAGGGAGAACAATCGCAGCCCTTTTGATTCCGGAGTGATGTTCAAATCCAGTTGCTCGGAAGCGAAATTCGCCGTGCCGTCGATGTAGATGATCGCGTTCTCGGTATCGAAGATGAACAGCCGTGTAGTCGCCAGGCCATCCTTGATGCCGACATCGGCCGCCGCACAGTTGATCTTAACGTCCTCATCACCAAACAGCTTGCCGACCACGTAGTTGCCCACGTTCAACCCGGCAATTTCCATCAGGCTGCGACTGATGGCGCCATCGTTGATCAGCATGCGCAAGTCGCCATTGGCTGTACCCAGCAAGGCGGCTACCGAGTTGCCACGGCCGCTGATGTCGGCGTCGCCATTGAGCTCACCAAAGCTGGTCTGCATTGGCGCAAAGGTGGGGAACAGTTGCTTGAGCTTGAAGCCACGCGCAGTCAACTTCGCGCGGCCCTGCAAGGGTACGCTGCGCCCGTCCAGACGAATGTTGGAGGCCAGGCTGCCGCCGGCCACGCCAAAGCGCAGGGGCTCCAGACGCAACAGGCCGTCTTCGAGCACCACATGGGCCGACAGGTCAGTGAACGGCAGTTGCGCACTGTGCACGATGCGCTTGCCAGCAAAGGTGACATCAGCGTCCATTGCCCGCCAACGCTCGGTGCGAAACGCCTCCACTGGCAGCACCTTGCCTGCAGGCTGCTTGCTGGCACCGCCGCGGGCCTTCTGTTCGGCATTGGAGTCGGCACCGATCAGCGGCGCCAGGTCCTTGAACAGCAACTGGTTCGATACCAGGTTACCGGACAGTCTGGGCCGTGGCTGGCTGGCAACGAAGGCCAGGTCCCCATGGATATCGCTGTCGCCGATCTTGCCGTTGAAGCCCTGGTAATTGAACGTCGCCCCTGGCGCCGCCTGCAGGTTGGCGCTTAGGCGTCCGTCGGTGGAATAGGCCGGGGTGTCAGGCAAGGTGACCCCGGTCAAGGGGTAGAGGTTGCCCAGGCTGGCACCCGACAAACGCAGGCGCAGGTCGAGGGCACCAAGGTTGCGCGGGTCGGTGAGGGTGCCGGCGAGCACCACATGGGTGTCGGCGATGCGCACATCGGCCTGCAGCGGGAACGGCTGCCTGGCGTCCTGCAAGGCCAGCAGGCCGCCGATCTTGCCGGTGCCGGACACTGGCTGGCCTTTGTAGCGGCCCTGAGCCTTGAGGCCGAAGGCATAGTCCTGCGCCCCGCTGGTCTTCTCGGCGCTGGCCTTGCCGACAATCTCGCTGAACGGGATTGGCTTGCCAAGCGGGTCGATCTGCACCTTCATGCTGGTTTTGAGGGTCTGGTCGTCGAAGCTGACGTTGCCTTGGTCAAAGCCGATGGCGCCGATGTCCAGCTGCCATTTGGAAGGTTCGGCGTTTTCATCCTTGGGGCCGAAGTCGAAGACCCAGTTGGCGCGGCCATCGGCCAGGCGAGTGAGGCTGGCAGCGGGCTTGGTGAGGTTGATGCGGGGTATGCTGATCTGCTGGAACACCAGCGGCAGCGGCGCCAGGCGAAACTCCACGCGCTCAAGGCCGACCATTTTCGGCTCCTTGAGCCACTCGGGGTTGCCCAGCGTCAGGTCTTCGGCAATGAAGTGCGGCCAAGGCACCCAGGCACGCCAACCGCCCTCTTCGGGCTCGGTACGCCAGTGCACGGCGAGGTTGCCGTTGATCGCGAAGGGCCGATGCAAGGCTTCGGAAACCTTCTCGTTGAGCAGTGGCTTGACGCGGTTCCAGTCAAAGGTGGCAATCACTACCACCAGGATCGCCAGCACGGTAAGCAGGCTGGCGAGGGTCCAGACGAAGATTCTGGCGGGACGCGTCATTGCGTAATTCTCCTTGCGGCATGACAGAAACAGGCGCAGCGATGGCCTCAATAACTCCGACTGATGAAAACCCGTGAGGTTTTATCGATGGCGCCATGATAGCGGAGTTTTTCCTGGCCTTTTGCTCAGAAATTTGTCGCACCGGGCTGCACATGTTACCCACCGCCAATAGCGTCACGCGATTGCCTGCATGGCTGCAATGGCCGGAATAGACGCCGTGCAAACCTCTATCAATATGGTCGATTGTTACCATTACCCGTATGAACTTCTCTCTGGCGTTACGCGGCGTAGCATTGGCTTCGTACCCACTTTCCAGCCCCCGAGAGGAGCACCGAAATCATGAAACGCCATCTGCTGACCCTGACCCTGTCCCTTCTGGCCGCCAACGCTTTCGCCCTGCCGGCGTCCGAGCAACACCTGACGTCCGAAGCGCGCTCCAGCGCAGCCGAAATCGCCCAGCCGCTGAAAGCCGTGGCTGAAGGTGGCTCCGATCGCCTGATCGAACGTACTGGCCGCGTTGCCGAAGGTGGCTCCGATCGCCTGATCGAACGTAATGGCCGTGTTGCCGAAGGTGGCTCCGATCGCCTGATCGAACGTTCCGGCCGTGTAGCTGAAGGCGGCTCCGATCGCCTGATCGAACGTTCCGGCCGTGTAGCTGAAGGCGGCTCCGATCGCCTGATCGAACGTACTGGCCGTGTAGCTGAAGGCGGCTCCGATCGCCTGATCGAACGTACTGGCCGTGTAGCTGAAGGTGGCTCGGATCGCCTGATCGAGCAGGCTGGCCGTGTAGCTGAAGGTGGCTCCGATCGCCTGGTTGAACTCAGCCGTGTGAGCTGATCGCCATGGCCGAAAAGAACAACTTCTGTCACAACGCTTGCTCCCCTCCAGGCCCGGTCCATTGACCGGGCTTTGTTTTTTTATCTAGAGTGCCCAGCCTGACCGTTACAGAAGCCCGCATCATGCTGCCGCGCGCCGAACAGAAGCTACAGACCCGCCAGGCCCTGCTCGATGCCGCCTGCCTGCTCATGGAGAGTGGCCGGGGTTTTGGCAGTATCAGCCTGCGCGAGGTGGCGAAAACCGCTGGCATCGTGCCGACCGGCTTCTACCGGCATTTCTCCGACATGGACGCCTTGGGCCTGGCCCTGGTCGCCGAGATCGATACCACCTTCCGCCAGACCATCCGCCTGGTGCGCCAGAACGAATTCGAACTGGGCGGCATCACCGACGCCTCGGTGCGCATCTTCCTCGACGTGGTCGCCGCCCACCGCGCGCAGTTCCTGTTCCTGGCCCGCGAGCAGTACGGCGGTGCACAGGCCGTGCGCCAGGCCATTGCCCGCCTGCGCCAGGATATCAGCGACGACCTTGCCACCGACCTTGCACGGATGAAGCGCTGGCAACACCTGGACAGCGCCGCGTTGGCGGTGATGGCCGACCTGGTGGTGAAGACCGTGTTCGCCACCCTGCCCGAGCTTATCGACAACCCGGAAGCGGGTTATCCACAGGCCCTGACGCCCCAGGAAAAGATCACCCAGCAGTTGCGCTTCATCTTTGTCGGGGCGCGGCATTGGCAGGGGCTCGGCAACCCAGGCTACTGAAAACCCCACTTCTGCTACCATGGCGCCCTGCCCGACAGCGACGAGCGCCGAAATGTCCGACCCCCGCCCCACCCTGCCCGAACTGGCCCGCTTCAACCAGCACTTCGCCGAACGCATCGTCCCGCTGTGGCAAGGCCCGGGCTGGAACGCCGACATGGCGCTGCCCTACGAAGCGCTGGACGCCCAGCACCAGCCGTTGCCGGTGCAGCGCTACCGGGCCATGGCCTGTGCACGCCAGCTGTATGTGTTCAGCAGCCGTATCGGGCAACCGGGCGCCGCGGAGCGTGCCGCAGCCCTGTTTCGCTCGCTGCAAAAGCACTTCCACGATGCCGAGCACGGTGGCTGGTTCTACAGCATCGACGCCCACGGCAAGCCGCTGGACCGGCGCAAGGACCTGTATACCCACGCCTTCATCGTGTTCGCCTGCGCGCATTACTGGGGCAAAGTGCGCGAAAGCCTGGTGGAGTCCACTTTGAATGCCGCGCTGGGCATCATCGAGCAGCAGTTTGCCCGTGACGATGGCCTGTACGAAGCCTGCCTGGGCGAGGACTGGGCCGACCTTGGCAGTGGCCCGCTACAGAATCCGCAAATGCACCTGGCCGAAGCGTTCCTGCAAGTAATGGCGGTGCGTGGCGACGAACATGTCCGCCAGTCGCTGCTGCAATTGTGTGAGGCGCTCGAGGCGCATTTCATTGAACCGGCCCACGGCCTGATGCTGGAAAAGCCCCGCGGGGCTGTGGATAACTGGTTCGAGCCGGGGCACCAGTTCGAGTGGTTCTACCTGCTGCATACCTCCCCGCTGCTGCGTGACACGCCGCTGCATGCGTCCATCGACCGGGCTTTCGGCTTTGCCGAGCAGTTCGGGGTAAAAGAGGGAGCGGTTCTGGCAATGCTGGATGGGGATGGCCGGGTGCTTGATGCCTCCCAGCGCATCTGGGCGCAGGCCGAGTACCTGCGGGCGCTTACATTGCGTGAAGGCAGTGAAGCAAAGCTGCTTGGGCAGTTAAGCGCCCTTTCAGCGCGGTTCCTGCGTGATGCCGGCTGGTATGAATGCCGAGCGGGTGACGGAGCGGTGAGCAGGGATGACATGCCATCGACCACCCCTTATCACTTGGCTACCTGCCTGGAAGGGCTGAATCAGGCGAGTACCTAAAGAATCTGTCAGGGGGGGAACGTTTCCTGCTGCCGGAAGCATCTCCCCACACCTATGTTGGTGCTCCTTTCTCGAACGTTCAGGAGTTATCAACATGGAAGCAGAAGCCTTCAAGGCATTTGTTGAAGAGCAGATCAACCGAGCGGCACAAAAGATCATCGACAGCGGCCACCGCTATGATGAACATTCCCATGGCAAACTCAGCTACCTGCTAAGCCTGCGCCGCGTCATCAATAGCAAAGCATCTGCCGAGGACCTGGGCCGGCATGACGGCATCAATGATGTGCTTCAAGCGTTAGGCATCATCCCTGAAGACAGAACGTACTTGTCCTATATCAACTAAGCGATCCAGCTGCACCGCGAACCGGGCCTTCCCGGCTCGCGGCTTGTGCTCAGCCTTTCTGCTGGATGTGGATGGCCGGGTGCTAAATGCCACCCAACGCATCTGGGCCCAGGCGGAGTACCTGCGGGCGCTGGTATTACGCGCGGGGAGTGAGGCGGAGCTGGTTGACCAGTTGCAGGCGCTGCAAGCGCGGTTCCTGCGCGAAGCGGGCTGGTATGAGTGCCGGGATCAACGCGCCTGACCTAGCATTTTTATCAGTATCGAGCGGCCAGAGACCGCTTTATCCTCAGGGCTCCTCAAATAATTGCGGTACCGCCCAATGGACAAGCAGAGCCTTGGTAATTTTCTCGAAGCGAAAATTGATAAAGCTGCGCAAAACATCTGCAACCTGAAAGACAGGCAGGATCACTTCGCGTATGGCCAGCTTCAAGTTTTCTTGAGTTTGCGACGAGCCCTGAATGCTACCCGGACTGATGCGGATCGAGGCTTGATCGATGCAATGGATGATGTGCTGCTGGAACTTGGCATGATTGCCCAGAGCGGCGAACTGCGCAAACGTTTCGCTTGAAATGTTCTCTTATCAGGAGCCTATCATGGACAAAGCGACATTCAGTGGCGTTATAGAGGCCCAAATCAATTTGGCAGCCAAGCGGATTGTGGATAAGACCAACATTGAGCTGGACCATCTTGCCAATGGCAAGCTCGGTTACCTTCTAAGCGTGCGGCGCATGCTGGATGGAAAAGCCACCCAGGAAGACCTGGGCCTTCATGATGCGATCAATGATGTATTGCAACAGTTAGGCATTATTGATGCTAAAAAGACCTATCTCGCAAACATCAAATAAACCGGCACAAGAACGAACCCTTCAACAGGGTTCGTTCTTTGCCTTTCATCCTTAGACTTTGCGATCGATCGAGAACCCTGCCCAGTCCTGGCTCACCGGCATCAGCTCCAGGCTGTTGATATTGATGTGCGCTGGCTGGTTGAGGATCCAGAAGATGGTCTCGGCAATATCCTGTGGCTGGATCGGCTCCGCACCCGCGTAGGTAGCATCGTACTTGGCCTGGTCACCACCAAAGCGCACCAGCGAGAACTCGCTCTCGCACAGGCCCGGCTCGATGTTACTCACACGCACACCGGTACCGCGCAGGTCGCAACGCAGGCTCAGCGAGAACTGGCCGACGAAGGCTTTGGTGCCGCCATACACGTTGCTACCCGGGTACGGGTAGTTGCCCGCCACGGACCCGACGTTCAGGATCGACGCGCCGCGGCCATGGGCGATGAGACGTGGCAGTAGCAGGCGAGTGGTGAACATCAGGCCCTTGATGTTGGTGTCGACCATGGTTTCCCAGTCGTCCAGGCTGCAGTTCTGCGCAGCATCCACACCCAGCGCCAAGCCGGCGTTGTTGACCAGACCGCGAATCTTTTCAAAGCCGGCCGGCAGATTGGCAATAGCCTGCTCCATGGCTTTGCGGTCACGTACGTCCAGCACCAGGCCATGCACTTCGGTCTTGGCCGACAGTTCAGCGCACAGGGCATCCAGGCGCTCTTTGCGGCGCCCAGTGAGTACCAGCTTCCAGCCGGCTTCGGCGAAGCGGCGGGCAGTGGCCTCGCCAAAACCGGAAGTAGCGCCAGTGATGAATACGGTGGACGTCATGCTGTGTTCCTCACGGTAGGTTGTCATGGCAGCTTTGCAGCATGCCCGCGCCAGGCGTTGGCAGCAAGCCGTTCAGGGTCTGCTCATTTTTTGTACATATTCCGCAAACCCTTGCGTTAGAGGCCTCACCGCCAGGTATGCGCATGTTATCCACAAGGCTTTCCCCACGGATTGGGGGCAACTTGTGTACTGCACGGAACCCTTCCAGCGGACTGTGACGGTGGATACCTTTGCGGTAATGGCGCAAGGCTTCCAAACACGCCGCCTGCAGCAGTCTGTCCAAGGTTTTCACACAGAGTTATCCACAGGATTAACGCTGTGTTTGAATTGCACACAGGCATTTTGAAAGCTTGGGAAAATCATCCACAACTGTGATATGAACAAAAAATGATCAAGTCGCTACAGGGCTTGAAAACAAAGGGCTGGAGCGATATGCCACCATGTTTTCCACAGGCGGCTCCACACGATCCGTGGAAAAGAGTTGGCCTGTGGAAACAATGGCTTGCGGGGGAATATGGGTGTGTATCGAGAGCAGGGAACGACAAGTTTTCCACATTGAGCAGGGGGCTGCCTTGCAGCCCCCTGCATACAACTCAGTGCCCGCCCAGATAAGCGTTACGCACTTCCTCATTGACCAACAGTTCCTGCCCGGTCCCGGTCATACGAATCTGCCCGTTGACCATCACATAGGCCCGGTCCGACAGTTTCAGTGCATGGTTGGCGTTCTGCTCCACAAGAAAGATGGTCATCCCGGTCTTGGCCAGCTCTCGCAGGGTCGAGAAGATCTGCTTGACCACGATCGGCGCCAGCCCCAGCGAGGGCTCGTCCAGCAACAGCAACTTCGGCCGGCTCATCAGCGCCCGGGCAATCGCCAGCATTTGCTGCTCGCCACCCGACATCGTCATGGCCCGCTGGTTACGCCGCTCCTTCAGCCGCGGGAACAGCTCGTACATGCGCTGCATGTCTTCGTCGGCATGTTTGTCGCCAATGGGGATGGTCCCCATCATCAGGTTTTCCTCGACGGTCATGTCGGGAAACACCCGGCGCCCCTCCGGCGACTGGGCAATGCCGTTGGAGGCGATGTAGTGCGAGGATTTGCGGGTGATGTCGGTGCCGCGGTACACGATATGCCCGGATGCCGCCCGCGGCTGGCCGAAAATCGACATCAGCAGGGTCGACTTGCCGGCACCGTTGGCGCCGATCAGGCTTACCGTCTCGCCCTCGTTGATGTGCATCGAGACTTTCTTCAGCGCCTGGATCGGCCCGTAGAACACGTCCAGGTCTTTCAGCTCGAGAATGGGTGCACTCATACCAGTTCCTCTTCGTCTGCACCCAGGTAGGCGGCAATCACCGTCGGGTTGTGGCGGATGTCCTGCGGCGCACCTTCGGCAATCACATTGCCGTGGTCCAGCACCACGATATGGTCGGAGATGCTCATGACCATGCCCATGTCGTGCTCGATCAGCACCACAGTGATGTCGTGCTCGTCACGCAGCACACGGATCATGCGGCTGAGTGCTTCGGTTTCCTGCGGGTTCAGGCCCGCCGCCGGTTCGTCCAGGCAGATGATCTTCGGCCGCGTGCACATGGCCCTGGCGATTTCCAGGCGCCGCTGCTGGCCGTACGACAGCTCGCCGGCCAGGCGGTTGGCGCAGTCGACCAGGTCGACCACTTCCAGCCAGTAGAAGGCGTGGTCCAGCGCATCGCTTTCGGCCTTGCGGTAGGCCTTGGTATTGAGCACCCCGGCCAGCAAGTTGCGGTTGACCCACATGTGCTGGGCCACCAGCAGGTTCTCCACCACCGACATTTCCTTGAACAGGCGAATGTTCTGGAAGGTGCGCGCCAGACCGGCGCGATTGACCAGGTGGGTACCGCCGAACATCTTGTAGTACATACGGTTGGCAAAGCGCGCAGGCGACACGAAGTCGGCCGCCTGGAAACGCTCGCCAAGCAACTGGATGACGTTGGTATGGCTGCCGCGCACGTTCAGCTCGATGCGCCCGCCACTGGCCTTGTAGAAGCCGGTCAGGCAGTTGAACACCGTGGTCTTGCCGGCGCCGTTGGGGCCGATCAGGGCAAAGATCTGGTTGCGCCGGACCTTCAGGCTGACATCGCTGAGCGCCTTGATGCCACCGAACTGCATCATCAGGTTGTCGACAGAGAGAATGATATCGTCACTCATGGCGCCACTCCTTTACGCGGGGTCACACCGGTACGGCTGATGCGGATCAGCCCACGCGGTCGCCAGATCATCATCAGCACCATCAGCACGCCGAACAGCAGTACCCGGTATTCGGAGAAGCTGCGCAGCAGTTCGGGCGCCACGGTCAGCACGAACGCTGCAATCACCACGCCCACGGTCGAGCCCATGCCACCCAGCACGACAATGGCGAGGATCAGCGCCGACTCGAAGAAGGTGAACGACGACGGGTTGACAAAGCCCTGGTAGGTGGCGAAAAACACCCCGGCCAGGCCGGCCGTGGAGGCACCCAGGGTAAACGCCGAAAGCTTGACCAGCACGTGGTTCAGGCCCATCGAGCGGCAGGCGATCTCGTCTTCGCGCAGCGCTTCCCACGCTCGGCCTACCGGCATGCGGGTCAGGCGGTGCTTGATGTACAGCACGGCCAGCACCACCAGGAACAGCACCGCGTAGATGAACACGAACTTGAGGTTGGCGTTGTAATCGAAGCCGAAGAACTCGTGGATCGGCACCCCGCCATCTTTGGCCCGGCGGCCGAACTCCAGGCCGAAGAAGGTTGGCGAAGGCGCCGGCATGCCGTTGGGGCCTCCGGTGAACGACAGCCAGTTGTTCAGCACCAGACGGATGATCTCGCCAAAGCCCAGGGTCACGATAGCCAGGTAGTCACCGTGCATTCGTAGCACCGGAAAGCCCAGTATGCACCCCGCCAGCGCGGCGGCGATGGCCGCCAGGGGCAGCACGCTCCAGAAACCCAGGCCCAGGTACTGGTAACCCAGCGCCAGGCCGTAGGCGCCAATGGCATAGAACGCCACGTAGCCCAGGTCGAGCAGGCCGGCCAGGCCGACCACGATGTTGAGGCCAAGCCCCAGCAACACGTAGATCAGGCCGAGGATGACTACGGTCAGCAAGTACTTGTTGGCGAAGATCGGGAAGACGATGGCAATCACTACC
Source organism: Pseudomonas sp. JR33AA (assembly GCF_021378985.1). Taxonomy (NCBI): domain Bacteria; kingdom Pseudomonadati; phylum Pseudomonadota; class Gammaproteobacteria; order Pseudomonadales; family Pseudomonadaceae; genus Pseudomonas; species Pseudomonas sp. JR33AA. The sequence goes on from NZ_JAJSAW010000001.1 coordinate 138,908, forward strand.
AGCGCCGGGATGATGTAGCGCAAGCGCGACTTATAGTCCGGTGCGTTCACATGCACCCCCGAGCCACCGCTGTCGAAGCCCTGGAGCATGCGCACGCCAGCGGCGGTCTGCAGGTACAGGCTGAGCAGGAAGCGCCCCAGCATCACCCCGCCGACCAGCCAGGCCACCCGGCGCGGCTCGGCATTGAAGGTGTAGCCGTCGAGCACCACGCCGACGACCGGGCCAAACACAATGAGTGCCAGCAGGCCGGCGACGAGGGTCTCCAGCAAGCTGCGTTTAAGGTCGAAACCCTTGGTTTCGGAAGCAGAGGCAGTTTTGGCAACGGACATGTTCACACCTTAGCCACGAGCGGGCGACCCAGCAGGCCTTGTGGGCGGAAGATAAGGATCATCACTAGCAGCGAGAAGCTGAACACGTCCTTGTAGTCGGAGTTGATCAGGCCAGAGAACAGCGACTCGGAAATACCCAGGATGATGCCGCCAAGCATGGCGCCAGGCAGTGAGCCAATACCACCGAGCACTGCGGCGGTGAACGCCTTGATACCGATGATGAAGCCGGCGTAGAAGTCGAAGGTGCCGTAGTTCATGGTGATCAGCACACCTGCCAGGGCGGCCATTACCGCACCGATGACAAACACGTACGAAATCACCCGGTCGGTGTTGATGCCCAGGATCGAGGCCATCTTGCGGTCTTGCTGGGTGGCACGGCACATGCGGCCGAGCTTGGTGTACTTGATCACGTAGGTGAGCAGGCCCATGCCCACGAAGGCGGCGATCAGGATGAAGATCTTGGTGTAGGTCAGTTGCACGAAGCCGCTGCCGACTTCGACACGCAAGGCCCCTTCAAGCAGGGTGGGCACGCCTTGCTGGCGGGCGCCCTGGCTGATCTGTGCATAGTTCTGCAGGATCAGCGAGATGCCGATGGCACTGATCAGCGGTGCCAGGCGGGTGGAGTTGCGCAGGGGTTTGTAGGCGATGCGTTCGATGGTGAAGCCATACACGCCCGTGACGACGACGGTGAACAACAGCGTACCCAACATCAGTAGCGGGAACGACTCGACGCCGAAATAGGCCAGCAATGCCAGGCTGATTGCCGCGAGGTACGCGGAAATCATGTACACCTCGCCGTGCGCGAAGTTGATCATGCCGATGATGCCATAGACCATTGTGTAGCCGATGGCGATCAGGCCATAGACCGACCCGAGGGTCAGGCCGTTGACCAGTTGCTGCAGGAAAATACCATCCATAACGCAATCTCACCTGATTGAGATTGCACGAGCGCCGACCACGGCGCGGGCCACCGGTGTGTGGCCCTCGCAGCGCAGAACTGTGCAGATCTACGAATAAAGACAGGTACAGCGGGGCTTGGGCCCGGGCATCAGCCCGGGCCGCGGGCCGTTGTTATTTTTGTTTTTCCAGCTGGTGGTATTTACCGGTCTTGTCCCACTGGTAGACCACGTAGTCGGACACGGTCAGGTCGCCCTTTTCGTCCCACTTCTTCTCACCCATGACAGTCTGCACCGGGTTGGCCTTGAGCCACTTGGCAGCATCTTCGCCCTTGTTCGACTTCGCGCCATTGAACGCGGCAGCCAGGGCCTGCAGCGAAGCGTAGGCGTAGAGGGTGTAGCCTTCAGGTTCGGTGCCCGCCTTGCGGAACTCCTCCACCACCGCCTTGCTGTCTGGCAGCAGGCGCGGGTCGGCGCCGAAGGTCATGTACACGCCGTCGACGTATTGCGCGCCGCCAGCGGTAGACACCAGTTCGTCGGTGACGATGCCATCATCGGACATGAACTTGACGTCCTTCAGGCCCTGCTCGCGCAACTGGCGTACCAGCGGGCCGGCTTCCGGGTGCAGGCCGCCGAAGTAGACTACATCGGCACCGGTAGAGCGGATCTTGGTGACCACAGCGCTGAAGTCTTTCTCGCCACGGGTCAGGCCTTCGTAAAGCACAGGCTTCACGCCGCGTTTTTCCAGCTGTGCCTTGGTCGCGTCGGCCAGGCCCTGGCCGTAGGTGTCCTTGTCGTGCAACACCGCGACCTTCTTGCCCTTGAGCACGTCAACGATGTAGTCGCCAGCGACGATACCCTGCTGGTCGTCACGACCGCACATGCGGAACATGGCGCTCAGGCCGCGCTCGGTAACCTGCGGGTTGGTAGAGCCTGGGGTGATGGCGATGATGCCCGCTTCGTCATACACCTCTGACGCTGGAATGGTGTTGGAAGAACAGAAGTGCCCCACTACGCCGATGACCTTGTCCTGGTCGGCCAGACGGTTGGCCACCGCAACGGCCTGTTTGGGCTCGCAGGCATCGTCACCTGCAACCAGGACGATTTTCTCGCCATTCACGCCACCGGCGGCGTTGATCTTGTCGGCCGCTGCCTGCGCACCTTTCATGTACTGCTCGCCAAACGCCGCGTTAGCCCCGGTCATCGGGCCCGCTACACCGATCTTGACGTCGGCATGAACATACGAAGAAACACCCAGTGCCGTAGCTACGGCCAGAGCCAGGAAACCTTTCTTGTAAAACGTCTGCGACATGAGGTGGTGCTCCTAGAGTTTTTTTGGTTGGCACTACAACTTCTCAACCCTGTGCTCAGAGCAAGGGCCGTGCCATCGGTTTTGTATTCCGGGAAAACACACTGTGAAGGGTGCCTGCAGGCGACGGGCGGCCTTTTCTTTATTGAGCGTGCAACCGTCTGCCACGCGGCAGGCGCCACCACACGTACAGACAAGGAGCAACCGTCGAGTGCCATCATTGCAACCCTGGCAAGTGTTTACGTGCAACCGTCCTGTAACAGCGGACGTCACCGAACTGCACACCGCTGGTGCGCGACTGCTACAGGCGGCACCGTTTCAAGGCTAGCTGGTGCACGGAAAAACACCTCTGTTTTGGCCGTTCCGGCCTCACCCTGTAGGAGCGGGCTTGCCCGCGAAGAGGCCGGAACAGCCACACAAGGTGTAAAAGGCTGGCACAATGTCCGCCATTCGCCGCTTCCGGAGCCCCCTTGATGAGCGAAAGCGCATTTGCCGAGCGCATCGTGCACAACCTGCTCGACACCGATTTCTACAAACTCACCATGATGCAGGGTGTGCTGCACAACTACCCGGACGCCGACGTCGAATGGGAATTCCGCTGCCGCAACGGTGAGGACCTGCGCCCCTACCTCGGCGAAATTCGTAATCAGCTCGAACGGCTTGGCGACCTTACCCTGGACGATGGCCAGTTGGCCTTCCTCGAACGCATCAGCTTCCTCAAGCCCGACTTTTTACGCTTTCTGCGACTGTTCCGCTTCAACCTGCGTTACGTGCACGTCGGCATCGAAAACGACCAGCTGTTTCTGCGCCTGAAAGGTCCGTGGCTGCATGTGATCCTGTTCGAAGTGCCGCTGCTGGCCATCATCAGCGAAGTACGCAACCGCAATCTGCACCCGCACATGCGCCTGGCCGAGGCGAGGGATCAGTTGTATCGCAAGTTCGACTGGCTGCGTGCACATGCCAGCGACGACGAGCTGGCCGAACTGCAGGTGGCCGACTTCGGCACCCGTCGGCGCTTTTCCAGCCGCGTGCAGGAGGAAGTGGTAAGGGTACTGCGCGATGACTTCCCCGGCCGTTTTGTCGGCACCAGCAACGTCGACCTGGCATGGAAACTGGATATCAAACCGCTGGGCACCATGGCCCACGAGTGGATCATGGCCCACCAGCAGCTCGGCCCCCGGCTTATCGACAGCCAGATCGCCGCGCTGGACTGCTGGGTACGCGAATACCGCGGCTTGCTCGGCATCGCCCTGACCGACTGCATCACCATGGATGCCTTCCTCGGCGATTTCGACCTGTACTTCGCCAAGCTGTTCGACGGCCTGCGCCATGATTCGGGCGAGCCGGTAGCCTGGGCGGAAAAGGCCATTGCCCATTACCAGAAACTGGGTATCGACCCGATGACCAAGACCCTGGTGTTTTCCGACGGCCTAAACCTGACCCGCTCGCTGGAAATTTTCCGCGCCCTGCGCGGTCGCATCAACGTCAGTTTCGGTATCGGCACCAACCTGACCTGCGACATCCCTGGTGTGGCCCCCATGAGCATCGTGCTTAAAATGACGGACTGCAATGGCGCGCCAGTGGCGAAGATTTCTGACGAAGCCGCCAAGACCCAGTGCCGCGACGAGAACTTCGTCGCCTACATGCGTCACGTATTCAAAGTCCCCAGCAAGGAGTAACCCATGCAAGCGGTTCAGCAAGAGATTGCCCAGGCGCTGAAGGTACAGCCGCCATTCGCCGACGCGGCAGCGCTCGAGGCCGAAGTCGCCCGACGGGTGGCGTTCATCAAGGACTGTCTGGCCAACGCCAGGCTCAAGACCTTGGTGCTGGGCATCAGCGGTGGCGTCGACTCACTGACCGCCGCCCTGCTCGCCCAGCGTGCCATCAACGAGCTGCGCGCCGAGACCGGCGACAAGGCATACACCTTCATTGCCGTGCGCCTGCCGTACCAGGTACAGCATGACGAGCATGACGCCCAGGCATGCCTGGAAGTGATCAAGGCAGATGAAGTCCACACAGTGGATATCGCCCCGGCAGTGCGTGCATTGGCGGCTGAAGTGTTGGAGCTGAAGAACGGCTCGCCGACGTTGGTGGACTTCGTGGTTGGCAACGTCAAGGCACGTACCCGGATGGTCGCCCAGTACACCATCGCTGGCGCTCGCGCAGGTCTGGTAATCGGCACCGACCACGCCGCCGAGGCGGTGATGGGCTTCTTTACCAAGTTTGGTGATGGTGCCTGCGACCTGGCGCCGTTGAGTGGGCTGGTGAAGCATCAGGTGCGGGCGATTGCGCGCAGCTTTGGTGCGCCGGAGTCACTGGTGGAAAAGGTGCCAACGGCCGACCTGGAAGACCTGGAGCCGGGCAAGCCGGACGAGGCGTCACATGGCGTGACCTACGCGCAGATCGATGCCTTCCTGCATGGGCAGCCGGTTGACCAGGCAGCGTTCGACATTATCGTCGCCACCTACCGCAAGACCCAGCACAAGCGCGAACTGCCGTTCGCCCCTTGATAAGGCTATAGAAAGACCTGTAGGAGCGGGTTCACCCGCGAATACGATGGTGAACCCACCGACGCATTCGCGGGTGAACCCGCTCCTGCAGGGTTCACCGTCAGCCTTTGATTACTTGACGATGACCTTGCCTTTCATCATCGAGATGTGGCCCGGGAAGGTGCAGAAGAAGCTGTAGTCACCACCGGCTTCCAGCTTGGAAGTGTCGAACTTCACCTCGGTTTCTTTTTCAGGCGCGCCGATCATCTTGGTGTGAGCGATGATCGCGGCGTTGTCGGCCTTCAGGTAGTCCTTATCCAGGCCCTGGCTCATGCCTTCGGTGGCAATGGCCTGCATGTCGGCAGTCTTGCTGATCACCAGGTTATGACCCATGACGTTCTTCGGCAGGTTGCCGGAGTGGGTCAGCTTGACGGTGAATTCCTTGCAGCTCTTGTCGACGGTGAATTCCTTGCTGGTATAGGACATCTGGTCAGTCGAGTCGACAGTGACCGAGCACTCGGCGGCGAAGACAGAAGCGCTGGCGAGGGTCAGCAGGGATACCGCTACAGCTTTCGCAAACATCATGAATCTCCTTGGCAGGGTTTTATCAATTGCGAGACTGCCTGAAACCGTTCAGCCCCTTGCTGATATGGGTCAAAGGGGTGTCAAGAGGTCAGCCAGTAGAATTGTTCAATGGATTGTATACAACCAATCTAAGGGCACATCATGCCCTTTTATTGGACGATGGGACAACCAATCATTTAGGAGCAATACCAAATGCCCATCTCCAACTTCCTCAATAGACTGCTCGCTGCCTACGCCCACGGCGCCACAGGAGCCATCTGCGAATTCTCCCGACCAGAATGAACCCGGCCTTGGAAGCGACGGGCATGCGCCGTACCCTATGCGCCTGAGTGACAGGAGATGAGCAATGCCCGTACGTTCCGTTTGTGTGTTCTGCGGCGCCAGCATGGGCGCCAACCCTGCCTACCGTGGAGCAGCCGTCGCGCTAGGCCAGGCCATTGCCCGCCGTGGCTTGACCCTGGTGTATGGCGGTGGCGCGGTCGGCTTGATGGGCGTGGTGGCCGACGCGGCCATGGCGGCCGGCGGCGAAGTGGTCGGGATCATTCCGCAGAGCCTGCTGGACGCTGAAGTCGGCCACAAAGGCCTGACCCGCCTGGAAGTGGTGGATGGCATGCATGCGCGCAAGGCCCGCATGGCCGAGCTGAGCGATGCCTTCATTGCCTTGCCGGGAGGGCTAGGTACGCTGGAGGAACTGTTCGAAGTGTGGACCTGGGGGCAACTGGGCTATCACGCCAAGCCACTCGGGCTACTGGATGTGAACGGTTTCTACGACAAGCTGGGCGGGTTCCTCGACCATATCGTCGAAGAAGGCTTCGTGCGCCCGCAACACCGGGCGATGTTACTGCTGGGGCAGCAGCCGGACGAGCTGCTGGACGGGATGGACCGCTTTGTGGCGCCGGTCGCGCCTAAGTGGGTCGACAAGCAGCCTGACTGACCCAGATGGATGGGCCGAACACTGACCCTGTGGGAGCGGGTTACCCGCGAATCGATAGTGGATCTACCGACCATTCGCGGGTGAACCCGCTCCCACAGGGCGCTATGTAGCCTTCAAGATCAGCGGGGAATGACAGGCTGACGTGGCTTCTTGTTGCCCTTGCCACCCTTGCTCGCCTCTTTGCGCTCCTTGGCCGCCTGCTGGTTACGCGCAAACGCTTCGGCCTTGGCCTTCTCGCGCTTGTCCCACGGCTTGCTGCCATCGCTGCCACGCGGCGGCAGGCCGGTGTGCTGGGTCAGGATCTTCTGGTCCTTGCCCACCTTGTGGCTCCCCGCCGGGGTCGAGTTCTTGCGGCGCGCGCTCTGGTAGCTGTCGGTCTGTGGCTGGTGCGCCGGAATCAGCTGGTGTTTGCCTGGCCCGATCAGGTCGGCGCGGCCCATACGCTGCAGCGCTTCACGCAGCATCGGCCAGCCCTTCGGGTCGTGATAGCGCAAGAACGCCTTGTGCAGACGGCGTTGCTCGTCGCTTTTGACGATCTCCACCCCTTCGCTCTTGTAGGTCACCTTGCGCAGCGGGTTCTTGCCTGAGTGGTACATGGCCGTGGCCGAGGCCATTGGCGACGGGTAGAACGCCTGTACCTGATCGGCGCGGAAGCCGTTGCCCTTCAACCACAGGGCCAGGTTCATCATGTCTTCGTCAGTGGTGCCCGGGTGCGCGGCAATGAAGTACGGGATCAGGTACTGCTCCTTGCCCGCTTCTTTCGAGAACTTCTCGAACATGCGCTTGAAGCGGTCGTAGGTGCCGATACCCGGCTTCATCATCTTGTCCAGCGGGCCACGCTCGGTGTGCTCCGGGGCAATCTTCAGGTAGCCGCCAACGTGGTGGGTGACCAGTTCCTTGACGTACTCCGGCGATTCCACCGCCAGGTCGTAGCGCAGACCGGAAGCAATCAGGATTTTTTTCACACCCGGCAAGGCACGGGCCTTGCGGTACAGCTCGATCAGCGAGCTGTGGTCGGTATTGAGGTTTTCGCAGATACCGGGGAAGACGCACGACGGCTTGCGGCAGTGCTTCTCGATTTCGGGGCTTTTGCAGGCGATGCGATACATGTTGGCAGTCGGCCCGCCAAGGTCCGAGACCACGCCGGTGAAGCCCGGCACCTTGTCACGCATCTCTTCGATTTCGTGCAGGATCGATTCGTGCGAGCGGTTCTGGATGATGCGGCCTTCGTGCTCGGTGATCGAGCAGAAGGTACAGCCACCGAAGCAGCCACGCATGATGTTCACCGAGAAACGGATCATCTCGTAGGCCGGGATGCGCTCCTTGCCATAGGCCGGGTGCGGCACACGGGCGTAAGGCATGCCGAACACGTAGTCCATTTCCTCGGTGCTCATGGGAATGGGTGGCGGGTTGAACCACACATCCACTTCGCCATGCTTCTGCACCAGTGCGCGAGCGTTGCCCGGGTTGGTTTCCAGGTGCAGCACGCGGTTGGCATGGGCATAGAGCACCGGGTCGTTACGCACCTTTTCGAACGATGGCAGGCGGATCACCGTCTTTTCCCGGGTCACGGCCGGGCTGTCGAGAATCTGCACCACCTTGGCTTCGTTCGGGTCTTCCTGGTCGCCCTTGGCCTGCTCGATGGCGCAGGCCTGGGTGTCCTGGGTGTTCACGTACGGGTTGATGATCTTGTCGACGCGCCCCGGGCGGTCGATACGGGTGGAGTCGATCTCGTACCAGCCCTGCGGGGTATCGCGACGCACGAAGGCGGTGCCGCGCACGTCGGTGATGGTCTCGATCTTCTCACCGTTGGACAGGCGCTGGGCCACTTCGACCACCGCACGCTCGGCGTTGCCGAACAACAGGATGTCGGCGCTGGCGTCGATCAGGATCGAGTGACGAACCTTGTCCTGCCAATAGTCGTAGTGGGCGATGCGGCGCAGCGAAGCCTCGATGCCGCCGAGCACGATCGGCACATGCTTGTAGGCTTCCTTGCAGCGCTGACTGTACACCAGGCTGGCACGGTCCGGACGGCTGCCGGCCAGGCCACCAGGGGTGTAGGCATCGTCGGAACGGATCTTCTTGTCCGCGGTGTAGCGGTTGATCATCGAGTCCATGTTGCCGGCGGCCACACCGAAGAACAGGTTCGGTTCGCCGAGTTTCATGAAGTCGTCTTTCGACTGCCAGTTCGGCTGGGCAATGATGCCCACGCGGAAGCCTTGGGCCTCCAGCAGACGGCCAATGATGGCCATGCCGAACGACGGATGGTCGACGTAGGCATCACCGGTCACGATGATGATGTCGCAGGAATCCCAGCCGAGCAGATCCATCTCCTCCCTGCTCATTGGCAGGAAAGGTGCTGGCCCGAAGCATTCGGCCCAGTACTTGGGATAGTCGTAGAGTGGTTTGGCTGCTTGCATGTCAGTGACCGGTTCTGGTGTGCAGGGAAATCGCGGGCGCGGAATATAGCACAAATTTTGACCAAATCCGACTGTCTTCGTGGGGATTGGTGGGTGGGGCGACAGTTGGGGGAGCGGAGCGTCGGGGGGCTGGCTTGGAGGGTGTGGTGGGGTTACGAGGTGTTCGCCGCAGCAGTTACAGCGCCTGTGAGATCGAGCGCCGCCCGCGCGGCGCATCGCGAGCAAGCTCGCTCCTACATTTATTTCGGGCCAATTACTCCTGAGGCATAGGCGCGCGGTCCCTTGGCTTCCACCTCGATATCGCATGGAACAAACAAGGCGGTCGTGCACGTCGGCACAGGCGATACTGGCCGGAAACAGATGTAGGAGCGAGCTTGCTCGCGATGCGCCGCGCGGGCGGCGCTCGATCTCACAGGCGCTGTAACTGCTGCGGCGAACACCTGGCAGCCTTCATGCGACCTGAAGCCAACCCCTCACTGCCGCTCAATGAGTTATTCATCATCATCGAAGTTGTACATACCCGGCGCAAGGTTCTCGAACCGAGTGTACTTGCCGATAAACGCCAGGCGTACGAAGCCGATGGGGCCGTTACGCTGTTTGCCGATGATGATTTCCGCCACGCCCTTGTGCTCGGTCTCGGGGTGGTACACCTCGTCGCGGTACACGAACATGATCACGTCGGCGTCCTGCTCGATTGCACCGGATTCACGCAAGTCGGAGTTCACCGGGCGCTTGTTGGGGCGCTGTTCCAGCGAGCGGTTCAGCTGCGAAAGGGCAATGACCGGGCAGTTGAATTCCTTGGCCAGGGCCTTGAGCGAGCGGGAGATCTCGGAAATTTCGTTGGTACGGTTGTCACCGGCCGACCCCGGAATCTGCATCAGCTGCAGGTAGTCGACCATGATCATGGCGATTTCACCATGCTCACGGGCCAGGCGGCGGGTACGCGCGCGCATTTCCGAGGGGCTGATACCCGCCGTATCGTCGATGAACAATTTTCGGTCGTTGAGCAGGTTCACTGCCGAGGTCAGGCGCGGCCAGTCGTCATCGTCCAGCTGGCCGGAACGGACCTTGGTCTGGTCGATACGCCCCAGGGACGAGAGCATACGCATGATCAGCGACTCACCTGGCATCTCGAGGGAGAACACCAGCACCGCCTTGTCAGTACGCAGTACGGCGTTTTCCACCAGGTTCATGGCAAAGGTGGTCTTACCCATCGACGGACGGCCGGCGACGATGATCAAGTCTGCCGCCTGCAGGCCGCTGGTCTTCTCGTCCAGATCGGTGTAACCGGTGGAAATACCGGTAATGTCGCTGTCGGAGTTGAACAGCGTGTCGATGCGGTCGATGGCCATGGTCAACAGTTCGTTGACGCCTACCGGGCCGCCGGTTTTAGGCCGTGCCTCAGCGATCTGGAAGATCTGCCGTTCGGCATCGTCGAGAATCTCGGCAGCATTGCGCCCCTGCGGGTTGAACGCGTTATCGGCGATGTCGGTACTGATGCTGATCAGCTGGCGCAACGTGGCCCGCTCGCGAATGATCGCGGCGTAGGCCTTGATGTTGGCCACCGAAGGGGTGTTCTTGGCCAGCTCGGCCAGGTAAGCCAAACCGCCGACTTGCGAGGACAGGCCTTCCTTGTCCAACTGCTCGTGCAGGGTCACCACGTCGAATGGCTGGTTGGCGTCGGCCAACTTGTGCACAGCGCGGAAGATCAGCCGGTGGTCATGCCGGTAGAAATCGCCGTCCGACACCTGGTCCAGCACCCGCTCCCAGGCATTGTTGTCCAGCATCAGGCCACCGAGCACGGCCTGTTCGGCCTCGATGGAATGCGGCGGTACCTTAAGGGCTGCGGTTTGCAGGTCAAGCTGTTCGGAGGTGGTGATCTCGTTCATGGCCACGAAAGAATTCTGGAGGATGAAAAAGACAAAGGGCACGGCCTGTCTAAAACAGGACCGTGCCCGATGTTAACCGCCTGACTCGCAAGGAGCCAGCCAGTTAGCGCAGCTTAGGCAGCTACGACGACCACGCGTACGGTGGCTTCAACGTCGCTGTGCAGGTGCACGGCTACGTCGTATTCGCCAACCTGACGGATGGTGCCGTTCGGCAGACGAACTTCAGCCTTGGCCACTTCAACGCCGGAGGCGGTCAGGGCGTCAGCGATGTCGTGGGTGCCGATCGAACCGAACAGCTTGCCTTCGTCGCCAGCAGTGGCAGTGATGGTCACTTCCAACTCGGCCAGTTGGGCAGCGCGGCTTTCAGCCGAAGCTTTCTTGTCAGCGGCTGCTTTTTCCAGCTCGGCACGACGCTCTTCGAACGCAGCCAGGTTGGCGGCGTTGGCAACGGTGGCCTTGCCGAATGGCAGCAGGAAGTTACGGCCGTAACCAGCCTTAACTTTTACTTTGTCGCCCAGGTTGCCCAGGTTAGCGACTTTTTCCAGCAGGATCAGTTCCATTTGGTAAAACCTCTTAACTTTTAACCTTCACCGTTCGCGGAGTCTTTCCCCGGAGGGGACTTGCGACCGCGAAAATCAATCAGGCTGTCGACAATGGCCAAAACCATCAGCAACGGATAAATCAGCTGCATGATCAGCGGTAGCGTCACGTACATCCCCACCAGCCAGAAACCGGCCAGTCGGCCCTGTGCCACCAGCCCGTGCATCAAGGCGATGCCGGCCAGCACCAGTACCAGGCTGGAAGCCGATGCCAGGATGATGAACTGCGGGCCGATAAACGGCGCCACCACCATCACTGCCACCAAGACCGCCATGGTCTGTTTCGGCAACTTCAGTTCGCGAAACTCGCGACCGAAGCCTCCAGGGTTGTACAACGCTGCCTGCCAATAGCGCGCCAGCATCAACGCCAGCACACTGAACAATTGCACCGTCACTGCTGTGGAAGCGACCAGCACAGGGCGGATCAGCTCACCGGAGAGCACCGGTTGCCCTTCGATTTGCGGCATGGCCTCGGCAAACGCCTTGGCCAGCACATCGAAGGTTTGCGCCAGCGCCAGATCAAGCACGAGGCTGAAAGCCACGGCGAACACGGCACTGGCGAGCAACACCCGGCTCCAGGGGTGCTCGGCACGCAACATGGCGGCCAAGGCCAAGGCACCCGCAATCACCAGAAAGGTGATGGGATCGCCCATGACCCACACGGCCAGCCCGGCCAGCAAGCCGCCAGCGATGACCGATGTAGCATCCTTGAACCCACGCCGCAGCAGCACAAGGCTGCCGGCAGCGGCACTCAACCAGAACAGCAGCGGCAATACCGCGCTGATGACCACCACCAGGGTGGCCTGCACACGACCGCGCATGATGAAACTTGCTAACGCTCGCATGCTAATCCCTTACTGCTTGTCGACGACCCGGTCTCAGCGGCCGTGGCTGTCGGTGTAGGGCAGCAGGGCCAGGAAGCGGGCGCGCTTGATAGCGGTAGCCAGCTGACGCTGATAACGAGCTTTGGTACCGGTGATACGGCTTGGAACGATCTTGCCGGTTTCGGATACGTAAGCTTTCAGGGTGTTGAGATCTTTGAAGTCGATCTCTTTCACGTCTTCAGCAGTGAAGCGGCAGAATTTACGACGACGGAAGAAACGTGCCATTTAATAGGCTCCTCTAAAGGTCCGTGGATTACTCGTCAGCGTTATCGCTGGAGTCGCTGTCATTGCTGTCGTCGCCTTCGGCGGAGTCAGCATGCTCAGGACGCTCGCGACGCTCACGGCGCTCGCTGCGGTTCTCTTCAGCCTTCAGCATCTCGGACTGGCCGGTAACGGCTTCGTCGCGACGGATGACCAGGTTACGGATAACGGCATCGTTGTAGCGGAAGTTGTCTTCCAGCTCGGCCAGGGCCTTGCCGGTGCACTCAACGTTCAGCATCACGTAGTGAGCCTTGTGAACATTGTTGATTGCGTAGGCCAGTTGACGACGGCCCCAGTCTTCCAGGCGGTGGATCTTGCCACCATCTTCTTCGATCAGCTTGGTGTAACGCTCAACCATGCCGCCGACTTGTTCGCTCTGGTCCGGGTGAACCAGGAAGATGATTTCGTAATGACGCATGAATGCTCCTTACGGGTTAGTAGTCTGCCAGTGAATCTGGTCAGACAAGGAGTGAATGACACTGTATGTCTTGCACGGAGGGGAGGCACATGAGCGCCTGCCAGCTCGGCAAGGGGCGCAATTGTAGAGAAGCCGGGACGCACAAGCAAGGTAATTGGTGAATATTTGAACAGCCTGAAACATATTCACAGGCTGCCGACCCATTCGCGGGTAAACCCGCCCCTACAGGGGAACGCAATCACCCCGTAGGAGCGGGTTTACCCGCGAATGGGCCGGCACAGGCTGAAGATCAGCGCTTGGCCTGACGCTGACGCACGGCTTCGAACAGGCAAACCCCGGTCGCCACCGACACGTTGAGGCTGCTGACGCTACCGGCCATCGGCAACTTCACCAGGAAGTCGCAATGCTCACGGGTCAGCCGGCGCATACCCTTGCCTTCCGCCCCCATGATCATCACCAGTGGCCCGGTCAGGTCTTGCTGGTAGATCTCCTGCTCGGCCTCGCCAGCGGTACCCACTACCCACAGGCCACGCTGCTGCAACTTCTCAAGCGTACGCGCCAGGTTGGTCACAGCCACCAGCGGAATGACTTCTGCCGCACCACAAGCCACCTTTCGCACAACCGGCGTCAGCGTCGCGGACTTGTCCTTGGGCACGATCACTGCCGTGGCGCCGGCCGCATCCGCGGTACGCAGACACGCGCCGAGGTTGTGCGGGTCGGTCACGCCGTCCAGCACCAGGATCAGCGGCGGCGTTTCTGTGCGCTCAAGCAGCTCTTCGAGCATCAGCTCGCCCCACACCTGGCTCGGGCTGACCTCGGCTACAACGCCTTGGTGCACGCCTTCGACCCAGGCATCCATCTCTCGGCGCTCGGCCTGGCCGACCGGCACGCGGTTTTCCGCGGCCAGCGCCAGCAAGGTCTCGAGGCGTGGCTCGCTGCGCCCTTCCGACAGCCAGATCTGCTTGACCCGCTTTGGATGGTGCTGCAGCAACGCCTGCACGGCGTGTACGCCGTAGATTTTTTCCAGCTGACTCATGAATTGCTCTTGCTTTTGCGTGGCGCGCCGGACTTCGGCGGGCCTTTACGGTGCTTGGTCGGCTTGCCGGACGGCTTGCCACCTTTCTCCGATTTGCTGCCAGCACTGCTGCGCGCGTCGGTCATCAGCGCCTTCTTCATCTCGCGGCTTTTACGGACTTCAGCGTTACGCTGCACAGCATCCTTGGGGAAGTATGCTTCGGACGCTTCGCTTTTGCGGCTGCGCGGCTTGGGCGTGGCTTTCGCCTCGGTTGCCGGCTGCTGCTCGGCTTTTTCGGCAACCGGTGCGGTACCACGCTGCTTGCGGCCGATCGGTGCGGCGAGGGTCTTTTCCGACACTTCGAAATCGATCTTGCGCTCATCCAGATCAACACGCATGACCTTGACTTCGATGGTGTCGCCCAAGCGGAAGCTGCGACCGGTGCGCTCGCCAGCCAGGCGATGGTGTACCGGGTCGAAGTGGTAGTAGTCACCTGGCAACGCACTGACGTGCACCAGGCCCTCTACATAGATATCGGTCAGCTCGACGAACAGGCCGAAACCGGTCACCGCAGTGATCACACCCGGGAAGGTCTCGCCCACGCGGTCTTTCATGAACTCGCACTTGAGCCAGTTGACCACGTCACGGGTAGCTTCGTCGGCCCGGCGCTCGGTCATCGAGCATTGCTCGCCGAGCTGCTCAAGGGTGTTTTCGTCGTACGGGTAGATACGCGCCTTGGGAATGCTCATGGCACCGGCACGCTTGACGTGCGGGGTATCCACCTTCGACCGGATGACGCTGCGGATGGCGCGGTGCACCAGCAGGTCCGGGTACCGGCGGATCGGCGAGGTGAAGTGCGTGTACGCCTCGTAGTTCAGGCCGAAGTGGCCGTTGTTCTCGGTGCTGTACACCGCCTGGCTCAGCGAGCGCAGCATGACCGTTTGGATCAGGTGGAAATCGGGGCGCCCGGCGATGCTCGCCAGCAAGGCCTGGTAATCCTTCGGCGACGGGTCCTTGCCCTTGTGCAGGCTCAGGCCCAACTCGCCCAGGAAAGCACGCAGCTTTTCCAGGCGCTCCGGTGGCGGGCCGTCGTGCACGCGGTACAACGCCGGCACACCGTGCTTTTGCAAGAACTCGGCAGTGGCCACGTTGGCCGCCAGCATGCATTCCTCGATCAGCTTGTGGGCATCGTTACGCACGGTTGGGCGGATTTCCGCGATCTTGCGCTGATCCCCAAAGATGATGCGGGTTTCCTGGGTTTCGAAGTCGATGGCGCCACGCGTGTGACGCGCCTCCACAAGCACCTTGTACAGGTTGTACAGGTTTTTCAGGTCGGGCACGACTTCCTTGTATTCCTCGCGCAGCGCCTTGCCCTCGCGGGTGCGGGCATGCTCGAGCATGCTGCTGACCTTGTTATAGGTCAGGCGCGCGTGGGAGTGGATCACGCCTTCGTAGAACTGATAGTCGACCATCTGGCCGGCTTTGTTCATGGTCATTTCACAGACCATGGCCAACCGGTCGACATGCGGGTTCAGCGAGCACAGGCCGTTGGACAGCTCCTCGGGAAGCATCGGCACCACGCGCTCGGGGAAGTACACCGAGTTGCCGCGCTGCTGGGCTTCGACATCCAGGGCAGAGCCCAGACGCACGTAGCTGGACACGTCAGCGATGGCCACGTACAGGCGCCAGCCACCGGAGAACAGACGCAGCTTGCCCAGCGGTTCGCAGTAAACGGCATCGTCGAAGTCGCGGGCGTCTTCACCGTCGATGGTGACGAACGGCAGATGGCGCAGGTCGACACGCTTCTCTTTGTCCTTCTCCTCGACTTCGGAGCGGAACTTGCGTGCCTCCTTGACCACATCATTAGGCCAGACGTGCGGAATGTCGTAGCTGCGCAGAGCAACGTCGATTTCCATGCCCGGCGCCATGTAGTTGCCGATGACTTCGACCACATCGCCTTGCGGCTGGAAGCGCGGCGTTGGCCAGTGGGTGATCTTGATCTCGACGAACTGGCCGATCTTGGCACCGCCGTTGCGCCCGGCAGTCACCAGCACTTCCTGCTGGATCTTCGGGTTGTCCGGCGTCACGTAGCCGATGCCGCCCTCTTCGAAATAGCGGCCGACCACGCTTTCGTGGGCACGGGAGATGACTTCGACCAGCACGCCTTCACGGCGACCACGGCGGTCTACACCGGAGACGCGGGCCAGGCCACGGTCGCCGTCGAACACCAGTCGCATCTGCGACGGGCTGAGGAACAGGTCTTCGCTGCCGTCATCGGGAATAAGGAAGCCGAAGCCGTCGCGGTGGCCGGAGACGCGACCGCAGATCAGGTCCAGCTTGTCTACCGGGGCATAAGTGCCGCGCCGGGTATAGATAAGCTGGCCATCGCGCTCCATGGCACGCAGGCGGCGGCGCAGGGCTTCGATCTGGTCTTCTTCGTACAGACCGAACTCTTTTGCCAGCTCCTCGCGGGCAGCAGGTTCGCCTCGGTCGGCGAGACGCTGCAGGATCAGCTCACGGCTGGGAATGGGGTTGTCGTATTTTTCCGCTTCGCGAGCGGCCTCGGGATCGAGGGATTGCCAATCGGCCATCAGAAGGGGTTCACCTTGGGGTATATAGATAGGAATTCTGGCATA
This sequence comes from Pseudomonas sp. JR33AA, assembly GCF_021378985.1. Classification (NCBI taxonomy): domain Bacteria; kingdom Pseudomonadati; phylum Pseudomonadota; class Gammaproteobacteria; order Pseudomonadales; family Pseudomonadaceae; genus Pseudomonas; species Pseudomonas sp. JR33AA. The sequence continues at coordinate 155,572 of NZ_JAJSAW010000001.1, forward strand.
GACGTATTGAAACCGGAAATGTCTGCCTTGGACAGCCCCCGCTGCAGTGCATAAACAGCAGAAATAGGCTTGTGGAATCAACAAGTTGAATTTTTTGAATTTTTTTTCGATTGGGGGCTTTACAGCCTTGGGGAGCGTCCGTATAGTGCGCACCACAACGACGGACAACCCCGAAGTTGTAGTAGAGTTGAACGACGCTGTAAAGCATCAAGTAACCTCGAATGTGTGCCCAGGTGGCGGAATTGGTAGACGCGCTGGTTTCAGGTATCAGTGACCGCAAGGTCGTGGAAGTTCGAGTCTTCTCCTGGGCACCAAGTATTTTCAAGTAACAGATGACCAAGGATCTGTTACTACTGCGTGAAAGCGAACGATAGTCGCCTTCTGCAGATGATGTAAAGCTTTGCCCAGGTGGCGGAATTGGTAGACGCGCTGGTTTCAGGTATCAGTGACCGCAAGGTCGTGGAAGTTCGAGTCTTCTCCTGGGCACCATACAAAAACCCACTAGCTTGCTAGTGGGTTTTTTCTTGTCTGCGATTTTTGCGCCCCCTTCCCCGATACGCGCACGCGGTAGGAGCGGGTTCACCCGCGAAGAGGCCGGTACAGGCAACAAACCTCCCCCCTTGCACCATGGTCTGACCATGAATTTCTCGTCACCCGGCCACTTGAGAAACAATTTCGTTTACCATTGTTTCCAAATATGTAGCCGTAAGCGAGGAAGTACCCGCATGACGATCCGCCCGCAACCGCTGATGCGTACCCTGGCCGCCGCAGTGCTGAGCCTGGTCATCGGCGCTCCGGCCGCCATGGCAGACGCACCGGTCACGCTGACCATGTACAACGGTCAGCACAAGGAAATCGGCGAAGCCATTGCCAAGGCCTATGAGGCCAAGACCGGCATCCACATCGACATCCGCAAAGGCAGCAGCAACCAGCTGGCCAGTCAGATCATCGAGGAAGGTGACCGTTCGCCGGCCGACATCATTTATACCGAAGAGTCCCCGCCCCTGAACAACTTGGGCGAGCTGGGGCTGCTGGCCAAGATTGACGACGCCACCTTGAACATGATGCCCAAGGAGTACGTTGGCGCCAACGACACCTGGATGGGTATCACCGCCCGTACGCGCATCGTGGTGTACAACCCGAAGAAAGTCGATGAGAAAGACCTGCCGACCACGGTAATGGACTTCGCCAACCCTGAGTGGGAAGGCCGCGTCGGCTACGTCCCCACCAGCGGTGCGTTCCAGGAACAGGCCGTGGCCATTCTGAAGATGCACGGGCGCGAAGCCACCGAGGAATGGTTGACCGGCCTGAAAGCCTTCGGCAAGACCTACACCAACAACATGGTTGCCCTCAAAGCCGTGGAAAAAGGTGAAGTGGCTGCGGTACTGGTGAACAACTACTACTGGTACGCGCTTGAACGCGAACGCGGCAAGCTGGACACCAAGCTCTACTACCTGGCCGACGGCGATGCTGGCAACCTGGTCACCATCTCCGGCGCGGCCGTAGTCAAGGCCAGCAAACACCCGAAAGAAGCCCAGGCCCTGCTCAACTGGATGGCCAGCGAAGAAGGCCAGCGCGTGATCACCCAGACCACCGCCGAGTACCCGCTGCACAAGGGCATGGTTTCTGACCGGGGCCTGAAACCGTTCGACGAACTGCGCCCACCGAAGATCTCGCCAGCCGACCTGGGCAATGCCGAGGAAGCGATCGAACTTGAGCGTGAGGTCGGCCTGCTCTGATGACTGCCGCCCTGTCCGAACCGGTGCCGGTACGCTTCGTACCGCGCCGCAAGCGCCCTTCCATCTGGGTTGTGCTGCCTGTGCTGTGCCTTGTGGCAATGAGCCTGCTGCCACTGGCTTATGTCGCCATCAAAGCCTGGGAAGCCGGCTGGCGCGAAGCTTTGCACCTGCTGTGGCGGCCCTTTGTCTGGGGGCTGATGCGCAACACCCTGATGCTGATGGTCGGGGTGACGCTGACCTGCATGGTGGTCGGCCTGGCCCTGGCCTGGCTGCTGGAGCGCAGCAACCTGGCCGGTCGCCGGTTGTGGGGCGTGGTGCTGTGCCTGCCATTCGCCGTGCCGTCGTTCGTCAGCAGCTTCACCTGGGTATCGCTAAGTTCGGACTTTGAAGGCCTGGGCGGCGCGATCATGGTCATGGCCCTGTCCAAATACCCGCTGGTGTTTCTGCCCGTTGCCGCGACCCTGCGCAACCTCGACACCTCGCTGGAGGAGTCGGCCCGCACCCTGGGTTGCAGCCGCTGGGGTGTGTTCAGCAAAGTCACCTTGCCACTGCTGTGGCCGTCGATGCTCGGCGGTGCACTACTGATCGCCCTGCATATGCTGGTGGAGTTTGGCGCATTGTCGATCCTCGGCCTGCAAACCTTTACCACGGCGATCTACCAGCAGTTCGAACTGGAGTTCAGTAACGCCAACGCAGCCATGCTGTCTGCCGTGCTGCTGGCGATGTGCCTGGCAATGCTGTGGCTGGAACTGCGGGTGCGCGGCAAAGCCCGTCATGTACGCATCGGCCAGGGCGTAGCACGGCGTGCGCAACCGGTGCGGCTGCGCGGCTGGGCGGTGCTGGCGCAACTGTTCTGCGTGGGCCTGGCGGTGCTGGGCAGCGGCATTCCGCTGGCGATGCTCGGTTACTGGCTGAGCGTGGGTTCGTCGGCGGCATTCCCGGTGGCCGCCATCTCGAAGGCGCTGTTCACCTCGCTGTCGGTGTCGCTGGGCGGTGCTGGCTTCTGTGTGCTGCTGGCGCTGCCTATCAGCTTTTTGGTGGTGCGCTACAAAGGCCGCCTGGCAATCTGGGCCGAGCGCCTGCCTTACCTGCTGCACGCCCTGCCCGGCCTGGTCATTGCCCTGACGCTGGTGTTCTTCGCCCTGCACTACGTGCCGGCGCTGTACCAAACCACGGCACTACTGCTGCTGGCCTACGCGCTGCTGTTCCTGCCACTGGCTCAGTCGCCGGTACGCACCGCATTGAACAAGGCCTCGCCAACGCTGGAAGAAGCTGCGCGCACCCTGGGTGCAAGCAGTTTTGCCGCGTTCTGCCGGGTGACCTTGCCGATCATTTTCCCGGCCATGGCCGCGGCTTTTGCACTGGTCTTCCTGGATGCCATGAAGGAGCTGACGGCTACCCTGCTGCTCAGCCCGACCGGCATGACCACCCTGGCCACCGAAGTGTGGGCGCATACGGCCAACGTCGAGTTCGCGGCGGCGGCACCTTATGCGGCGCTGTTGATCGTTGTGTCGGGGCTGCCGGTGTATTTGCTGACTACGCGGATGTACCTGAACAAGGCTTGATCCGCGTCGCCTTCATCGCCGGCAAGCCATCAGATGTTACGTATCATCCGGCGGACGATTGGCCCATGAGCCTTGCCGACGGGCAGCATGTAGAGGCGGCCGAAACGATTGAAGCACTGCACCGAGGTGGTCACATTCAAGCGTTGCCGGCCCTGCTCTGCTTCATCCAGATCCACCGCCGGCACCTGGTCGGGGTTGTGCGATGAAAAACCGTGGTGGATGGCACGGGCTTCGCCCGTGTTCGCGGGCAAGCCCGCTCCCACAGGGATCGCGCCAGCTTTTAGAAATTGAGCAAGACAGTCGCTCCCACACAGAACGCATCAGCCGATCAGGCGCGGAATTGGCCAAGGCTGGCCCGTAGCTGCGCGGCCAGGTCATCCAGCACCTTGCTGCTGGCTGTTGTCTGCATCACCACTTCGGCCGAGCGCTCAGCCTGGGCATGGATAGTCTCCACCCGCCCCCGCACAGCCTGCGCCCCGTTTGCCTGCTGCTCGGCTGCGCGGGTGGCCAGGCCGATGGCCGCATGCACCTGCTCCACCGCCGCCTGCACAGACTGCTGCCGGCGCTCGTTTTCTCGTAGTACCAGCAACCCTTCGCTAGCCTTTAGCCCGGCCTGGCTGATGGTCGCCACGGCTTCCTTGGCGCCCTTCTGCAGCGCAGCGATATGGGCCTGGATATCCCCGGTGGAGCTCTGCGTCTTACTCGCCAATGCCCGTACCTCATCAGCCACTACGGCAAAACCACGCCCGGTTTCACCCGCACGGGCTGCCTCGATGGCGGCATTCAGGGCCAGCAGGTTGGTCTGTTCGGCAATCCCGTGAATCACCGTCAGCACCACTTCGATCTGCTCGCTCTGCTTGGCCAAGCGCTCGATCACCTGAGAGCCGGCATCCACCTGCCCGGCCAGGTTCTCGATCAAACCCGCCAGCTGGGTCGAGGTGCGGCTGTTTTCATCCGTGGCCTGGCGGATATCCACCACCTGCTGCAACGCCGCCTGCATCGCATGGCTTTCGGCCTGGGCTTCGTCGGCCATGCTCGACAGGTCGCGCAGGCTCGCCGCCACTTCGTCGCGCTGCAACGCGGCGGCAGCATCGGCACCGGCATTGCGCTGAGCCATCGCGCCAATCTCGACACCGGTGCGCTGCGCCACTTCGCCCGCCTCGCGCACAATCGGCTGCAACTTGTCGACAAAGCGGTTCACTGCCGAGGCCATGTCGCCGATTTCATCTCGGCTGTCGAGCAGCACGCGCTTGGTCAGGTCACCTTCGCCGGCCGCCAAGTCATCGAGGGCGGCAATCAACAGGCGCAGTTTGCTCAGTACCCGGCGGCCTAGCACCAGAGCCACCACCACCAGCACCCCGACGCCGACCAGCACCAGGCCCAGGCCAATCCGCCAGCGCAGTTCGGCAGCGGCATCGCGCACAGTCTGTGCGGTATTGGCCTGCATCGCTGCAGCACTGCCTTGCGCCTTCTCCAGGCGCTCACGCAGGGTTTTGCCGCTGTCGGCTGCGGCACCCACCAGGCTGTCGCCAACCAGTTGCTCACCGCTGGCAATCAGCGCCGCGAAGCGCTGGTCCAGGGCCTTGAGCTCCTGGTCGATGCCCGCCGTGGAAACCCCCATCACCACCTTGCCGATTTCCGCGCCATTGGGGTTGATCGAGGCTTCGACGAAGTACACTGCCGGGTCACGCCGGGCAGCATCAATTACCTTGTCCAGCGCACGCTCACCCTGGCCCTTTTCCAACAACGCCTGGTTGATCGGGTTTTGCCGGTTCAGGTAACGGGTCAGGTGCTGGCCTTGAGCATCGTCGTAAACCACGAACAGTACGCTGGGGTTGCGCTGGGCACGCCGGGCGAAATCCGAGAGCACCGGCACGTCGTTGTCCCAGATCGCCCGCGGAGCAACCGAAGCCAGCAGCACAGCCATGTCGTTGGCGGAGTCCTTGAGGTTCTTCTCCAGGGTGCTGCGAAGTTGCTGCTGTTCGCCTTGCAGGCGCTCCGACAACCCTGCGCTCAGCCGCTGACGGGTACTGCTGGACAGGCCGTCGAGCCCAGAGCGCACATCTTGCCCGGCCTGCTCCAGATCGCCTGCGAGTTGGCGGCTGTCACTGCCCAGCCGTTCGGCAAGGTCGGTCTCCAGGGCAGTGACCGTGCTTCGGGTGAGCGCAACGGCAACCAGCACCTGCACCAAAAGAGCGATACCAAGGGCAACAAACACAGGCCGCAAGAGGCGGCTTCGTAACAGTGAGAGGATGGCAGACACGGTGTAACCCTCGTGTTTTCTGGCGCCACTATTTTGATGGCATCTACAGAAACTTCTTACAGCAAGGGTTGTGCCGTAGGCAGCGGGGAAATGCGCCAAGGTCTAGCAATGGGGTTTCGTGAGCCGGCTTTTTCGCGGGTAAACCCGCTCCTACACAACGGCCTGGGGCCGTGTGCCCACACCCGCGAATACGGTAGCAGCGGCGACGGTGGACTGCCGGTGGACATTGGCCAGGACAGACATACCCACAAATGAAAACGCCGCAGCCCTTCTCAGGGCCGCGGCGTCAGATCAGCCTGGAGGGCAGATCAGGCGAACGGATGACGCAGCACGATGGTCTCGTTGCGGTCCGGGCCGGTCGAAATGATGTCGATCGGCGCACCAACCAGCTCTTCGATGCGCTTGATGTAGTCACGCGCAGCTTGCGGCAGCTCTTCCAGGGTTTTCACACCCAGAGTCGACTCGCTCCAGCCTGGCATCTCTTCATACACCGGCTCCAGGCCAATGTAGCTGTCGGCATCGGAAGGCGCGTCGATTACGGCACCGTTCTCGTTCTTGTAGCCGACGCAGATGTTGATGGTTTCCAGGCCGTCCAGTACGTCCAGCTTGGTCAGGCAGATGCCCGAGATGCTGTTGACGTCAATGGCGCGACGCAGGATCACGGCATCGAACCAGCCGCAACGACGGGCACGACCTGTGGTGGAACCGAACTCGTGGCCACGCTTGGCCAGGGTAGCGCCGGTCTCGTCGAACAGTTCGGTCGGGAACGGACCGGAACCCACGCGAGTGGTGTAGGCCTTGGTGATACCCAGGATGTAGTCCAGGTACATCGGGCCGACGCCGGAACCGGTGGAGATACCGCCAGCAGTGGTGTTCGAGCTGGTGACGTACGGGTAGGTGCCGTGGTCGATGTCCAGCAGCGAGCCTTGGGCGCCTTCGAACATGATGTCCTTGCCGGCACGACGCAGGTTGTGCAGCTCGGCGGTGACGTCGAGCATCATCGGCTTGAGCTGTTCGGCGTAAGCCATGCACTCGTCCAGCGTCTGCTGGAAGTCGATGGCTGGCTCTTTGTAGTAGTTCACCAGCTGGAAGTTGTGGTAATCCAGCAGCTCACCCAGCTTGGCAGCGAAACGCTCGCGGTGGAACAGATCACCCACGCGCAGGCCGCGACGTGCCACCTTGTCTTCGTAGGCTGGGCCGATACCACGGCCGGTGGTGCCGATCTTGGCTTCGCCACGGGCTTTTTCGCGGGCCTGATCCAGGGCCACATGGTACGACAGGATCAGCGGCGCAGCCGGGGAAATGCGCAGACGCTCGCGCACCGGTACGCCTTTCTCTTCCAGCTTGGTGATTTCACGCATCAGCGCATCCGGGGCGACGACCACGCCGTTACCGATCAGGCACTGTACGCCTTCACGCAGGATGCCGGACGGAATCAGGTGCAGAACGGTCTTTTCACCGTTGATCACCAGGGTGTGGCCCGCATTGTGGCCACCCTGGTAGCGCACTACGGCGGCAGCATGTTCGGTCAGCAGATCGACGATCTTGCCTTTGCCCTCATCACCCCACTGGGTGCCCAGGACGACGACATTCTTACCCATTACATTGGTCCTCATTCACGCAAACTTGGTTGCCGGCCTGTTGCCGACGCAGAAACTCACTGGGCCAGCGGCAGAACCTGCCAGCGCCCGTCTTGCTGAATCAATTGCCGATCACAATCCGCCTCGAGAGCAGCACTCAACGGCTGGCCAGGCAGAGCCTGAACCACACGCTGGCCCTCGTTGCGCAACTGGCAGACTTGCTGCCAGAGGGCCGCATCGCCACTGTCCGGCATCCAGATGCCGCCAGTTGGCAATACGACCTCCGCTCGCCCCAGTGTGACCAGGGTCTTCAAATCCGTGGAGAAACCAGTGGCCGGGCGCGCCCGGCCAAAGTCGGCGCCGATATCGTCGTAGCGCCCGCCCTGGGCGATCGATTGGCCTTCGCCCGGCACGAACACGGCGAACACTACGCCCGTGTGATAGTGGTAACCACGCAGCTCGCCGAGGTCGAAGTACAGCGGCAGGTCCGGGTAGCGCGACGCCAGGCGATCAGCGATCGCCAGCAGGTCGTCCAGGGCCGCCAGCACGCTGGCCGGGGCGCGACCGAGGCGCACGCGGGCTTCAGCCAGCACTTCACGACCACCACACAGCTCGACCAGGGCGCGCAGCATGCTGCCCAGGTCTTTCGGCAGGTCGGCGGTCAGCGCCTGCACTTCATCGACGGCCTTGCGCTGCATGGCGTCGAACAGCTGCTGTTCGACCGCGCCGGACAGGCCGGCAGCACGGGCCAGGCCGCGGTAAATGCCGACGTGGCCCAGGTCCATGTGCACATCTGGCACATCGGCCAGTTGCAGCGTGGCGAGCATCAGGCTGATGACTTCGACGTCGCTGGTAGGGCTGGCATCGCCATACAGTTCGGCACCCAGCTGGATCGGGCTGCGCGAGGTGGACAGGGCACGCGGCTGGGCGTGCAGCACGCTGCCGGCATAGCACAGGCGGCTCGGGCCCTCACGGCGCAATGTGTGCGCATCGATACGCGCTACCTGCGGGGTGAAGTCGGCGCGGAAGCCCATCAGGCGGCCGGACTGCGGGTCCACTACCTTGAAGGTGCGCTGATCCAGGTCCTGGCCGGCGCCGGTAAGCAGCGACTCCAGGTACTCGATATGCGGGGTGACGACCAGTTCGTAGCCCCAACTCTGGAACAGGTCCAACACCTGGCGGCGCGCGATCTCGATGCGCGCAGCCTCAGGTGGCAGTACTTCCTCGATGCCATCTGGCAGCAGCCAGCGGTCTACCGTTGCCATTACGCCATTTCCCCTCTGGTCCGGGCGGCTTGCCAGCAGGCAAACCGTCAGAAAAGCCGGTATCGCGCACAGCAGCGGGCAGCACTGATCCCAGCGCAGCCACCGTACCCGACACCCTCAAATTGCCTTGCGAGCTGACCAAACTGTCAACCGGCGCTGTGCCAATCAACCTTGCAGACGCAAAAAAGCCGGGAAATTTCCCGGCTGCCTCATCATACACCCCTTTTCATTCAGGATGCACCCCGCCTGGTGCATTAGCTGCCAGGCGGGGTGCCGCTGCATGAAAATCAGGGCCTGAGCATCACGGTCTGCTCTTGTCCAGGTAACGGAAGAATTCGTTCTTCGGGTCCAGGACCATCACGTCGCTCTTGCTCGAGAAGCTCTCGCGGTAAGCCTGCAGGCTACGGTGGAACGCATAGAAATCAGCGTCCTGGCTGTAAGCCTTGGCATAGATGGCGGCCGCTTGGGCATCGCCATCACCACGGGTTTCTTCTGCTTCGCGATAAGCCTCGGCCAGCAGCACACGGCGCTGACGGTCGGCATCGGCACGGATACCCTCAGCCAGCTCGTTACCCTTGGCACGGTGCTCGCGGGCTTCACGCTCACGCTCGGTGCTCATGCGGTCGAACACGCTGCGGTTGACTTCCTTGGGCAGGTCGATGGCCTTGACGCGCACGTCGACCACCTCGATGCCCAGTTCCTTGCTCGCCATGCGGTTCAGCGATGCAGTGATGTCAGCCATCAATGCATCACGCTCACCGGAAACCACTTCGTGCAGGGTACGTTTACCGAACTGGTCGCGCAGGCCACTTTCCAGACGACGCGACAGACGCTCGTCGGCGATCTGCTTCATGCCCGACGTGGCGGTGTAGAAGCGTTCAGCATCCTTGACGCGCCACTTGGCGTAGGCGTCGACCATCACCGCTTTCTTTTCCAGGGTCAGGAACCGCTGGGTAGGCGCGTCGAGTGTCATCAGCCGGGCGTCGAACCTGCGCACCTGGTTCACGTACGGAATCTTCACGTGCAGGCCTGGCTGAACATCCGCCTGGACCACCTTACCGAAACGCAGCAGTACCGCCCGCTCGGTCTGGGACACGATGTAGAAGCTGTTCCAGGCCACAATGGCCAGGACCACGGCGGCGATCAGGGCGATCAGCGATCTATTGCTCATCAGCGGCTCTCCCTAGTACGCAGCGGCTGCTGTTGCTGTTGCATGTCCTGCGCCGCACGAGCGGCGGCATCGTTGGCCGATGGCGACGCGCTGGTGGTTGGCACGGACGGCTTGCGGCTGCCTTCGACCATCTTGTCCAGCGGCAGGTAGAGCAGGTTGCTCTGCCCGTCCTTGGTTGCCACCATCACCTTGCTCGAGTTGCTGTAGACCTCTTGCATGGTCTCCAGATACAGACGCTCACGGGTTACCTCAGGTGCCTTGCGGTACTCGGCAAGCAGCTTGGTGAAGCGGTCTGCCTCACCCTTGGCGCGGGCAATGACTTCGTCGCGGTAACCATTGGCGTCCTCGATGATGCGCTGGGCCTGACCACGGGCTTCCGGCACCACGCCATTGGCATAGGACTCGGCCTGGTTGCGGGCACGCTGCTCATCTTCGCGGGCGCGGATCACGTCGTCGAAGGCTTCCTGCACTTCACGCGGGGCTGCCGCGCTCTGTACGTTGACCTGGGTAACGGTGATACCGGTACGGTAGTTGTCGAGGAAGCGCTGCAGGCGTTCGCGGATATCCACGGCCATCTGCTCACGACCTTCGGTCAACACCTGGTCCATCGAAGTGGAACCCACCACGTGGCGCAGGGCGCTGTCGGTCGCGTGCTGCAAGCTCACCTCAGGCTGGTCGACGTTGAGCACGAAGTCCTGCAGGTTGCTGATCTTGTACTGGACGGTCAGCGGCACCTCGACGATGTTCTCGTCTTCGGTCAGCATCTGGCCCTGCTTGGTGTAGGCACGCTCACGCGTGACGTTTTCCATGTACTTGCGATCAATCGGCGGGAAGTAGATGTTCAGGCCGGGACCGACCGTCTCATAGTACTTGCCGAAGCGCAGCACAACCGCCTGCTCCTGCTCGTCGACCACATACACGGCGCTGTACAGCCAGATTGCAGCCAGCACCGCCAGGCCGATGCCCAGCAGGCCCAGGCCACCGCCCTTGCCGACATTGCGATCACCGCCGCCACGTTTCTTGCTGCCGCCGAACATGCCATTCAGGCTGTCCTGCAGTTTGCGGAAGGCCTCGTCCAGATCCGGTGGACCTTTCTTGTCACCACCGCCACCACCGCCACCGCGGCGGCCGCCCCAGGGATCCTGATTGTTCGAGTTGCCACCCGGCTCGTTCCAAGCCATAGCGCTCTCCATCTGATAAAGCAAAGACGCGCCCACGGCGCGCCGTCCAATGCTACAGAATGCCTGTCACTGCTGCCCGGCGACCTCGACGAGCATTTATTGCAAAGTGTGTTGCTGGACAAACACTTGCGGCTCCATGCCTTCGCGGCTGACCAGTCGATTCAGTTCGACCATGGGCAGTCGCACGCTCAGCAGGCTGCGCCCTTCTTCATCATGCTCTTCACTCTGCACGGCACCCAAGGCAAAGAATTGCGCGCGCAAGCGGGCAAAACGCTGCTCCAGGCACAGGGTACCGACAAACAGATCATCCCCCAGCAACTCGGCAACTGCCTGGCCAACCAGCTCCAGGCCACGCCCATCGCGTGCCGATACCCAGACCCGTTCCGGCTTGCCATCGGCATTGCGCTGGATCTGTGGCTCGACATCTTCGAGCAAGTCGAGTTTGTTGTACACCTCCAGGATCGGCAACCCCTCGGCACCAATCTCGCCCAGCACCGCCAGCACCTGCTCGATCTGCTCCATGCGCTCTGGCTCATGGGCGTCGATCACATGCAGCAACAGATCGGAGTTGCTCGACTCTTCGAGCGTAGCCCGAAATGCCTCGACCAGCTTGTGTGGCAGGTGGCGAATGAAGCCTACGGTGTCGGCCAGCACGATCGGCCCCAGGTCGTTGAGCTCGAGCCGGCGCAGGGTCGGGTCGAGGGTGGCGAACAACTGGTCCGCGGCATACACCTCGGATTCGGTCAGGGCGTTGAACAGCGTGGACTTGCCGGCGTTGGTATAACCCACCAGCGATACCGAGGGGATATCCGCGCGCTTGCGCCCGCGACGCGCCTGCTCACGCTGGCTGCGCACCTTCTCCAGGCGTGACTTGATCTGGCGTATACGCACCCGCAACAGGCGGCGGTCGGTTTCCAGCTGGGTTTCACCCGGGCCGCGCAGGCCGATACCACCTTTTTGTCGCTCAAGGTGAGTCCAGCCGCGCACCAGCCGCGTGCTCATGTGCTCCAGCTGGGCCAGTTCGACCTGCAGCTTGCCTTCATGGGTACGCGCCCGTTGGGCGAAGATATCGAGGATCAGCCCGGTACGGTCGAGCACACGACACTCGAACACACGTTCAAGGTTGCGCTCCTGACTGGGCGTGAGGGTGTGATTGAAAATCACCAGGTCTACCTGTTCGGCATGGACCAGGTCGTGCAACTCTTCGACCTTGCCACTGCCAATCAGGTATTTGGCGGAAGGCTGATGCCTTGTCACCGTGACCAGCGAGACGATGTCGGCACCGGCCGACAATGCCAACTCCTGAAACTCCTGCGGGTCTTCGCGCGCCTCAGGGTTCTGACCTTCCAAGTGAACGAGCAACGCCCGCTCACCACCACCGTGGCGCTCAAAGAACAATGCAGGCTCCTATCAGGCGTTGCCTGGCTCGCTGTCGCCGTGCTCGCTGTCGGTCGGGCTTGGCAGGCGGACCGGACGGGCCGGAACTACGGTCGAGATGGCGTGTTTGTAGACCATCTGGCTGACGGTGTTCTTCAGCAATACCACGAACTGGTCGAACGATTCGATCGAGCCCTGCAGTTTGATACCGTTGACCAGGTAAATGGATACCGGGACCTTTTCTTTTCTCAAGGTGTTCAAGTAAGGGTCTTGTAGCGAATGCCCTTTTGACATATGCCGCACTCCTGTAAGGATAAATAATAGAAAATCAATAAAAACGATAAATTAGGCCGCCCCTTCGCAAGAATAGACGGCAATCAGCAGGGACTCAGCTCAATATGGAGGTGGCCCCAAGGTATTTCAAGGTGCGGGACAGATTGTCGCAGGCCAGGCTGTCAAGCCAATGCACGTCAGGCCAGCCACGCAACCAGGTGAACTGCCGCTTGGCCAGCTGCCGGGTAGCAATGATACCGCGTTCACGCATCTCATTCTCAGTCAGCTTGCCATCCAGGTAATCCCACACTTGCCGATAACCCACTGCCCGTATAGACGGCAGCCCGGCGTGCAAGTCACTTCTGGCTCGCAGCGATCGGACCTCGTCAACGAAGCCCTGTTCCAGCATCTGCGAAAATCGTAACGCAATTCGCTGATGCAAAATGTGACGATCTGTAGGAGCAATCGCCAAACTGGCGACAGTATAGGGCAAATGTCCGCCTGCGCCTGCGTCTGCGCCGCGACTTTCCGCGAATTGACGCTGGCGATGAACTGTCATGCTCTCGCCGCTCACCCGATACACCTCCAACGCCCGGATCAGCCGCTGCGGGTCATTGGGGTGGATACGTGCCGCAGACTCCGGGTCGACGTCGGCCAACTGGCGGTGCAGCTCGGCCAGGCCCAGGGCTTCAGCCTGTGCCTCCAGCTCGGCGCGCACCGCCGCATCGGCCGCTGGCATGTCAGCCAGGCCATCGATCAACGCCTTGTAATAGAGCATGGTGCCACCGACCAGCAGCGGGATCTTGCCGCGCGCGGTGATCTCGGCCATGGCCTCCAGCGCGTCGGTACGGAACTGCGCGGCCGAATAGCTCTCGGCCGGGTCGCGAATGTCGATCAGCCGGTGCGGGTGGGCGGCGAGGATTTCTTTCGACGGCTTGGCCGAACCGATATCCATGCCACGGTAGACCAGTGCCGAATCGACGCTGATCAGCTCACACGGCAGCACCGTGGTCAGTTCGATGGCAAGGTCGGTCTTGCCGGCCGCCGTCGGACCCATCAGGAATATTGCAGGGGGCTTGCCGCTCATGTCATCGACCGCGCAGGAAAAGTTTGTCCAGATCGTCCAGGCCCATCTGAGTCCAGGTAGGACGGCCATGGTTGCACTGGCCGCTGCGTTCGGTGTTTTCCATGTCGCGCAGCAGGGCGTTCATCTCGGGAATTGCCAGGCGCCGGTTGGCGCGCACGGCACCGTGGCAGGCCATGGTACCGAGCAGTTCGTTGAGGTGCGCCTGAATGCGATCACTGGTGCCGTACTCCATGAGGTCGGCAAGCACGTCCTGTACCAGGCGGTTGGCTTCAGCCTGCTTGAGCAAGGCCGGGATCTGGCGAATAGCCAGGGTCTCGGGGCCCAGGCGCTGCAACTCGAAGCCCAGGCGCTGAAACCACTGCGCATGCTCTTCGGCACAGTCGGCTTCACGCTGGCTGAGGGCCAAGGTTTCCGGCACCAGCAGCGGCTGCCCACTCAGGCCCTCGCTGGCCATGGCCACCTTGAGGCGCTCGTACATTATCCGCTCGTGGGCGGCATGCATGTCCACCAGCACCAGGCCAACAGCATTCTCGGCCAGGATGTAGATACCCTTGAGCTGCGCCAGGGCATAGCCTAGCGGGGGAATGTCGCCCTGGCTTTCGGGCAGTGCCGTCGCAGGCGCTGCACCGGCTTCCAGCGGTTTATAAAACTCGCGATACACCGCCTGCGCCTCTGCGGCCGGCAGCGGCTGCGAGGGACGTGGTGTGTATTGATACTGGTAACCGGCGCCACTGCCACCATTGGAAAACGACTGCTGTGGGGCTCGAGGCTGTTCAAGCACCGGCGAGGCCAGGCGCATTTCACCCTGGGGCCCGAACTCACCGGCCTGCTGGCCCGTGGGGCGAACCAGCTCAGGTACGGCAGCAGGTGCGGCCAGCTGGTCTTCCGGACGTACATCGGCCAAGGCACGGTGCAATGTGCCATACAGGAAGTCATGCACCGAGCGCCCTTCGCGGAATCGCACTTCATGCTTGGTAGGGTGCACGTTCACATCGACGCCGTTGGGCTCCAGCTCCAGGAACAGCACGAACGTGGGGTGGCGGCCGTTGAACAGTACGTCCCGGTAGGCCTGACGCACGGCATGGGCGACCAGCTTGTCGCGCACGGCACGGCCATTGACGAAGAAGTACTGCAGGTCTGCCTGGCTGCGCGAGAACGTCGGCAAGCCGACCCAGCCCCAAAGGCGAAGGCCGTTGCGCTCGACGTCGATCGGCAGCGCCTGCTCCATGAAGCCCGGGCCACAGATGGCGCCCACCCGCCGCGCACGGGCGATTTCGTCGTGGGCCTCGTGCAGGCTGAGAATGCTCTTGCCATTGTGGCGCAGGTGGAAGCCGACATCGAAACGGGCCAGCGCCAGCCGCCGGATCACTTCCTGCAAGTGATCGAATTCGGTTTTCTCGGCTTTGAGAAACTTGCGCCTGGCCGGGGTATTGAAGAACAAATCGCGCACTTCCACCGAGGTACCGACCGGGTGGGCCGCCGGCTGCACCCGCGGTGTCATGTCACGGCCTTCGGTTTCTACTTGCCAGGCCTCACTGGCACTGGCAGTACGCGAGGTCAGGGTCAGGCGCGCCACCGAACTGATCGAGGCCAAGGCCTCGCCACGAAAGCCCAGGCTCAAAACCCCTTCAAGGTCTTCCAGCTCGCGGATCTTGCTGGTGGCGTGTCGGGCCAGGGCCAGCGGCAGGTCGTCGGCAGAAATACCGCTGCCATCGTCCCGCACCTTCAGGAGTTTGACGCCGCCCTGCTCTACTTCGATATCGATGCGCCGGGCACCGGAGTCCAGGCTGTTTTCCAACAATTCCTTGGCGACAGATGCCGGCCGCTCCACAACCTCGCCGGCAGCGATCTGGTTGGCCAGCCGCGGGCTGAGCAGCTGAATTCGCGAACCGCCACTCATTGCGCGGCCAAGGTTGTGGCGGGTACATCGAGGCGCTGGCCAACCTTCAGCTCATCGGTCTTCAGGCTGTTGAGGCTGCGCAGACTGGCCACACTGACCTGGTAACGCACGGCGAGCATCGCCAGGGTTTCGCCAGGACGCACGGTGTGTTCACGCGGGCCGGCGGCGATCTTGCCGGTGTCACGCAGCCAGGCGATATAGGTGCCAGGTGGCGGGTTCTGCTGGAAGTACTGGTGCACCCCAGTGCGGATCGAACGGGCCAGCGCCTGCTGATGGCTGGAGGAGGCCAGCTTGGCTGCTTCGTTGTTGTTCGAGATGAACCCGGTTTCAACGAGGATCGACGGAATGTCCGGTGACTTCAGTACCATGAACCCGGCCTGTTCCACACGCTGCTTGTGCAACGAAGTGACCCGCCCCATGTTGCCCAATACCTTTTGCCCCACGTTGAGGCTGGAGCTGAGCGTCGCGGTCATCGACAGATCAAGCAGCACGCCAGCGAGCATGCGGTCCTTGTCGTCGAGGCTGACATTGCCAGCACCACCGATCAGGTCAGACCGGTTTTCCGTGTCGGCCAGCCAGCGCGCCGTCTCGGAGGTGGCGCCACGATCGGACAGGGCGAACACCGAGGCGCCAAAGGCTGCGCGCGACGGGGCCGCGTCGGCGTGAATCGAAATGAACAGGTCGGCGCCTTTCTTGCGGGCGATTTCCGTACGCTTGCGCAACGGGATGAAGTAATCACCGGTGCGGGTCAGCTCTGCACGGAAACCTTTTTCACTGTTGATCTGACGCTGCAGCTCCTTGGCAATCTGCAACACGATGTCTTTTTCGTGCTGGCCACGCGAGCCGGAAGCGCCAGGGTCTTCGCCGCCGTGCCCGGCATCGATGGCAACCACGATGTCACGCTTGCCGCTGGGTACCGGTGGCAGCTTGATCGCCGGCTGGGTCGGCGTCACTGGCACCGCTGGCGTGGTCGCAGGCGTTTGTACCGGGGCCGGCGCAGGTAGCGGCGCGCTGGCCGCGATAGCGTCAGCTTCCTGGTCATACAGGTCGACCACCAAGCGGTTGCCGTACTGTGCGTTGGGCGCCAGGGTGAAGCTCTTCGGGGTAACCGATTTTTTCAGGTCGACCACAACCCGAAGGTCGGTTGGCGTACGCTGAGCCGAACGCACACTGCTTATCGGCGTGTTGGAGGTGGCCACATTCAGTGGCGCGGCCAGTGTTGCGCCATTGATGTCGATGACCAGGCGATCGGGTGCGCTCAGGGTGAAGACACTGTGCTGCACGGGGCCAGACAGGTCGAAGACCAGCCGCGTGTTGTCCGGTGCGCGCCACAGGCGCATGCTCTTGACTTGAGTGACGGCCAGAGCCTCAACGGTCACCGTTGTCAGCAGCAGCCCAACGATGGCGACCAGTGCGCGTATGCGCATACCTACCCCACTTACTGTTTATAGTGTTCGGCCAGTGCCACGCACCAGGCCTCGCCGCGAGCCCCCTGCGGCGAAAGGTTCAGCGAGCGTCCACTCGCTTGGGGGCTTATGGTAATGGTCAGGTCAGGCTTTGGCAAAACGCCCGCACCCTTTTGTGGCCATTCGAACAGGCACAGCGGGTCGCCCTCGAAATAGTCACGAATGCCCATGAACTCAAGCTCTTCCGGGTCGACCAGGCGATACAGGTCGAAGTGAAAGGCTCGGACCTCGCCGATTTCATAGGGTTCGACCACGGTGAAGGTCGGGCTTTTCACAGCACCAGTATGGCCCAGACCGCGGATCAGGCCACGCGACAGGGTAGTTTTACCCGCGCCCAGGTCGCCCTCGAGGAAAATCACGCCGCGACCGCCGGTCACCTCGGCCAGTGCTGCACCGAATTTGACCGTGGCCTCTTCATCGGCCAGAAACAGATTTAAGCCAGACACGCAGAATGCTCCTCCAACAACTCACGAATGGCCGGCGCCAGATCACTGGCCGCCAGGCCTCTACCTTCTATCCCAAGGCGCTCGCCGGCACAGGCGTGCAGCCACACCCCCAGACAACCCGCGCCCCAGGCATCCAGGCCTTGGGCCAACAGGGCTGCCAGCACGCCAGTCAGCACATCGCCCAGGCCGGCGCCGGCCATCGCCGGGTGCCCGCGCTCGCACAACGCCAGCTGCCCGCTCGGGGCTGCCACCAGTGTGCCGGCACCTTTGAGTACACAGACGCTGTTATAACGACGAGCCAGCTTGCGCGCGGCGCCAGGGCGGTCGGCCTGCACGGCCTCAGTGGCAATGCCCAGCAGCCGCGCCGCCTCCCCCGGGTGCGGCGTCAGGATGCTGCCACTGGGCAGGGCCAGCGGGGTGCGCGCCAGCAAATTCAAGGCATCGGCATCCCACACTTGCGGCCGCTCGGCGTTGGCCACCGCCGACAACAGGCTGCGGCCCCACGCCGCCTGCCCAAGGCCTGGCCCAACCACCAGTACCGAGGCGCGCTCCAGCACGCCCATCAGTTGGTTGGCCGAATGGACACCCAGGCACATGACCTCGGGCAGGCGCGCCAGGCTGGCCGACACGTGCTCGGGCCGGGTCGCCACGCTGACCAGCCCGGCGCCGCAACGCAGGGCGGCTTCGGCGCTGAGCAACACAGCGCCTCCGGTACCAAGGTCGCCACCGACCACCAGTACATGGCCAAAGTCGCCTTTGTGGGCATGCGCCGGCCGTGCCGGCAGGCGGGCAACCGTCACGCTGCTGAGCAATTGTGGGGCATTACTGGGGTGTTTGGTCTGCGGCATGGGGTCAAAGGCTCCAATGTCTGGCAGAATTATACGCACCTGAGCCCGTATTGCCTTACCATCCATGTCCGCGTCCACACCTGACCTCGCCCAACTGGCCCAATCGATCAAGATATGGGGCCAGGAACTCGGTTTTGCCCATGTCGGCATCGCCGGGGTCGACCTTGGCGAACACGAACATCACCTGCAGCGTTGGCTCGACGCCGGTTATCAGGGTGAAATGGAATACCTGGGCGCCCACGGCAGCAAAAGGTCGCACCCCGACCAGTTGATCCCCGGCACGGTACGCGTGGTCTCGCTACGCATGGACTACCTGCCCGGCGACACGCAGATGGCACAGCGCCTTGCCCAGCCCGAGAAGGCCTACGTGTCACGCTACGCGCTTGGCCGGGACTACCACAAGCTGGTGCGCAAGCGCGTGCAGTTCCTCGCCGACCGCATCCAGGAAGCCATCGGCCCGTTTGGCTACCGCGCTTTCGTGGACAGCGCCCCGGTACTTGAAAAAGCCTTGGCCGAACAGGCCGGGCTGGGCTGGATCGGCAAGAACACGCTGTTGCTCAACCGCAAGGCGGGTAGCTACTTCTTCCTTGCCGAACTGTTCGTCGACCTGCCGTTGCCGGTGGACGAAGCCACCACCAGCGAGCACTGCGGGCGTTGCCAGGCCTGCCTGGACATCTGCCCGACACAGGCGTTTGTCGGGCCCTATGTGCTGGATGCGCGACGCTGCATCTCGTACCTGACCATCGAGCTGAGGGGCGCGATCCCTGTCGAGTTACGCGCAAAGATGGGCAACCGGGTGTTCGGTTGCGACGACTGCCAGATCGTCTGCCCCTGGAACCGCTTTGCCAAGCACAGCCAGGAGCAGGACTTCCAGCCACGTCACGGGCTGGAAAATACCGACCTGGCGGCGATGTTCCTGTGGGATGAACGCACCTTCCTGCGCAAGACCGAGGGCGGGCCTTTGCGGCGGGCGGGGTACGAGCGGTTCCTGCGCAACCTGGCGGTGGGGTTGGGCAATGCACCATCCACGATCCCGGTGATCGAGGCGCTGAAGGCCAGGCGTGACGATGAATCGGATTTGGTGCGCGAGCATGTGGAGTGGGCGCTGGCCCGACACGACATTTCCTAACCACACAAGGAGCGGGTTTACCCGCGAATGCTGTGGCGGTGGCAAAGTTGAACGCCTGGTAGACATTGGCCGACAGGCCCGGCCCTTTCGCGGGTAAACCCGCTCCTACAGGGCATCAGGCTACTGCTGGTCGTTGTAGTGGAACTTGGGCATTTCCCAGTGGAAGCGTATCGCCAACAGGCGCACCAGAAAGCCACCAAACAGCGTCAGCAACATCGCCTGCTCCGCCGGCACCTTGAAATACACGCATCCCAGATAGAACCAGGCCGCCGCAAATGACACGCTGGCATACAGTTCACGGCGGAACACCAGCGGGATGTCGTTGCAGAAGATATCCCGCAGGATCCCGCCAAACACCCCGGTGATCACCCCGCTGATCGACGCCACCAGCATGCCCTGCCCCATCTCCAGCGCCGTCATGCAACCTATCAGGGTAAACGCCACTAGCCCCAGGGCATCGAGCACCAGGAACAGCGAGCGAAGGCGGCGCATCATTGGCGCGATGAAAATGGTCAGCAGCGCCGCAAAACTGGTCAGCACCAGGTACTCAGGGTGCTTCACCCAGGTCAGCGGGTAGTGCCCGAGCAGCACATCACGCACCGAGCCGCCCCCAAGCGCAGTGACGCAGGCGATCAGCACCACGCCAAACCAGTCCATGCCGCGACGCCCGGCAGACAGCGCGCCAGTCATGGCTTCGGCAGTAATGGCGATAAGGTAGAGCATCAACAACATGGTGCGGGTCCGTGCAGGAAAGGCGCGCAGTCTAACCAGTTGCCCAAGGCACCAAAAGGGGGCGCAGATACAATATCTGCGCCGTTTCGACTCACAGCTTGATGAAGTGTTCGCGATAGTGACGCAGTTCGGCGATCGATTCGCGGATATCGTCCAGCGCCAGGTGGGTATTGCCCTTCTTGAAGCTGTCACGCACGTCCGGCGCCCAGCGCGCGGCCAGCTCCTTGAGGGTGGAGACATCCAAGTTGCGGTAGTGGAAGTAGTTTTCCAAGTTGCGCATGTGACGGTAGAGGAAACGACGATCCTGGCAGATGCTGTTGCCGCAGATCGGCGACTTGCCCTTAGGCACCCACTGCTCAAGGAAGGCGATGGTCTGTGCCTCGGCTTCGGCCATGCTGACCTTGCTCTCGCGCACGCGCTGGGTCAGCCCCGAAGCGCCATGGGTGCGGGTGTTCCACTCGTCCATGCGCGCCAGTACTTCGTCACTGTGGTGGATGGCGATTACCGGCCCTTCGGCCAAGGTATTCAGCTCGCTGTCGGTGACGATGGTGGCCATTTCGATGATGACATCGCTGTCCGGATCCAGGCCGGTCATTTCCAGGTCGATCCAGATCAGGTTCTGTGGGTTTTGCATGCAGGGGCTCCTCATATAGGCGGTCATATTAGCCTAGTGGCCAAGGCACGCCCATTCAGGCACAAAGGTGAGCAGAATAGTCCAGCGGCTGGCGTGCTAAACTGCCTGCCGTTTTCAATGCCCCACGCCGGGCCTCTCTTACGGTACCTTCATGGCCAAACGCCAGCTCAATCGCCGCCAAAACTGGCGGATCGAAAAAATCCAGGGCGAGCGCGCCGCTCGCGCGGCCAAACGCGAGCAGCATGCACTGCAGGAACTGGAAGGTGGCGACCTTGGGCCAGAGCAACTGGGCCTGGTGATCGCGCACTTTGGCGTGCAGGTAGAAGTTGAAGCTCAGGATGGCGAAACTGCGGGCCAGGTGTTCCGCTGCCATTTGCGCGCCAACCTGCCAGCACTGGTCACCGGCGACCGTGTCGTGTGGCGTGCGGGTAACCAGGGCATCGGCGTAATCGTGGCACAGATGCCGCGCAGCACCGAGCTGTGCCGGCCGAACAACCATGGTCAACTCAAGCCGGTGGCCGCCAACGTCGACCTGATCGTGATCGTGTTCGCCCCGGCGCCGGAGCCGCACCCGAACCTGATCGACCGCTATCTGGTAGCGGCCGAGCACGCCGGCCTGCGCCCGCTGCTGCTGCTGAACAAAGCCGACCTGATCAACGATGAGAACGGCCCCGGCCTGCATGCGTTGCTGGAGGTCTACCGCGAACTGGGCTACCCGCTGCTGGAAGTATCGGCACACCAGGGCGACGGCATGCAGCGCCTGCAGCAGCAACTCGACGGCCATATCAGTGTGTTCGTCGGCCAGTCGGGGGTGGGCAAGTCGTCGCTGGTCAACAGCCTGCTGCCAGACGCTGGCACCCGCGTCGGCGACTTGTCGGAATGGTCAGGCCAGGGTACCCACACCACCACCACGGCACGGCTTTATCACTTCCCCAACGGCGGCGACCTGATCGACTCGCCGGGTATCCGCGAGTTCGGCCTTGGCCATGTCAGCCGCGACGACGTGGAGGATGGTTTCATCGAGTTCCGCGACCTGTTCGGCACCTGCCGCTTCCGCGACTGCAAGCATGACCGCGAACCGGGCTGCGCGCTGCTCAAGGCACTGGAAGAGGGGCGCATCAAGCCGCAGCGCATGAACAGCTATCGCTCGATCATCGCCAGCCTGGCAGAAGACAGCTACTGAAACGCTCGAAATGAAAGTCGCCGCCCCCTGTAGGAGCGGCTTTAGCCGCGAACACCGGCAACGCCGGTGGCATTCACCGCGCTGATGCTTTGCGGGCAAACCCACAGTGATCGCGCCAACGTTCAGGTTTCGTGTAGAACCGTTGCCCACACAAAAAAAGCCGCTTACTGCTCCTCGGCTTCATCCATCTTCAGCGTGCCATCTTCAAAGATGTTCAGCTTCTGGCGCAGCTCACGCGGTTGCATCGGTGGCTGTTCAGTTGTCCCTGGAGCAGCCGGTGCCGAAGCCCCTGGCGCAGCACCACTGGCGGGTGCTGCAGGTGCAGTTGGCGCAGCTGGCGGTGTTTCCGGCGCACCCTGCTCACCCTCGATATCGCGCTGGGCTTTCTTGGTCAGCACGATGATGTCGATCCGACGGTTGACCGGGTTGAACGGGTCCTTACGGTCGAACAGTGACGACGAGGCGTACCCCACCACCCGGGCCACCTGGCCGTCCGGGTAACCACCCGCCACCAGGGCACGCCGCGCGGCGTTGGCGCGGTTGGCCGACAGCTCCCAGTTACCGTATTCGCCAGTGCCCGCATATGGCTTGGCATCGGTGTGGCCGCTGATGCTGATCTTGTTCGGCACCGCCTTGATGGTGTCGGCCATGGCCAGCAGGATATCTTCGAAGTAGGGCTGCAGACGCGCGCTACCGATGTCGAACATCGGCCGGTTCTCGGCATCCATGATCTGGATACGCAGGCCGTCCTGGGTGATCTCGAACAGGATCTGGTCCTTGAACTTCTGCAGCTGCGGGTTCTCTTCCACCTTGTTCTGCAGTTCCTGCAGCAACAGCTCCAGACGCTCGCGCTCGACCTGCTCGGCCATGGTCTCGACCTGGTCCTTGCTCAGCTGAGTGGGGGACTGCTGCGTCGGCTCGGTCTTCACTTCCGGATTGATGGTTTTGTCCGGCGCCATCTCCGGTGAACCACCCAGGTCGATGACATAAGGCGTGCCACTTTCGGAGAAACCAATAGGGTCCTGGAAGTAGCCGGCAATGGCGATCTTCTGCTCAGGCGTGGCCGTGGACAACAGCCACAGCACCAGGAAGAACGCCATCATCGCCGTGGCGAAGTCGGCAAAGGCGATTTTCCAGGCGCCACCATGGTGGCCGCCGCCAAAGCGCTTGACGCGCTTGACGATGATGGGCTGATTGTTCTCCATGACTCAGCGACCGCGAACCGCTTGTTCCAGTTCGGCGAAGCTTGGGCGGTGCTTGGGGTACAGCACCTTGCGCCCGAACTCGACCGCCAGCGAAGGTGGCATGCCCGACGCCGAAGCCACCAGCGAAGCCTTGATCGATTCGTAGAGGTTCAGTTCTTCCTTGGCATCGTGCTCCAGGCACTTGGCCAAAGGTCCGAAGAAACCGTAAGCCGCCAGGATACCGAAGAAGGTACCCACCAGCGCCGCACCTACGTGCATGCCGATGGCCGCCTGATCGCCATCGCCCAGCGAGGCCATGGTCACCACGATACCCAGTACCGCCGCAACGATACCGAACCCGGGCATGCCGTCGGCGATGCCGGTCACTGCGTGGGACGGGTGCTCCAGCTCTTCCTTCATGCTCAGCAGTTCCATGTCGAACAGGCCTTCGAGCTCGTGCGGGGCCATGTTGCCGGTGGACATGATGCGCAGGTAATCGCAGACGAACGCGGTCATGCGCTCATCGGCCAGTACCGTCGGGTACTTGGCGAAGATGGGGCTGGCAGCGGCGTCCTCGATGTCGGCCTCGATGGCCATCATGCCTTCGCGACGGCTCTTGTTGAGGATTTCGTAAACAAGGCCCAGCACCTCCAGATAGAAGGCATGGCTGAAGCGCGAGCCGAACATCTTCATCGACTTCTTGATGACGTGCATGGTCATGTGGCCAGGGTTGGCCTGCAGGAATGCACCAAAGGCCGCACCGCCGATGATCAGTACTTCGAACGGCTGGATCAGCGCTGCGATCTTGCCGTGGGAGAGCACGTAGCCGCCGAGCACGCTCGCGAATACGACGATGATGCCGATAATTTTAGCCATAGGTTCAAAGCACTTGCTGTCGTGGTCAGGGGAAGAGACGGGAGCTTTAAAACTCTTCTTCTACTTATCGGCAGAACTGCGCCAGACTATAGCCACTCAATGCGAAAAGCCAGTTCGGACTGATGTCAAAATGCCAATTGAAACCAAGGTGCCCACTCAGGCCCCGCGTACGCTAGAGGCCTGGGTAAAGCTGCTCGAGAGTGTTCGAATCCCCGTGCCGAAGCACAGCTACGACCGGGTCATGGCTGCCATCCAGGATAGCCGCCGCTCGCTGCGCGATATCGCCGAACTGATGCAGGATAGCCCGGCACTGGTGCTGTCAGTGATGCGCGAAGCCAATCACCCCACCAATGCCAGCCTCGCCGAACCCGCCGAAAGCCTGGAAGTCGCCCTCAACCGCCTGGGCCTGGAGCGCAGCGAGCAGCTTCTCAAACGCCTGCCGGCACTGCCCGTGGAGGAAATTCCGCCGGTATTGTGCCAATTCCAGATGATCAGCCAGCATGCGGCACAGCAGGCCAGCGGCCTGTTCGCCAGCCGCCTTGCACGGCTGTGGCAAGAGATTCACTGGGGCAGCCTGCTGTTCCTGTCGCCACTCTGGCCACTGGCACTGGCCTACCCCAAGCTGCTCGACACCTGGGAGCTGCGGGTTATCCACAAAGGTGAAGACGCCGCCCACGTCGAGGAAGAACTGTTCGGCGTGCGCATCATGGCGCTGTGCCAGACCATGGCCGAGTACTGGCGCCTGCCCCAGTGGGTCACCCAGGGTTATCGCCTGCTACTGGAAGAGCGCGAGCAACTGGCCCAGGTGCTGAATATCGCCCGCGACGAAGACCTGCTCAGCCAGCAACACCGCCTGGACGCCGAGCCCGGCTTGCGGCGCTGGTTCAACCAGCCGGCCAATACCGTGCTGCTGGCCAACAACCTGGCCCTGGCGGCACAGGTCGGCTGGGACAACCCGCACCTGCTGCGCTGGCAACTGCTGACCGCGCTGTACCTGCAAACCTCGCTGGAAGACGTGCAGCAGCAGGTGCACCAGCAGGCTGCCGCCAGCGCCCGCCGCCACGCCCGGCATGCCCTGTTCCACCCGGCCGAGGCCTTGATCTGGCCGTGGCACCAACGCCGCCCTCACCCGGACATGCTGGCCCCGCCACCGCCCAGCAGCGACGACCTGGCACGCTGGCGCACGCTGTGCCAGCACCTGCTGGCCCAACCCAGCCCGTTCACCAACACCGTGCACCTGGCCACGCAGGCCCGCGAGGCCCTGCTGGCGTGCGGCATGCAACGCATCATGCTGCTTAGCCTGGACAAGGCCAGTGACTACCTGCGCGTGCAGCAAATTGCCGGCCTGCCCAAGGAGGCCGGGGCTCTGGCCCTGCAGGTATCGCAAAACAAGCTGCTGCAAAAGCTGCTGAGCCAGGCCGGGCAGCTGCGCATCACACCGGAAAACCACAGCCAGTTCTCGGCGCTGCTGCCCGCCCCGTTGCGCACCTTGTTCCGCAGCGAACATGTACTCCTTCGCTCGCTGGCTGCGAACGACCAGGTGCTGATGCTGCTGGTGGCCGACCAGGGCTGCCGGCCTTTGGCCGATATCAGCGTGCAAGCCTTCGGCAAGACCGCGCAATGCATCGAGCGGGCCTTGTCGGTGTTTACCAACCGCAAGGGTTGAGCCTTGCGCTACAATCGCCCCTCTTTCCACACTGGAGACCGTGGATGACCGACTTTTCCGGCCTGCCCCTGGTGATCGAAGCTGCAGACCTGCTGCCACGCCTGGATTCGCCGCAGCTGATCCTGGTCGACCTGAGCAGCGCCAACCGCTATGTCAGCGGGCATATCCCCGGCGCGCGCTTTGTCGAAGGCAAGCGCACCCAGCTCGGCCAGCCCCCGGCGCCCGGCCTGCTGCCAGCCCAGGGCGAGCTCGAAAAACTGTTCAGCGAACTCGGCCACCGCGCCGATGCCGTGTATGTGGTGTACGACGATGAAGGCGGCGGCTGGGCCGGGCGCTTCATCTGGCTGCTCGATGTCATCGGCCACAAGCACTACCACTACCTCAATGGCGGTATCCAGGCCTGGCCGGCAGACAAACTGTCCACCGACGTGCCAGCCATTGGCAACGCCCCGGTGCACCTGCACATAGACAGCGCACCCACTGCCACCCGCGAGTACCTGCAAAGCCGCCTGGGCGCCGATGACCTGGTCATCTGGGACGCGCGCGGCCCGCAGGAATTCAGCGGCGAAAAAGTGCTGGCAGCCAAAGGCGGCCACATCCCCGGCGCGATCAACTTCGAATGGACCGCCGGCATGGACCTCAACGACCACCTGCGCATTCGCCAGGACATCAAACAAGTCCTCGAGCAACTGGGCATCACCCCTGACAAGGAGGTGATCACCCACTGCCAGACCCACCGCCGCTCCGGTTTCACTTACCTGGTGGCCAAGGCCCTCGGCTACCCACGCGTCAAGGCCTACGCCGGCTCGTGGAGCGAATGGGGCAACCACCCGGACACGCCTGTAGAAGTTTAAGGAACCTGCATGAAATCCCGTCTGTTCATCATCAGCCAGTACCTACTGCCGCACCACCTGCTGTCGCGGCTGGCCGGCTGCATCGCCGAGTGCCGCGTGCGCTGGTTCAAGAACGCCTTCACCGCCTGGTTCGCCAAGCGCTACCAGGTCAACATGAGCGAGGCTCTGGTCGAAGACCTGAGCGCTTACGAGCACTTCAATGCGTTCTTCACCCGCGCCCTGAAACCTGGCGCCCGTCCGCTGGACGAAACCCCGGGCGCCATCCTCTGCCCGGCCGACGGTGCGGTCAGCCAGCTCGGCCCGATCGAGCACGGCCGTATCTTCCAGGCCAAAGGCCACGGTTTCAGCGCACAAGAGCTGCTGGGCGGTGATCCGGCCATGGCCGCCCCGTTCATGGGCGGCGAGTTTGCCACCATCTACCTGTCGCCCAAGGACTACCACCGCGTGCACATGCCGTTGGCCGGCACCCTGCGCGAAATGGTCTATGTGCCGGGCCGCCTGTTCTCGGTCAATCAGACCACCGCAGAAAATGTCCCCGAGCTGTTCGCTCGCAACGAGCGCGTGGTCTGCCTGTTCGATACAGAGCGTGGGCCAATGGCTGTGGTACTGGTCGGCGCGATGATCGTCGCCTCGATCGAAACGGTATGGGCCGGGCTGGTCACGCCGCCCAAGCGTGAGCTGAAGACCTTCCGCTACGACGAAGCCAGCCGCACGCCGATCCACCTGGAGAAAGGTGCCGAACTCGGCCGCTTCAAGCTGGGCTCGACCGCCATCGTGCTGTTCGGGCCGGAGCAGGTGAAGTGGGCTGAGAGCCTGGGTGCAGGGTCTGCCGTGCGCATGGGGCAACAGCTGGCAGCGCCTGTGCAGGCTTGATTCGATCCAAATGGAAAGGCCCTGCAAATGCAGGGCCTTTTTCATGGAGGCCGCCATGCAGCCCCAGATTCACGGATCAGCCGCGGGCGTCGCGATCACGCAAGCCTAGCAGATACAGCACCCCATCCAGCCCCAAGGTGGAAATCGCCTGCTTGGCCGACTGGCGCACCAGCGGCTTGGCACGGAACGCCACGCCCAACCCGGCCAGCGACAGCATCGGCAGGTCATTGGCGCCATCGCCCACGGCGATGGTCTGCTCCAGTTGCAAGCCTTCCTCACTGGCCAGCTTCTTCAACAGTTCGGCCTTGCGCTGGGCATCGACAATCGGCTCAACAGCCACGCCGGTCACCTTGCCATCGACCACTTCAAGCTCGTTGGCGAACACATAGTCGATACCCAGGCGCGCCTGCACCTGACGGGCAAAGTAGGTAAAGCCACCGGACAGAATCGCGGTCTTGTATCCCAGGCGCTTGAGCTCGGCGAACAGGTTCTCGGCACCCTCGGTCAGGCGCAGCGATGCCCCAATCTCATCGAGCACACCAACATCCAGGCCCTTGAGCAGCGCCATGCGCTCTTTGAAGCTGGCGCGAAAGTCCAGTTCACCGCGCATGGCACGCTCGGTGATCGCCGCCACCTGCTCCCCCACACCCGCCGCCTTGGCCAGCTCGTCGATGACTTCGGCCTCGATCAGCGTGGAGTCCATGTCGAACACCGCCAGGCGGCGGTTGCGGCGGAACAGATCGTCCTTCTGGAAGGCGATGTCGACGCTCAGCTCTTCAGACAGGGCAAAGAAGTCGGCACGCAGGGCCTGGGCATCGCTCGGCACGCCGCGCACGGAGATTTCGACGGCTGCCTTGCCCTTGTCGATCTCGGCATCCAGTGCCACCCGGGCCGACAGGCGCTCGATGCGCTCGATGGTCAGGCCGTACTGGCTGATTACCGCACTCACCCGCTGCAGCTGCTCGGGGGTGATCTTGCGGCTGAGCAGGGTAACGATGTGGCGCGCTTCGCCATGCCCATCGGCCCAGTGCTGGTAGTCCGCCTCGGAAATCGGCGTGTAACGGGCCTGCAGGTTCAGTTCGTGGGCTTTGGCCTGCACGCTTTGCAACAGCGCGGTAGCCACTTCGTTGTCCGGGATGTCGACCAGGATGCCAAACGACAAGGTGCCGTGCATGACCGCCAGGCCGATGTCGAGGATACTCACACCGCCCTGCAGCAGGACGCCGGTGATAGCCGCAGTGAGACCGGGACGGTCCTCACCGGTGATGTTGATCAGGACGATTTCGCGCACAACCTGGCTCCGACTTCGATGAAAAATGCGCATTCTACCGATTTTCCATGACCATCGGGCGCCAACGATACTTTGCCGACAAAACCCGGCTCGCTATACTCCCCCCACTTCCATGCCATAAAGAGCCGAGCTCTGTGAACCGGCCTACGCCAGTCAAACCAGACAACTTCTTCCTCATGATCTATCGCGCCCTGAGTCAACGTCGCGTGCCGCTGGCACTGCGCATCGCCTGCACCAACATCTTCCTGGTGGCGCTGGCGCTGGTGATCTACGCCTGCGTGATGGGCCTGCAGTTCAAGCAGGCCATGCATGAGCAGGCCGATGCCTTGGGCCAGAGCCTGACCACCCAGACGGCCACATCGGCAACCGAGCTGCTGGTGTCCAATGACATCCTCAGCCTCAACGTGCTGCTGGGTAACCTGGTTAAAAACCCGCTGGTGGCCCATGCGGCAATCTACAGCGTGGATAACCGCATCCTCGCCGAAGCCGGTCAGCGCCCGCGCAACAGCCTGCTGGGCGAGGCCGAAGGCCTGTATCAGACCAAAATCACGTTCCAGGATGTGACGGCTGGACAGCTGCGCATAAGCCTGGACATGAGCCAGTTCCAGCAGCCGATGCTGATCAGCCTGCAGAGCATGGGCATTCTGGCCGCTATCCTGCTGGCCCTGGCCTTGGCCCTCAGCTTGCGTCAGGGTCGCTTCATCACCCTGCCACTGCTGCAGCTGCGGGTATGGCTGCGCGACCCGCAGCCCTATACCCCGGCCACCGACCGCCAGGACGAGATTGGCGACATCGCCCGCCAGTTGCATGCACGCCTGGCCCCGCCTCCGCCCCCGGAGCCGGAGCCTGAGGAAGAAGACGACGAGCAGTTCGAGGACCTGCACGCAGCTGCGCCGGCACCCAAGGCCGTACCGCGCCCCCAGGCTGCCCTGGAAGACGAGGATGACGACGAGGCCTTTGCCGGCCTGCTGGACGACGACGCTGCGCCCAAAGCCGCCGCAGAGGTCGAGTCCGACGAGCCGCAGTACAGCGCTGTGCTAGCCGTGCAGTTGGGCTCGCAGGAGCAACTGCGTCGCCTGCCACGCACACGCCTGGCCGAACTGACCGAGCGCTACCGCGATTGCCTGGAGCACGCGGCCTCGCTCTACGACGGCGAAACCCACACGCTGAACGACGGCAGCACCTTGGTGCTGTTCCACAGCCGCGAGTGTGGCGAGGACTACCTGACCAACGCCATCTGCTGTGGCGAACTGTTGCGCGCCCTGGGCCACGCCCTGCAGATCGAGGTAGCTGACAGCGGCATTACCCTGCAACTGCAGCTAGGCCTGGTCCTGGGCAACGACCTGCATGGGCTGGAACTGGTTGACCTGTTGATGGCCGAGAAGGTCCAGGATGCCCTGGCACTGTCGCAGCACAGCCGCAACCTGTTGCTGGTAGAGCGGCAGATCAACGATGACGCCCTGATTCGCCAGCGTGCACGTATTCGCCCGATCGCCAGCCCCGAAGGCGCCTGCTGTGTGGAGCGACTGATGGAGCCCTACCCGTCGATGCTGGAACGGCAACTGGCGCGCATGCACGAGCACCGCGCCTGACAGGCATACGCTACATCTACACGTGCCTGGCGCAAACTCCAGCCCGTAGGAGCGGGTTCACCCGCGAACACCGGCGCAGCCGGTGCCATACAACGGGTCGCCTGCTTCGCGGGTGAACCCGCTCCTACAACGACCGACTGGTTTATGGCAGATACGAAAAGCCCGCAGCGAATGCGGGCTTTGTCGTATCTGGCCGTTTGATCAGAACCGGTAAACTTCCATATCGGTGCGAATCGGCGAGGCCATCGGGATTTTGGGTTTCTCCGGCCCCTTCTTCACCTGTGTCGGTGCAGCGGGCTTTTTGGGTGCTTCTTCGGCAATCGCAGGCTGATTGGCCAGCGGTTTCACCGCTGTGCTCAGCTGTTCGGCCAGCTTTTGCAGCAGTTGGCCCTGAGCCTGCACCTGCGACGACTCACTGCCCTCGTGCTGCTGCTCGAGGTGAATGATACGGTTGTCACGCACATGGCCACGGCGGTCAAGCAGACGCCACTGGGCATCCAGGATGGCCGGCTGGTTCTTGCCCGAGTCCAGGCGTGTGATCGACAACAGCACTTGCACGTCCGGGCTGAAGCCTGCAGTCGCCGGGGCCAGGACTACGCGTTGGCTGTCCAGGCGCCAAGCCAGTTGACGCACCAGCAGCTGGTCGATATCCGATGAAAGGCTGCCAGCCCAACGACCGTCGGTCGCCGCGCTCAGGCTGCCATCAGCTTGACGCTGAAGGAACGTCTCACGCTGGAGGTAATCGGCCACCGATACCGGGCCGAGTACCACGGCCATGCCCGCACTCTGCGACGGCTGGCCAGGATCACCGCTGTCGAGCTGATACAGGGCAACCGGCTGGTGCATGGTGCACCCGCCAAGGCCCAGCAGGCCAGTCATCAACAGCGCAAATGGAAGGCGCAGAAATTTCATCATCCCATCCAGGCGGCTGCCACAAGGCACACCGCAGTGATACATGTAGATTCAATCGGGCACACGGCCACGCCGGCACCGCAAGGGGCATATCATCCGCGAAATAACCGTCCGACTCCAGCATTTCTGCCCGAAACGGCGTTGAAATTGCCGTTCCAGACATTACAACCGGTTATGCCGGCACTTCCACCTGCAACCCATCGACGCGCTGGAACCCGCGTGGCAGCTTGCTACCGCGCCGTCCGCGCTCGCCCTTGTAGTGCTCCAGGTCGTCCGCCTTCAAAGACAGGGTACGCTTGCCGGCCTGCAATACAAGGGTTGCGCCTTCGGGTATCACGGCTAGATCGGTGACAAATTCTTCACGGCTGGCCACCCGGTCACCCGGCACGCCAATGATCTTGTTGCCCTTGCCTTTACCCAGCTGCGGCAAGTCGCTGACCTTGAACACCAGCAGGCGGCCTTCGGTGGTCACCGCCGCCAACCAGTCCTGCTCGCGATCGGCCACTGGGCGCGGTGTCATGACCTTGGCCCCGTTGGGCAAGCTGAGCAAGCCTTTGCCGGCCTTGTTCTTGGCCTGCAGGTCTTCACCCTTGACCACAAAGCCGTAACCGGCATCCGAAGCCACCACGTACAGCGCATCGTCGTCAGGCAACAACACGCATTCGAAGGTCGCCCCCGGTGGCGGCGTCAGACGGCCAGTCAGCGGCTCGCCCTGGCCACGCGCCGATGGCAGGCTGTGGGCAGCCAGCGAGTAGCTGCGGCCGGTGGAATCGATAAGCACGGCAAACTGGTTGGAACGCCCGGCCGCAGCAGCCTTGAAGCCGTCGCCGGCCTTGTAGGAAAGGCCAGTGGCGTCGATATCGTGGCCCTTGGCGCAGCGCACCCAGCCCTTCTCCGACAGCACCACGGTAACGGGCTCGGTCGGCATCAGCTCGTTTTCCGACAGCGCCTTGGCTTCGGCACGGGCTACGATCGGCGAGCGACGATCATC
This sequence comes from Pseudomonas sp. JR33AA, assembly GCF_021378985.1. Taxonomy (NCBI): domain Bacteria; kingdom Pseudomonadati; phylum Pseudomonadota; class Gammaproteobacteria; order Pseudomonadales; family Pseudomonadaceae; genus Pseudomonas; species Pseudomonas sp. JR33AA. The sequence continues at coordinate 187,650 of NZ_JAJSAW010000001.1, forward strand.
GCCATAGGTTTCGGCATCCTTGATCAGCTCGCTGCGCACCAGCTTGCGCAGTTTGGCCTCGCTCCCCAGCAAGGCCTGCAGCTTGGCTTGCTCCTTCAGCAACTCATCCTGCTCACCACGGATCTTCATCTCTTCCAGGCGCGCCAACTGCCGCAGGCGGGTCTCGAGGATGTAGTCGGCCTGGATCTCGGTCAGCTCGAAACGTTCGATCAGGGCCTGCTTGGGGTATTCCTCGGTACGGATAATGTGGATCACTTCATCCAGGTTGAGGAACGCGGTGAGCAAACCGTCCAACAGGTGCAGACGCTTCTCGACCTTATCCAGACGGTATTGCAGACGGCGACGAACGGTATTGGTACGGAATTCCAGCCACTCTACCAATAGGGTTCGCAGGTTTTTCAACTGCGGTCGGCCGTCCAGGCCGATGATATTGACGTTGACCCGGTAGGTGCTTTCCAGGTCGGTGGTAGCGAACAGGTGCTGCATCAGCTCGTCGACATCCACGCGATTGGAACGCGGGATGATGACAATACGGCACGGGTTCTCGTGGTCCGACTCATCGCGCAGGTCGGCGACCATCGGCAGCTTCTTGGCCTGCATCTGCGCAGCAATCTGCTCCAGCACTTTGGCCCCGGACACCTGGTGCGGCAGCGCAGTGACGACGATGTCGCCATCCTCGACGCGGTAAACGGCGCGCATGCGGATAGAGCCGCGGCCGCTTTCATACATCTTGAGAATTTCGGCCCGCGGCGTGACGATCTCTGCCTCGGTCGGGTAATCCGGCCCCTGGATGTGCTCGCACAACTGCTCGATGGTCGCCTTGGGCTCATCGAGCAGTCGCACACAGGCACTGGCCACCTCTCGCAGGTTGTGCGGAGGCACGTCGGTGGCCATGCCCACGGCGATACCGGTGGTACCGTTGAGCAGGATGTTGGGCAGGCGCGCGGGCAGCACGGCAGGCTCCTGCAACGTGCCGTCGAAGTTCGGCACCCAGTCCACGGTACCCTGGCCGACTTCGCTGAGCAGCACTTCGGCGTAGCGTGACAGCCGCGCCTCGGTGTAGCGCATGGCGGCGAACGACTTCGGATCATCCGGCGCACCCCAGTTGCCCTGGCCATCGACCAGGGTGTAGCGGTAGCTGAACGGCTGCGCCATCAGCACCATGGCCTCGTAGCAGGCCGAATCGCCATGGGGATGGAACTTGCCGAGCACGTCACCGACGGTACGTGCCGACTTCTTGTGCTTGGCATCGGCATCGAGCCCCAACTCGCTCATGGCGTAGACGATGCGTCGCTGCACCGGCTTCAGGCCGTCGCCGATGTGCGGCAGGGCACGGTCCATGATCACGTACATGGAATAGTTGAGGTAGGCCTGTTCGGTGAAGTCAGCCAGCGAGCGGCGTTCGACGCCGTCCAGGCTGAGTTCCAGTGAGTCGCTCATGCGGGCCTCGTCATTTCAGGTTCTGGCGCAGCAGCATGGTGCCACCGCGCTGGGTAAATTCAAGTTGTTGCAGGGCACTCATGCCCAGCAGTACGGTGGGCCCATCCAGGCCCGGCACCACGATGGCGCGTACGTCCTGCAGGCGAATATCGCCCAGCTGCAGGCTGGTCAGGCGCGTGCGGTAGCCTTCGGTACGGCCGTTGGCGGTGCTCAGTAGCACCGGGCTACCGCGCTCCAGGCTCAGCTCACGGGCCAACGCCTCCGGGATCGCCACGTCGGTGGCGCCGGTGTCGAGCATGAAATGCACCACCTGGCCGTTGATAGCACCATCCACCACGAAGTGGCCCTGGCCATTACTCAGCAGGCGCACTTCGATAAAGCCTTGACCATGCTCGGATTGCACCTGGCGGTTGGGGTTACGCTGGCTGTCTTCCCACTGGCCGAAAAAGCGCGTGGCAAGAAACAGCGCCGCCGCCCAGGCGACGATCATCAGCAACTTGCCCGCGCGCTTGCCCGGCGCCTGGCTCACGGTTTGGCGCTCCAGCCGCCTTCCGGTGCGTCGAAGCGCCAGACGACTGGGCGGGTTTCGCCATCGGCACGGGCGCCGTTGTTGTTGTCCAGGCCAATCCAGGCGCCCTTGGCATCGATCACCAGTGCTTCGGCCAGGCCAAACGGCTGCGCGTAACGCCGTGACTCGACCAGCGCATCAGCAGCGAACGACCAGCAACGCTCGACCTCGCCACTGTCGACATCACGTCGGCACACCCGGTAGGCGTTACGTTCGAGGGTAAACAGCTTGCCCTCGAACCAGGCCAGGTCAGCGAAGTCGCGCGACAGGGCCCTGGCATTGGGCATTTGCGCAGGCTGCATTTCGACCCCCGCCTCGCTCAACAGCACGCAACCACGCCCGCAGGTCCAGACCGACTGCTGGCGCTCGATGGCCACCAGGCCACGGCGCTCACGCTCTGCAGCCAGCCACAGGCGGTCACCCGCCGGGTTGATCGCCAGGCCTTCGAACAGGGCATTGAAGTTCAGCAGCATGCCGCTTGCCCGGGCCTGGCGCACCATGGCCGCGTCGATCCTCAACCAGTCCGCCTCGCCTTCCAGCGGCAATTGCAGCACCGCGGCATGCGCCTCGCTGACCAGATAGAGGTTACCCGCCTGATCACAGGCGATACCTTCGAAATCAAGCTCGCCACCGCGAATGTACGATGCTGCCCAGTTGCGCGACTTCAACCCCCATGGGAGGCCGCTTTCCGGGACAGCCGGCGGGGTGAAGGTGAGCGGCTGCGCGCGCCAGGTCGGGTTCTGCTGATCGAAGCGGTAGATACGGTCGTCGTCACGGTCGGACACGCCCCACAACCCGCCCCGGCATTCCACCAGACCCGACAGGTTGCCACCGCGTATACCGTCGATCGGGTGCTCGGCGCTCATCTTTAGTTCTGGCCAGTTGCTCCCCAGACAAGGCAGGGCAACCAGCGCCAGGCAAACGGCAAGTACTTGCCGAATCAAACCATGACCTCGGCCAGGTTGCCCTTGGTTTCCAGCCAACTCTTGCGGTCACCGGCGCGCTTCTTGGCCAGCAGCTTGTCCATCAGTTCGCAGGTGGCTTCTACGTCGTCCAGGGTCAGCTGCACTAGGCGCCGGGTGTTCGGGTCCATGGTGGTTTCGCGCAACTGCGGCGGGTTCATCTCGCCCAGGCCCTTGAAGCGCGTTACCTGCGGTTTGCCGCGCTTCTTCTCGGCCACCAGGCGGTCGAGGATGCCGTCACGCTCGGCTTCGTCGAGGGCGTAGTAGATTTCCTTGCCCAGGTCGATGCGGTACAGGGGCGGCATGGCCACGTAAACATGCCCGGCCTCGACCAGTGCCCGGAAGTGCTGAACGAACAGTGCACACAGCAATGTGGCGATGTGCAGACCATCGGAGTCGGCGTCGGCGAGGATGCAGATCTTGCCATAGCGCAGCTGCGCAAGGTCGCTTGCACCCGGATCGACGCCAATGGCCACGGCAATGTTGTGCACTTCCTGGCTGGCCAGGACTTCGCCACCGTCCACTTCCCAGGTGTTGAGGATCTTGCCGCGCAGCGGCAGGATGGCCTGGAATTCCTTGTCCCGCGCCTGCTTGGCCGAACCACCGGCCGAGTCACCCTCCACCAGGAACAACTCGGCACGCATCGGGTCCTGGCCCGCACAATCGGCCAGTTTGCCGGGCAATGCCGGGCCCTGCGTGATGCGCTTGCGCTCGACCTTCTTGCTGGCCTTGAGGCGACGCCCGGCGTTGCTGATGGCCAGTTCTGCCAGTTGCATGCCCAGCTCGGGGTGGGCGTTGAGCCACAGGCTGAAAGCATCCTTGACCACACCGGAGACAAACGCAGCGGCCTCGCGTGATGACAGGCGCTCTTTGGTCTGCCCGGAGAACTGCGGGTCCTGCATCTTCATCGACAGTACGAAGGTGATGCGCTCCCAAACGTCTTCCGGCGCCAGCTTCACCCCGCGCGGCAGCAAGTTGCGGAACTCGCAGAACTCACGCATGGCATCCAGCAAGCCTTGGCGCAGGCCGTTGACGTGGGTGCCGCCCTGAGCGGTGGGGATCAGGTTGACGTAGCTTTCCTGAATGCTGTCGCCGCCTTCGGGCAGCCACAGCAAAGCCCAGTCAACAGCCTCCTTGTTACCCGCCAGGCTGCCACAGAACGGCTCGTCAGGCAGGCGCTGGAATTCGTTGACCGAGTCGACCAGGTAGGAGCGCAGACCATCCTCGTAGTGCCATTCCACCTTTTCGCCGCTGGCCTTGTCCTCGAAGCTGACCAGCAGCCCCGGGCACAATACCGCCTTGGCCTTGAGCACGTGCTTGAGGCGGCTGATGGAAAACCTGGGCGAGTCGAAGTACTTCGGGTCGGGGCTGAAGTACACGCTGGTGCCGGTGTTGCGCTTGCCGACCGAGCCGACCACTTCCAGCTCGCTGGCCTTGAAGCCATCGGCAAAGGTCATCTGGTATTCGTTGCCGTCACGTTTGACGCGCACACGCACCTGGGTCGACAGGGCGTTGACCACCGAGATGCCCACCCCGTGCAGGCCACCGGAAAACTGATAGTTCTTGTTGGAGAACTTACCGCCGGCGTGCAGCTTGGTGAGGATCAGCTCGACCCCGGACACGCCCTCTTCCGGATGGATGTCCACCGGCATGCCGCGGCCGTCGTCGCTGACTTCCAGCGAATGGTCGGCGTGCAGGATGACCTGCACCGAACGCGCGTGGCCGGCCAGTGCTTCGTCGACACTGTTGTCGATGACTTCCTGGGCCAGGTGGTTGGGGCGGCTGGTATCGGTGTACATGCCCGGCCGCTTGCGGACCGGATCAAGGCCCGAGAGGACTTCGATGGCGTCTGCGTTATAGGCGCTAGCGCTGGGATTGGCCATAGGGTCTCGTCGTCAGTCTGGTGAATGCAAAAAAGTCAAAATACAGAAAAATCGAGCGCCGCATACTGCCCACGGGCAATGCCGGCGAAGGCCAGCAGTGCCGGCAGGCGCTCGGCAAAGCCCTGGAAGCTGTGGTCGCCACCGGCCTGGATACGCAGGGCACATGCGCGGTAATAGCGCTCGGCATGGCGATAATCCAAGGTTTCATCGGCGGTCTGCAGCCAAACCTGATAGCGGCTGGCATCGGTCGGGGCCGCTACTTCCAGTTCGGACAGGGCTTGCACATGATCGTGGGTCAGCTCCCAGGTTTCACCGCTGTAGTGATTGCGCTGGGTGCCCAGGTAACCGTCGAAATGCTTGTGCGGGGTTACCGCCGGGTTGACCAGCAGGGCCTTGAGGCCATGGCGCTCGGCCAGATGAGTGGCATAGTAGCCGCCGAGCGAACTGCCCACCAGCAGTGGCGCACCCAATTCGGCGATGGCCGCTTCGAGCTGGACCATGGCTTGCCGTGGGTGGTGGTGCAGGGCCGGCACTCGCAGCTGGTCGGCCAGGCGGAGCTGCTGCATGACTGCCTCCAGCTGACGCGCCTTGGTAGAAAGCGGCGAGCTGTTGAAGCCATGGATATAGAGGATGGAACCCGACATGCTGCCCCCGGAATCTGTGGCTTCGCGCCTGATAGTGCGGGCGCAGGGACGCGCAGTGTAGCGCGTTCGCCGCGTTTTGACGCAGTGCCGCGGATTTCGCAATAATTTTCCGGCAGGCTGACATGGCCTACTCAATACCCTGGGCTATCGAAGTCGAGCTTCACCTCAAAATCCAGCGCCCGCTCCACCCCGGTCTCCAGCCGTCCGTCGGCATGCAGGCGCAACCAGCGGTACCCCGGATGCTCTTCGCTCACCTGAAAGTCCTCGCTGCGCGCCGCGAACTGAATACAGGTCGACGGTGTGGCCAGCAGGCGGCGCCCCTCTCGGACCTCATCCCATTCCTGATGCACATGCCCCCACAGCAAAGCGCGTACCTGTGGATATCCTTCAACGATATCGAACAGCGCCTGGGCATTGCGCAAGCCGATCGGCGCAATCCAGGCGCAGCCGATGTCCACTGGCTGATGGTGCAAGCACACCAGGCAATGCCGCTCGCCGGCCTCTTTCAAGGCGGCGTCCAGTACGGCCAACTGGTCATCTTGCAGAAACCCGTGGGTAGCACCGGGCACGGCAGTGTTGAGCATGACCACCCGCCATGCGCCAATATCGGTCACCGCCTGCACCAGCTCCGGCGCCACCTGCGCCATCACCTGAGCCTCGTCATGGTTACCCGGCAGCCAGCGGGTGGGTACGGCAAACGGTGCGGTCAGCTCCCGAAACGCTTCATAGGATGCCACGCTGGCATCCTGGGACAGGTCGCCCGTGCACAGCAGCAAGTCGACACGCGGCTGCTCGCGCCGCACCTGGGCCACCACGTGGCGCAGGCTGTCTCGGGTCCTGAGGCCCAGCATGCTGCCAGCCGGGTCGGCGAACAGGTGAGCATCGGTCAGTTGCACCACATGCACGGGGCGGGATTGGTCTGGCGACAACAACGGCCATCTCCTCGAATGAATTCAGCGGGGATTATGGCTGTGCGACGGTGACCAGCAAACACCCGCACCCGACTCACGTCACAATTCAGCGAACACTTGCCAGTTCGTGGCCGCAAGCCAGGCAGTGGCTGAGCCATTCCCCCAGGAACAGGTTGAGCTGGGCCTTTTCGTCCGGCTGGTGCATGGCGTCGTTCGGATACGGGTAGATGCTGCGCAGGCGCCGGGTGTGTTCGGCACTGACCACTTCGGCCATGCGCGCATCGTGATACACCTGCACCTCCAGGTGTGGCACTGGCAACCACGGCAGGCTGTGTTCCTGGCGCACATGCAGGGTGGTGGTGTATGGGCAGGCCAGCACCACGTCGAGCACCAGCACGCCAAGCATCTGGTCACCCTGGGTCATGCCGATGCGGCGCGAGCTCTGGGTGGTGCGCATGTCGGGCAACAAGCGCATCAGCCGGGCATAGTTGGCCTCGCAGGCTGCCTGCAGCCCGACCAGGTCGACTCGATAGCGCTCGCGCAGCAGGTTCACTTCCACATACCTCTTACTTCATCACGGTTCAGCGCCAGCCATTGCAGGCCAATGATGGTTGCCGCATTGCAGATGCGCCCGTCGCGCACCGCCTGCAGGGCATCCTCGAACGCCCACACGCGTACACGAATGTCTTCGCCCTCTTCCTCCAGGCCATGCAGCCCTCCCGCGCCCTCGCTGCTGCAACGGCCGAGGAACAGGTGAACGTATTCGTCACTGCCACCGGGCGACGGGAAGTAGCGGGTCATCGGCCACAGGGCGCTGAACGTCAGGCCGGCTTCTTCTTCAGCCTCGCGATGGGCGACTTCCTCGGGCTGCTCGTCTTTGTCGATCAACCCGGCAACCATCTCGATCAGCCAGGGGTTGGCGACCTTGTCCAGTGCGCCCACGCGGAACTGTTCGATCAGTACCACTTCATCGCGCGCAGGGTCGTACGGCAGCACGCATACCGCATCGTGGCGCACAAACAGTTCGCGACTGATCTCGCGCCCCATGCCCCCGGCAAATAGCTCGTGGCGCAGCCGTAACTTGTCGAGCTTGTAAAAGCCCTGGAAGCAATTGGCCCGCTCGATGATTTCGAAGCCCTTGGGCACAGCGTTCAACGCGTCTGACATGGAAATCCTCATTACCTCGAATACTGCTTCGCGCCATCCTACTCCGCACGCCTGTTGGTTTCACCCCTTTCCCGCAACCACTGGTGCACTCGGGACAGCAGCCCTTCACTCTGTTAGCTTAGTGGCGAACTGAAGGCCGCGCAGACGGTCAAAGGCCGACTTTTCCCTGTTCTGCAAGGATCATCATGACACTTGTCAAACTGACTTCCGTGGCCGTGCTGGCACTCGCTCTGGGCGCCTGCCAGAGCCTGTTCACGCCCAACTACCGGGCCCCGCTCGAGGTCAAGCGCGACGCCTGGGAGCATGTCAAACCCGGCTGCAGCGAGAGCGACTGCCCGCTGGTGAACATCGACATGATCCACTTCCCGGCCCTGCCCAAGCTCGACGGCATCGTCGAAAAACGCCTGCTGCAACTGACCGAAGACAATCAGCATGGCACCACACCTGGCACCCTGCAGGCCTACGAACAGCAATATCTGGCCAGTGCCGACAAACGTAACAGCAGCTACTTGCAAGCCAAGGTACGCGAGCAGCATGACGGGCTGGTGATCATCGAGTTGTCCAGCTACCTGGACAGCGGTGGCGCCCACGGTATGCCTGGGCGCGGCTTCATCAACTATTCGCGCAAGCTGGACAAGGTGCTGACCCTGCAGGACATGCTGGTGCCCGGCCAGGAAGACACCTTCTGGAAAACCGTCGAAGAATCGCACCGTGCCTGGCTGATGAGTGTGGGTATGGACAAGGATGCCGAGTTCGTCAAGACCTGGCCGTTCAAGAAATCGCCGCACATCGCCCTGACGTACGGCGCAGTAGTGGTCAAGTATGAGGTCTATGCCATCGCGCCCTATTCCATGGGCCACGTTGAACTGAAGATCCCCTACCCGCGCCTGAATGGCGTACTCAAGCCTGAACTGTTTCCCGGCCGCGGCTGAGGCTTAGCAGCCCGTGCAGTACACCTGCCAGCAGCAATGCCGGCAGGGTAGCGCCCAGTTCCGGCGCCTTGGCGGCAATCAGGTGATAGGCCACTACCCCGGCAAACCAGGCCACCAACGCCTGCCAGTGCAAGCCATTGACCTGTGCTGGCAGACGGCGTCGACGGACCACGTAGTGATCCATCAGCACCACGCCGAACAGCGGCGCGAACACCGAACCGATCAGCAACAGGAAGTTTTCGTACTGTGCCAGTGGCGCCAACAGGGCGATCAGGGTGCACAACACGCCGATGGCCAGCGCCAGGTGCTCAACCTTCAACGGTAGCAGCACACCGGTGGAAACCGCCGCCGAGTGGATGTCGGCGAAGGCCTTTTCCGACTCGTCCAGCAGAATAAGCAGCAGCGGAATCCCCATGCCGGCGCCCGCCAGGGCCAGCAGCAGGGCATTGACTTCGCCACTGGCGGCAAACGCCAGCGTGTAGGCCACGCCCAGGCTCATCAGCCAGGTGTTGCCGATGAAGTAGCCAATTACCGTACCGCCGAACACATGCTTGCCGTTGCGGGCAAAACGCGAGTAGTCCGCAATCAGCGGCAACCAGGACAGCGGCATGGCGATGACGATATCGAAGCCAACGGCCAGCGACATCGAACCATCCCCGGCACGGCTCCACAGTTCGGCCAGGTCGGCCTTGGCGAACAGGTTCCAGGTCAGCCACAGGCAAGCGCCCAGCAACAACCAGATGCCCCAGGCGCGCAGCACCTTGCGCACGAAGGCCAGTGGCCCGCTGACGGCCAGCAGGGTGGCCAGGGCACCGAAGCACAGGGTCCAGAGCATGGGGCTATTCCAGGCACTCTCCTCACCGAACGCCCGCGCCCCCAGCAAGCTGGCAGCATCGCGCATGACGATGATCTCGAAGGCGCCCCAGCCCACCAGTTGCAGCAAGTTGAGCAGCGCCGGCAAGCGCGCGCCATGGCTGCCCAGGCTGAGTTTCAGGGTGCCCATGGCGGACAGGCCGGTGTCACTGCCGATAACCCCGGCCGCGCCCAGCAACAGCACACCGACACCGGTGCCCAGAGCGATGGCCAGCACCGCGCCAGCAAGGCCAAGGCCTGGGGCCAGCATGGCGCCGACCTGCAGCACCATCAGGCCGATACCGAGGGAAAACCACAGTGAAAACAGGTCGCGAGCACCGAAGATGCGCTGCTGGATGGGGATTGGATGGTCGGGAGAGAACTGGCTGGGTGATGTCATGGTTGGCGCTCGCCGGCAATATTGTTGGTGTTCCTGGCGAGGACTTCGTCCTCGTATCGCGACGCAAGGCCGCGCCCACAAAAACCACGCAGGCTTCGAGGCTTGCGCGGTCCTTGTGGGAGCGGCCTGGCGTCGCGAAAGGGCCGCAAAGCGGCCCCAGCGTGCTTAGACTTTGTGGTACAGCTGGCTGCCTTCCTGGCGGAACCGCTCGGCCTGCTCACGCATGCCTTGCTCGACCGTCACGTCCACGGCCTCGATCTTGGCAGCGTACTCACGCACTTCCTGGGTGATCTTCATCGAGCAGAACTTCGGCCCGCACATCGAGCAGAAGTGCGCGACCTTGGCCGACTCCTTCGGCAGGGTCTCGTCGTGGAAGGCGCGGGCGGTGTCCGGGTCGAGGCCCAGGTTGAACTGGTCTTCCCAACGAAACTCGAAACGCGCCTTGGACAAGGCGTTGTCGCGAATCTGAGCACCCGGGTGGCCCTTGGCAAGGTCGGCGGCATGCGCGGCGATCTTGTAGGTGATGATGCCGGTCTTGACGTCATCCTTGTTCGGCAGGCCCAGGTGCTCCTTCGGCGTGACGTAGCAGAGCATGGCGCAACCGAACCAGCCGATCATCGCCGCACCAATGCCCGAGGTGATGTGGTCGTAACCTGGCGCAATGTCGGTGGTCAGAGGGCCGAGTGTGTAGAACGGCGCCTCGTCGCAGCACTCCAGCTGCTTGTCCATGTTCTCTTTGATCAATTGCATCGGCACGTGCCCAGGGCCTTCGATCATGCATTGCACGTCGTGCTTCCAGGCAATCTTGGTCAGCTCGCCGAGGGTTTCCAGCTCACCGAATTGCGCGGCGTCGTTGGCGTCGGCAATCGAGCCAGGGCGCAGGCCGTCGCCCAGCGAGAAGCTGACGTCGTAGGCCTTCATGATTTCGCAAATTTCGTCGAAGTGGGTGTACAGGAAGTTTTCCTTGTGGTGCGCCAGGCACCACTTGGCCATGATCGAGCCACCGCGGCTGACGATGCCGGTGACGCGCTTGGCGGTCAGGGGCACATAGCGCAGCAGCACACCGGCGTGAATGGTGAAGTAGTCCACGCCCTGTTCGGCCTGCTCGATCAGGGTGTCGCGGAACAGTTCCCAGGTCAGGTCCTCTGCCACGCCATTGACCTTTTCCAGGGCCTGGTAGATCGGCACGGTACCGATCGGCACCGGCGAGTTGCGAATGATCCACTCGCGGGTTTCGTGGATGTGCTTGCCAGTGGACAGGTCCATGACCGTGTCCGAGCCCCAGCGGATGCCCCAGGTCAGCTTGGCCACCTCTTCCTCGATCGAGGAACCCAGGGCGCTGTTGCCGATGTTGCCGTTGATCTTCACCAGGAAGTTGCGGCCGATGATCATCGGCTCTACTTCCGGGTGGTTGATGTTGGCCGGAATGATCGCGCGGCCACGGGCGATTTCCTGGCGAACGAATTCAGGGGTGATTTCTTTCGGGATGTTGGCACCGAAGCTATGGCCGGCATGTTGCTCATTCAGCAGGCCGGCGGCGCGGGCCTCCTGCAGCTTCATGTTTTCACGGATGGCCACGTATTCCATTTCGGCGGTGATGATGCCCTGACGGGCATAGTGCATCTGCGAGACGTTGGCGCCGGCCTTGGCACGACGTGGGTTGCGCACATGGGCGAATCGCAGCTTGGCCAGCTCCGCATCGTTCAGGCGCTGCTGGCCGAAGTCGGAGCTCAGACCTTCCAGGCGCTCGGTGTCACCGCGGGCTTCGATCCACGCCGAACGCACATCGGGCAGGCCTTTGCGCACGTCGATGATCACGTCGGGGTCGGTGTACGGGCCAGACGTGTCATACACCAGCACCGGGGCGTTGGACTCGCCGCCGAAATCGGTCGGGGTGTCATCCAGGCTGATTTCACGCATGGGGACGCGGATGTCCGGGCGCGAGCCTTCGACATACACCTTGCGCGAACGCGGGAACGGTTGCACGGACTGCTGATCGACTTGTGCCGATTCGCTGAGGTTGATCGCTTTTTCTTGTTTGGTCATCACAGGCTCTCCTGACGGCTTCCTAGCAGTGGAATGTCGGGGTGAACCTGAAACGCGCGGACGCACCCTCTTTGGGTGCAGTGCCGGACATGGGGGGGTGCCTGAAGCTGTACGCAGCTGTGACAATCCCGGACCTGGCACAAGAGGCTCCCCGGGAAGGCGAGCAATCTTGTTCCCTACGCAGGCGCTAACCTGATCAGGTTCAACGGGATCCGCACCTCTGCGATCTCAGCCTTTGCTTCAAGGCACCCCGACAAGAACATGCGCAGTCTAGACTGGAGTGGTCAGCAAAGCCAAGCAGGTAAATGCGCGGATGATGAAAGGCACACCGAGCGATTGTTGCCGGGTGCGCATGGCACTACACTGGCCCATCGCTCGATACTCAACAGTTCAGTAATTAAATTTCGTACAAGGATTGCCTCTATGCTGCGCAAACTCTCACTGGCGATAGCCGTGTCTTGTGCGTCCAACGGAGTGGTCTGGGCAGCGGACGTGCCCTCGACAGTCAAGACCGATCTGGTCAGCGTCTACCAGGAAGCAGTGGACAACAATGCCGACCTGGCTGCAGCACGCGCCGACTACGGTGCGCGCCGCGAAGTGGTGCCGCAGGCCCGCGCGGGGCTGCTGCCAAACCTGTCGGCCGGTGCCGAGATGATGAACACCCGCACCAAGCTGGACGAGCCGTCGATCACGTCCAATCGCAGCGGCAACGCCTGGAGCGCGACCCTGGCTCAACCGATCTTCCGCGCTGATCGCTGGTTCCAGTTGCAAGCCGCCGAAGCAGTCAACGAACAGGCAGCCCTGGAGCTGTCGGCGACCGAGCAAAACCTGATCCTGCAAACCGCGCAAAACTACTTCGCCGTCCTCCGCGCCCAGGACAACCTGGCCGCCACCAAGGCCGAAGAAGCGGCCTTCAAGCGCCAGCTGGATCAGTCCAACGAGCGTTTCGACGTGGGCCTTTCGGACAAGACCGACGTGCTGCAATCCCAAGCCAGTTATGACACCGCACGGGCCAACCGGATAATCGCCGAACGCCAGGTGCAGGATGCCTTCGAGGCCCTGGTGACCCTGACCAACCGTGAGTACACCTCTATCCAGGGCGTGGTGCACAGCCTGCCGGTACAGGTGCCAACGCCCAACGATGCCAAAGCCTGGGTCGAAACCGCCGGGCGCCAGAACCTCAACCTGCTGGCCACCAACTACGCGGTTTCTGCCGCAGAAGAGACCCTGCGTCAGCGCAAGGCCGGGCATGCACCAACCCTGGACGCCGTGGCCAAGTATCAGAAAGGAGACAACGACAGCCTCGGCTTCACCAACCCATCGCAACTGGGGGTGCGCTACAGCGGCGACGTCGAGCAGACCAGCGTGGGCCTGCAACTGAATATCCCGATCTACAGCGGCGGCCTGACCAGCTCGCAGGTACGCGAGGCTTACCAGCGACTGAGCCAGAGCGAGCAACAGCGTGAAAGCCTGCGCCGCCAGGTCGTGGAAAACACCCGCAACCTGCACCGCGCGGTGAACACCGACGTTGAGCAGGTACAGGCACGCAAGCAGTCGATCATCTCCAACCAGAGCGCGCTGGAAGCCACTGAAATCGGCTACCAGGTGGGTACCCGCAACATCGTCGACGTGCTCGATGCCCAGCGCCAGCTGTACACCTCGGTGCGCGACTACAACAACAGCCGCTACGACTACATTCTCGACAACCTGAGCCTGAAGCAGGCAGCCGGCACCCTGAGCCCGCAAGACCTGCAGGACCTCAAGCGCTACCTGAAACCTGACTACAACCCGGACAAGGACTTCCTGCCGCCGGACCTGGCGGCAGCAGCGGCCAAGAACTTCGAGCGCAGGCCTTGAGCTAAGCGCTGGACGCTTCGCGGGCTTGCCCGCTCCCACGGGATTGCGCAGCCCTCGAACCCTGCATCAATCCTGTGGGAGCGGGCGAGCCCGCGAAGAAGTCACTGCAAGGTTCAACGAATAAGCGCGCCCAGCCCATCGAGCAAGCGCTGCAGCGCCCCCTGATTGGCTCGCATCACCGCCCTGCCCGCCTCGCCCATGCGCTGGGCATCCTGCGGCAGCTCCACCAGACGGCGCACCGCACCGGCCAGCCCGTCAGCATCATCCACCTGCTGCAACGCACCCGCCTCGCGCAACATCGCGCTGATTTCGAGGAAGTTGAACACATGCGGCCCCATGAGCACCGGCAAGGCCAGCGCCGCCGGCTCCAACGGATTGTGCCCACCGGTCGGCACCAGGCTGCCACCGACGAAGGCAATGTCGGCCAGGGCATACAGGAACAGCAGTTCGCCCATGGTGTCGCCAAGCAATACCTGCGTTTGCGCATCGACCAGCGTGCCGGCAGAGCGGCGGACGGTGTTGAACTGCTCGCCGCACAGCGCATGCACAGCATTGAAGCGCTCGGGATGGCGCGGTACCAGGATCAGCAAGGCATCGCCATGCACCTGCAACAACTGCCGATGCGCCTGCAGGATCAAGGCATCTTCACCTTCGTGGGTGCTGGCGGCGATCCATACCGGGCGCTGACCGCCCCCCCACTGTTCACGCAATGCCCTGGCGCGCGGCAGCAGCTGTTCGTCGATCTTCAGGTCGAACTTGATCGAACCGGTGACGTGCACGCGCTCAGGGCGTGCACCGAGATCACGGAAGCGCTGGGCCTCGGTTTCGGTCTGCACGGCAATCAGGCTCATCTCGGCCAGCATCGGCCGGGTAAGTCTGGCAAAGCGCCCATAGCCACGGGCCGAGCGCTCGGACAAGCGCGCATTGGCAAGCGCCACCGGAATACCACGTTTGGCACACTGGTGAATGTGGTTGGGCCAAAGCTCGGTTTCCATGATGATGCCCAGCTTCGGCTGCACATGATCGAGAAAACGCCCCGCCGCCCAAGGCAGGTCATAGGGCAGGTAGCAATGCTGCACGCGCGGCTCGTCGGCGAACATGGCGCGAATGCGCTCGGACCCGGTAGGTGTCATGCAGGTCAGTGTGATCGGCAGCTCCGGGTAGGCTTTGAGCAAGGCACGCACCATGGGTGCGGCAGCAATGCTCTCGCCCACCGATACCGCATGCACCCAGATACCACCCTGGCGCATGGCCGGCAGCTTGAAAGCAAAGCGCTCGCCGATACGCTGGCCATAGGCCGGCGCCTTGCGCGCGCGCAGGTACAGGCGCAGCGCAACCAGCGGCAGGCCCAGGTGAAACAGCAGGGTATAGAGTGCTCTATTCATGGGTGCGGAGTGTACTAGGAACCAGCTTGGTAGAGACCAGCTGACCGCAAAAGATCTATTTTTTCACCCCGCCCTTGGACGCTTGCCTTGCTTCGTCACCCACAACCGTCCGGGGCGGCTCGCCTGGCATTTCTGCCAGTATCTGATTATTGCCGACCATGCTTCAATCTTAACGAATCACACAATTCAGGAGCAGGCCCGTGAGCAAACTGACGAACAAAAGTGATCGGGGCCTGACTCAAAGCAAGTGCATTCCGCACTCATTCCTTACCTACTCGCCCTACGGCCATTCCACTTCCCTTACCTCTTTGGCATTGATTCGCTATAACTCAGAGTATTGGAACCGCGAATTGCAAATGTATCATCTCGGCCTTGGCCACCGACAGTACAAACCGTCTTTGATGAGATTTATTTCACCTGATCGATTGAGCCCATTTGAAAGAGGAGGGATCAACGCATACAGCTACTGCTCGGGAGACCCTATCAATTATTCTGACCTCAGTGGCAGAACTAAACTATTCCGTACTGACCCCAGTGGCAGAGCTGGACTATTCCATAGAAAAATTCAAACACCAGTTAGTCATATCGCTGTAGGCCCCAGTAAAATCGGCGAAATGTTTAGAACAAGATATAAAAATGAACCATCTATTATCCTTAAGGAGCGGCCCATACTACAAACAATTTCACCCTACCTAGATGGATTATCAATGCAGAACCTCGAAGACGCTTATCCCAGTCTACGCCGAGATTTATCAGTTTTTTCAAGCACAAAAGCCAAGGCATTAATAAAGCATGATGCGGCCATTCTAGAATATCGGGCCACGGGAGTAACTGACTTAACCGGTTATGATCTTGTAGACCTTGAGGCACTGCTAAACTATAAAAGTAATCTATTAACCCGGGACCAAGCCTTAGCTCTATTCGACTTGAAAATCCATGAAGTCCGGCAAGGTTATCGCTTTGATATTTGGGCCAGCCGACGCCATACCTACCGTTTCCATAACGAAAATTCAACTACTCAAGATTAACTTTTTAAAGAATCGGCTCCTTGCTTGCCAATATACTCAGAAATTAACCAATCGCGCGCAGGTGAACCGCAAAGCGCTCCGCCAGCCACTGCGCGGCCGGCCCCAAGGGCGCATCACGGCGCCAGGCCAGTTCCGCCACCAGCGCCGGCGGGCGCCACTCGCTATCGAGCTCGACCATGTGCGCCTGGTAGGTCGGGTACTGCACCACGTGCCGCGGCAACCAGGCCCAGCCCAGGCCGCGCATCAGCAGTTCAGCCATGGCGTAGAAGCTGTCGGCACGCCATACCTGCGGGCTGATCGCCTCGCCGCCTGGGTAACCGCTTTGTTGTGGCGTGATCAGCAACTGCCGGTGGCGCGCCAGTTGCTGGCGGGTGACCCGGCCTTCGCCCGCCAGCGGGTGGCCGACTGCGCAAACCGTGACCATCTCCACACTGCCCAGCGCCCGCCGCTCCAGCGATGCCGGGATGCTTTCGTGATGAAAGAACAGGCCCAGATCGGCGCGCCGCTCCACCAGCTTGCGCGCTACATCGCCCTGGGCACCGCTGGCCAGTTGCACCTCCAGGAACGGGTAGCGGCTGGCCAGCTCGTCCAGGCTGTCGATCACCGGCTGGTAAGGCATGGCTTCGTCCTGCGCGACCCGGAGCAAGGCCTCCTGCCCGCGCATCAGGGCCAGGGCGCGGCCATCCAGGCGTTCGCACTGGCGTAACAATTCGCGGGCGTCTTCCAGCAAGGCGCTGCCGTTTTCAGTCAATTTCGGCTGCCGGCCGCTGCTGCGCTCGAAGAGGGTGACCCCTAGGTCGGTTTCGAGCAGAGCGATGGCACTGCTGATCGCCGACTGGGCTTTGTGCTGCTCACGTGCCACCGCGGAGAACGAGCGCAGTTCAGCAACGCGCAGAAAGGTACGCAATTGTTCAAGGTTCCACTGCTCGGCCATCAGCCTATCTCCCAAATTGATAGGTAATGACTTTACCCCATCCAGGCAACGTCTAGAATGCCCGCTCAGTAACGGAGGATCCCGCCATGAATGCCTACACCTATCTCGCCATTGCCATCTGCGCCGAAGTCATCGCCACTGCGTCGATGAAAGCAGTAAAAGGCTTGAGCACACCGTTGCCGCTGCTGCTGATGGTGGTGGGTTATGGCATTGCGTTCTGGATGCTGACCTTGGTGGTGCGTAGCATTCCGGTGGGGATTGCCTACGCCATCTGGTCGGGCCTGGGGATTGTGCTGATCAGTGTGGCGGCGCTGGTGATCTATGGGCAGAAGCTGGATACGCCGGCAATGCTTGGCATGGCCATGATCGTGGGTGGCGTGGTGGTGATTCAGCTGTTTTCGAAGACGGCTGGGCATTGATTTTTGCCCTGTGTCTGGCGGGCGGTCGCGCCAGGGCTACCGGGGGCTTGTCTTGAGGTTTTTTGCGCTTGGGAGATCCAGCGCCGCCCGCGCGGCGCATCGCGAGCAAGCTCGCTCCTACATTCGTTTCGGGCCAGTATCGCCTGTGCCTGCGCGCGCGACCGCCTTGTTTGCCCCCCACGATATCGAGGTAAGCGCCAAGGGGACGTGCGCATCTGCCCCAGGAATAATTGGCCTTAAACAAATGTAGGAGCGAGCTTGCTCGCGATGCGCCGCGCGGGCGGCGCTGGATCTCACAAGCGCAAAAAACCTCAAGGCGGGCCTCTATTAGCCCTCACACGATCCCCCTTGTGCCCGACCCTGTATACTTGCCAGCTGTCCCAGTCTTCGAGGTACCGCCATGCCATCTGCCATTTCCACTGACGTGCTGATCGTCGGCGCCGGGGTCGCAGGCCTCTGGCTCAATGCCCGCCTGCGCCGCCTGGGCTACTCGACAGTGCTGGTGGAGCGCGCCAGCCTTGGCGGCGAGCAGACCATCAAGTCGCAGGGCATCATCCACGGCGGCACCAAATACGCCCTGCACGGCGCCCTGACCGGCGCCTCGGAAGCCATCGCCGACATGCCGCGCCGCTGGCGCGAGGCCCTGGCCGGCAACGGCGAACTCGACCTCGGGCGCACCCGCCTGCTCTCCGATGCCCACTACCTGTGGTCGCCGGGCACCTTGGCCGGCAACCTCACAAGCTTCTTCGCCAGCAAGGCCGTGCGCGGCCGGGTCGACCAGGTCAAGGGTGACCAGTTGCCACCGGCACTGCAGGACCGCGCATTCAAGGGCAAGGTGTACCGCCTGGCGGAACTGGTGGTCGATGTCCCGAGCCTACTGGCCAACCTAGCCGAGCTGGCCGGCGAGTCCTTGCTGGCAGGTGAACGCATCGAACCCTTGCGTGAAGGCAATGCGTTGGTCGGCCTGCGCGTGGACGACCGGGAAATCCGTGCCCAGCGCATCGTGTTGAGCGCCGGGGCCGGCACCGAAGGCTTGCTGCAGGCGCTGGGTCTGGATCAGCCGGCCATGCAAACCCGCCCGCTGCACATGGTCATGGCCAAGGGCCCGAACCTCAAACCTTTGTACGCCCACTGCCTCGGCGGCGGGCCCAAGCCGCGGGTAACGGTGACCACCCATCCGGCCGCCGATGGCCAGTGGGTCTGGTACCTCGGTGGGGACCTGGCGGAAGCGGATGGCGTGGCGCGCGAGCCTGCAGCGCAGATTGCTGCAGCACAGAAGGAAATTGCCAGCCTGCTGCCATGGGTCGATCAGAGCCTGGTGCGCTGGGCTACATTGCGCGTCGACCGCGCTGAACCAGCACAATCCGGCCTGGTACGCCCGGACAACGCCTTCCTTGCCGACCAGCAGCGCCTGCTGGTGGGCTGGCCGACCAAACTGGCGCTGGCACCGGACTTCAGCGACCGGGTGATCAGCCACCTGGAGCGCGACGGCATTCGTCCACAAGCACAGCCCGACCTGGCCGACCTCCCACGCCCGCCACTGAGCGTACCGGCCTGGGAGCAGTCGCTGCCATGAGCCTGCCAACCCTGCACGACTTCCACCGCCCGCTGGGCAGCACCGGCCTCACGGTCTCCCCACTGGGCCTCGGCACAGTCAAGCTGGGCCGCGATCAGGGCGTGAAGTACCCCACTGGCTTCACGATTCCCGGCGATGAGGAAGCCCGCCTGTTACTGGCCCAGGCCCGCGAGCTTGGCATCAACCTGATCGATACCGCCCCGGCCTATGGCCGCAGCGAAGAGCGCCTGGGCCCGCTGCTGCGCGGCCAACGCGATGAATGGGTAATCGTCAGCAAGGTCGGTGAAGAGTTCGAGGAAGGCCTGTCGCATTTCGACTTCAGCGCCGCCCACACCCGGCGCTCGGTGGAACGCAGCCTGCGCCGGCTCGAAACCGACCGCATCGAACTGGTGCTGGTGCATTCCGACGGCAACGACCTGGCCATCCTCGAACAGCAGGAGGTCTACCAGACCTTGGCCGAACTCAAGCAGGAGGGCAAGATCCTCGGTTTCGGGCTGTCCGGCAAGACCGTCGCCGGCGGCCTGAAGGCGCTGGAGCAAGGCGACTGCGCCATGGTCACCTACAACCTCAACGAACAGGCAGAACGCCCGGTGCTGGACTACGCTGCCGAACACGGCAAGGCCATCCTGGTAAAGAAGGCCTTGGCGAGCGGGCATATCTGCCTGGCCCCGGGCGTCGACCCGGTGCAGGCCAGCTTCGAGCTGCTGTTCGCCCACCCGGGCGTCAGCAGTGCTATTGTCGGCACCATCAACCCATTGCACCTGGCCCACAACGTGGCCACCGTCGCCCGTATTCTGGGCCAGCATTGAGTTACCTCAGGCCCCCGACTCAGGGCCTGGAGACTGACCCGACGCAAGGAGGAGCCTCGTGGCGCGAACGCTGATCCGCAAGAACCCGAGCAACTTCAAGACACTGCCACTGCATGTCGAGGCCACGCCCGAAGGCTTGATTTACCAAAGTATCGGCATGCCGCTGAACTTTGCCCAGACCCAGCAACGGCGCAAGGCCATCCAGTTACCCGACGCACAACGCTTCGTGGTCGAACTGGCCAACCTGGGCGTGTCGGTGCGCCTCACGTTGCATTGGCAGAACCGCGATTACTGGGTACTGGTGCGTCAGCGCCGACAAGACCGTGGCGATGTGGTGCTGAAACTGATTTCCGGTTATGTACCGGCGCAGGAGCTGAACCTGCCGCTGCACACGGCCGTACAGGAAGTGGCCGAGGAGTGCCTGCTGGAAACCCCGGAGGGTTGGCTGGGCGGGCGCTTCAACGACACCTGGCTGCCCGTACCCTACGCCGCCGCCCTGCACTACCGCGAAACACCACACTTCGTACTGGCACCCGAGTCCGGTGCCGCACGCCCGGTGCATTGCGGCACGCTGATGCTACTGGAGCGCCCCCGGGCCTATGTGCACTTGCCCACCGCTTCGCTACAGCTGATCTATGACATGCGCCTGCAAGTGCCGCGGGACGCCAAGAAACTCAGCTTGTTTCACGTTGACGAGCGGCTGGAGGGCGACCAGTTGGTGGCGCGGCTCAACCGCAAACGGCCCGACCTGTACCTGATGCCATTGAAGGATGGCCAGCCACTGGCAGAGCTGTACACGCTGAAAAAGGATGAGCTGGTGCCGGCGAGTACGCGTGGGCTGTACCTGGCCGAAAGTTTTGCCCGGCAGGAAGGCTGGGTGGTAGCAGATGAACGGGTACGTTGGAAGGATTGGGTGAAGCAGCAGGGGTTGGTGGAAAGCAAGCCCGTACGGGCGTCGCACTTGCAACGGTTTGGCGACAAGGCGCGAGCGCTGCTGGAGCGGGCCCGCACCTCGCTGCACAAGTGACCTCCCAGGCGCTTTCGCCTGCTTGCTGGAGCGGGTAACCCCGCCCCTGCCGAGGGCCGCCGCAGCGGCCCCAAGGTCAGATCAGTTCTTGCGAATTTTCTCGACAATCGCCGTGGTCGAGCTGTTCTCGACCAGCCCCAGCACCTTCACGGTGCCGCCATACCCCTTGACGATATCAGCGCCCACCACCTGGTCGATGCCATAGTCGCCCCCCTTGACCAACACATCCGGCTTGACCTGACTCAGCAGGTTTTCCGGGGTGCCTTCCGGGAAACTGATCACCCAATCCACCGCGCCCAGACCGGCCAGCACGGCCATACGCCGGTCAACGCTGTTGATCGGCCGGCCCGGCCCCTTCAGGCGGCTGACCGAGGCATCGTCGTTTACCGCAACGATCAGGCGATCACCCTGGGCCCGCGCCTGCTCCAGGTAGGTGACATGCCCGGCATGCAGGATGTCGAAGCAGCCATTGGTAAAGACGATCTTCTCGTTGTGCGCCCGCGCGTCATCAATGGCCAGCAGCAGTTGCTCCAGGCCCAGCACGCCACGTTCGGAGCCTTCCTCACGCTGGATGGCCCGGCGCAGTTCAGGGGCGCTGATGGCCGCCGTACCCAGCTTGCCGACCACAATGCCCGCCGCCAGATTGGCCAGGGCCACTGCATGGGGCAGGTCCTCACCTGCGGCAATGGCCGCGGCAAGGGTGGAGATGACAGTATCGCCAGCACCGGTCACATCGAACACCTCGCGTGCCCGCGCTGGCAGGTGCAACGCCGGCTGACCGACGCGCAGCAGGGTCATGCCATGCTCGCCGCGTGTGACCAGCAGGGCGCCCAGGTCCAGGTCCTGCAGCAACTGCAAGCCCTTGGCGACCAGTTCGGCCTCATCGACGCAACGGCCAACGATGGTTTCGAACTCGCTGAGGTTCGGGGTAATCAGGCTGGCCCCACGGTAGATGGAAAAGTCCTTGCCCTTGGGGTCGGCCAGCACCGGAATGCCCTTGGCCCGCGCCGCCTGGATCAGGCTTTGGTGATTCTTCAGTGCACCTTTGCCGTAGTCGGACAGAACCAGTACCTTGACGCCTTCGAGCAGGCTGTCGACCTCCGCGCCCAGCGACAGCGGGTCGGTGGCGAACGGCTCTTCGAAATCGATACGCAGCAGTTGCTGGTGTCGGCTCATGACCCGCAGCTTGACGATAGTCGGCTGGTGCGCGATGCGCTGGAATACCGAGCGGACACCGGCAGCCTGCAGGCTGTTGGCCAGGCTGTCGGCAGCTTCATCCTGGCCGGTGACGCCGATCAGCGAAGCTGGCGCGCCCAGCGCAGCGATGTTCAAGGCAACGTTGGCCGCGCCGCCGGGGCGATCCTCGATCTGATCGACCTTGACCACGGGGACTGGCGCTTCAGGCGAAATACGCGAAGTACCGCCATGCCAGTAGCGGTCGAGCATGACATCGCCGACCACCAGTACCGGGGCTTGATCGAAACGCGGCATGGACAACTTCATGGGCAACCCATATGAAAATAATGAACAGGGGCAGGATATTAGCACAGGGTAGTCAATGGCTTTATGGCCAGATCATCCCTGGAAAATTCCCGTGACAATCGGGGCCATGACGGCCCCGATCAAGCAGGGTTCAGGTGATATCGGCCTTGGCCGGCTCATCCAGCCCCATGGCATGCAGACGGGCATAATGGCCATTAGCCGCAAGCAGTTCGGCGTGAGTACCGCGCTCGACCAGGCGGCCCTGGTCCATGACCAGGATCTGGTCGGCCTTTTCGATAGTCGACAGGCGATGGGCAATCACCAGCGTGGTACGGCCTTGCATCACGTGGTCCAGGGCGGCCTGGATATGCCGCTCGGACTCGGTATCCAACGCCGAAGTCGCTTCGTCGAGGATCAGCAATGGTGCGTTTTTAAGCAGCGCACGGGCAATTGCCAAGCGCTGGCGCTGGCCCCCGGAAAGCAGTACACCGTTCTCACCCACTTCGGTATCGAAGCCCTTTGGCAACCGGTCGACGAATTCCTTGGCATAGGCATCGGCCGCGGCGGCTTCGATGTCTGCGCGCGGCGCGCCAGCCAGATCGCCATAGGCGATGTTGTTGGCCACAGTATCGTTGAACAGGGTGACGTGCTGGGTGACTTGCGAAACATGGCGACGCAGGTTGCGCAGGCGATAGTTTTCGATCTCCACGCCATCGAGCAGGATCTGCCCCTGGTCGTGGTGATAGAAACGCGGGATCAGGGCCGCCAGGGTGGACTTGCCACTGCCGGAGCGGCCGACCAGGGCGATCATTTGCCCGGGCTCGGCGACAAAACTGATGTCACTCAACACTTCACGTTCGGTACCTGGGTAAGTGAAGCTCAGGTTACGCACTTCCAGGCGCCCTTCCACGCGCTCCTTCTCGACCGTACCAGTGTCCACTTCAGGCTGTTCGTCCAGTTGCTCGAAGATGCTCTCGGCACCTGCCAGGCCCTTCTGGATGGTCGAGCTGACTTCCGACAACTGGCGAATCGGCTTGGGCAGCAGGCCGGCAGCGGTGATATAAGCCACCAGATCACCGGCAGTGGACTCACCGCGCAGGAACAGTACCAGGAACATCAACGCAGCCATGGCGCTGTAGATCACCAGTTGAAGCATCGGCGTGTACAGCGAGCCGGTCTTGGTCATGCGCAGTTGCTTGTCGGTGTTGCTCTGGCTGGCCTGGCCGAATCGCTGCTGCTCGTAGGCCTCGCCACCGAAGCTACGGACCACGCGGTAACCCTGGATGGTTTCCGAGGCAACGTGGGTGACGTCGCCCATGGCTACCTGGATCTTCTTGCTCTGCTTGCGGAATTTCTTGCTGGCGATGCTGACCATGACCGCGATCACCGGCAGGATGGCGACCATCACCAGGGTCAGGTGCCAGTTCATCCAAAGCAGATAGGCAAACAGGAACACCACGGTCAGGCCTTCGCGGATCACCACCTTGATGGCGTCGGTAGCGGCGCCAGTGACCATGGTCACATTGAAGGTAATGCGCGAAATCAGGTGCCCGGAGTTGTGGTTGTCGAAGTAGCGGTTGGGCAATACCAGCAGCTTGTTGAACAATGCCACCCGCAGGTCATGCACCAGGCTCAGAGAGACCTTGGCCAGGAAATAGTTGCCGAGAAATGAGCCCAGGCCCTGCCACGCAGCGATCAGGATGATCAGCAGCGGCACCGCCTGCAGCAATTGCAGGTCACGCAGGTAGGGGACGTTGGGGAACAACACCGCTTCGGGGTTGCTCAGCCCATCGACGAAGTACTTGAGAATGCCGGCCAGCATGGGCTGGGTCGAGGCAAAGATCACGAAACCGACAATGCTCAGCAGGAAAATGCCGACATAGGGTTTCACATAGCTCAACAGCCGGAAGTAGATCTTCAGGCTGGAGGTGTGCTCCGCTGGTCGCGGTGTTTCGGCCATTATCGAGCTCGCTGTTCAGGTTGAACCGGCAATTTTACCACAGGCGTCATTTTCGGCACGCCCCCATGGCAGCAACATGGCAAGGCCCACCGGCAGCCAGCTGATGAACCATTCGGCACGTGGCGTACCGGTGAGGCTGGCGGCATCAAACTGCATGGCCAGGGTCGAGTAGACCCATAAGCCCAGCAGGACCTTGCCGAACAGGGTGCCACGGGCGCGCACGATCTCGCCCAGCGTAAGCAGCCATACCATTACCCACAGCAACATGCCGGGCAAGCCCATTTCAACGGCAACATGGGTGAACATGTTGTGGGTATGATCGAAGTGCATGCCCACGGCGATCACTTCGTAATCAGTCCCCAGGCCAAGACCCGCCCAAGGGTGCGCGGCAATCATCTCGACCACGGCATGGAAAATTTCCGGCCGATAGGATGAGCCCCGTTGGGCGATAACGTCGTACATGGCCAAAAAGGCCAGGCCGGTGGCAAGCAGTGCCAGAACAGAGAATAACCGGCTGTGGCGATCACGGAACCACAACGGCGCCATCACCACGGTACTCACCAGTGCCAAAACCGCACCACGGCTCTGGCTGAGCATGGCGAAGCCCCCCAGGCAAGCCAATGCTGCCAGCCACAACAATTGCAAACCAAGTCGCCGAGGAGGCTCGTAGAGCATCAGGAGCACGGCCGAACCAATGACATAGGCCCCCAGGATGGGGTGGGATATTTCGCCGATACCCGTCAGCCTGAACAGCAGAGGCGCACCCTGCAACCCATAGAACTTTATGATGGAGACCAACGCAGCGATGGCCAGCAGCGCGCTGCCAAGCAGCAATAACTGACGAATGCGGGCTTGGCCAAGCTGGGCCAACAGCGGAAACGCCAGCAGGAACACCAGGATGTAGAGCAAGCGCTTGACCTCGCGCATGGGCTCCTCGGCAGGCGACCATGCCAGGCTCAGGCCGCTCCAGGCCAACAGCAGCAGCACACTCCCCCACAGCGCCGGTTGCCGCCTCCAGGCCTGTACCAGCACACCTCGGGCCGACCAGGCCAATACCAGCGTTGGCAACCATAAGAACAACACCAGACCTTGCTGATAAACCTTATTGCTGGGTGCAAGGGCAATCGCCGCCAGGAACCAGACCAGGCCCAAACCTAACCACGCTTGTGCCCAGTTTTTTTGATACAACATCCTTTCCCCCGATGAATCAGAAACACCATCCATGGTGCTACAGCATTATTTTCGGCATTATTGCCGGTCATTTTGCTCGCCAGACGACAAGGCTCTATTCATGCAATGCTCCCGGCTCACCCAGGTCGACTTCGATCAGCTGACACTCGGCGCACAGGTGCTTGAGGCAGACAGCCATGGCGCCAAAGTCTACCTGCTCACAGATGGAAATTTCCTCAAGGTTTTTCGTAGGAAAAGGCTGATTTCATCTGCGCTGCTACGGCCTTACTCGCAGCGCTTCGTCGATAACGCCGCGCGCCTGGCGCAACTGGGCATCCCTACCCTCCAAGTGATCAGCCAGCACAAGCTGGACCTGCCGGGCCGCACGGCGGTGCTGTATCGCCCGCTACCGGGGCGGACGCTGCTGCAGATGTCGCGCGATGACGGCTTCAGCTGGGACACTTACCTGCCACGCCTGATCGAACTGATCCGCCAGTTGCACCACAGCGGCGTTTACTTCCGCTCACTGCACTTGGGCAATGTGGTAGTCACCCCCGACCAGCGTCTGGGCTTGATCGACGTGGCCGACATGCGCTTTCTGCGCCCGCCACTGTCAGCCCGTATGATTCGACGCAATGTGCAGCACATGGTGCGCTATATCGAGCGGGAGAAACTGGGCGACCGGTTCCCCCTTGCCGCCTTCGAGGCAGCCTTGCTGACACGCTGAGCGTCAACTGCGCAGCAGGCTCTGCGAACCGCTGCAGAACGCCTGCCAGGCCTGCTCCGGTGCCAGTGCCTGGCGCTGCTTCCCGGCGATCGTCGATGCACTGAGCGCCGCACAGCGCTCGATCGCCTCAGCCCAGGCGCTTTCGTCGGCAACCGGCAGGTAGCCACCCGTGTCGCGCAACTGCTCGCGGAACACCTCCAGGTCGCTGCACACCACCGGTACATCGGCCATCACCGCCTCTTGCACCACCAACCCCAGGCCTTCGGAACGCGAAGGTACCAATAGCCAGTCGAATGCCCGATACAACTGCTGCAGGTCTTCGCGGTGGCCGCGCAGATGAACGCGATCGGCCAGGCCCAACGCGTCGATACGCTGCTGCAGCACGGCATGCTGCGGCCCCTCGCCAACGATCGCCAGCTGCAAGCCCGGTTGCCGTGCACTGGCCCTGGCGAATGCCTCGATCAGCATTTCGAAGCCTTTGCTCTCGACCAATCGCCCTACCGCACCCAGCATCACCTGTGCGCCCTGAGGCAACTTCAGCGCCTGCCTGGCCTGGTCCCGGCTCAGCAAAGGTTCGACGAATGCACGCGGGTCGAGCGCCATGCGCAGCGTCTGCACCGGCCTGCCCAGGTCACGCTCCAGCGACTCGGCCAACGTCTGTGACACCGCCGCGATACTCAGACGCTCAGACGGAAACATCTGCAACAAGCGGATATCACTGGCATGCAAACGCGTCTTGCCATGGAACAGTACCTTGGCACGCACGTGCGCGATGCGCTGCAACAACGGCAGCACCAACCGGGCGACGCCAATACCGTCGAGCAGCACAACGTCTGCCCCGGCCTCGGTCAATGCCTTGCGCAAGCGCATGCGCAGCCACGGACGCAGCAAGCGCCACACGTGCCGCCCTTTGAGCGCACGTGAGGGCATATGCCATTCCCGGGTCGAACCGAGCCCACAGCAGAGCCCGCTCCCCAGCAGCAGCCAGTTACTGATCCGGGCATCGGCACCCGCGTTCGACAAAACCTGCCGATGCACCTTGTGGATGGACATGTAAGGCGTTCCACCCGCCCACATCATATTGACAATGTTCATGGGCCCTCTCCCGCTCATGTCAGGTGGGACAGCGACTTCATTGAACAAAAATGGTGATTCCCATGCCGATCAGGGCACCCGCAACCAGCGTCAATGCCAGTTTCATCCGATCACGTTGACGGCGCTTGGCCTTGCGCTCCACCTCGATGGGCAAGGTCACGTGATTGCCAAATCCAGTGTGCAATACTGCGTCACCCTCCAAGGTGACCGCTGTCAGATTTAACTCAGCGTAGCGACGGGAAAGCGCCTTTTCTCCAGCATAGGCGGCAAATGGCGCACAGCGCTGGTAATCGCTCAATCGGCGCAGCCCAGGGTTGAGCGAAAACGCCTGCCACTCGGCCTTGTCGGACAGCAGCGGATAACACGGCACCCCGGCGATCACCTGGCGATCGCCCAAATGAATGTACGGGCTGTGGATGGCCAGGTCGTGGGCATGGCTGCGCAACCAGACCTGCAAGAGGTTGGGGCTGACATCCAGGATGGCCTGCGAGTCTTCGACAAAGCCTTGGCGATAGAATTGCCAGTCGTCTTCGCAGTGAAAAATGTATGGCGTCTTGACCTGGCTGTAGGCCAGGTCGATAGACGGTAACTGGCCAAGCTTGGGCCGGTTGACGAACACCTTGCAGTGCGGCTTCCAGTGCGCCGGCACAGCGGCATGCACAGCATCGTCGCCAGAGTCTTCGGTGATGAATACCTCGCGAATGGGCGCGGTGTTGTAGCGATCGAAACTCTCAAGGGTGTCTTTGAGCAGATCGAACCGCCCACAACTGGTCACGACGAGCGTGACGTCACTCTCATTTGAAAAGCGCACCGGATTCCCTCCGCATTACGACTATCGGCCTTCAACAACCCGCTCCTGGGCGTGAAAGCTCTTGTTTAGATGCCCAGCTTCAGACGCAGCCGCTGCCATGCAGACAATGGCGGATGGGGCCTGAGCGCCGGGCGCATGTGGTCGACGATGCTACGTCCAACGGCGCCGAAACTAAAACGGGAAACCGCCAGATGGCGGCCATTTTCTGCAATCTGCCGGGCTAGCTCGGGGTTTGCGCGCAAGCGACGGAGTTTTTCCTGAAGGGTCGGGATGTTGTCATAGAACACCACGTTGTGCATGTCCTGCAGGCCCAGCGCACGGTTCTCTTCCTCGCCCTGGTCGTATGCCAGCAACACACAGCCACAGGCCATGGCTTCGAAGTTCTTGATCATGTACTCGCCCATGCCGACATCGGCACTGACGAAGAAGCGAATACGGTTGAGCGTGTTGCAGTAGTCCTCGCCCGACTTGGTACGGGTTACCAGCAGGTTCTCGACCTGCCCCAACTCGTCCAGCAGTGCCTTGCGGCCGCTGTAGGCCACGCTGTTGACGCTGCCGACAAAGGCCAGCTCGATATCACGCTCTCGCCCTTGATCGGCCAGCAACTGCTCGTCATAGCCCTTGGGCACGAACACCGCGTCGAAACCTTCCTGGCGCAAGCGCTCGCTGACCATGTAGCCGGAGCTGATCACCCGCGCCCATGGCAACTGACGGTAATGAGCGCTGAATTTGCCGGTGTACTTGCACGGTATGTAGTTCTGGTAGGCGTCGTGCTCGAGAATCACCAGGTTCGGCACCGTGCGGATGAAGGCCACCTGACGGATCTCCTGCTTGAAACGCAGGAAGAACACGATGCGGTCATAGCGCTCGACTTGTACCTCACGCTTGAAGTAACGGCGCAGATTGCGCTGATCCTGGCTGGTCAGCCAGCGCAGGTCGCACTCGCAGTTGGCCGCGACGCCATCGTACAGGCGGTCAAGAATCGCCCGCTGTTCCTTCTGCACCAGAAATAGGACTTTCATTGCTTTCCTTGGGCGCTCTGCGCCTTCGCGGTCAACCATGGGGCGTGCTTACAGCTCACGCCGCCAGAACAGTTCGTGCCGGCGCACGGCCTTGCGGAAGAATTCGTTCTCCCCATAAGGCGATGGCTGTCGCCCGGCAAGCCAGCGTTGCAGCAGGCGGCGCAGGCGGCGCTTGAACGGTGCCGGCGGCTGCAGGTCGTGCATCATGCCCAGGGCCATGGCCTTGTCGCGCTGGGTCGCGCAGTCCAGCACCAGGCTGCAGGGTGCCCAGGCCTGGGCAGCGCTCAATTGCGGCGGCAAAGCAACGCCATCGCCACTGTCACCCATCGGCCAGCGGTCGTTATCGTGCAGGTGATTGGCGTAACACAGCAAGGTTTGTGGCTGCCAGGCCATCCCTTGCAGGGCTTCCAGCACCGCCGCCTGAGCGCAGATATGGTCCGGATGGGGGTCTAGCTGCGGGTGCGGCATCACCAGCACCTCTGGCTTGGCCCGTTCCAGCAAGGCACGCAGGTCGGCCAGCAGGTTGTGCCAGGTGGGTGCACCATCACGGTCACCCGGTAAAGGGAACGGGTTGAACTGGCGGAACACGCGGATATCGGCCAGGTCGGCTTCACGTGAGGCAGCCGGCTGGTCGGGTGCGGCCTGCATGGCAGGCAACTGCAGGCAAAAGTAGCCCAGCTGGATGCAATGCGACTCCGGCACCCCGGCCCAACGCGGCACGACGATGCTGTCCCAGGCACGCAGGCGCCCCTTCAGGCGCGCGGCCTCGGCCTTTGCCAGGCCCATCTGCTGATAGTGTTCGGCCTCTATCTCACCAGCGGTCAGCGTCACCAACCAGCTTTCGTTGGCCTGGCTGTACAAACCGTACGCCGCCAACTCGGCGTCGTCGGCATGTGGCGCGATCACCATGACCCGGCGCCGCTGCAGCTCGACCGAGGGGGTTATCCACAGGCGCAACTGCCCCTGCAGCCGGCAATGCCGGCCGTGCAGGCGCAACGTGCCGGCCTGCAGTGGCGCAGCAAGACCCGTCAGGTTAAGGAAGCGCACGCCATCGACGCCACGCTCGAACGTTTGCCGATCGGCCAGTCCGCCAGCCAGCAGCTCGACCCGTGGGTCGAGAAAGCGCCCCAACCAGCTGCTTTTTAGCCGCAGTTCGAGCACCAGGGTTTCGTCGCCTTGCAACGTGCACTCAGCCTTGAGCCAGCCATCGTGCAGGCTGGCAGGAACCTGCTGCACCTGATCGCCAAAGTCGTAGGCATAGTCCTCGCCCGGTGCATAGAACAGGTGGTCGGCAAACCAGGCCTCATGGGCAGCCCAGAGCAGCGGCAACAACAGCAGTGGCAGCCACCACCAGCCGAATACACCGAGGGCGATCAGCACAACCAGCCCCGCCAGCAGCCCCAGGCGTTTGTTGCGCCGGTGGCGCTTGAGCAACTGCTGCTTGCGGCTCACGCTTGATACACCGGCACAGGGCTGCACCAGCGGTCCTTGTATTCCCGGTCAGCACGGCCGAACGAGAACCGCAGCGGCTTGTTGCGCGCCCGGGCATCTTCCCAGGCAGCCTGGGTATTGAGGAAGCTCAGCACGCTGCCTGGGCTGAAGGCCTTGGTTTCAGGGTCGACACCGCCGTTAATGTACTCGACGCTAATCCATTCCGGCGCTTCGACTCGGTACACCAGCTGGATGGCTATCGGCTTACCGTCCAGCAGCAGCACCGAGCCAATCAGCAGCTCGCGCAGGCGGCCCAGCACATCGGCCATACGCTCGGCGCCGGTGGCAGGAAACCCCCAGCGGCGCAGGAACAGGTCGCAGTACATACTGGCGATTTCCTGAGCACTGAAGTCGCTGATCGGGCGTACCACTCCACCCGCCTCTTCCAGCAGGCGAAGCTCACGGCGCTGGTTGTAGCGGAACTTCTTCGACAGGTCTTCAGGCGCCCGGGCCATGGCCAACTGCTCCTTCTGCGCCTTGAGGCCGTTGAAGCGGCCCTGGTTCAGTTCGGACAGGTAACGCACGGTATGGCGCAGCGGCGCAGCGGCATCGGCCGCCGCCGGCAGGATGATTTCGGCATTGCCGAGGTCGAACAGGGCTTTCTTGCCAGCACGCTTCAGCACGTCCTTGGACAACGCCAGGTGACGCCCCCAGGTCGGGATGGCGGCCTTCAGCTCGCCGGCCTGGTGCCAGCCCAGGTAACGCACTGGGATCTGTGCCAGGTCCGCCAGTTGCTCGACCACCCGCGGATGGGTGGCGACACTGCCGCCGAAGCGCGCCCACGCCTGGGCATAAGCCTCGGCATCAATGGCTTGCCAACCGCGTTCGCGGAAGGCCTGGATACGATTGAACATCAGGCCTGCCCCACCAACGCGCGCACCTGCGGGAGTTGCCAGAAGGCCTCGCGCACCGCCTGGTCAGAGAAACGCTCACGCAGGCGCTGCAGCATGTGCCTGGCACAGGCCTGGCGCTGCTCGGCGTCCAGTTCGGCCATGTGCTTCAGGCCCTGGGCCAACTGCGCGGCGTCGCCCAGCGGGAACAGCACGCCAACGCCCTCGACCACTTCGCGGGCACCGCCACAGGCCGTGGCCAACACCGGCACACCGGCAACCATCGCTTCGAGCAGGACCATGCCGAACGGCTCGTGATCGGAACTCAACGCAAACACGTCGAACGCCTGGAAGTAACGGCGCGCATCCGGTACCTGGCCAAGAAAGTCGACTTGCCCGGCAATACCAAGCTCGGCGGCCAACGCCTTGAGCCTGGCCTCCAGGCGCCCCTTGCCGAGGATCGCCAGGCGGGCGCCAGCAGGCAGCCCCGGCAGTGCCTGGGCGAAACCGCGCAACAGGGTGACCTGGTCCTTGTCCGGGTGCAGGCGCCCAACATTGCCGACGATCCACGCCTGAGCATCCAGGCCCAAGGCCTGGCGTGCGTCAGCGCGCGGCACCAGGGCTGCTTGCAGGGCGTCGATGTCGATACGGTTGTACAGGGTCTGGATGCGTTCGGCCGGCCACTGCGGCAAGCAGCGGCGCATATCGTCACGTACCGCGTCCGAAACACCCAGCAGGCTCAGACGCTTGCTGAACAGGTTCGCGAACAGGCGGCGGCCTTTGCGCTGATAGTCGCCAAAGGCATGGTGCACACCAATCACTGGCAGGCCGGTCCCCAGCAGGGCAACGTAGATCGGCTTGAAGCGATGGGCGATGCAGAAAGCGAAATTGCGCTCGGCCGCAATGCGCCGTAACGCGCGGATGGCGCCGAGTTTCAGGCCACGCACGGCCTTGGAACTGAACTCAAGGAACAGCACCTCGTCCGACGCACAGCCAGCCGCTACCTGCGCGTCAGCGGCGCCAGTGAGGAACACCGTGGTGACCTGGTACCCACGCCCCTGAAACAGGCTGGCGTACTGACGGGCGCAGTCCAGGAACGGCCCGTCATAGCCATGGCAGAACTGCAGGATGCGCGGTTCAGAGCGGCTGGTCATACGGGGCCGCGCCGTCCTTCACAACCAGGATGTCTTCCATGATCAGGTACTGCAGGTCCGAGCCGAAGAACATGTTCAGGGCATCGGTCGGCGAGCAGATCATCGGTTCACCACGACGGTTCAGCGAGGTGTTCAGCGACACGCCGTTACCGGTCAGGTCTTCCAATGCCTTCATCATGTCGTAGTAGCGCGGGTTGTACTCGCGCTTGAGCACCTGGGCACGCGAAGTGCCGTCCTCATGCACCACTTCCGGCACGCGGGTTTTCCACTCTTCAGCCACTTCGAAGGTGAAGGTCATGAACGGCGCGGGATGGTCGACCTTGATCATCTGCGGGGCGACAGTGTCGAGCATCGACGGGCAGAAAGGTCTCCAGCGTTCGCGGAACTTGATCTGGTGGTTGATGCGGTCAGCCACGCCTTCCACGCTTGGGCAGCCGATGATCGAGCGGCCACCCAGGGCACGCGGCCCGAACTCCATGCGACCCTGGAACCAGGCGACCGGGTTGCCATCGACCATGATCTGGGCGATCTGCTGCGGCATGTTCTCGAGTTTGCGCCACTTTGGCTGGTTCGGATGACGGGCGCAGGCGGCGATCACGTCTTCGTTGGAGTACGACGGCCCGAGGTAGACGTGCTCCATCTTCTCGACCGGAACGCCCCGGGCGTGGGAAACGTAGGCAGCGGCGCCAACGGCAGTCCCGGCGTCGCCGGAGGCTGGCTGGACGAACAGCTCTTTCACGTCCGGACGGGCGATGATCTTCTGGTTGAGCTTGACGTTCAGCGCACAGCCGCCGGCGAAGGCCAGCTTGCCGGTTTCACGCAGGGTGTCGCCCAGGTAATGGTCGATCATCTGCAGCGCCAGTTTCTCGAACAGCGCCTGCATGCTGGCGGCGTAATGGATGTACGGCTCGTCGGCGATGTCGCCTTCGCGCTTTGGGCCCAGCCATTCGATCAGCTTTGGCGAGAAGTAGAAGCCCTTGCCCTTCTCTTTGTAACGGCGCAGGCCGATAACGTTGGCGTACTCGGTATTGATGACCAACTCGCCGTTTTCGAAGCTGGCCAGACGTGAGAAATCATACTTGCTGGCGTCGCCATACGGCGCCATGCCCATGACTTTGAACTCGCCGTCGAGCATTTCGAAGCCAAGGAACTCGGTGATGGCACCGTAAAGGCCACCCAGCGAGTCCGGGTCGAAGAATTCCTTGATCTTGTGGATCTTGCCATTTTCGCCGTAGCCAAAGAAGGTAGTGGCGTACTCGCCCTTGCCATCGATGCCGAGGATTGCGGTTTTTTCCTTGAAGCCCGAACAGTGATAGGCACTGGAGGCGTGAGCCAGGTGGTGCTCGACGGGCTCGATCTTGACCTTTTTCGGGTCGAAGCCAAGCTGCTCCAGGCACCAGACGATCTTCTTGCGATAGCGCTTGTAGCGACGGTTGCCCATCAGGATGGCATCGAGTGCACGATCCGGGGCGTACCAATAGCGCTTGGCATAGTGCCACCGCGCCTTGCCGAACAGGCTGATCGGGGCGAACGGGATGGCTACCACGTCGACGTCGGACGGCTTGATGCCTGCTTGTTCCAGGCAGAACTTTGCCGACTCGTAGGGCATGCGGTTCTTCGCATGCTTGTCACGCACGAAGCGCTCTTCTTCGGCGGCGGCAATCAGCTTGCCGTCAATGTACAGGGCCGCGGAAGGGTCATGGCTAAGGGCGCCGGACAGGCCAAGAATCGTCAATGCCAAGGGATTAGCCTCTTCATTCGGTAGAAATGCGCCAGCGGCCGCTTGGGCGGGTGGCGACTAAAGGGCGGGATTATAACGCAAACATTGGAGGCACACCGCCCCCTTGTAGGAGCGGGTTCACCCGCGAAGCAGGCAACGCGGTGGATGGCACCGGCATAGCCGGTGTTCGCGGGTAAACCCGCGCCTACAGGTTACTCGGCGATCAGCCAGTCCATGCGGTAACTACCGGCGGTCTGTGCCAGCTCTTTGGCCAGCCATGGCAGCAGCTCTTTAAGCTCATCCTCCAGCCCCCACGGCGGGTTGGCGATGGCCAGGCCAGAGCCGTTCAGCCCCTGAGGGCTGTCCTGATGATGCACATACAGCTCAACCCGCAACAGTTTCGGCGCGCCGGTGCTGGTCAGGTCCTGGTAATAGCGGGTCAGCGAACGCTGGTCCTTGATCGGGTACCAGATGGCCGCAACAGTCTGGCGCATGCGGCCGATCGCCTCTTTCATGGCAGTGGTGCAGCGCTTGAGCTCATCGGCCTGCTCGAACGGCGGGTCGATCAGCATGATCGCGCGTTTTTCCTGCACCGGCAGCAAGGCCCGCGGCACATGCCAGCCTTCACCCAGGTGCACGGTCACGCGCGGGTCTTTTTTCATGTTTTCTTTGAGGAGCGGCCCGTCTTCGGGGTGTTTCTCGTTGAGCAGGGCGCGGTCCTGCTGGCGCATCAGGCGACGGGCCAGTTCGGGCGAACCCGGGTAGTAGCGCAGCTCGCCATCGGCATTCAGGCGCTTGATGATGCGCAGGTAGTCGTCGGCCATGGCCGGCAGGTCATCGCGATTCCACAGGCGGGCTACGCCTTCCAGGTACTCGCCGGTACGGCTTGCCTGGTCGCCCTGCAGGTCGTACAGGCCGAGCCCTGCGTGGGTATCGATATAGGCGAACGGCTGCTCCTTGCGCGACATCAGGGCGATGAGGCGGGTCAGCACGATGTGTTTGAGGACGTCGGCGTGGTTGCCGGCGTGGAAGGCGTGACGATAGTTCATGGCAACTCCTGCGAAGGCGGCAAGTTTACCTTGCCTTGCAGGCGGAGTCAGGCCTGGCTGCTGATTGGCGGCACCCGCAAAGCAGGCGCCGCCCATTCAACGGGTGTTACTTGTCGGCGTGATACGCCGCATCAGCCGCTTCGAAGCGCTTGACCATCGCCTGCGAAGGGCTGCCCAGCTTGCTCACCAGAACAATGGCGATGCTGGCGAACAGGAAGCCCGGGATGATTTCGTACAACCCGAGGGTGTCGAAGTTCTTCCACAGGATCACCGTCAGCGCCCCCACCACGATACCGGCCAGCGCACCGTTACGGGTCATGCCTTTCCACAGCACCGAAATCAGCACCACCGGGCCGAAGGCGGCACCGAAGCCTGCCCAGGCATAGGCCACCAGGCCCAGCACGCGGTTTTCCGGATTTGCGGCCATGGCGATGGCGATCAGGGCCACGGCCAGCACCATCAGACGGCCGACCCACACCAGCTCGAGCTGCGAAGCATTCTTGCGCAGGAAGGCTTTGTAGAAATCTTCGGTCAATGCACTGGAGCACACCAGCAGCTGGCAACTCAGGGTACTCATGACTGCGGCCAGGATGGCCGACAGCAGGACACCTGCAACCCATGGGTTGAACAGGATCTTGGCCAGCTCGATGAACACACGCTCGTGGTTCTCGCTTACCGGGCCTGCCAGTTCAGGATGGGCCGAGAAGTAGGCAATGCCGAAGAAGCCAACGGCGCAGGTACCCGCCAGGCACAGGATCATCCAGGTCATGGAAATGCGGCGCGCCTTGGCGATCGACTTCACCGAATCAGCGGCCATGAAGCGCGCCAGGATATGCGGCTGGCCGAAGTAACCCAGGCCCCAGCCCATCAGCGAAATGATGCCGATGAAGGTGGCACCCTTGAGCATGTCGAAGTTCGCCGGGTTCACCGCCTCGATAGCGGCGAAGGTCTGGTCGAAGCCACCGGTGGAGATCAGCACGATTACCGGAGTCAGGATCAGCGCGAAGATCATCAGCGAAGCCTGTACGGTATCGGTCCAGCTCACCGCCAGGAAGCCACCCACGAAGGTGTAGGCGATGGTCGCCGCTGCACCAGCCCACAATGCGGTTTCGTACGGCATACCGAAGGTGCTCTCGAACAGACGGGCACCGGCTACGATGCCGGACGCACAGTAGATGGTGAAGAACACCAGGATGACGATGGCGGAAATGATACGCAGCAGCCCGGTATTGTCTTCGAAACGGCTGGAGAAGTAGTCCGGCAGGGTGAGCGCGTCACCGTTGTGCTCGGTCTGCACGCGCAGCCGGCCGGCCACGAACAGCCAGTTCAGGTAGGCACCCACCGTCAGACCGATGGCGATCCAGGCCTCGGACAGGCCCGCGAAGTAGATGGCACCGGGCAGGCCCATCAGCAGCCAGCCACTCATGTCGGAGGCACCGGCAGACAGCGCGGTAACCACGCTACCCAGGCTGCGACCGCCCAGAATGTAATCGGAAAGGTTGTTGGTAGCGCGATAGGCGGCGAAGCCGATCAGCACCATTGCTGCGATGTAGATCACGAAGGTGATCGTTAGTGGATTGCCCATGCGTGTGCCCTGGCGTTTGTTTTTATCATGCGCAACCACAGCGATGGCGGTTGCACCCAGGCGGCGAATGCTATGCAACAACGCAAAGAAGGTGCAACCATTTTTCTTTTGCAAGTTGCACCTTCCCGTGCATTTTCCGACAAAGCCCGCTTCTTGCTCCTTTCGGGAGTAAAAAACCGTTTTTTCAGAATAAACCGCACCGAAAACGCCCCTTTTCAGGGTATGGGAATAACCGTCGGACGAGTTGCACCTTCTACACGAAAAATTAGGGTTGCACCTGGTTGCACCCGAATTGTCCTACAGATACTCTTGACGCCAGCTTAGGCCACAGCCGTGGCAATAACGAGGATAAGAAATGGCGACTACCACCCTTGGGGTCAAACTCGACGACCCGACCCGTGAGCGACTCAAAGCAGCTGCGCAGTCCATTGACCGCACGCCGCACTGGTTGATCAAGCAAGCGATCTTCAACTACCTGGAGAAGCTCGAGGGTGGTGCCACCCTGACCGAACTCAACGGTCATGTCAGCAACCTGGCCGACGATGCCGGTGAAGTCCAGGCCGACCACAGCCACCAGTGCTTCCTCGAATTTGCCGAAAGCATCTTGCCGCAGTCGGTACTGCGCTCGGCGATCACCGCCGCCTACCGCCGCCCCGAGCAGGAAGTGGTGCCGATGCTGCTGGAGCAGGCGCGCCTGAGCGCGCCACTGGCCGAAGCCACCAACAAGCTGGCCGCGGGCATTGCCGAAAAACTGCGCAATCAGAAAAGCGCCGGCGGCCGTGCCGGCATCGTTCAGGGCCTGCTGCAGGAATTCTCGCTGTCGTCTCAGGAAGGCGTGGCGCTGATGTGCCTGGCCGAAGCCCTGTTGCGTATCCCCGACAAAGGCACCCGTGATGCGCTGATCCGCGACAAGATCAGTACCGGCAACTGGCAGCCGCACCTGGGCAACAGCCCGTCACTGTTCGTCAACGCCGCCACCTGGGGGCTGCTGCTGACCGGCAAGCTGGTCAGCACCCATAACGAAACCGGCCTCACCTCCTCGCTCACCCGCATCATCGGCAAGAGCGGCGAGCCGATGATCCGCAAGGGCGTCGACATGGCCATGCGCCTGATGGGTGAGCAGTTCGTCACCGGCGAGACCATTGCCGAAGCCCTGGCCAACGCCAGCCGTTTCGAGGCCAAAGGCTTCCGTTACTCCTACGACATGCTCGGCGAAGCCGCACTGACCGAGCACGACGCGCAGAAGTACCTGGCGTCCTATGAGCAGGCCATCCACTCGATCGGCAAGGCCTCGCATGGCCGTGGCATCTATGAAGGCCCAGGCATCTCGATCAAGCTGTCGGCACTGCACCCGCGTTACAGCCGGGCCCAGTACGAGCGCGTGATGGAAGAGCTGTACCCGCGCCTGCTGTCGCTGACCCTGCTGGCCAAGCAGTACGACATCGGCCTTAACATCGACGCCGAAGAAGCCGACCGCCTGGAGCTGTCGCTGGACCTGCTCGAACGCCTGTGCTTCGAGCCCTCCCTGGCTGGCTGGAACGGCATCGGCTTCGTTATCCAGGCCTACCAGAAGCGCTGCCCGTACGTAATCGACTACGTCATCGATCTGGCCAAGCGCAGCCGCCACCGCCTGATGATCCGCCTGGTAAAAGGCGCCTACTGGGACAGCGAGATCAAGCGCGCCCAGGTCGAAGGCCTGGAAGGCTACCCGGTCTATACCCGCAAGGTGTACACCGACGTGTCCTACGTCGCCTGCGCCCGCAAGCTGCTGGCCGTGCCAGAAGCCATCTACCCGCAGTTCGCCACCCACAACGCCCACACCCTGTCGGCCATCTACCACATTGCCGGGCAGAACTATTACCCGGGCCAGTACGAGTTCCAGTGCCTGCACGGCATGGGCGAGCCGCTGTACGAGCAAGTGGTCGGCAAGATTGCCGATGGCAAGCTGAACCGCCCGTGCCGCGTGTATGCACCGGTCGGCACCCATGAAACGCTGCTGGCCTACCTGGTGCGCCGTCTGCTGGAAAACGGCGCGAACACCTCGTTCGTCAACCGCATCGCCGACCACTCGATTTCCATCCAGGAACTGGTCGCCGACCCGGTGGCCAGCATCGAACGCATGGGTACCCAGGAAGGCAGTATCGGCCTGCCGCACCCACGCATCCCCCTTCCGCGCGATCTGTATGGCACTGAGCGGGCGAACTCGGCCGGCATCGACATGGCCAACGAACACCGCCTGGCATCGCTGTCCTGCGCCATGCTGGCCACCGCTCACAATGACTGGAAGGCTGCCCCGCTGCTGGCCTGCGCCGCCAGCGAGAGCGCTGCCGCACCGGTGCTGAACCCGGCTGACCACCGCGACGTGGTCGGCCATGTGCAGGAGGCCACCGTTGCCGACGTGGACAACGCCATCCAGTGCGCACTGAACGCCGCGCCGATCTGGCAGGCCACCCCGCCAGCCGAGCGTGCTGCCATTCTGGAGCGCACCGCCGACCTCATGGAGGCCGAGATCCAGCCGCTGATGGGCCTGCTCATCCGCGAGGCCGGCAAGACCTTCGCCAACGCCATCGCCGAAGTGCGTGAAGCCGTGGACTTCCTGCGCTACTACGCGGTGCAGGCACGTAACGACTTCAGCAACGACGCCCACCGCCCACTGGGCCCTGTGGTGTGCATCAGCCCATGGAACTTCCCGCTGGCGATCTTCACCGGCCAGGTGGCCGCAGCCCTGGCTGCCGGCAACCCGGTACTGGCCAAGCCTGCCGAGCAAACCCCGCTGATCGCCGCCCAGGCTGTGCGCCTGCTGCTGGAAGCTGGCATCCCAGAAGGCGTGCTGCAGCTGCTGCCAGGCCGCGGTGAAACCGTCGGTGCCGGCCTGGTCGGAGACGAACGCGTCAAAGGCGTGATGTTCACCGGCTCCACTGAAGTGGCCCGCCTGCTGCAGCGCAACGTCGCTGGCCGCCTGGACAACCAGGGCCGTCCGATCCCGCTGATCGCCGAAACCGGCGGCCAGAACGCGATGATCGTCGACTCCTCGGCACTGACCGAACAGGTCGTGATCGACGTGGTGTCCTCGGCCTTCGACAGTGCCGGCCAGCGTTGCTCGGCCCTGCGCGTACTGTGCCTGCAGGAAGACTCCGCCGACCGCGTGATCGAAATGCTCAAGGGCGCCATGGCTGAAAGCCGCCTGGGCTGCCCGGACCGCCTGGCCGTGGACATCGGCCCGGTGATCGATGCCGAAGCCAAGGCCGGCATCGAGAAGCACATCCAGGGCATGCGCGAGAAAGGCCGTTCGGTCTACCAGGTCGCCATTGCCGATGCTGCCGAGATCAAGCGCGGCACCTTCGTCATGCCAACTTTGATCGAGCTGGACAGCTTCGACGAGCTGAAGCGCGAAATCTTCGGCCCCGTGCTGCACGTGGTGCGCTACAACCGCCGCAACCTGGACCAGCTGATCGAGCAGATCAACAACTCCGGCTACGGCCTGACCCTCGGCGTGCACACTCGTATCGACGAGACCATCGCCAAGGTGGTGGAAACCGCCAACGCCGGCAACATGTACGTCAACCGCAACATTGTGGGTGCAGTGGTGGGCGTGCAGCCATTCGGTGGTGAAGGCCTGTCTGGCACCGGCCCGAAAGCCGGCGGCCCGCTGTACCTGTACCGCCTGCTGTCGACCCGCCCGGCCGACGCCATTGGCCGCCACTTCCAGCAGCAGGACGGCGAAGGCAAGCCGGACCGCACCCTGCACGAACAGCTGGTCAAGCCGCTGCACGGCCTGAAGGCCTGGGCCGAGAACAACCAGCTGGCCGACCTGGCCGCGCTGTGCAGCCAGTTCGCCAGCCAGTCGCAGAGCGGCATCGCCCGCCTGCTGCCTGGCCCGACCGGCGAGCGCAACAGCTACACCATTCTGCCGCGTGAACACGTGCTGTGCCTGGCCGACAACGAAACCGACCTGCTTGCGCAGTTCGCCGCAGTACTGGCCGTTGGCAGCTCGGCGGTGTGGGTTGACGGTGAACCGGGCAAGGCCCTGCGCGCCCGCCTGCCGCGTGAGCTGCAGGCCAAGGTGAAGCTGGTCGCGGACTGGAACAAGGATGACGTGGCGTTCGACGCGGTGATCCATCATGGCGACTCGGACCAGTTGCGCGGCGTATGCCAGCAGGTGGCCAAGCGTGCCGGGGCGATCGTTGGGGTACACGGGCTGTCCAGCGGTGATCACCAGATTGCGCTGGAGCGCCTGGTCATCGAGCGCGCGGTGAGTGTGAACACTGCAGCGGCGGGTGGTAATGCAAGTCTGATGACCATTGGCTGAGGCTGAGGGTTGTTGACGAAAAGGGAGAGCTTCGGCTCTCCTTTTTTTTATGGGTGCTTGGCTTGGAATTGGATTTGGGCTGACAGGTGATCGGCACAACATTATCTGCGCTCGATCTCACAGGCGCAGAAAGCATCAAGGCAAGCACCTGTATGCCCCACCCGTTCTAACCCATATCACTTAAACCTATTAACCTCCCCCCTGACCAGCCGATTCCCTACACTCGCAGCATCCCGCCTCAGGACCGCCACCATGCCCGAGACCTTGCTCAGCCACCGCAACCTGGCCTTCGAACTCTACGAAGTCCTCGACGCCGAAGCCCTCACCCAGCGCCCGCGCTTCGCCGAGCACAGCCGCGAAACCTTCGACGCGGCGCTGTCTACCGCCCGCACCATCGCCGAAAAGTATTTCGCCCCGCACAACCGCAAGGCCGACGAAAACGAGCCGCGCTACGTGGACGGCCGTGCGGAACTGATCCCCGAAGTGAAGCCCGCCGTCGATGCCTTCCTCGAAGCCGGCTTCCTCAACGCCAACCGAGACTTCGAGGTCGGCGGCATGCAACTGCCCAACCTGGTCTCGCAAGCCTGCTTCGCCCACTTCCAGGCCGCCAACGCTGGCACCACGGCCTACCCGTTCCTGACCATGGGCGCGGCCAACCTGATCGAGAGCTTTGGCTCCGATGAACAGAAGCGCCTGTTCCTGCAGCCGATGATCGAAGGCCGCTACTTCGGCACCATGGCGCTGACCGAACCCCACGCCGGCTCGTCGCTGGCCGACATCCGCACCCGCGCCGAACCAGCAGGCGACGGCAGCTACCGGCTCAAGGGCAACAAGATCTTCATCTCCGGCGGCGATCACGAACTGTCGGAAAATATCGTACACATGGTCTTGGCCAAGCTGCCCGATGCACCGCCCGGCGTTAAAGGCATCTCGCTGTTCATCGTGCCCAAGTACCACGTCAACCCGGACGGCAGCCGTGGCCCGCGCAACGATGTGCTGCTGGCTGGGCTGTTCCACAAGATGGGCTGGCGCGGCACCACCTCCACTGCACTCAACTTCGGCGACAAAGGCCAGTGCATCGGCTATCTCGTCGGCCAGCCGCACCAAGGCTTGGCCTGCATGTTCCAGATGATGAACGAAGCCCGTATCGGCGTTGGCATGGGGGCGGTCATGCTCGGTTACGCCGGCTACCTGTATTCGCTGGAGTACGCCCGCCAGCGACCGCAAGGCCGGCTGCCGGACAACAAGGACCCACACAGCCCGGCGGTGCCGATCATCGAGCACACGGATGTGAAACGTATGCTGCTGGCGCAGAAAGCCTACGTAGAAGGCGCCTTTGACCTGGGCCTGTACGCCGCGCGCCTGTTCGACGACACCCATACGGCCGCTGACGAAAACGCCCGCAAACTGGCGCACGACCTGCTCGACCTGCTGACCCCGATCGTCAAATCCTGGCCCTCGGCGTTCTGCCTCAAGGCCAACGAACTGGCGATCCAGATTCTTGGCGGCCACGGCTACACCCGCGAGTACCCGGTTGAGCAGTACTATCGCGACAACCGTCTGAATCCTATCCACGAAGGTACCGAGGGTATCCAGTCGCTCGATCTGCTCGGCCGCAAGCTGGCACAGCACAATGGTGCCGGACTCAAGCAACTGATCCGCCTGATCGCCGCCACCTGCGAGCGCGCCAGCCATCACCCCAAGCTTGACGCACTGCGTCAGCCGCTGGAGCAACTGACCAACCGCCTGCAAAGCGTCACCCTGGCCCTGCTCGGTGACCTGGCCCACGGCAAGATCGCTGGAGCCCTGGCCAACTCTGCCTTGTACCTCAAGGCCTTCGGTCACTGCGTGATCGGCTGGCGCTGGCTGGAGCAGGCGGTTCACGCCGAGCTTGGCCTGCTCCAGGGAACCGCTGCTGATCGCGACTTCTACCTCGGCAAGCTGCAAGCTGCGCGTTATTTCCTGACCTGGGAAGTGCCAGGCTGCCATAATGAGCTGGCATTGCTCGAGGCACACGACGATACCTGCCTCGCCATGCAAGACGGGTGGTTCTAGGGGGAGCCACCGTGT
The DNA here is from genome assembly GCF_021378985.1 of Pseudomonas sp. JR33AA. Taxonomy (NCBI): domain Bacteria; kingdom Pseudomonadati; phylum Pseudomonadota; class Gammaproteobacteria; order Pseudomonadales; family Pseudomonadaceae; genus Pseudomonas; species Pseudomonas sp. JR33AA. Next base: position 230,965 of record NZ_JAJSAW010000001.1, read on the forward strand.
ACACGGAGGCATCCGCATGTTCGATTCCAGCGCCCTGCTGCGCCAGCGCTTTGCTGCGCTGCGCAGTACGGCCGAGTTGTTTTCACTGCGCCATGTAAAACAGTCGCACCAGGCGCTTTCGGTGCGACGCAACGTCGCCGAACCACCCTTCTTCAGCCAGGATGAGGGCGCCATGCTCACCGTGCGGGTCAATGGCGTGGAGGCCTACGCGGCCACCGCCGACCTGTCCCAGGCTGGCCTGCAGCGCGCACTTGAGCAAGCCGAGGTGCTGGCGCGGCAGATCGCCCGGCACAGCCTGCTGGACCTGCGCGAACACGCCGTGACCAGCGCACGCCACGACCATGTGTCGCCCAACTTCGACCAGCCCGTCCCCAGCCTTGCCGATTGCCTGGGCCTGCTTGCCGCCGAATCGGCCAGCGTGCCCAAGGACAGCCGCCTGGTGGACTGGCAGGCCAGCCTGGGCCTGAGCCTGGTCGAGCAAACCTATCTCAACTCGGCCGGCGCCGAACTGCGCCATGCCCAACGCTTTCTGTTCCCAGGCCTTGGCGTAACGGCCAGTGATGGCCAGGACAGCCAGAGCCGCAGCCTGGGACGCGACAACTTCGGCCAGCAGGGTGGTGTCGAGATCATCGAGCGCTGTGGCCTGGTCGGCGCGGCCAGTCGGGTGGCCGACGAAGCGCTGCGACTGCTGCTGGCACCGAACACCCCCAGTGGCCCGCGCGACCTGCTGTTGATGCCGGACCAGATGATGCTGCAGATTCACGAATCCATCGGCCACCCGCTGGAGATGGACCGCATTCTCGGCGACGAGCGCAACTACGCCGGCACCAGTTTCGTCAAAGCCAGCGACTTCGGCCATCTGCAGTACGGTTCCAGCCTGCTGAACGTGACCTTCGACCCGACCATTGGCGAGGAGCTGGCCAGCTACAGTCACGACGACGACGGCACCCCGGCCAGCAAACAGTTCTTGATCCGCGACGGTCTGCTGCTGCGCCCGCTGGGTGGCGCGCTGTCTCAGTTCCGCTCTGGCCTGGACGGCGTGGCCAACAGCCGTGCCTGCGGCTGGAACCGCGCGCCGATCGACCGCATGGCCAACCTCAACATCGAGCCGGGCGACCAGTCTTTCGAGCAACTGATCGGAGGCATCGAGCACGGCATCCTGATGCGTACCAACCGTTCCTGGTCCATCGACGATGCGCGCAACAAGTTCCAGTTCGGCTGCGAATGGGGCCAGCTGATTGAAAATGGCGAGCTCAAGGGCATCGTCAAGAACCCCAACTACCGCGGCATCTCCGCGCAGTTCTGGCGCAACCTGTCGGCGGTTGGCGACCGCAGCACCTTCCAGGTGCTGGGCACGCCCAATTGCGGCAAGGGCGAACCCAATCAGGTGGTGCGGGTCGGCCACGCCTCGCCGGCCTGTGTGTTCCGCCAGATCGATGTATTCGGAGGAGACGCCTGATGAAGCACGCTTTCGAAACCCTGGTCGGGGATGTACGTGCCGCCCTGCAAGCAGGCGAGCAGTTCACCCTCGGTTACAGTGCCGAGCAATCGCAGTTCGTGCGTTTCAACCATGCCAAGGTGCGTCAGGCCGGTGAAGTCAGCCAGGCCAGTGCGCAACTGCGGCTGATACGCGATGGCCGCCAGGCGGAGCAGCAGGTGACCTTGAGTGGCGACGGGCAGCTGGATCGCCAGCGTCTGAACGATGCGCTCGAGCAGCTGCGCCAGACCTTGCCGCTGCTGGCCCTCGACCCTTACCTGCGCCTGGACGAAAGTGCCTGGCTCAGCCATAGCCTGCAGGAACACCCCCTTCCCGCACTGGACCAAGTACTGGCCCTGCTGGCGCGTGAAGCAGGCGACCTGGACCTGGTCGGCATCTACGCCGCCGGCCCGGTCTGCCGCGGCTTCGCCAGCTCGTTCGGCGCCTTCGGCTGGCACCAGGCCAACAGCTTCAACGTCGACTGGAGCCTGTTCCACGAAAACGGCCAGGCGGTGAAGGCCAACTATGCCGGCCAGGTCTGGAGTGCCGACGACTTCATCGCACGCCTGCGCCAGGCACGGGAGCAGTTGGGTTTCCTCGGCCTCCCGGCAGTCACCCTCAAACCCGGCAGCTACCGCGCCTATCTGGCGCCTGCGGCCATGGACGAAATCGCCGGCATGCTGTGCTGGGGCGGTTTTTCCGCACAGGCCTTGGCCACTGGCAACAGCGCCTTGCAGCGCCTGTACAACGGCGATGCACGGCTTAGCCCGCTGGTCAACTTCACCGAGCAGGTCAGCGGCTCGCTGAGCCCGGCGTTTTCCGATGAAGGTGCGCCGCGCCTGGATGTGCCGCTGATCCGAGAAGGCGAGGCCCGGCAGCGGTTGATCAGTGCGCGCAGTGCGGCCGAGTTCGAGCTGCAGGCCAATGGCGCCGACGGCTACGAGTCGCCCTGTGCGCTCAGCCTGGCGCCGGGCAATCTGCCCAGTGCACAGATCCTTGAGCGGCTAGGCACCGGGCTGTACATCAGTAACCTGTGGTACCTGAACTACTCGGACCTGCCCGCGGCGCGCATGACCGGGCTGACCCGCTTCGCCACTTTCTGGGTAGAGGACGGGCGGATCCAGGGGCCGGTGAGTACCATGCGCTTCGATGACAGCCTGTACAGCTTGCTGGGCAGCCAGCTGGAGGACCTGACCCAGGAGCGCGAGATGATCCTGTCGACCAGTACCTATGGGCAGCGCAGTACCGGGTCGAGTCATTTGCCCGGGGCACTGGTCAAAGGCCTGACACTGACATTGTGACTGGATTTACCGGCCCTTTCGCGGCTAAAACCGCGCCTACAAGGAACGCGTAACCCTCGTAGGAGCGGCTTTAGCCGCGAAAGGGCCGGCACTGACAAACGAGGACGTCATGCCCGAACGCACCCCGCTGGACCCCGTCACCGCCCGCTGGATCCCTTGGGTGGTGGCCATCGCCTTCTTCATGCAGTCCCTGGACGGCACCATCCTCAACACTGCGCTGCCGGCCATGGCCCGCTCGTTGGCCGAAGACCCATTACGCATGCAGGGTGTGATCATTGCCTACATGCTCACCGTGGCCCTGCTGATCCCTGCCTCAGGCTGGATCGCCGACCGCTTCGGCACCAAGCGCATCTTCTTCAGCGCCATCTTGCTGTTCAGCTTTGGCTCGCTGCTGTGCGCGGCAGCCAACAGCCTTGGCTTCCTGATCTTCGCCCGCGTAGTGCAGGGCCTGGGCGGTGCGCTGATGCTGCCGGTCGGGCGGTTGGTGGTGCTGCGCGCCTACCCACGCAGCGAGCTGGTGCGGATCATGAGTTTCATCACTATCCCGGGCCTGCTCGGGCCATTACTGGGGCCAACGGTCGGTGGCTGGCTGGTGGAAATCCTCAGCTGGCACTGGATCTTCCTGCTCAACCTGCCAGTCGGCCTGCTTGGCTGCATTGCCGTGTGGAAGTTCATCCCGGACTTGCGCGGCGCCGAGCGCACCACCTTCGACGGCCCTGGTTTCCTGCTGTTCGGCGCAGCAATGGTACTGATCACCATTGCCATGGAAGGCCTGGGCGAGCTGCACCTGCCGCACTTGCGGGTAATGTTGCTGCTGTTCGCCGGCATGGCCTGCCTGGCCGCATACTGGCTGCGCGCCGGTCGCGACCCGGAGCCGCTGTTCTCGCCCAGCCTGTTCCGCGTGCGCACCTTCGCCATCGGCATCCTCGGCAACCTGTTCGCCCGCCTGGGCAGCGGCGCTCTGCCGTTCCTGGTGCCGTTGCTGCTGCAGGTCGCGCTGGGCTACTCACCCGCCCAGGCAGGCATGAGCATGATCCCGCTGGCGGCGGCGGCCATGCTGGCCAAATCCATCGCCCGACCGCTGATCGAACGGTTCGGATATCGCATCATCCTCACCGGTAATACCTTGCTGTTGGGCATCCTGCTGGCAAGCCTGGGCCTGGTGGACGAGCAGACCCCTTATTGGCTGCTGTTGGTGCAACTTGGCCTTCTGGGCGCAGTGAACTCCATGCAGTTCACTGCGATGAACACAGTGACGCTCATCGATCTCGACGACGCCAGCGCCAGCAGCGGTAACAGCTTGCTGTCGGTGGTCGCGCAACTGTCGCTGAGCCTGGGTGTGGCCTGCGCCGGCGCACTGTTGGGCGGCTTTACTGCGGCAGGCAGCGCCGAGGGCGTGGAAACCACCCTGGGCGCGTTCCAGCTGACCTTCGTCACCATCGGCGTCATGGCCATGCTGGCAGCGGCGATCTTCCTGCAGCTGGCGCCGACGGACGGAAGGCGTGCCCGTCGTCCGGAACAACACATGGAGCCGTAGGGCGAATGGCCACGAGGCTGGTAGACTATGCGGCATTTTTCGCTTCGCACCGCAGGCCCGCCTCGTGACCACCGAATCTACCGCCTTTGCCACCTTGCCGCTGTCCACTGCCATGCTGGCCAACCTGGAGGCCCTCGGCTATGCGTCGATGACGCCGATCCAGGCCCAGAGCTTGCCTGTCATCCTCAAAGGCCAGGACCTGATCGCCCAGGCCAAGACCGGTAGCGGCAAGACTGCCGCCTTCGGCATCGGCCTGCTCAACCCGATCAACCCGCGCTACTTCGGCTGCCAGGCGTTGGTGCTCTGCCCTACCCGCGAACTCGCCGACCAGGTGGCCAAGGAATTGCGCCGCCTGGCCCGTGCCGAGGACAACATCAAGATCCTGACTCTGTGCGGCGGCGTTTCGCTGGGCCCACAGATCGCTTCGCTGGAGCACGGCGCGCACATCATCGTCGGCACCCCAGGGCGCATCCAGCAGCATCTGGACAAAGGCACCCTTGTACTGGACGGGTTGAACACCCTGGTGCTGGACGAAGCCGACCGCATGCTCGACATGGGCTTCTTCGACGCCATCGCCAGCATCATCGGCAAGACCCCGTCGCGTCGCCAGACCCTGCTGTTTTCGGCCACCTACCCGGCCGGCATCAAGCAACTGGCCGCCGACTTCATGCGCAACCCGCAGCAGGTCAAGGTCGAGAGCCTGCATACCGACAACCAGATCGAGCAGCGTTTCATCGAGATCGACCCGCAGCAACGCCTGGAAGCCGTCACCCGCGTGCTCGGCCACTACCGCCCGCAGTCGTGCGTAGCGTTCTGCTTTACCAAGCAGCAATGCGAGGACGTGGTTGCCCACCTGACTGCCAAGGGCATCGTCGCCCAGGCCCTGCACGGCGACCTGGAGCAGCGCGACCGTGACCAGGTGCTGACCATGTTCGCCAACCGCAGCAGTTCGGTGCTGGTGGCTACCGACGTCGCCGCGCGCGGCTTGGATATCGATGGCCTGGACATGGTCATCAACGTGGAGCTGGCGCGTGATGCCGAAATCCACGTGCACCGCGTAGGCCGTACCGGCCGCGCCGGCGAGAAAGGCGTCGCGGTCAGCCTGGTGGCACCGGCCGAAGGCCACCGCGCCCAGGCCATCGAAGCGCTGCAGAAGAGCCCGCTGCGCTGGGACCAGCTGGACAGCCTGAAAAACAAGGGCGGCGAGCCCCTGCTGCCGGTGATGACCACACTGTGCATTGCCGCTGGCCGCAAGGACAAGCTGCGCCCCGGCGACATCCTGGGGGCCCTGACCGGTGATGCCGGCATCCCGGGCAAGCAAGTGGGCAAGATCGCCATTTTCGACTTCCAGGCGTTTGTGGCCGTGGAGCGGGCGCTGGCCAAGCAGGCCATGCAGCGCTTGAACAGCGGCAAGATCAAGGGCCGCTCCCTGAAAGTCCGCATCGTCTGACCTATTTTGGGGCCGCTTTGCGGCCCTTTCGCGACACAAGGCCGCTCCTACAGGGGATCGCGCACTCTTGTAGGAGCGGCCTTGTGTCGCGAAAGGGCTGCAAAGCAGCCCCGGCAATTCTGAAGAGGTAACACCGTGCACTCCACCGACGTGATCATCCTTGGCGCCGGCGCCGCCGGCCTGATGTGCGCCCAGCTTAGCGCCCGTCGCGGCCGCCGGGTGCTGCTGCTCGACCACGCCAACAAGCCAGGCAAGAAAATCCTCATGTCCGGCGGCGGGCGCTGCAACTTCACCAACCTGTACACCGAGCCGGCTAATTTCCTTTCGCACAACGCGCACTTCTGCAAATCGGCCCTGGCCCGCTACACCCAGTGGGACTTCATCGAACTGGTGTGCAAGCACGGCGTGGCCTACCACGAGAAGAAGCTCGGCCAGCTGTTCTGTGACAACAAGGCCAGCGACATCCTCGACATGCTGCTGGCCGAGTGCGACGAGGCCGGTGCCGAGATCCGCATGCACACCAGCATCGAACAGATCGAGAAGACCGAAAGCGGCTATCTGCTACAGACCAGCGGCGGCCAGTTCGCCTGTCAGTCGCTGGTCATTGCCACCGGCGGCCTGTCGATCCCGACCCTGGGCGCCACCGGTTTCGGCTACCAGGTGGCCCGCCAGTTCGGCCACACCCTGCTGCCAACCCGCGCCGGGCTGGTGCCATTCACCATCACCGAGCCCCAACTCAAGGCGATGTGCACAGAGTTGTCCGGCACCTCGCTGGACTGCACCGCCAGTTGCAATGGCACCAGTTTCCGCGAAAACCTGCTGTTCACGCACCGCGGCCTGAGCGGCCCGGCGATCTTGCAGATCTCGTCGTTCTGGGAAGCCGGTGATACGGTCGAGATCAACCTGCTGCCCGACCGGGATGCGCTGGCCTGGCTGCAACAGATGCAGGCCGAGCGCGCCAACGCCGAACTGAAGACCGTGCTGGGCGAGGTGTTCACTCGCAAGCTGGCTACCTTGCTGGCCGAGCAGTGGTTCGAGTCGAAGCCGATGAAGCAGTACACCCCGACAGAACTGGCGCACATCGCCGAAAAGCTGGCGAACTGGCAAATTGTGCCGGCCGGCACCGAAGGCTACCGCACCGCCGAAGTGACCCTGGGCGGCGTGGATACCCGCGAGGTGTCGTCCAAGACCATGGAGTCGCTGAAAAGCCCCGGCTTGTACTTCATTGGTGAAGTGCTGGATGTCACCGGCCACCTGGGTGGTTTCAACTTCCAGTGGGCCTGGGCATCGGCGAACGCCGCCGCGCAGTTCGTGTAGAGTAGAATCCTTTCAGCAGCACGGAACGCTTCTTGCTGGCCGTGCTGCAGTGCATTCTTCGCTCACCGCCTGGCAGGCCATCATGTCATCGAGCTCGTTCCGTCAGTCACTGCGTCGCCTGTGGGGCCAAGACAAGTTCAGCTACAGCATCCGGGTCACCATTGCCCTTACCGGCAGCCTCGCCCTGTGCTGGTACCAGAACGAGATGGCCCTGCTGATTCCGCTGTTCCTCGGCATCATCGCCAGTGCCCTGGCCGAAACCGACGACAGCTGGCAGGGCCGCCTCAGCGCCCTGGCCGTTACCCTGGTGTGCTTCGCTATCGCTGCACTGGCGGTCGAGTTGCTGTTCCCCTACCCCTGGATCTTCGTCATTGCCCTGGCCCTGGCTGCCTTTGGCCTGACCATGCTCGGGGCGCTGGGCGAGCGCTACGGCGCCATCGCTTCGGCCACCCTCATCACTGCGGTCTACACCATGATCGGCGTGGACCAGCGCGGCGGCCAGGTCACCGACTTCTGGCACGAACCGCTGCTGCTGGTGGCAGGGGCGGCCTGGTACGGGCTGTTGTCGGTGCTGTGGCAGGCGCTGTTTTCCAACCAGCCGGTACAACAGAGCCTGGCCAAACTGTTCTTCGAGCTGGGCAGCTACCTCAAGCTCAAGGCCAGCCTGTTTGAACCGGTCCGCACGCTCGACGTCGAGGCGCGGCGCCTGGAACTGGCCCAGCAGAACGGCAAAGTGGTGGCCGCGCTGAACGCAGCCAAGGAGATCATCCTGCACCGGGTAGGCAACAGCCAACCCAACTCGAAGGTAAGCCGCTATCTCAAGCTGTACTTCCTGGCCCAGGACATCCACGAGCGTGTCAGTGCCTCGCACTACCCCTACAACGCACTGACCGAGGCGTTTTTCCACAGCGACGTCATGTTCCGCTGCCAGCGTCTGTTGCGTAAGCAGGGTTCATCCTGCCAGGAACTGGCCCGCTCGATCCGCCTGCGCCAACCGTTCGTGCTGGCCAGCGGTTATCCAGAAGCCCTCGAGGACCTAAACGCCTCGCTGGAGCACCTGCGCATACAGAGCAACCCGGCCTGGCGCGGCCTGTTGCGCTCGCTGCGGGCACTGGCCGCCAACCTGGCAACACTGGACCGCCTGCTCAGTGCCGCCAGCAACCCGGACAGCCTGGCCGATGCCAGCGACAGCAGCCTGCTCGACCGGTCGCCACGCTCGCTGAAGGACGTGTGGACACGCCTGCGCACTCAGCTTACACCGACCTCGCTGTTGTTCCGCCATGCCTTACGCCTACCGCTGGCGCTGTCGATCGGCTATGGCATGGTGCACCTGATTCACCCGACCCAGGGTTACTGGATCATCCTCACCACGCTCTTCGTGTGCCAGCCCAACTACGGGGCCACGCGGCGCAAGCTGGTGCAGCGAATCTTCGGCACGGCCGTTGGCCTGACGGTGGGTTGGGCCTTGTTCGACCTGTTCCCCAACCCGGTCATCCAGTCATTGTTCGCCGTGGTTGCCGGGGTGGTGTTCTTCGTCAACCGCACCACCCGCTATACCCTGGCCACTGCCGCGATCACCCTGATGGTGCTGTTCTGCTTCAACCAGATCGGTGATGGCTACGGCCTGTTCCTGCCACGCCTGTTCGATACCCTGGTGGGCAGCCTGATTGCCATTCTTGCAGTGTTCCTGTTCCTGCCTGACTGGCAGGGCCGACGGTTGAACAAGGCGCTGGCCAATACCCTGGCCTGTGCCAGCGTGTACCTGCGCCAGATCATGCAGCAGTATGCCCACGGCAAACGCGACGACCTGGCCTACCGCCTGGCCCGGCGCAATGCCCACAACGCTGACGCGGCGCTGTCCACCACCTTGGCCAACATGCTGATGGAGCCGGGGCATTTCCGTAAGGAAGCCGACGTTGGCTTTCGTTTCCTGGTGCTGTCGCACACCTTGCTCAGCTACCTCTCGGGGTTAGGCGCGCACCGCGACACGGCGTTGCCAGCGGAGGTGCAGGAGCAGTTGATCGAAGGCGCCGGGCAAAGCCTGGCCAGCAGCCTGGACGAAATAGCCAACGGCCTGGCCGCACGGCTACCGGTGGCAATTCACAGTGATACCGAAGAGGCACTGGCCAATGCCCTGGAGCAGATGCCGGAAGACCTGGATGAGCATCAGCGGCTGGTGCAGACGCAGTTGGCGTTGATATGCCGACAGTTGGGGCCATTGCGGACCCTGGCGGCACACCTGATCAAGGAAAATACTCCGGCCTGAGCGTTTCATGGCCTGTGCTGGCCTCTTGGCGGGTGAACACGCGAAGAGGCCAGCACAGGCCACAACGCTCAAAAGCCATATTGATGCAGCAGCCGGGCATAGCTGCCATCGGCCTTCATCGCCGCTATCGCCTGCTCGAAACGCTCGACAATCCGCTTATGCTCCGGGTGCTTCAGGCTGACCAGAATATGCAGGGTGTTCTCCCCCAGCGGCGGATCCACCAGCATCACCCCATCACGCACGTCCTGCGGCTCACGCTGCAGGTAGTAGCGGGCCACGTACTCGTCTTCCACCGCCAGGCTTACCCGCCCTGCCGCCAACATGCGTACGGCAGAAGAAAAGTTGCGCACCGGCACTTTGTGCAGATGGGAATCCCCGTCGAATTCCGCTGAATAGGCGTAGTCGCGCACTACGGCAATGCTATAGCCATAAAGGTCAGACAGACGCTTGTAGCTAAACGCATCGCTCTTACGTTGCAGCAGGCGAATACGATTACTCAGGTAGGCGCTGGAGAATTGCCCGATATTGGCGCGCGAGTCGTTATACCAGGCATTGATCAGCACGTCGTAGCGCCCGTCACCTACCCCCAGCAACGCCCGCGCCCACGGCACCTCTTCATAGCCGCTGGCGTAGCCGGCACGGGTCAGTGCCGTGGTAACGATGCTGGTCGCAAGGCCGCCACCCGGCATCTTGGCATCGGTGAACGGTGGCCAGTTGTCGGCCACCAGGCGTAGCTTGGCGTGACCCAGGGAGGGTGTTGCCAGCATCGTTGCCAATAAACCCAGAACACAAAGCAGTGACCGCATGCTCACGTCCTTTCGCAATGGAGGGCAACACTGCCAGTGAGATTACACAAAGCGGTTGCCGAGGGCAGCGGCCAATAGTGTCATTTAGCCTCTATTTTGGCCGAAGCACATGCAGCATGCGATGATCGAGCCCCACCCAAGGAGTTAGTGCCCATGTCAATCGACTGGCTCTGCAAGCACCACACCGACCTCGGCAAGGAGCAACTCTATGCCATTTTGCGGCTGCGCACTGAAGTACTCGTGGTGGAGCAGCGCCACGCCTACCAGGAAGTCGATGGTCAGGACCTGACTGGCGATACCTTGCACCTCATGGCCTGGCAGGAAGACAAGCTGGTCGCCTACCTGCGCCTGCTGGATCCGCAGTCCCAAGGCGGGGATGTGGTGATCGGACGCGTGGTGACATCAGCGCAGGCGCGAGGTTTGAAGCTCGAAGAAAGCCTGCTGTTCAAGGGGCTGGAGGCGGCGGAACATTGTTGGCCGGGAGTGCCGGTTTATCTGTCGGCTCCGGCGCATTTGCAGGTTTTTTATGCCCGCCATGGGTTTGCGGTGGTGAGCGGGGAGCCTCTGGTGGACGGCATCTCGTCTATCGGAATGCGAAAGGGTTGAGGCCGCCCCCACGGACCGCGCAGGCTTTTCAAATCAAGGGTAGCCCAGCACTTCGCGGATCTGCCGCAAGTGACGGATGATCCACTGCTTGTCGATCGCCCCCCAATCATGAATGCGGTAATGCCCGGCGTGGTTGCGTGCGCCTTCCTGCTGTTCGAACTCGCAGAGGATGTCCAGGTCGGCCAACGCGGCGATGGTGTCCTGGGCTGTACGACGGGGCATGCCGGTGGCCTCCATCAGGGCGGGCACGCTGGTCGCGGTCTGGCTATCGATCAGCCAGGCCACGTACAGGCGGCGGTAGAAGCTGCTCTTGGTCTTGCTCACTTCCATGCTGCATGTTCCTTAGAGGTTGCCCGGCAGCTCCCGGTAGGTCAGGTAGACGCGCAGGTCGAATTCCAGTTGGTGATAGTCCGGCTCCATGTGCTGGCAGAGCTGGTAGAACGCTTTGTTGTGATCTCGCTCGCGCAGGTGCGCCAACTCGTGCACAACGATCATGCGCAAGAACTGTGGCGCGGCCTCCTTGAACAGCGAGGCAATGCGGATTTCCTTCTTCGCCTTGAGCTTGCCACCCTGCACCCGCGACACCGCCGTGTTCAGACCCAGGGCCCGATGCGTCAGATCGAGGCGGCTGTCGAACAGGACCTTGTCCAGATTTGGCGCACTTCGCAGGTACTGTTGGCGCAGATCCTGGGCATAGCCATACAACGCCTTGTCGTTTTGCACGTCATGGCGGTCAGGGTAACGGCGCTGCAGGTATTCACCCAGGCGGTCGCTGTCGATCATCTTCCGCACCTGTTCCTGCAGGTGCGGGGGGTAGGCTTGCAAGTAACGTAGTACGGTCATGGCGCTGTATTCGGCGTAACGAATGCCGATTCTAGCCAATCACGGCCCTGGCCAGGAGAAAATTGGCGGGAAGCCGCTAGCGTCAGTCGCGGTCATCGGATAAGCCACCAGGAAACCCTGAACGTATTCGCAACCATTGGCCTTGAGCCAGGCTGCCTGCGCCGGGGTCTCCACGCCTTCGGCGATCACTGTGATACGGTAGTCGGCGCACAGGCCGATCACGCTGCGAACCAACGCAGCATCTACCGACGAATCGGGCAGACGTGCCACCAGATGACGGTCGAGCTTGAGCGTGTCGATAGGCAGGTCGCGCAGCATACGCAACGAACAGTCACCCGCACCAAAGTCATCCAGGGCCACCCTCACGCCCAGCTCACGCAAGCGATGTATCTGTTTGACAGCCGCGTCGATGTTATACATCAGCGACGTTTCCGCCACTTCCACCTCCAACTGCGTCGGGACAAGCTGATAGAGCTGAATGACCCGTTGCAGCTCTTCGACCAGGCCAGGCATGACGAACTGCGCGCGGCTCAGGCTGATGCCGAGCACGACGTCCGGCGCAAACCTGTCATACCAGGCCTGCCGCTGCGCGGCCCCCTGCCGGTAGATCCAGCTGGCCAGGCGGTTGATCAGCCGCGCTTCTTCCAGCAACGGGATGAACAGCCCCGGCGGTACATCGCCAACGCTGGGGTGCTGCCAGCGCAGCAAGGCCTCGAAACCACGCAGGCGGCCATCGTGGAAGGCTACCTGTGGCTGGTACACCAAGGTAAAGTCCTGCTGCTCGATGGCCATCCGCACGCTATCCTCGAGCATCAATCGCGAGCGCGCCCGTCCGTTGAGTTCCTGGTCATAGAAGCGGTATTGCTGACGCCCCGCTTGCTTGGCTGCGTACATCGCTGCATCGGCCGAATGCAGCAGGCCTTCGACATTGGCGCCGCAGTCGGGGTAGGTGGCAATGCCGATGCTGACCCCAAGGCATACATCGAGCCCGTCTACCTCATGGCTGATGGAAACACGCTCGAGCAACCGTTCGGCATAACGCCCGGCCTGCTCCGGGTAGGGCAAGCTGTCGAACAGTGCAGTGAACTCATCGCCGCCCATACGCGCCAGCAAAGCCTCACTGCCCAGGCAGTCCTTGAGCTGCTCGGCAACCCAGCGCAACACCCGGTCGCCCGCGTCGTGGCCGAGCGAGTCGTTGATGCGTTTGAAACCATCCAGATCCATGTACATCAGCGCCTGCGCCTTGTCCGAGCGCTCGTTGCGCAGCAGAGCACCTTCAGCAGCCTGGTAAAAGCCACGGCGGTTGAGCAGGCCGGTGAGCGGGTCGGTAATGGCCTGATATTCCAGCTGCTGGTGCAGGTTACGCACCACCGACATGTCCAGCACGGTCACCACCATGGCCTGTCGGTCGGCCGGCAACGGCGCACAGGACAACGCCACCGGCACAAGTTCACCCCCTTGGGTACGCAGTTGGGCATCGTGTACGCGGAAGATCTGCCGCCCCTGGTAGGCCTTGTAGAAGTCCGACTCGCGCCACAGGCTGGTACTGGTCAGTTGCACAACGTCGAGCAATTGGGTGCCCTGCAGTTGTTGCACCGGTGCCGCCAGCAAACGGGAGACGGCCGGATTGACAAAACTGATGATGCCATGGGCATCAACCACCAGAATGCCTTCGGCGGCATTTTCCAGAATGGACGCATTGAATGCCCTGGCCGCCTCCAACTCGCGACTCAGTTGCTGCAGCATGCGCCGGTTGCGCTGCTGGTCGAGCAGCGCCTGGACTTTGGGCTTGAGAATTTGCGGGTCGAACGGTTTGAACATGTAGTCCACGGCGCCGCTGGCGTAGCCTTTGAGCACGGCCGCTTCGGACTGTTCGTTGGCGGTGAGGAAAATGATCGGGGTCAGCCGGGTACGCTGATTGCCGCGCATCAGCCGGGCGACTTCAAAGCCGTCCATTTCCGGCATCTGTACATCCATCAACACCAGGTCAACTTCGTACTCAAGCAACGCGCTCAAGGCTTCTATCCCAGAGCTTGCCGTTAATACTTGCCAATCCTGCCGGGCCAGCAAGGCCCGCATGCTGATGAGGTTCTCGGGGTAGTCGTCTACCACCAGAAGAACTGAGCTGCCATCCAGTGGCTGCTGTTGAGGGTAAGCGCCATCCATGCTGCTTCTCGATTATGTGACCGACTTCAAAATACGGTTGGATCCATTAGTACTCTAGCCTTGAGGCTGCAACACGCAATGCAATCAGAACGCTATCAATGGACAAACTGTACGGTAGCCGACTAACGGTCGGCCTGCCGGAATTATGTACAGGTTTCCATCGCCCATAAAAAAACCCGCATCGCTGCGGGTTTTTTCAGGGTTACCTGTCGATCAGTTGACCTTGGCGGCCAGTTCACCTTTCAGGTAACGCTGGTACATACCTTCCAGAGAGATCGGCTTGATCTTCGAAGCATTGCCTGCGGTGCCGAAGGCTTCGTAACGCGCGATGCACACGTCGCGCATGGCCTTGATGGTTTCACCGAAGAACTTGCGTGGGTCGAACTCGCTCGGGTTCTGCGCCATCAGGCGGCGCATGGCACCGGTGGAGGCCAGACGCAGGTCGGTATCGATGTTGACCTTGCGCACGCCGTGCTTGATGCCTTCAACGATTTCTTCGACCGGTACACCGTAGGTTTCCTTGATGTCACCGCCGTACTGGTTGATGATCGCCAGCCACTCTTGCGGTACCGAGGACGAACCGTGCATCACCAGGTGGGTGTTGGGGATGCGCTTGTGGATTTCCTTGATACGATCGATGGCCAGCACGTCACCGGTGGGTGGCTTGGTGAACTTGTAGGCACCGTGGCTGGTACCGATAGCGATCGCCAGGGCGTCGACCTGGGTCTTCTTGACGAAGTCGGCGGCTTCTTCCGGGTCGGTCAGCATCTGGCTGTGATCCAGCACGCCTTCAGCGCCGATCCCGTCTTCTTCACCGGCCATGCCGGTTTCCAGCGAACCCAGGCAGCCCAGTTCGCCTTCAACCGAAACGCCGCAGGCGTGGGCCATGGCAACGGTCTGCTGGGTAACGCGGACGTTGTACTCGTAGTCGGTCGGGGTCTTGCCATCTTCACCCAGCGAACCGTCCATCATGACCGAGCTGAAACCCAGCTGGATCGAGCGCTGGCAGACATCAGGGCTGGTACCGTGGTCCTGGTGCATGCACACCGGGATGTGCGGGAATTCTTCGATGGCAGCCAGGATCAGGTGGCGCAGGAATGGCGCACCCGCGTATTTGCGGGCACCGGCCGAAGCCTGGACGATCACCGGGGAGTCGGTCTTGTCGGCCGCTTCCATGATGGCGCGCATCTGCTCGAGGTTGTTGACGTTGAAAGCTGGTACGCCGTAGCCGAACTCGGCGGCGTGGTCCAGCATCTGGCGCATGCTAATGAGTGCCATTGTGTATCTCTCTCCCGACAAGCGTCGTTTGTTTCGTGCAAGCCTGCCGCAGGGGCGGTTGCTGTTCAAGTAGTGTGGGCCACCCTCGCGGCCCGGCCAGTCACGGTGCCTTGCAGCCCCGCCCAATCAGATCGTTGGTTGCCACCCAGTACACCAAGCCTTCTTCGCCCTTGGTGTGGAAGGCCAGCATGCCATCGCTGTACAGCGCACCCGAGGCGCCCGGTTCAGCCTTGAGCCGGTACACCTGGTCGCCGCCGCCAAGACGTACGTCAACCTGGTCACGTTGCGCATCGGCGAAGCGCCAGAGCACCTCAGCCTGGGTGTCGCAGACCCAACGGGTCCAGTTGTCTGCCGGGGCCGGTTGCGCCGGCTGCAGCAGTGAGCATCCTGCCAGTGTCGCCAGGGCCGTCACGGCCAAAAGCGCTTTCATTCAGCTTCCTCGATTTGGGACCGCTCAGCGGCCCCTTCTTCAAGACCACAAATCAACGTTCAGGTTGCCTATTACCCGATCAAGGGCAACCCGGCGCCTTGCGTTGGTGGTCTTCGTCGTACTTTTCCAGGCCTTCCGGGCCCACGCGCTTGCCGATGACCGGCACCGTCTCGGCCTGCCATTCGGACTGGTAGCAACCGCCCTTGTGCAACTGCGCCGGGTCGGCATCCGAGGCCGGGCTGCCCGCGCAAGCGCTCAGCAGACCGGCCAGCATCATCACAGGCAATTGTTTGACCACCAGGCCACTCCCTTTGCCAAGCGCCGACGTCATCAGGCCTTGGCCCGCTCTTCCAGGATTGCCACAGCTGGCAGGACCTTGCCCTCTACGAACTCGAGGAAGGCGCCACCACCGGTAGAAATGTAGGAGATTTCTTTGCTGACGCCATATTTGTCGATGGCTGCCAGGGTGTCACCGCCACCGGCGATGGAGAACGCGGCGCTTTCGGCGATGGCCTTGGCCAGTACCTTGGTGCCGTTGCCAAACTGATCGAATTCGAACACGCCGACCGGGCCGTTCCACAGAATGGTTTTCGATGACTTCAGCAGCTCGGCGAAGTTGGCTGCGGTTTGCGGGCCGATGTCCAGGATCATGTCGTCGGCAGCTACGTCGGCAATGGCTTTGACGGTCGCTTCGGCGCTCTCGGCGAACTCCTTGGCAACCACCACGTCGACTGGCAGCGGCACGCTGACCTTGGCGGCAATTGCCTTCGCGGTGTCGACCAGGTCAGGCTCGTACAGCGACTTGCCCACCGGGTGGCCAGCCGCGGCCAGGAAGGTGTTGGCAATACCGCCACCGACGATCAACTGGTCGCAAACACTGCTCAGGCTGTTCAGCACGTCCAGCTTGGTGGAAACCTTGGAGCCGGCAACGATGGCTGCCATTGGCTTGGCCGGGGCCTTCAGGGCCTTGCCCAGGGCATCCAGTTCGGCTGCCAGCAGCGGGCCGGCAGCGGCAACCTTGGCGAACTTGGCGACGCCATGGGTCGAGCCTTCGGCGCGGTGTGCGGTGCCGAAAGCGTCCATGACGAATACATCGCACAGGGCAGCGTACTTCTGCGCCAGCTCGTCGGCGTTCTTTTTCTCGCCCTTGTTGAAGCGCACGTTCTCGAACAGCACCAGTTCACCGGCCTGTACCGCGACACCGTCCAGATAGTCGGCAACCAGCGGCACGTCACGGCCCAGGGCCTTGCTCAGGTAGTCGGCGACCGGCTTGAGGCTGTTCTCGGCAGAAAATTCGCCTTCGGTCGGGCGGCCCAGGTGCGAGCAGACCATTACCGCTGCGCCTTTTTCCAGGGCCAGCTTGATGGTCGGCAGCGCTGCCAGGATACGCGCGTCGCTGGCTACCACACCGTCCTTCACAGGCACGTTGAGGTCTTCGCGAATCAGTACGCGCTTACCTTGCAGGTCGAGGTCGGTCATCTTCAACACGGTCATGAATGCAGTCCTTCAGGGCTGTTTGTTGCGGGTTGGGTGAACGACGTGCAGAAAGTGTTCGGCAACGTCGAGCATACGGTTGGCAAAACCCCATTCGTTGTCGAACCAGGCCAGCAGGTTTACCAGGCGGGGGCCGGAAACACGCGTCTGGCTGGCATCGACGATCGCCGAATGCGGGTCATGGTTGAAATCACAGCTGGCGTGCGGCAGCTCAGTGTAAGCCAGCAAGCCTTTAAGCGGACCTTCCAGCGCGGCCTCGCGCAGCACTCGGTTGACTTCGGCCGCACTGGTGTCGCGGGCGGTCTGCAGGGTGATGTCCAGGCACGAGACGTTGACGGTCGGTACACGTACCGCTTTGGCCTGGATTCGCCCGGCAAGTTCCGGAAGCAGCCGCTCGATACCACGCGCCAGACCAGTGGACACAGGGATCACCGACTGGAAGGCCGAACGCGTGCGGCGCAGGTCTTCGTGGTGATAGGCATCAATTACCGGCTGGTCGTTCATCGCCGAGTGGATGGTGGTGATCTGCACATACTCGATGCCGAACGCCTGGTCCAGCACACGCAGCAGCGGCACGCCGCAGTTGGTGGTGCACGAAGCGTTGGACACCAGGCGTTCGCTGCCGGTAAGGCAGGCCTGGTTGACGCCGTAGACCACCGTAGCGTCAACGTCGGCCTCACTGGCCATGGGCTGCGAGAACAGCACCCTTGGCGCACCGGCGTCGAGGAAACGCTGGCCGTCGGCACGGGTGTTATAGGCACCGGAGCACTCCAGCACCAGGTCGATACCCAGCGCAGCCCAGTCGATGCCTTCGGGGGTGGCACTGCGCATGACCTTCACGCAATCGCCATTGATGTGCAGACAGTCGCCGTCGACCTTGACCTCGCCGGGAAAACGCCCGTGGGTGGAGTCGAAGCGTGTCAGGTATTCCAGGCTGGCCTGATCGGCCAGATCGTTCAGCGCGACGATCTCGAAACCGGCCTTTGCCCCCCGCTCGAACAACGCGCGCAGGACACAGCGGCCGATACGGCCATAACCGTTGAGTGCAACTTTGTAGGGACGCGGGTGGGGCATTGGTTGGCTCGCTAACGCATGATGGCTTTGGGGCCGCGTTGCGGCCCATCGCGACGCAAGGCCGCTCCCACAGGGACCGCGCCATCCCTGAGGACAGCACCGTTTCTGTGGGAGCGGCCTTGCGTCGCGATGGAGGGCAAAGCCCTCCCCTTGCACGACCTGGAGGGCGTCACTGCCCTCCATTTGTTACATCAGTCTTCCAGCAGCTCTTCGGCAGTACCGAGGATGTTCTCCAGGGTGAAGCCAAATTCTTCGAACAGTGCCGAAGCCGGCGCCGACTCACCGTAGGTGGTCATGCCGATGACACGACCTTCCAGGCCGACGTACTTGTACCAGAAGTCGGCGTGGGCAGCTTCGATGGCGATGCGCGCACCGACTTCCAGCGGCAGCACGGACTGCTTGTAGGCTGCGTCCTGGGCATCGAACACGCTGGTGCACGGCATGGAAACCACGCGCACCTTGCGACCTTGCTCGGTCAGCTTGTCGAAGGCCTGCACAGCCAGGCCCACTTCGGAACCGGTGGCGATAAGAATCAGTTCAGGCTCGCCGGTGCAGTCCTTGAGCACATAGCCGCCGCGGCTGATGTCGGCGATCTGCTGGGCGTCGCGCGGTTGGTGCTGCAGGTTCTGACGCGAGAAGATCAATGCCGAAGGGCCGTCCTTGCGCTCCAGGGCGTTTTTCCAGGACACGGCGGACTCCACCGCGTCGGCCGGGCGCCAGGTGTCCAGGTTCGGCGTGCTGCGCAGACTGGTCAGCTGTTCGATCGGCTGGTGCGTCGGGCCGTCTTCACCCAGACCAATGGAGTCGTGGGTGTACACGTGAATCACGCGCTGCTTCATCAGGGCCGACATGCGCACGGCGTTGCGGGCGTATTCCATGAACATCAGGAAGGTCGCGCCGTAAGGCACCAGGCCACCGTGCAGGGCAACGCCGTTCATGATGGCGGTCATGCCGAACTCGCGCACGCCGTAGAACACGTAGTTGCCGCTGGCGTCATTGGCTTCGACGCCCTTGCAACCTTTCCACAGGGTCAGGTTGGAGCCGGCCAGGTCAGCCGAACCACCGAGGAACTCGGGCAGCAGCGGGCCGAAGGCGTTCAGGGCGTTCTGGCTGGCCTTGCGGCTGGCGATGGTTTCGCCTTTTTCAGCCACTTCGTTGATGTAGGCCTGGGCCTTTTCACTGAAGTCGGCCGGCAGCTCGCCGCTGGCACGGCGCTTGAACTCGGCAGCCAGCTCCGGGTAGGCCTTGGCGTAGGCGTCGAAGCGCTGGTTCCACTCGGCTTCAACCTTGGCACCGGCGGCCTTGGCATCCCACTCGGCGTAGATGTCGGCCGGGATTTCGAACGGGCCATAGTTCCAGTTCAGGGCCTGGCGGGTCAGGGCGATTTCGTCGTTGCCCAGTGGGGCGCCGTGGCAGTCTTCCTTGCCCTGCTTGTTCGGCGAACCGAAACCGATGGTGGTCTTGCAGCAGATCAAGGTTGGGCGATCGCTCTTGCGGGCAGTCTCGATGGCCATCTTGATTTCTTCGGCATCGTGGCCGTCGACGTTGCGGATCACCTGCCAGTTGTAGGCTTCGAAGCGCGCCGGGGTGTTGTCGGTGAACCAGCCGTGCACTTCGCCGTCGATGGAAATGCCATTGTCGTCGTAGAAGGCGATCAGTTTGTTCAGGCCCAGGGTGCCGGCCAGCGAGGCGACTTCATGGGAAATGCCTTCCATCATGCAGCCGTCGCCGAGGAATACATAGGTGTTGTGGTCGACGATAGTGTGGCCGTCACGGTTGAACTGGGCAGCCAGCACTTTTTCGGCCAGGGCGAAACCCACGGCATTGGCGATACCCTGGCCGAGCGGGCCGGTGGTGGTTTCCACGCCTGGGGTGTAGCCGTATTCCGGGTGGCCCGGGGTGCGGCTGTGCAGTTGGCGGAAACCTTTGATGTCATCGATGGTGACGTCGTAGCCGGTCAGGTGCAGCAGCGAGTAGATCAGCATCGAACCATGGCCGTTGGACAGCACGAAGCGGTCACGGTCGGCGAAGCTCGGGTTGCTCGGGTTGTGCTTCAGGTAGTCGCGCCAAAGCACTTCGGCGATATCCGCCATGCCCATGGGGGCACCTGGGTGGCCGCTGTTGGCCTTTTGCACGGCATCCATGCTGAGGGCGCGAATGGCGTTGGCACGTTCACGACGGCTGGGCATCGCTGATCTCCTGGGGGACTTGAATAGGTGGTGTCACGAAAAAGGCGGCCATTTTCGCCCACTGGGGGGGCTTGGGGCAATGACGTATGGTCGCAGTCGGGGGATTTTCCTGTGATTGGCATTCAATTCGTGGCAAAACCGGGATTACCGCCCCGCCTATCAGGCAATATCAAAACTTTTTGATATTGACCTTGCTAGGGCATCGATGCCTGTCTAGACTGCCGCCCCATGAATCTCCGTGCGCAATCGATCCCCGAGCAACGCGAAACACTGGCCGCCCTGTGCAAAGCCAGTGGCGATGCGTTGCGCCTGAATGTATTGCGCGCCTTGGCCAACGACTCGTTCGGCGTGCTGGAGCTGGCGCAAATCTTCGACATCGGCCAGTCGGGCATGAGCCACCATCTCAAGGTGCTGGCCCAGGCCGACCTCGTGGCAACCCGCCGCGAAGGCAACGCCATCTTCTACCGCCGTGCCCTGCCCGATGGCCTGCGCCTGGGGGGGCGGCTGCATGCGGCGCTGCTCGAAGAAGTCGACGACCTGGTCCTGCCGCCCGATGTGCAGGCGCGCATTGCCCATGTACAGCAGCGCCGGGCGGCCACCAGTCAGGACTTCTTCCTGCGCGTGGAAGAGAAGTTCCGTGCCCAGCAGGACCTGATCGCCGGCCTTCCACAGTACCGCGACAGCCTGCTGGCGCTGCTCGACAAACTGCATTTCGACCCGGCCGCCAGCGCGCTGGAAGTCGGGCCCGGCGACGGTGGTTTCCTGCCCGACTTGGCCCGGCGCTTCGCCCAGGTCACCGCCCTGGACAACAGCCCTACCATGCTCGAGCTTGCGCGCCAGGTGTGCCAGCGCGAAGGGCTCGACAACGTGAACCTGCAGTTGGCCGATGCACTGGGTGCAACGGATGTGGCCGCCGACTGCGTTGTGCTGAACATGGTGCTGCACCATTTCAGCGACCCGGCCCTGGCCTTGCGCCAGCTGGCCAAACGGGTGAAGGCAGGCGGCAGCCTGCTGGTCACCGAACTGTGCAGCCATGACCAGGGGTGGGCGCGCGAAGCCTGCGGCGACCTCTGGCTGGGCTTCGAACAGGACGACCTGGCGCGCTGGGCAAACGCTGCCGGGCTGGCCCATGCGGACAGCCTGTACGTGGGCTTGCGTAACGGTTTCCAGATCCAGGTCCGCCATTTCCAGCGGACGGCTGGCGACATACACCATCGGTAAATTTCAGGAACCTTCGAGATGAGCGAATACTCCCTTTTCACCTCCGAGTCCGTGTCCGAAGGGCATCCGGACAAGATCGCCGACCAGATTTCGGACGCTGTCCTTGATGCCATCATCGCCCAGGACAAATACGCCCGCGTAGCCTGCGAAACTCTGGTCAAGACCGGTGTTGCCATCATCGCCGGCGAAGTCACCACTTCGGCCTGGGTCGACCTGGAAGAGCTGGTGCGCAAAGTCATCATCGACATCGGCTACAACAGTTCCGACGTCGGCTTCGACGGCGCCACCTGCGCCGTGATGAACATCATCGGCAAACAGTCGGTAGACATCGCCCAGGGCGTGGACCGCTCCAAGCCGGAAGACCAGGGCGCCGGTGACCAGGGCCTGATGTTCGGCTATGCCAGCAACGAAACCGAAGTCCTGATGCCTGCACCGATCTGCTTCTCGCACCGTCTGGTAGAACGCCAGGCCGAGGCGCGCAAGTCCGGCCTGCTGCCGTGGCTGCGCCCGGATGCCAAGTCGCAGGTCACCTGCCGCTACGAGAACGGCAAAGTGGTCGGTATCGACGCCGTGGTGCTGTCGACCCAGCACAACCCGGAGGTTTCGCAGAAAGACCTGCAAGAAGCCGTGATGGAGCTGATCGTCAAGCACACCCTGCCGGCCGAACTGCTGCACAAAGGCACCCAGTACCACATCAACCCGACCGGCAACTTCATCATCGGCGGCCCGGTGGGTGACTGCGGCCTGACCGGTCGCAAGATCATCGTCGACTCCTACGGCGGCATGGCCCGCCACGGTGGTGGCGCGTTCTCCGGCAAGGATCCGTCCAAGGTCGACCGCTCCGCCGCCTACGCCGGCCGCTACGTGGCCAAGAACATCGTCGCCGCCGGCCTGGCCGAGCGTTGCGAGATCCAGGTGTCGTACGCCATTGGCGTGGCCCAGCCGACGTCCATCTCGATCAACACCTTCGGTACCGGCAAGGTCTCCGACGACAAGATCATCCAGCTGGTGCGCGAATGCTTCGACCTGCGTCCGTACGCCATCACCACCATGCTCGACCTGCTGCACCCGATGTATCAGGAAACCGCTGCCTACGGCCACTTCGGCCGTACACCGCAGCAGAAGACTGTCGGCGACGATACCTTCACCACCTTCACCTGGGAGCGCACCGACCGCGCCCAGTCGCTGCGTGACGCTGCCGGACTGTAAGCTTCCTGCCGCGCCAGACGAAAGCCCCTGCCGCGCGATCGGCAGGGGCTTTTTTGTGCCTGTCACGGACATTTTCATCACTCGTGAGTCGAGCGCCGCGCAGGTTTTTTGCTCCACTCGGGATTGGAGACGAGCACCCGCGAAATATCACCTGACAACTGCACGCACCACCCGCCCCGCTACCCGCCTACGCTAAGCGCTTCCCCGCCATGCAAGGATGCCAGGCCATGCCGTA
The DNA here is from genome assembly GCF_021378985.1 of Pseudomonas sp. JR33AA. Classification (NCBI taxonomy): domain Bacteria; kingdom Pseudomonadati; phylum Pseudomonadota; class Gammaproteobacteria; order Pseudomonadales; family Pseudomonadaceae; genus Pseudomonas; species Pseudomonas sp. JR33AA. The sequence goes on from NZ_JAJSAW010000001.1 coordinate 253,864, forward strand.
CCTGTTGTTGTTCGCCCTGCTATTTGCGCTGAACGCCCCCTTGGCCTGGGCTGCCTCATGCCCACAGTGGAACCCGCAACAGGCCAAGGCCGAAGTTGCGCAACTGCGCGCCACGCTCGCCCGATGGGACGAGCACTATCATCGCCAGGGCATAGCCCTGGTGGCCGACGAGCTGTACGACCAGAGTCGCGAGCGCCTGAACCACCTGCAGCAGTGCTTCGCAATGGGCCCCAGCCCCTCCCCCCTGGCCAGCGCTCGCGGCCCGGTCCCCCACCCCGTACCGCATACCGGCGTCGACAAACTGGCAGACCGCCAGGCCGTGGCGCGATGGATGGCCGGCAAGACCGGCGTGTGGGTACAACCCAAGGTCGACGGCGTAGCCGTTTCCCTCACCTACCAACATGGCCGATTGGTGCAGCTGACCAGCCGGGGGGACGGCGTAAACGGCCATGACTGGAGCCGACACATCCCGCAACTCGACGCTGTCACTCGGCAGTTGCCCGAGGCGGTCGACCTGCACTTGCAAGGGGAGCTGTATCTGCGCCTGGACGAACATGTGCAAGCCAAGGCAGGCAGCGCCAACGCGCGGGGTACCGTGGCAGGGCTGCTCGCACGCAAGCAACTGACCGGCGAACAAGGCAACGCTATCGGCTTGTTCGTGTGGGGCTGGCCGCACGGCCCCGAGCAACAGGCCGAACGCCTCGCCCAGCTGGCACGGCTGGGGTTTCCGGACAGCCAGCTTTACAGCATCGCCATCGACACGCTGGAGGATGCAGCACACTGGCGCGAGCACTGGTATCGCTCTGCTCTGCCCTTCGCCACCGACGGTGTAATCCTGCGCCAGGGCAGCCGACCACCTGCCGAGCGCTGGCAGGCCAAGGCGCCCTACTGGATCGCGGCCTGGAAATACCCCTATGCACAAGCCTTGGCCGAAGTACGTGACGTGCGCTTTCGGGTCGGCCGCACCGGCAGGGTCACGCCCGTTCTGCAAGTGCAACCCGTTACCCTCGATGACCGACGTATTACCCAAGTCAGCCTTGGGTCGCTGGCGCGCTGGCAACGCCTGGATATTCGCCCCGGCGATCAGGTGGCCATCAGCCTTGCCGGGCTGACCATTCCGCGCCTCGATCACGTCATGCACCGCGCTGTAGAGCGCCAACCGATAACCGCGCCAGCACACGACCAGCATCATGCCCACAGCTGCTGGCAGGCCAGCGAGGGCTGTGATGAACAGTTCATTGCCCGCCTCACCTGGCTTGGCGGTAAACAGGGCCTGGCGTTGCCGCGCACCGGGCCCGGCACATGGCGTCGTCTGGTCGAAGCCGGCCTGGTAACGTCCATGACCGATTGGCTGCAGCTCGATGCCGAGCGCCTGCAGCAGGCACCCGGCATCAGCAGGCTCACTGCGGCACACCTGATGGGCAGTTTCGACGAAGCCCGCTCACGCCCCTTCGATCAATGGCTGCGCGCCCTTGGCGTGCCCATTGGCAAGCATTTGCCACTGACTGGCGACTGGCAGGCGCTGGCCTCACGCAGTGCCGGGCAATGGCAAACCGTGCCCGGCATCGGCGCAAAACGCTCGCGCCAACTTGTGGAATTTTTCGCAGCCTCCGAGGTGCAAGCCATTGCCGCACAGTTGGCCGAAGCCGGCATAGAAGGTTTCCGGACCCCACCCCAGCGCATTGGGCAATGATTTTTTACCAAATAGTGCGTAGGAAAAACCCGAGACCCAGGCAGAAAACCTCACCAAGGGTTTCTAAATGGGCAAAACCAAGGCAGGATTTCCCCCAACTTTTGCTGCCCCGCCCCGTTCAGGAGGCTTTTCATGAAACGCATTTCGACTCTTTTCCTGCTCGCAACGCTGGGCCTGGCTGCGGTTGCTGCCCAGGCTGCCCAGCCGGATGCCGGGCTGACCGGTTGCGCGGCCAAGCGCAGCGCCATCGAAAACCAGCTGAAAATTGCCCGTGACCACGGCAACAGCGACCAGGTGGCAGGGCTGGAAGAAGCCCTGCGCGGTGTGGACAACTGCACCGAGGCCAGCCTGCGCAAGGAACGTGAGCAGAAGGTGCTCGATGCGCGTCATGAAGTGGCGCAGCGGGAAAAGGACTTGAAGAAGGCCGAGAAAAAAGGCGACGCCGAGAAGATCAACAAGCGCAAGGACAAGCTGGCCGATTCGCGTAAAGAGCTGCAGGAAGCGGTCGACGATCTCGACCGCTAAGGCATCTGGCCGGCAAGGCCGCTCTCACAGGAATTTGTATACGCCTCGAAGGTTTGCGCCAACAGCACAGCCATTCAATGATTACGAAATTCGCTATGACAGGCCTTGCACGCAGACTCGACCTTGTCCATCGATGCCTTCAGTTGCGAAGCATCCAGTGGCTGATTGCGGGTGACATCAACCAGCTCGCCGGTGACGCCCTCAAGCTGCCGAGCCAGGTCATGAAACCGCGCCTGGCGCTCCCACACTTCGGCGCGGGCGGCGCTGTCACCCCCATCGCGCACCTGTGGAAAATGCTGCCACGGCTGATGCGACAGGCTGTCCAGCTTCAGCGCACCGTCGGCAAACTTCACCCCGTCGAACGGCAACCGGCCACGCAGCATGCCACCCAGGTCTTCGCTGGTCTTGAGCATGTCCTTGAAGATCACCTTGCGCTTGCCCAGCGGCGAGTTCGGGTCAACCTGGTCACAACCCGTCAACGCCCCTGCCAGGGCAAGTGCAGCCAGCAGAACAACGGTCAATCGCTTCAACATCACGCTCACTTCGGCCTACGCAAATGGGCGGCCAGTATCGCTGCCACGGGGCCAAACACCAATAGCCACATAAAAGACAGGGGCGAACCTTCATGTTCGCTCACGACAGGAATGCACACATGAAATCTGCCCTGCGCCACCTGGCCTGGACACTGCCGGTACTCGCTTTGCTGGCCGGTTGCAACGGCGGCGAGAGCGCCAAGCCCGAGCCCCACGCAGTCGCCACCTATGCCCCGGCCACTTGGAAAGACTTGCCAGCCGTCAGCGATGAAGACCTGCTGGCTGGCTTTTATGCATGGCGCAACGGCTGCGAAAAGCTCAAGCGCGACCCGGTGTGGGCTGCCACCTGCGAAGCGGCCGGCAACGCCACAGCCAGCGCCGCCCAAGTGCGCACCTTCCTTGAGCAAAACCTGCAGGTGTACGGCCTGCGCTCTGCACAGAACAATGCCAACGGCCTGATTACCGGCTACTACGAGCCGGTCTACCCCGGCAGCCTGAGCCAATCGGCAACCCACCCTGTGGCGGTCTACGGCATCCCTGATGACATGATCGTGGTCGACCTGGCCAGTGTGTACCCCGAACTGAAGGGAAAACGCCTGCGCGGCCGCCTGGAGGGACGGGTGCTCAAGCCCTACGACACGGCCGAAGTCATCAACCGTAACGGCGTCAAGGCACCGGTGCTGGCCTGGCTGACCGACCCGATGGACCTGCAGTTCCTGCAAATCCAGGGTTCTGGCCGGGTGCAACTGGAAGACGGCCGTCAACTTCGCCTGGGCTACGCCGACCAAAACGGCCACCCCTACCGGCCGATTGGCCGCTGGCTGGTGGAACAGGGCCAGCTGAAGAAAGAAGACGTGAGCATGGGCGCCATTCATGCCTGGGCCCAGGCCAATCCGCAGCGCGTACCAGAGCTGCTGGCCAGCAACCCCAGCTACGTATTCTTCAGCACCCGCCCGGACAGCAACGAAGGCCCGCGCGGCTCGCTGAACGTACCGCTTACCGCCGGCTACAGCGTGGCCATTGACCGCAAGGTAATTCCCCTGGGCAGCTTGTTGTGGCTGTCTACCACACGCCCGGACGGCTCGCCGGTGGTTCGACCGGTTGGCGCGCAGGACACCGGCGGGGCGATTACCGGCGAAGTGCGTGCCGACCTGTTCTGGGGCACAGGGCCAGAAGCCGGCGAGTTGGCCGGGAACATGAAACAGCAAGGGCAGATCTGGATGCTGTGGCCCAAGGGTCAGCCACTGCCTGAGGTGCCCAAGGTACCTTGATCACTGCTGCCTTCTTCGCGGGAGCTGCCCGCGAAGAAGGCCACTCGGCTTCAGATGGAAACCACGAAGAACGACACGATCAGTGCCAAGCCGGCAAGCCACACCAGCGACCGCAAGGCAGCCCAGTCGGCCAGGTAGCAGATGATGTAAAGCAAGCGGCTGGTGATATACATCACTCCCAGTACATCCTGGGTCACCTGCTCGGCATTGCCGACGATATCCGCCACAAGCACCGCCGCAGCAAATGCCGGAAACGCTTCGTAGCCATTCTGCTGCGCAGCATGGGCACGCCGTGGCAGGCCCGACAGGGTATCGAGGAAGGCTCGCGGATCGTGATTGTCCTTGAGGCCGAAGCGGCCACTGCCCGCCTTGGCGATCAAGGCACAAAGCGGGTTCAACAGCAGGGCGATCAGGATGCACCACAGGGCAACAGTCATGGACAGGACTCCTTGTTCAGTCTTCAGGTCAAAGCTTCATTACCAGCATGCCGGCCAACACCAGCCCGCAAGCTAGGAGTCTGGGCCCGCCAAAAGGTTCTTTGAGGTAGCGCATACCCAGCAGCACCACCAGGATCACGCTCAACTCCCGCAGTGCCGCCGCTTCGGCCACAGACCCCAGGTGCATGGCCCACAGCACCAGCGCATAACTGAACAATACGCAGAACCCGACCGCCAACCCAAGGCGCCATTGGGTCCGCCAGAACAGTACGAACGGCGCCCGCCGCGCTACGCCCGCCAACAGCGGGAACTGCCAGGCGCTGAGCAGGGTCAGCCAGACCAGGTAATCCCACGGTTTACCCCACAGGCGCACGGCCTGGCCGTCGAACCAGGTGTAGCAACCAATGCACAGGCCAATCAAGGCAACCACCGGCAGCATCGACCATGGCAGCCGGTCACCGCCGCCGCCTTGCCACAACAGGCAGGCCATGCCACAGGGGATCAACAGGATACCGATGATCTGCTGCTGGCTCAGCGATTCCCCGGCAAAGGCCAGGGTCAGCCCCAGCACCACCAACGGTGACAGCCCGCGCATCAGAGGATAGACCAGCCCCAGGTCGCCCACGCGGTAGGCCTGGATCAGCAGGTAGCGGTACAGCTGCTCGGCCAGTGCCGAGGCTAACAACCAGGGCCAGATTTCAGCAGGCGGAACATCGACAAAGGGCACCGCCAGCACCGCGAAGGCCAGCGCTACGGTGTCCATGCTGGCAATGACCAGCAGCCGCTCGCCGCTGAATTTGATCAGGGTATTCCAGGTCGCATGCAGCAGGGCGGCGACCAGCACCAGAAATGTTGCCAACACGCCTTCTTATCCTTGTGCGGGATTTCGGAGGTTGACTATATAGCGTTCCCGAGCACCGCTGTGCGCCTCTTGTTTGGGAACGTTTCAAAGGAATTCGGTCAAACCCTGTGCCCCGAACCCCGCTCCAGGTCATCAAAGAACTGCCCGAGCCATTCGGGTTGAGACTTGGAAGCCACTGTCACAGGATTCAGGATGCTTGAACTCGTTGCTGCGTTTATCTGCCTCACCACCCTTCTTACCTATGTCAATTACCGCTTCATCGGCCTGCCCCCCGCCATCGGCGTGATGGTCACTGCGCTGCTGTTTTCCCTGATGTTGCAAGGCCTGAGCCTTATCGGCTTCCCTGGCCTGGAAGAGCGCGTCGAAGGGCTGATGAACCAGATCGACTTCAACGACCTGCTCATGCACTGGATGCTGGCGTTCCTGCTGTTTGCCGGCGCTCTGCACGTCAACCTCAGCGACCTGCGCAGCTACCGCTGGCCGATCGGCCTGCTGGCCACCTTGGGCGTGCTGATCGCCACCGTGGTCATCGGCTACCTGTCGCATTGGGTGTTTGCCCTGTTCGGCTGGCAGGTCCCCCTGATCTACTGCCTGCTATTCGGTGCACTGATCTCACCGACCGACCCGATTGCCGTGCTTGGCGCGCTGCGTACGGCCAATGCGTCCAAACCGCTTAAAACCACCATCGTCGGCGAGTCACTGTTCAACGACGGCACGGCAGTCGTGGTATTCACCGTGTTGCTGGGCATCATCCAGCTGGGTGAAACACCGAGCATGACCGACACGGCGATCCTGTTCGCCCGCGAGGCCATTGGCGGTGTGCTGTTCGGCGGCCTGATCGGCTACGCCACCTACCGCATGATCAAAAGCGTCGAGCAGTACCAGGTGGAAGTCATGCTGACCCTGGCGCTGGTAATCGGTGGTTCGGCGATGTGCTACGAGCTGCATGTGTCGGCACCGATCGCCATGGTGGTGGCAGGCCTGATCATCGGCAACCTGGGGCGCAACCTGGCGATGAATGACATGACCCGCCGGTACATGGACGGTTTCTGGGAACTGATCGACGACATGCTCAATGCCTTGCTGTTCGCATTGATCGGCCTGGAGCTGTTGCTGCTGCCGTTCAATTGGATGCACCTGGCGGCCGGCGGCGTGCTGGCGCTGGCAGTGCTGCTGTCGCGCCTGCTGACGGTGGCCCCGGCGATCGTGCTGCTGCGGCGCTGGCGCCCGGTGCCCAAAGGCACGGTGCGGGTGCTGACCTGGGGTGGCCTGCGCGGTGGCGTGTCGGTGGCACTTGCGCTGTCGCTACCGCTGGGCGAGGAACGGGACCTGCTGCTGTCGATTACCTACATCGTGGTGCTGTCGTCGATTCTGGTGCAGGGGTTGAGCATTGGCCGGGTGGTGCGAAAGGTGAGCGCCCAGCCTTGAGTCCTGGGGCCGCTTTGCGGCCCATTCGCGGGTGAACCCGCTCCTACGGGGATCGCTTACCCCTTCAGGAGCGGGTTCACCCGCGAACGGGCCGGCACAGGCAACCAGAATCTATTCGACTGCCGAATCCGGGAACTGGTCATGCACATACTTGATCTCGGTACGCCCATGGGCTGCCGGCAAGCCATCCTCACCCAGGTTGACGAACACCATCTTGTCGACAGTCAGAATGCTCTTGCGGGTGATCTTGTTACGCACTTCGCATTTGAGGGTGATCGAGGTGCGGCCGAACTCGGTCGCTGTAATGCCAAGCTCGATGATGTCGCCCTGACGCGAAGCACTGACGAAATTGATTTCCGACATGTACTTGGTCACCACACGCTGGTTGCCCAGCTGGACGATGGCGTAGATCGCCGCCTCTTCATCGATCCAGCGCAACAGGCTGCCACCGAACAGGGTGCCATTGGGGTTGAGGTCTTCGGGTTTAACCCACTTGCGGGTGTGAAAGTTCATCTGTACTCCTGACCTGCTTGGCTAACGTGTAGCAATGATGGCAGAGCGGCTGCCTTCGCTCCATTGAACATCGACTATCGTCGCGATTAATCGACGGAAAACCTTGGGCAAGCCGGCGGGGGCAGCTATAATCTGCGCCGTTTTACATGGTTGCCCACAGCGGTGCCATGCCCGCCACCTGTCCGAGGGGCGCTGCAGCAGGCTAGGCCTGTCAGGCTCGGATGGGGCGTTGCTCGCTCTCGCGAGCGCTTAACGCACAACGGCGCCCATTCGCACATTACGAATGGAGGCTCTCATGAGCGCTGCAAACATGCCTGCTGGTTTTACCGATTACAAAGTCGCCGACATCTCCCTGGCCGCCTGGGGCCGTCGCGAAACCATCATTGCCGAATCGGAAATGCCTGCGCTGATGGGCCTGCGTCGCAAGTACCTGGCCGAGCAACCGCTCAAGGGTGCGAAGATCCTGGGCTGCATCCACATGACCATCCAGACCGCCGTGCTGATCGAAACCCTGGTTGCCCTGGGTGCCGAAGTGCGCTGGTCGTCCTGCAACATCTTCTCGACCCAAGACCAGGCTGCCGCCTCGATCGCCGCCGCCGGTATCCCGGTGTTCGCCTGGAAAGGTGAAACCGAAGAAGAGTACGAGTGGTGCCTGGAGCAGACCATCCTGAAAGATGGCCAGCCATGGGACGCCAACATGATCCTCGACGACGGCGGTGACCTGACCGAACTGCTGCACAAGAAGTACCCGCAGGTACTGGACCGTGTGCACGGCGTGACCGAAGAGACCACCACCGGCGTACACCGCCTGCTGGACATGCTGGCCAAGGGCGAGCTGAAAGTCCCGGCGATCAACGTCAACGACTCGGTCACCAAGAGCAAGAACGACAACAAGTACGGCTGCCGTCACAGCCTGAACGATGCCATCAAGCGTGGTACCGACCACCTGCTGTCGGGCAAGCAGGCCCTGGTGATCGGCTACGGTGACGTGGGCAAGGGCTCGGCCCAGTCCCTGCGTCAGGAAGGCATGATCGTCAAGGTCTCCGAAGTTGACCCAATCTGCGCCATGCAGGCCTGCATGGACGGCTTCGAGCTGGTCTCGCCGTTTATCGACGGTATCAACGACGGCACCGAAGCCAGCATCGACAAGGCTCTGCTGGGCAAGATCGACCTGATCGTGACCACCACCGGTAACGTCAACGTCTGCGACGCCAACATGCTCAAGGCCCTGAAAAAGCGTGCCGTAGTCTGCAACATCGGCCACTTCGACAACGAGATCGACACCGCCTTCATGCGCAAGAACTGGGCCTGGGAAGAGGTCAAGCCGCAGGTTCACAAGGTCCACCGTACCGGCGCTGGCAGCTTCGACCCGCAGAACGACGACTACCTGATCCTGCTGGCCGAAGGCCGCCTGGTCAACCTGGGCAACGCCACTGGCCACCCAAGCCGCATCATGGACGGCTCGTTCGCCAACCAGGTTCTGGCACAGATCTTCCTGTTCGAGCAGAAGTTCGCTGACCTGCCGGCCGAGAAGAAAGCCGAGCGCCTGACCGTTGAAGTGCTGCCGAAGAAACTCGACGAAGAAGTGGCCCTGGAAATGGTCCGCGGCTTCGGCGGCGTGGTCACCAAGCTGACCAAGCAGCAAGCCGACTACATCGGCGTGACCGTCGAAGGCCCGTTCAAGCCGCACGCCTACCGCTACTAAGCGGCAAGCCTGAAGCTGCAAGCGGCGAGCAAAGGCAGACCGTGCCGGTGCCACTTGCAGCTTCAGAAACACAGATCTTGAACGACGCCAAGCCAGACCGGCCATCACCGATCTGGCTTTTACTTGCAGCTTGCCGCTAGACGCTTGTTGCCAGAGGAACGCCTGATGTCACAAGAACGCCGCTACAGTTTCGAGTTCTTCCCGACCAAGACCGACGCCGGTCACGAAAAGCTGATGGGCGTCGCCCGCCAGCTGGCCACCTATAACCCGGACTTCTTCTCCTGCACCTACGGTGCCGGTGGCTCGACCCGCGACCGCACGCTCAATACCGTGCTGCAGCTGGAAAGCGAAGTGAAGATACCTGCCGCGCCGCACCTGTCGTGCGTGGGCGATACCAAGGCCGAATTGCGTGCCCTGCTGGCCGAGTACAAGGCCGCCGGCATCAAACGCATCGTCGCTCTGCGCGGTGACCTGCCGTCGGGCATGGGCATGGCCAGTGGTGAACTGCGCTATGCCAGTGACCTGGTCGAGTTCATCCGCCAGGAAACCGCTGATCACTTCCACCTGGAAGTGGCTGCCTACCCGGAAATGCACCCGCAGGCGCGCAACTTCGAGGCGGACTTGGCCAACTTTGTGCACAAGGTCAAGGCCGGTGCCGACAGCGCCATCACCCAGTACTTCTTCAACGCCGACAGCTACTTCTACTTCGTCGAGCGTGCACAGAAGCTGGGCGTGGACATTCCGGTGGTACCGGGCATCATGCCGATCACCAACTACAGCAAGCTGGCCCGCTTCTCCGATGCCTGTGGTGCCGAGATCCCGCGCTGGATCCGCAAGCAGCTGGAAGCCTATGCCGACGACACCGCCAGCATCCAGGCCTTCGGCGAAGAAGTGATTACCCGCATGTGCGAACAGCTATTGCAAGGCGGCGCGCCGGGCCTGCACTTCTATACCTTGAACCAGGCTGAGCCGAGCCTGGTGATCTGGAACAACCTGAAGCTGCCGCGCTGAAATTTTTTGGCAAAGTCTGCTTAAGAAATGATTAAGGCTTTGGTCATAGACTAAAGCCTTATTCAATTTCGGGTTAAACAGGTCTCGCCTGCCATGCAGCACCTCCAGCCTTCGCGCCCACAGCTTGTATACCTGGCTTTTGGCCCGGCAACCTACCATCAGGAAGCCTGCTTCAGCATCGTCAGCGCCCTCGCCCAATTGGGCAGCGCAGCCGGCGAGGCCATGGACATTCAGGTTTACACCGACAATGCGCAGCCCTACGCCAGGCTGCCGGTCACCGTCCACCTGCTGGACGAGGCCACGCGCCAGGCATGGAATGCCCCGCACGGTTATCACTTTCGCAGCAAGCATGTGCTGTTGCGCAAGGTACTGCAGCAACACCCGCTGGCAGTGCTGATCGACACAGACACCTTCTTCCGCACCTCGCCGTTGCATCTGTTCGCCCGTGTGGCGCCCAACCGCCTGCTGTGCAACGCCATCGGCACGCGCTACGGCGCAAACCAGAAGTGCCTGTTGTACAAGAACCTGCTGACCATTCTCGAGTCCCGGGGACTGGCCGACTGTCAGATGCCGCTCGTCAATTCCGGCGTTATCGGCCTCACTGCCGAGGATTGCGGTACCCTGGACCGCTCCATCGCCATGATGGACGAATTCTACCCCTTGGCTCGCGAGGCCTATACCCTTGAGGAGTTCTGCCTGGCAGTGGCGGCCTACCGCAACCTGGAGCTGGCCGAGTGTACCGATGTCATCCATCACTACTGGAGCCGGAAGGCGCAGTTCCGCGCCAAGATCCAGGCCTGGCTGCGCAAGCACGACCACGACCCACTCAGCCCCTCGGCCCTGGCCGACGTTGCACGGGTCAACGACCAACTGCCGCGGCCACCCACCCTGCACCGCTTGGGTTACAAGGCGCTGACCCTGACCCTGCCCAGCCACGAGCGCCAGTTCGCCCGCGAATTGCTCTATGGCTGCTACCCCTACCCCAATGAGTTCGACCGTGCCTGCGCGTCCGCCTGGTGGGACAAGGCCCTGGAAAACCTCAATGACCGCTACGGCTACATGGAGCCCGAGCGGCTGCGTCAGTGCCTGCGTCATCCGGGGTTGCGGTTGTCATTGGGCGAGCGGCGCAAGGATATCGAGGCGCATCTGCTGCGAACCACACAAGCCTGATGGGCCCGCAAAATTCACTGTCTTGCGCGGTTTTGTGGGATCGGGCGTGCATGCCTTTACCGTACACCGGCCGAGCGCGTAATCTCCGGCCATGCCACAAATCGCCCGTCTGTTCTGGATCCTGCTGCTCGTTTGCCTGAGCCCGTTGGCTCTGGGCGAGCGCTTGCGCCTGGTAACCGACGACTGGGCACCCTATGTGTTTCAGCACAACGGCCAACCACGGGGCATCGACTATGAAGTCGCCAGCCAGGTCTTCGCCCGCCTCGGCATCGAGGTGGAGTGGCAATTCCTGCCTTGGAAGCGCTGCTTGGCGATGGCTGAGCAGGGCCTGGCCGATGGCATTCTCGACATCTTCCAGACGGACGCACGCCAACCCTACATGGTGTACGGCGACGAACCCATGTCGGAGGTCGAATTCGTCCTGTTCCAAAGCCGCTCACGCCGCCATGCCGTCATCCACCTGGACGACCTCGCCGGCCTCACCGTCGGCACATCGCCCGGCTACGTCTACGGTAAAGGGTTCACTGAGGCCCCGCACTTCAAGCGCGAAGCCGCCCCCACCCAGGAAGCCAACTTCGGCAAGCTGATGCTGGGCCGCATCGACCTGGTGATCACCGACCGCAGGGTGGGGCATTACCTGCTCCGCCAGCTCGGCCTGCAACAGCAAGTCGAAGAACTGCCGCTGGTAATCAGCCGCCAGGCGCAGTACCTGGGCCTGGTGCGCAAGCCTGGGCGCGAGGCACTGGCCGTGGCCTTTGCCCAAGAGCTGCAGCGGTTCAAGCAGGAACCGGCCTATGCTGCGATCAGCAACCGCTATACAAGCGACACTGGAAACATTCTCAACGCCGTTGAGCAGCAGGAAAGCAGCACAGCGCGATAGCTCTGTTATACTCGGGCCTTCCCGCCCGGCTCACGCCCGGACGCTCGGCCTCGCAACAGGCATCCCGATCGGCACCGACGCCCCTTCGCGTCCAGCCTCCGTTTCCCGGATGTGCAGTGAGAGCCCAGCTGGACCGGACGCGATCGCATTTCACCGATGCCCGTCGCGCCAGGCAGAACATCCCAACGGGCCCAGCCCACACGAGAACAGGATCGCCCATGTCCTTTGCTTCCCTCGGTCTCTCCGAGGCTCTAGTCCGCGCTATCGAGGCTGCGGGCTACACCCAGCCGACCCCCGTGCAACAGCGGGCAATTCCCGCCGTGTTGCAAGGCCGCGACCTGATGGTTGCCGCACAGACAGGTACGGGTAAAACCGGCGGCTTCGCCCTGCCGATTCTCGAGCGTCTGTTCCCGGCCGGCCATCCCGACAAATCGCAGCGCCACGGTCCGCGCCAGCCTCGCGTACTGGTCCTGACACCGACCCGCGAACTGGCAGCCCAGGTGCATGACAGTTTCAAGGTCTATGCCCGTGACCTGCCACTGGTCAGCGCCTGTATCTTCGGTGGCGTTGGCATGAACCCGCAGATCCAGGCCATTGCCAAAGGCGTTGATGTGCTGGTGGCCTGCCCGGGCCGCCTGCTCGACCTGGCCGGCCAAGGCAAGGTCGACCTGGCCCACGTGGAAATCCTGGTACTGGATGAAGCCGATCGCATGCTCGACATGGGCTTCATCCACGACGTCAAGAAGGTGCTCGCCCGCCTGCCGACCAAGCGGCAGAACCTGCTCTTCTCGGCAACCTTCTCCAAAGACATCACCGACCTCGCCGACAAGCTCCTGCACAACCCGGAGCGTATCGAGGTCACCCCGCCGAACACCACCGTCGAGCGTATCGAACAGCGGGTGTATCGCCTGCCTGCCAGCCACAAGCGTGCCCTGCTGGCGCACCTGATCACCCTCGGCGCCTGGGAACAGGTGTTGGTGTTCACCCGAACCAAGCACGGTGCCAACCGCCTGGCCGAGTACCTGGAAAAGCAAGGCCTGACCGCCGCCGCGATCCACGGTAACAAGAGCCAGAACGCCCGCACCAAGGCTTTGGCCGACTTCAAGGCCAACAGCGTGCGCGTATTGGTCGCCACCGACATCGCGGCCCGCGGCCTGGACATCGACCAGTTGCCCCACGTTGTCAACTTCGAGCTGCCGAATGTCGAGGAAGACTACGTCCACCGGATTGGCCGTACCGGCCGTGCCGGTCGCTCGGGCGAAGCAATTTCCCTGGTCGCGCCAGATGAAGAGAAGCTGCTCAAGAGCATCGAACGGGTGACCAAGCAGCGCATCGCGGATGGCGACCTGATGGGCTTCGACGCCAGCCAGGTAGAAGCCGAGAAACCCGAAGCACGCGAGCGCCCGCAGAACAACGGCCGCGGTGGCCGTAACCAGCAAGCCCGTGGCGAAGGTGGTAAAGACAGCAACGGCGGCCGCAAGGACAAAGGCAAGGACAAAGGCAAAGGCAGGCAGCAAGCTGCGGCCAAGCCGGACGACAAGGAAAAGAGCGGTGACAAGCCGCAGCAACCGCGCAAGCCGCGTGACAAGAAGCCACGCCCACAGCAGGCCAGCAACACCGGCGTGCCGAAACCGCCGGCAGACCGCGACCCGGAAGAATTCCTGGACGACGAGGTCGATAACTTCGGTAACCGCGCCGACTATGTCAGTCCGTACCAGGGCAAGAACCAGGGCCGCAACCGCCGCCCAGGTGGTGCTGGCCAAGGTCAGGGGCAAGGCAATGGTCAACGCAGCAACGCTGGCGGCCAAGGCCAAGCCCGCAATGGCGGCCAGCCACGTGGTGGCAGTGCCGGCGGAGAGAAACGCCCGCCCCGCGCCAACAACGGTGGCGGTGCCCGTCGTGATGGCGGCGGTGGCCGTGGTCGCCCTGCGCGTGACGATGCTGCCCGGCAAGAGCCGGCCGTGCGCAACCCGCGTCAGCCGGAAAAACAGCCAGTGATCATTCGCAAGGAGTCCAAACTGGACCGCTTCCCGACGCCTGAGCAACTGGATGACCTGCCAAGCCGCCCACGCGGTGAGCGCCCGGCGCTGCTGACCCGCAAGGGCGGATAGAAATACCGAAGGGGCTGCTTTGCAGCCCTGTCACGACAAAGGCCACGCCCTGCAGAGGTCAAGAAACGCTCTGCTGGCCGTGGCCTTTGTCGTGACAGGGCCGCAAAGCGGCCCCCTCGGTCTTAAGCTGGCAGAAATTACTTCTGCTTCACACCTTCAATACTGATATCCAGGTCCAGGGTCTGCGAAGTTGCACCTGGGCCTTTGATGCCGAAGTCGTTCAGGTTCAACGTCGTGGTGGCGTTGAAGCCTGCGCGCTCACCACCCCATGGGTCCTTGCCTTCACCATTGAAGGTAGCCTTGAACGTCACCGGTTTGGTGACACCGTGCATGGTCAGGTCGCCGGTCACGTCAGCCGTCTTGTCGCCAGTCGACTTGACGCTGGTGGAAACGAATTTGGCGTCCGGGTACGTCTTCACGTCGAGGAAGTCGGCGCTGGCAATGTGCTTGTCACGCTCGGCGTGGTTCGACCACAGGCTGGCAGTTTTCAAGTCGACGCTAATCTTGCTGGCTTCAGGCTTGGCACTGTCCCAGCTGAAGTTGCCGTCGAAATCCTTGAAAGTACCGTGGATGAAGCTGTAGCCCAGGTGGCTGATTTTCCAGTCAACGAACGCGTGCTGGCCTTCCTTGTCAATCTTGTACTCGGCAGCCATGGCCTGGCCAGCCGAGAGCAGAGCGGTACCGAGCGCCAGTGCGGCAAAAGTCTTTTTCAACATCCTGTTTCTTCCTGTGTAATTGAGGTTGAGAGTCAAGCTTTGCGGCCCAGCATGCGAGTCAGGGTCGCGTCACGGTCGATGAAATGATGCTTGAGCGCGGCAAGGGCATGCAGCACGGCAAAAATCACCAGCCCCCAAGCCAGCCACAAATGAACCACACCCGCCACATCTGCCTGGTCAGGCAGGTCGCTGATCAGTGCCGGCACTTCGAACAGGCCGAACACCGGTATGCCGACGCCGTCGGCGGTGGAAATCAGGTAACCGGCAGCCATCACCGCAAACAGACCCAGGTACAGGGCCAGGTGGCCCAGCTTGGCCGCCAGACGTGTGACTGCGCCGTGGTTGGTTGGTGCCGGTGGTGGCGGGCTGATGAAACGCCAGACCACCCGCAGCAGCATCACCGCCAGCAACACCAGGCCGATGCTCTTGTGCAGGTCCGGGCCAGCTTTGCGCCAAGGGCTGTAGTAGTCGAGGCCGACCATCCACAGGCCCAGGCCGAACAAGCCGAAGACTGCCAGCGCCACGCCCCAGTGCAGGATGATGCTGACCACGCCGTAGCGAGAAGGTGAATTGCGCAGTTGCATGTTGCGTGTTTCCCCGTGAAAGCTATGCACAGACTAACGCGTAACGTATCGAAGAAAAGCGGAAAAAATTGCTTTGGATTATCGAGGAATCCGATATTTATTCTGTGAGCTAACCATTAAGAAAACATTAACGATAGTCGGAGAGTTCGGGTTGCAGTGTCGGCCCTTATGCTGCGAACAGGCCGACACTGTCGATTGATCAGCCCGCCTTGGCCTGGGTATTGGTTACAGCCTTCTTCGCAGGCTCCGACTTGGCTGTCGCCTTCTTCGCCTCGGCAGGCTTGTGGGCTGGCTTGTGCGCGGGTGCGTGCTTGGCGGGAGCGGCCTTGGTTGCCGCAGGCTTGGCAGCCGCTTCCTTGGCTACAGGCGCGGGCGCTGCAGGAACAGGAGCCGCCTGTGGAGCGGGCGCAGGGGCAGGCACCACTTCCTCAGCCTTGGCTAATGGCTCAGCCTTCACCTCTGGCGTTTGCGCCCCGCCAAACAGGCGCTTGAAGAAGCCTGGCTTGTCCTGCTGGGCCTCTTCGGCCTGCTTAGGCTCAGCTTTGGCCGGCGCCTTGTCAGCTTTGTCGCCCTTGTCGGACGAACCGCCGAACATATTGGAGAAGAACCCGCCCTTGCTCTCCTTGGCGGCCACCGCACCTGCCGCCGCCGCAACCGGCAGCGCCTTGGCCGGGTCGAACGACTTGCCGGCCAACAGGTCCTGTGCCTGGCTGGCCGCGCGCTGGCCACTGCGCAGGGCGCCTTCCAGGGTGCCCGGATACAGGGCATCCGTGTGCTCA
The DNA here is from genome assembly GCF_021378985.1 of Pseudomonas sp. JR33AA. NCBI lineage: Bacteria > Pseudomonadati > Pseudomonadota > Gammaproteobacteria > Pseudomonadales > Pseudomonadaceae > Pseudomonas > Pseudomonas sp. JR33AA. The sequence goes on from NZ_JAJSAW010000001.1 coordinate 270,082, forward strand.
CCGGCAAAGGTCATGCGCTGCACCGGACGTTCCCACAGGCGCCAGTATTTGCTGATCTGCCCAGGGCCGTAGGCCAGGTAGGCACCCCCCGTGCCAGCGTCCGCGCTGTATCGCTTGACCTCATAACCGGTGAAAGCACCACGGGCCTGGGGGTAGAACGCATGCAGACGGATCAGCACCTGGTCGACCATCTGCTTTTCACCAAAGGCCTGCAGCAGGCGAGCGTTATCGCCGGACAGGTTGATCACCACATTGGCGCCGCCCTTGAGCGCCGGCTCGACCCACAGCATGCCAAGGCCGGCGTTACTGAAGATTTCGCCCGACATGCGTGCACGGCTTTCCCATACGGGTTTCTTGAACTTGAGCATGATCTGGTCGCGCCAACCATAATTGGTGCTCTTGAGCGCCGCCAGGTGTTGGCTGTCCAGCCCAGGGGTCATCTGAATCTTGGCCAGCGCGCGCAGGGGCACAGCCATGACCAGATAGTCCGCCTTGTAGCCGACGCTGCCGACTTTTACCGTGACACCATCCTTGTCCTGGACAATGGCGGTAACCGGCGAGCTTGTCTTGATGGTTTTCAACTGCTTGACGAACGCCTGGGCCAGCACCGGGCTGCCACCGGGCAGGCGTGCAGCGCGCAGGTCGCGGTCGCTGACGCCGCGGTAGACACGGTTCTGCTGGGCGAAGTACAGCAGCGACAGGCGCGACGGTTCATCGTAGCGGGTGCGGATCTGCTGATTGATCAACTGACGGGCGGTGGCCGGCAGTTGCAGTTTGTCCAGCCAGGTGGAGACGTTGATCTGGTCAAGGGCGAACAGCGTGCTGGTGGCCTGCGGGTTCAGCGGGTCATCGATCGAACGGGCCAGGTCATCGAGGGTTTTCTCGTAACGCTTGAGCGCCTCGGCCGTGGCCGGTTGCTTGGTGGCCAGGTCGCTGGCGCTGAAGTACTCGCCGTCGATCAGGTAACCCGGGGTACGCACGAACTCGGGCGCCGGCAGTGTTTCAAGCTTGAAACGGTCGAGGTACTGGTTGAGCACCGGCTGTGCCTTGGCGTTGCCGATCCACTCGCTGGTGGCCAGGCCCGAACGCCCGCCCATGCCGGCCTTGGCCTCCAGCAGGGTCACCTGCCAGCCTTTGTTCTGCAGCTCGTAGGCTGCCGTCAAGCCCGCCAGGCCACCACCCACGACAATCGCCGTGGGCGTCTTGTCTTTTGCCAGCGCGGCGCCGCTGGACACACCAATCAATACCAACGCGCACAGGCGCACCCAAGCAGCAGCCATGTCGGCGAACTCCGAGTCAGAGGTTACAGAAACGGGGAGAGGCAGGAATGCCCCAGGAAGATGCGTTAAGAATACGTCAGGTCCGAGCACCCTGCCAGCGCAGTGACATCAAGTCCTTTTGGCAGCTCATATTTTTGTCAGTAGCCATGCCACACAGTGGCAGGGGATCTCTGCATGATCCTGGTGACTTCGCACAGCCTCAGGCCTGAGCCTTGACTCCGGCAACTCACCCTGCAGGGCTTTGCCCGTGCCTGACAGCACGCTCGAATGGACCGGCACCCACCGCCATTGAACGGCAGCGGTTGTCCTGCCCTGCGGCATTGCTTAGGCTTACGCGGTCGAACCACGCCGCAAAGCCAGGAGAAGTGCCCATGGGCCTCAATGATCAGTGGATGCAACGCGACCTCAAGGTCCTGTGGCACCCCTGTACCCAGATGAAAGACCACGAGCAGCTGCCGCTGATCCCGATCAAGCGCGGCGAAGGCGTGTGGCTGGAGGACTTCGAGGGCAAACGCTACCTGGATGCGGTGAGCAGTTGGTGGGTCAACGTGTTCGGCCATGCCAACCCGCGCATCAACCAGCGTATCAAGGACCAGGTCGACCAGCTCGAGCACGTGATCCTGGCTGGTTTCAGTCATCAGCCAGTTATCGAGCTGTCCGAGCGCCTGGTCGCCATGACCCCGGCCGGTCTCGACCGGGTGTTCTATGCCGACAATGGCTCGTCGTGCATCGAGGTGGCGCTGAAGATGAGCTTCCACTACTGGCAGAACATCGGCAAACCGGACAAGAAGCGCTTCGTCACCCTGACCAACAGCTACCACGGCGAAACCATTGCCGCCATGTCGGTGGGTGATGTGCCTCTGTTCACCGAAACCTACAAGGCGTTGCTGCTCGACACCCTCAAGGTGCCAAGCCCTGACTGCTACCTGCGCCCCGAGGGCATGAGCTGGGAAGAGCACTCGCGCAACATGTTCCAGGCCATGGAGCAGACCCTGGCCGAACACCACGCTTCGATCAGCGCGGTGATCGTCGAGCCGCTGATACAGGGTGCCGGTGGCATGCGCATGTACCACCCGGTGTACCTCAAGTTGTTACGCGAAGCCTGCGACCGCTACGACGTGCATCTGATCCACGACGAGATCGCCGTGGGCTTCGGCCGCACCGGCACGATGTTCGCCTGCGAGCAAGCCGGCATCCGCCCGGATTTCCTGTGCCTGTCCAAGGCCCTGACCGGCGGCTACCTGCCGCTGGCCGCCTGCCTGACCACCGACAAGGTGTACCAGGCGTTCTACGACGACTACCCGACACTGCGCGCATTCCTGCACTCGCACAGCTACACCGGCAACCCGCTGGCTTGCGCTGCAGCGCTGGCGACCCTGGATATCTTCGAGCAGGACAACGTGATCGAGGCCAACAAGGCCCTGGCCACGCGCATGGCCACAGCCACTGCACATTTGGCCGATCATGCTCATGTCGCCGAAATCCGCCAGACGGGCATGGCCCTGGCCATCGAAATGGTTCAAGACAAGGCAGGTAAGGTTGCCTACCCCTGGCAGGAGCGCCGTGGCCTGAAGGTGTTCGAGCACGCCCTGACCCGCGGCGCGCTGCTGCGACCGCTGGGCAGCGTGGTGTATTTCCTGCCGCCGTACGTGATCACCCCCGAGCAGATCGACTTCCTTGCCGAAGTGGCCAGCGAAGGCATCGATATCGCCACCCGCGATAGCATCAGTGTCGCAGTGCCGGCCAACTTCCACCCCGACTTCCGCGACCCAGGCTAGGCCTGAAAGCCCGCCGCCTAGCCCCGTAGGAGCGGGTTTACCCGCGAATGCGTCGGTAATCCCACCATCGCATTCGCGGGTAAACCCGCTCCTACGGGGGTCACATGATCCCTTTCCGTCCGAGCTGAACCATGAGACTGTCCCGCTTCTTCATCGACGCCCCCTTGAGCCTTGGCGAGCACGACCTGCCCGAGGCCCAGGCCCATTACATTGGCCGCGTGCTACGCATGGCCCCCGGCGACGCCGTGCAGCTGTTCGATGGCAGCGGCCAGGAATACCGTGGTCAGTTGCTTGAGGTGGGCAAGAAAACTGTCCGCGTCAGCCTTGACCAGGCCTTTATCGGCCAGGCCGATTCACCGCTGCATGTGCACCTGGGCCAGGGCCTCTCGCGTGGCGAGCGCATGGACTGGGCGATCCAGAAGGCCACCGAGCTTGGTGCCAACGAAATCACCCCGATCGTCAGTGAACGCTGCGAAGTGCGCCTGAAAGACGAACGCGCCGACAAGCGCCTGGCCCACTGGCGCCAAGTGGCGATCAGCGCCTGTGAACAATGCGGGCGTTCTACCTTGCCAGTCATCCACCCACCCGTGACCCTGGCTGAATGGTTGAGCAGCACCAAGGCTGACCTGAAGCTGGTCCTGCACCCGGTGGCCGAACCGCTCACCCGCCATGAAAGGCCCGCAACCCTGGCCTTCGTGATCGGCCCCGAAGGCGGCCTGAGCGAAGCCGAAGTCGAGCAGGCCAAAGCCGCCGGCTTCCAAGCAGCTCGCCTTGGTCCGCGCGTGCTGCGCACCGAGACCGCGCCGGTGGTGGCGCTGTCGGTGGCACAGCAGTTGTGGGGCGATTTTTAACTAGCGCACGTAGAACGACACCGCCACAAAGTGCATCAGGCTGCCAGCGATCACGAACAGGTGCCAGATGCCATGCCAGTGGCGGAAACGGCTGTCGAAGGCGAAAAAGATGATGCCGACGGTGTAGAACATACCGCCGGCAGCCAGCCAGGCGAAGCCGGCAGTGCCCAGCGAGTTCAGCAATGGCTTGACTGCCACCAGCACGATCCAGCCCATCACCGCATAGATGATGATCGACAGGATCCGCGCCTCGGAGCGCGGCTTGATCTCTTGCAACATGCCGATGATCGCCAGCCCCCAGACCACGCCGAACAGGCTCCATCCCCAAGGGCCGCGCAGGCTGACCAGGCAAAACGGCGTGTAGCTGCCGGCAATCAGTAGATAGATCGACAAGTGGTCGAGCTTGCGCATGATCACTTTCGCCCGCCCACGGGTGCTGTGGTACAGGGTGGAGATGCTGTACAGCAACAGCAGCGTGCCGCCGTAGATGGAAAAGCTGACGATCTTCCACGGGTCCCCTTGCAGGCCCGCGACCACGATCAGCCAGATGGCACCAATAGCAGCGAGGACGGCACCGACCAGGTGGGTCCAGGCGTTGAAGCGTTCACCGTAATACATGCAAACACAGACCTCCTGAGATGGGCTGGGTTCCTGATGAGATGCTGATGGCCTCGCTCTTTGTGGGAGCGGCCAGGCCCTGTGCCTTAACATCCTACCCAAGATCAGGTTGCAGATCCGCGTCACGCACCAGCCGTTCCAATGCGACCAGGTCCGGCACCCGCGCCACCTGCTCACCCACCTGCACCGCCGCCAGCTCCAACCGGCCCAGCGCCACATCCACGTAGTTCAGCTGACTGTCGAGCTTGCACGAGCGCGGAATGTCCTGCAGCAACAGCGCCAGGTACCGCAAACCGGTATCGCCCAAAGCATTGAGCACCACCACCCGAGCCCGCTCACCACACGGCGTCTCACCACCGCACGCAGCCTCGAAACCGATCAACGGCAGGCGTTGCTGACGCCAGTCGATCCACCCCAGGTGCCAGGCGGGGTCGCCGTGCTGGCACACCAGGTTACGCTGCCCGCTCAACTCGGCCACCGCCACGTTGGGCAACACCAGCGTGCGGTCCCCCAACGGTAGCAACAGCCCGGTCAGGCTGCTGCGCTGGCCGGAAATCAGTTCAAGCATGGGCCTGGCTCCAATGGGCGATGCTCTGCAACAGCAGCGATTCCTGATACGGCTTGCCCAGGTATTCGTTAACGCCGATGGCCATGGCGCGGTCCCGGTGCTTCTGCCCCGTGCGCGAGGTGATCATGATGATCGGCAAGTCTTTCAGCCGCGCGTCACGGCGCACGCGTGTGGCCACCTCGAAGCCGTCCATGCGCGGCATTTCGATGTCCAGCAACAACACGTCGGGCCGGTGCTCTTCCAGCAGGGCCATGGCATCGACGCCGTCCTTGGCCGTGAGCACGCTCATGCCGTGGCGCTCCAGCAGGCGGCTGGTCACCTTGCGTACGGTTACCGAATCGTCCACCACCATCACCAGCAAGGCACGGCGCGGTGCCGGGCCAAGCAACTGGCGTTGGCTACCGCCTCCGGGCAGCCGGGCTAGCCGTCTCTGCTGGCCGCGCAGCTGGCCCAGCAGGTCAAGAATCAGTACCACCCGGCCATCGCCTAGCAGTGTCGCCCCCGACAACCCGGCAACTGCGGCAAACTGCGGCCCCAGGCTTTTCACCACGATCTCACGGCTGGGCGACAGGCTGTCGGCCTGGATGGCGAACGACTGCTCCTTGGAATGCACCAGCAGCACCGGCAACGGCACGCTCTGCCCCAGCAGCGTCGGACGCGGCAGGCCTTGCAGCAACTCGCCCAGGTAGCGCAGCTCGTATTCGTGGCCGGCATAGACATAACGGGGCGAGTCCAGCTGGTAGCACGCCGCAAGCTCGGCGGGTGGCACGCGGACGATGCCCTCGATGGTATTGAGCGGAATGGCGTATTGCTCTTCACCCAGGTGCACCATCAGTGCACGGTTGATCGACACGGTGAACGGCAGGCGGATCAGGAAACGCGCCCCCTTGCCCTGTTCCGACTCGATACTCATTGAGCCACCCAGCTGCTTGACCTCCTCGTGCACCACATCCATGCCCAGCCCGCGCCCGGAAATCTGGGTAATCTTTTCGGCGGTGGAAAAGCCTGGCCGCAGGATGAATTGCAGGATCTCGTGGTCACTCAACTGCGCCTGCGGGTCCAGCAGGCCGCGCTTGATAGCCTTGCGCCGCACCGCTTCCAGTGGCACACCCGCACCATCATCCGTCATTTCGATGACGATATCGGCGCCCTCATGCAGCAAATTCAGGTGAATGGTGCCCTGCTCCGGCTTGCCGGCGGCCAGGCGCATTGCGCGGCTTTCCAGGCCGTGGTCAACGGCGTTGCGCAGCATATGCTCCAGCGGTGCCACCATACGTTCCAGCACGCTGCGGTCCAGTTCGCCCTCGGCATTGCCAACCACCAATTCCACCTGCTTGCCCAGCTCGCTGGCCACCTGCCGCACCACGCGCTGCAAGCGCGGCACCAGGCGTTCGAACGGCACCATCAGGGTGGCAGTAAGGCCCTCCTGCAACTGGCTGTTCACCCGTGCCTGCTGTTGCAGCAGGCTGTAGGCCTCCTGAGCGCGCTGAGCCAGGGTTTCCTTCAGGTCGAGCAGGTCCGAGGCAGACTCGAAGAGAGCCCGTGACAGCTGCTGCAACTGGGAGTGGCGGTCCATTTCCAGAGGGTCGAAGTCGTCATAGGCATCGCCTTCGAACTGCTGCCGGCTGGAGATTCGGCCCTGGGTCTCGACATCCAGACGCAGCAACTGATCACGCATGCGCTCGAGTGTGGTTTCCATCTCGTTGAGGGCAAACTGCGCGTCGTTGACCTGCTGCTCGATGCGCCCACGGATGATCGAGTGTTCGCCGGCCAGGTTACCCAGGTCGTCGAGCAACTCGGCGTCGACCTTGACCATGTCACCGGGCGCCCGCTCTGGTGCTGCTGCCGGCACTTCGGCGGTTGCAGCTTCTGGCACCCCCTGGCCCGCGGCACTGTCTGTCAGCGCCGCGCTGCTGAAGTTGCGAATGTAGTCGATCAGCGCCGTCGCGGCATGCAGCGGCTGCCCCAGGCGCACAGCGTCAAGCATATGCGCCAGCCGATCGTGGCAGTTCTGCAGCAGGGCGAACAGGGGCGCGCTTGGCGGCAATCTACCCGCAGCCAACAGCTCGTAGAGGAACTCCAGTTCGTGAGCCAGGTCGCCGATCGGGGTGATTTCGACCATGCGCGCCACGCCCTTGAGGGTGTGCAGGTCGCGCATCAGGTTGTCCACCTCGACGCTGCTGCGCGGGTCGGCCTGCCAGCGCGCCAGAGCCGCCGCGGCGCTCTCGACGATGTCCGAGCTTTCTTCCAGGAACACTTCCAGCAGCTCTTCGCCGGGGCTTTCCGGCTTCCCGGCAAACGGTTCTGCCACCTGCGGCTGCACCGGCGGGTGTGGCAACCCCAAGGTATCGGCCAGGTCCATGTCCGGGTGCAGCGGTGTGACCGTATCGATGCCCACCAGGCCGGTGGCATCCGGCGCCAGGGCCTGGTCCAGCAGGTTACGCAGGCTGCCGACCAGCTCCGGGCGCGGTGGAATATCCTGCCCGGCCGCCACTTCGTCCAGCATGTCCAGCAAGGCTTCATGGGCCTGCTGCGCCTGGCTGAAGAAGCGGGAATCGGCAGGCAGGCTGCCCTCCTCCACAGCGCCATACAGGTCCAGCAACGCCTCGCACACCTCATCCATCTGCCACAGGTCGGCCAGGTGCGCGGCGTGCCCCAGGGTGGTCATCTGGTCGAGCAGGTTGTCCAGTGCGTCACGTTGGCCGGGCTGTTGCTGCCAGCGCGACAACAACGTCTCTGCATCGAGCAGAATGTCCATGGCCTGCGCCAGGAAGCTGGCGACCAACTGCGGGTCACGCTTGCTTCGCCCGGCAGGGTGCGAGTCTGCATGCAGACTCGCCAGGCGGCCGTCCACGGCCTGGCCCACTTGCTCGATCAGTACCGCGGCGCCGGGAATGGCGGCCAGCGGTGTGCTATCGAGTTGCGCCAAGCCCAGATGGAACAACGACCGCGCAGCTTCCAGCCACTCCATCTCGGCCATACGCAGTGGCAGTTGGTGGCCCTTGTATTCACGGGCCAGGCGGTCGAAGGCGGTGGCCAGTTCGGCGACCGGCATCACCCCGGCCATGGCGGCACTGCCTTTGAGCGTGTGCAAGGCACGCTGCAAGTCATCACTGACCGGCGTGTCGTGGTCGCCGGCGCTTTGCAGATAAACCTCAAGGCTGGCCAGATGGCCCTGCGCCTCGGTACGAAAAATGCCCAGCAACTGCGGGTCGAGGCCATCGACACCGCCAGCCGCCGGGGCATCGTTTTCAGCCAGGCTGTGCAGGTGCCCGGCCAATTGCTCGATTTCAGTCAGTTGCGGCAACTGGCCGGCGGCAAAGTCGGCCAGCAAGTCAGGCAGGTGAACGAACACCTGCTGCAGCGCTACGACCCCCTCCGGGGTGAGCACGCTGCGGCCCTCGAGCACCCGGTTCAGCAGGTGCTCGGCGCCCCAGGCCAGTTCAGCCACCGCCTCGGCATGCACCATGCGGCCGCTGCCTTTGAGTGTATGCAACGCGCGACGCACTTCGCCCAGTGCATCGCGCTGCTGGTTGTCGGCACGCCAGCGCAGCCAGTGGCGCTCGATTTCCGGCAGCAGCTCGCCGGCTTCATCAAGGAACACTTGGCGAAGCTCGTCATCGATGCCATCGCCATTGCCGTCCTGATCTGGGCTGGCCCCGACCACCGCGCACTGCACACCCAGCGCCGCCAGGCTGGCCCGTGCCATCTCGATAAAGGGTTGGCCATCGGCCAGCGGGTCTGCCGCTCGCCATTGCAGGTAGCATTCGGCGGCGCTCAGTGCTTCGGCCAAGTGCGTCAGCTCATCAATCGGCGGCTCTTCCTCCAGTTGCTGCAACCAACGCTGCACATAGCTTGCGCAGCCGACAAACAGCTCGGCCACGGCGGGCAGCATCAACATGGCCAGTGCCCCGCGGATCTGCTGCAACAGCCCTGGCAAGGGTTGCAGGCGTTGCCGCGGCCAGTCGGACTCCAGGTAATCGCCGATCAGATCCTTGGCCTGCTGCAACACGTTCAGCGCTTCATTCAGTACCAGCTGGCGTATCTCGGCCAGGTCCGAGCCCGGCAGGCTGCCCTGGCCGTTTTCCTCCAAAGGGCCGACCATGCCGTTCAGGGAGGCCTCCACGTACAGCAGGGCCCCCGCCACATCCATCAACACCGCGTCGTCCACCGCCCGCTCGCCCTGAGCCAATGCCTGCAACGCCAGCACCTGGTCGATGATCACCCGCCGCGGCTGCTGAAAGCCCAGTACCGCCAGGGTGTCAGCCACGTGGCGCAACGGCGCCAGTAGCGCATCGAGCTGCTCGCGGTGCTGACGGTCGCCGCGGCCGTACTGGTCCAGGCGCTCCTTGATGCGCATCAAGTCGTCGCACAGTGCAGTCACCACCGAACGCAGCGCATCGCGCCCCGACCCAGCCTGCAGCTGGTCACGCCAGTTGCCCAGCGACAGGTCGAGGTTGGCAAGGTCATCGTCACCCGCAAAGCGTTGGGCGGCACCGGTCATCAGGCTGGCCTGGGCCAGCGGCTCCTCCCCACGGCAGGCACGCAGCTGGTTGAGCAACGGCAGCATGACCAGCGGCAGGTCGTGGCGGGCACCGCGCAACCGCTCCAGGTACGAGGGCAACTGCTCCAGGCCGCGGAACAGTGCGCCCAGGCAATCACCCCGGGGGCTGACCTGGCCTTCGGCCAACGCCCTGGCGAACAGCTCCAGCTCCTCGGCCAGGCGCGTGGCGCCGCGCAGTTCGAGCATACGCAGGCAGCCATGCACCTGGTGCAGGTTGTCGACAACGAAAGCCATCATCGACAGGTCGCCCGTCTCGCCGGCAAAGCGCTCCAGCGCCTGCCGCGCCTGGCCCAGGCAATCGAGGATGGCGGCCTTGGTCCAGGCCAGCGCCACTGTTTCGTGACGCTCGGGGCTTACTGCAGAAGCCATGGTCACTATTCCTCAACGCGGCTCGGTAGGGGGTGGCAGGGTGAAACCGGACACCGAACGGCGCATCTCGCTGGCCATGCGGGCCAAGTGGCGGATGCTGTCGGCGGTGGCACCGGAGCCGGCGGAGGTTTGCGCAGTAATCTGCTGGATCACCGCCATGGTGTGCGAGATCTGCCCAGCCGACGAGGTCTGCAACTGGGCGGCGTCGGAGATGCTGTGGATAAGGTCGGCGAGGTTCTGCGATACCCCTTCGATCTCGGCCAGCGCCACCCCGGCATCCTGGGCCAGGCGTGCGCCACGCACCACTTCGGCGGTGGTCTGCTCCATGGAGATCACCGCTTCGTTGGTATCGGCCTGGATGGTACGCACCAGCGCCTCGATCTGGCGGGTGGCAGACGATGAGCGCTCCGCCAGGCGCTGCACCTCGTCGGCAACCACGGCAAACCCGCGGCCCGCCTCACCGGCCAGCGAGGCCTGGATGGCGGCGTTCAGGGCAAGAATGTTGGTCTGGTCGGCAATGTCGTCGATCAGGCTGACGATGTCGCCGATTTCCTGGGAGGACTCGCCCAGACGCTTGATCCGCTTGGCGGTGTCCTGGATCTGCTCGCGAATGTTGTCCATGCCGTTGATGGTGTTGTGCACCACCTCGTTACCCTTGTTGGCAATGGCCACCGAACGCTCGGCCACCTTGGCCGATTCGTAAGCATGCGCCGAAACCCGATCGATCGACTCGACCATGTCACCCACCGCCTCGGACGCCTCGCTGATCTGTGCAGCCTGGTGCTCGGAGGCCTTGGCCAGTTGCCGCGCAGTGTTCTGCGTGTCCTGCACGGCGGCAGCGACCTGCACTGCACTGTGGTTGATGGTGGCGACCAGGTCGCGCAACTGGTCCACGGAATAGTTGATCGAGTCGGCAATGGCGCCGGTAAAGTCTTCAGTCACCGATACGGTCACCGTCAGGTCGCCATCTGCCAGCTCTTCGATTTCGTCGAGCAGGCGCATGATGGCCTGCTGGTTGCGTTCGTTCTTTTCTGCGGTCTCGCGCAGTTGGCGGTTGGTGGTGCGCACCATGACCAGGCCGATGAGGATGATCGAGGCCAGCGCCAGGAGCCCCAGGGCATAGCCGCCAACGGTGTCGAGGGTGCGCCCGCCGGCCAGGTTCTCGAAACCGTTTGCCAGGTGCGAGGCCTCGTCGAGCAGGGTTTGCGACAGGCTGAAGATGTTGCCCGCGGCCTCCCGCACACGGAACAGTTCGGGCGAGGTTTCGAGGATTTCATCCACCGAACCGGCAACGAACTGGAACAACTCGGCAATTTCGGCCAGCCGCGCACGCGCGTCGGCGTCCTCGACACGGGTTACCTGGATTGTCGCATTGCCATTGAGCATGCCCTCCAGCACCTGGCCAAAACGCCCGGCGTCACGGCCGAAGGCATCGGCCGCCTGGGCGGCGCTGTCGTCACCGGCCAGCACGGTGTTGACCGAGCCAAGGATACGTTCGGCCAGCAACAGCTGGCGCTGGGCCACCGCAACCTGATTGGCCGGGGCACCGCTCTGCAGCAGGATCTCGACCACCTTTTCGTATTCCACCTGCAGCTGCGGCACAGTCTCGGCCAGGGTCGCTGCCACCTGGTGCAGCGACAGCACGGTCTGCTCGCTGGCCAGGATGATGTCGGTGTTCTTGCGCAGGTTTTCCCAGTCGCGGCGTACCGATTCCATCTCGTCACGCACCGAAGGTGGCGCAGGCGGCAGCCCAGTGGACTTGTCACCCTGGCGCAGGTAGCCCCAGCGCCGTTCGAAATCATTGCGTGCATCCGACAGCAGCTTGAAAGCCAGGGCCTTGCCGGTGGCCGCCTCGGTGGCGTTCTTGGCGATACGCTGCGACAGCACGCGCAGCTCGCCGGCATGGCCGATGTACTGCTTGTCGTAGTTGGATTGGGTATTGAGGTAAGCAAAGTTGGCGAACAGCAGGATGATCGAAAGGATCAGGATCAGGAACAGCACGGTGATCTGCGCGATGCTGCGGGTACGTGGGCTCACGGTAGTGGCAGTGACGGGGGTGGCAGGCTTGTTCACGTTCGCAGGTCCTATAACGCCACATCGAGAAAGCCCGGCGCCTGGGCCAAGGCAAATGGGCTGAAGATCGCCCAGTTACGTTCACGCGGAAAATACCCCTGCACAAAGCGCGCAGCGGCATGGATCAAAGGCTGCGGCGGCGACAGCTGCAGGCTGTCGAGGGCAAAGTGCTGAAGGCCCAGCACCTCGTCGACCAGCAAGCCGACAAACAGGTCGTCGTGATCCAGCACCAGCACTCGCCGCTGCTTGCCCGGTGCGGCGTGGCCAAGGCCGAAGAAGCAGCTCAGGTCCATCACCGGCAACAGCCGGCCACGCAGGTTGGCCACGCCGCATACCCACGGCTGCACGCCGGGGACGCGGCTACTGCGCGGTTCGCGCAGCACCTCGGCCACTTCGCCCATGGGCGCGACGAACCACTGCCCGGCAATGCGAAAACCAATGCCGCTCCACTGCTGCACGCGGTTGTCCTGCGGCGGCTGGTCGGCGACCAGCAGGCGACAGCGCCGGTCGATGTCCAGCAACAACTCAAAGGCGGTCAGCGACGCGCCTTGCGGACGGGTGGTCAAGCCCCCAGCACTTCTTTGAGCTTGGCGATCAGGTCGTCTTCTTCCACAGGCTTGGTCACGAACCCTCTCGCGCCTTGGCGCTTTGCCCAGATGCGATCGGTTTCCTGGTCCTTGGTGGTAACGACCAATACCGGAATGGCGCTGGTCTCGGGGTCCTTGCTCAATTGCCGGGTCGCCTGGAACCCGTTGAGAACAGGCATGACGATATCCATCAACACGGCATCGGGCTTTGCCTGGCGCGCCAGCGCCACGCCATCGGCACCGTTGCTGGCTTTGAGCACCTCATGACCGTGCTTTTCAAGCCATCCGGCCAATTTGTACATCTCTGTCGGCGAGTCGTCGACAATCAGAACTCGGGCCATGCTGTTTCCCCATCAGGAAAGTAAAGCCGTGCCATGGCGGGGCGCGGTCAGGGTGCGTGTTGTTGAGTCGCGGAAAACCCGGGCACGTGGGCACGGATCGCGTCGAGCAGCTCTTCTTTGCTGAACGGTTTGGTGAGGAACTGATCAGAGCCCACCACCCGCCCCCGGGCCTTGTCGAACAGCCCGTCGCGCGACGACAGCAGGATGACCGGGGTGTCCTTGAAAGCACTGTTGTGCTTGATCACGGCGCAGGTCTGGTAGCCGTCCAGGCGCGGCATCAGCACATCGACAAAGATGATGCTGGGCTGGTGGTCGACGATCTTGGCCAGGGCATCGAAGCCATCACTGGCGGTGATCACCTCGCAGCCCGCTTCACCGAGCAACATCTGTGCGGTGCGGCGGATCGTGCGCGAATCGTCGATCACCATCACCTTCAGGGGTTGTTCCATAGACGCCTACCAATGGAAATTAGCTGCATTTTTAGCATACTCCGGGTGGCCATTCCATCTGCGCCGCCCCTTGACCGGCAGCGTTCGCGGCGCCACCCTGAGCCACTTTTCTTTCGATCCACTGCGGCCACCTGCCGCCAAGAGGAACCACCCCATGAGCGTTCGCCTCGGCATTGTCATGGACCCCATCGCGTCCATCTCCTACAAGAAGGACAGTTCGCTGGCCATGCTGCTGGCCGCCCAGGCTCGCGGCTGGAGCCTGTTCTACATGGAACAGCAGGACCTGTACCAGGGCGAAGGCAAGGCCCGCGCCCGCATGCGCTCGCTGAAGGTGTTCGCCGACCCTGTACGCTGGTTCGAACTGGGCGAGGAGCAGGACAGCTCGCTGGCCGAGCTGGACGTGATCCTGATGCGCAAGGACCCGCCCTTCGACATGGAGTTCGTCTACAGCACCTACCTGCTGGAACAAGCCGAGAATGACGGCGTACTGGTGGTAAACCGCCCGCAAAGCCTGCGCGACTGCAACGAGAAAATGTTCGCCACCTTGTTCCCGCAGTGCACCACCCCCACCCTGGTCAGCCGCCGCCCGGACATCATTCGCGAATTCGCCGCCAAGCATGCCGACGTGATCCTCAAACCACTGGATGGCATGGGCGGTACGTCGATCTTCCGTCACCGGGCGGGCGACCCCAACCTGTCGGTGATCCTGGAAACCCTGACCGCACTGGGCAGCCAGCAGATCATGGCCCAGGCCTACCTGCCGGCAATCAAGGACGGCGACAAGCGCATCCTGATGATCGATGGCGAGCCGGTGGACTATTGCCTGGCACGCATTCCGGCCAGCGGCGAAACCCGTGGCAACCTAGCCGCGGGCGGACGTGGCGAAGCCCGCCCACTGACCGAGCGCGACCGCTGGATCGCCGCCCAGGTCGGCCCGACACTGCGCGAGAAGGGGCTGCTGTTCGTTGGCCTGGACGTGATCGGCGACTACCTCACCGAAATCAACGTCACCAGCCCTACCTGTATCCGCGAAATCGATGCCGCCTACAACACCGATATCGGTGGCAAACTGATGGATGCCATTGATCGCAAGCTCAAGGCACGCTGACAGCCAACGCGAAGTAAAGCCGTAGAGTGGGGTATGATGCCGGTCCTATTCGACTGAGCTGCTGCCCCGCCCTGCGGTTGCTGGATACCTGATGACGCTGCCCGCTGACGTCCCTCCCGACCTGCTGCCTCCCCGTGTTCGCCCTGCGGACCGGCTTGGCTTCACCCTGTTCCTGGCTGCGCTGGTGCACCTGGCGCTGCTTCTTGGCGTCGGCTTCACCGTGGTCAAGCCTGCCGAAATCCGCCACACCATGGACATCACCCTGGCCACCTTCAAGAGCGAGAAACCGCCCGAGAAGGCTGACTTCCAGGCCCAGGACAACCAGCAAGGCAGCGGCACCCTGGACAAGAAGGCGGTGCCCAAGACCACCGAGCTTGCGCCGTTTCAGGACAGCAAGATCAACAGGATCACACCACCGCCCGCGGCCAGGCCCGAGGTGGTCCCACCCCCTACCCCGAAAAAGTCGGCGGTGGTGACGACTGCGCCCAAGCCGCACAAGGTCGAACCCAAACCCAAGGAAAGCAAAGCACAGCCCAAGCCAGCCGCACCGGCGCCGGACTTCGACAGCTCGCAGTTGTCCAGCCAGATCGCCAGCCTGGAGGCGGAGCTGTCCAACGAGCAGCAGATGTACGCCAAGCGCCCGCGCATCCATCGCCTGAACGCCGCGTCGACCATGCGCGACAAGGGCGCCTGGTACAAGGAAGAGTGGCGCAAGAAGGTCGAGCGCGTGGGTAACCTGAACTACCCCGACGAAGCACGCCGACAGCAGATCTACGGCAACTTGCGCATGATGGTGTCGATCAACCGCGATGGTTCGCTGTACGAGGTGCTGGTGCTGGAATCGTCCGGGCAGCCCGTTCTGGACCAGGCGGCGCAGCGCATCGTGCGGCTTGCCGCGCCGTTTGCACCGTTTACCGGAGACCTGGCCGAGTTCGACCGGCTGGAGATCATCCGCACCTGGCGCTTTGCCCGTGGGGACCGTTTGTCCAGTAATTGAGTTTAGCCTTGGTGTAGGGCTTTCGGGGTGTGCTGGCGCGGATATCGAGCGCCGCGCGGGCGGCGCTCGATTTAAAAGGCGCCAAAAACCTCACGACAAGCGCCAACCAGACGACACAAATCCGCACCTTGTCAGTCTCGCCACCTGGCGCCACACTATCCCCCATGAAAACCCTCGCACCCAGTTACCTCAAGCACCAGTTCCTGATCGCCATGCCGCACATGGCCGATCCGAACTTCGCCCAGACCCTCACGTATATCGTCGAGCACAATGAGCATGGCGCCATGGGCCTGGTGGTCAACCGACCACAGGAACTGAGCCTGGCCGACATCCTCGAGCAGCTGCGCCCGGACGAAACGCCACCGGCCAGCACCTTGCAGGTGCCGATCTACCAGGGTGGCCCGGTACAAACCGACCGCGGCTTCGTGCTGCACAGCAGCGAATGCAATTTCCAGGCCAGCGTGGCGCTGGAAGGGCTGTCGCTGACCACGTCACAGGACATATTGCTGGCTATCGCCGCCGGCGTGGGCCCGAAACAGAGCCTGATCACCTTGGGCTATGCCGGCTGGGAAGCGGGCCAACTGGAGGCGGAACTGGCCGACAACGCCTGGCTGAACTGCCCGTTCGACCCGGAAATCGTCTTCGGCATGGCCAGCGACCTGCGCCTGGAGGCTGCAGCCGCCAGCCTGGGGATCAACCTGCACCTGCTGACCAGCCAGGCGGGCCACGCCTGATGGCTGAGCTACGCCTGCTGCTGGGCTTCGACTATGGCAGCAAACAGATCGGCGTGGCCGTCGGCCAGGTGATTACCGGCCAGGCCCGCGAACTGTGCACCCTGAAGGCGCAGAACGGCGTACCGGACTGGGCCCAGGTGGAAAAGCTGATTGCCGAATGGAAGCCAGATGCCATTGTCGTCGGCCTGCCGCTGAACATGGACGGCACGCCCAGCGAAATGAGCGCCCGCGCCGAAAAGTTCGCCCGCCGCCTGAACGGCCGCTTCAACCTGCCCGTGCACACGCACGACGAGCGCCTGACCACCTTCGAGGCCAAAGGCGAGCGCATGGCCCGTGGCGGCCAGCGTGGCAGCTACCGCGACAACCCGGTCGATGCCATTGCCGCTGCCTTGTTGCTGCAAGGCTGGCTGGAGGCCAATACCTGATCATCTTTGCCGCCGGGCCCTCCCGGCGCCCCCTTCCGAGGAGCCCGCAATGAGCCTACCCAATCCCGCCGAGCTGATCCGGCAGATGGCTGTCGACCTTCGCGCCCACCTGGCGCGCCGGGCAATCACCGAGCCCCGTTACATCGGTATCCGTACCGGCGGCGTCTGGGTTGCCCAGGCCTTGCAGGAGGCCATGGGCGACACCAGCCCAATGGGCACCCTGGACGTGTCGTTCTACCGCGACGACTTCAGCCAGAACGGCCTGCACCCACAAGTGCGCCCGTCCGAGTTGCCGTTCGAAGTCGAAGGCCAGCACCTGGTGCTGGTGGATGACGTGCTGATGAGCGGTCGCACCATCCGCGCGGCGCTCAACGAACTGTTCGATTATGGCCGCCCGGCCAGCGTCACCCTGGTCTGCCTGCTTGACCTGGACGCCGGCGAACTGCCGATTCGCCCGAACGTGCTCGGCGCCACCCTGTCGCTGGCCACCCATGAACGGGTAAAATTGACCGGACCCGCACCGCTCGCCCTCGAGCGCCAGGACCTCGCCTCCGCTTCCGCCCTTTAAGAGTCCCCCGCGATGACGCCAATCGACGCCAAGCGCCCGCTGCAGCTCAATGATCAGGGCCAGCTGCGCCACTTCCTCTCGCTTGACGGTTTGCCCCGCGAACTGCTCACCGAGATCCTCGACACCGCCGACTCCTTCCTGGAAGTCGGTGCCCGGGCTGTGAAAAAAGTCCCGTTGCTGCGGGGCAAGACTGTGTGCAACGTGTTCTTCGAGAACTCGACCCGTACACGGACCACCTTCGAACTGGCAGCCCAGCGCCTGTCGGCCGACGTGATCAGCCTGAACGTGTCGACCTCCTCGACCAGCAAGGGCGAAACCCTGTTCGACACCCTGCGCAACCTCGAAGCCATGGCCGCCGACATGTTCGTCGTACGCCACTCCGACTCCGGTGCCGCGCACTTCATCGCCGAGCACGTGTGCCCGGAAGTGGCCGTGATCAACGGCGGTGACGGCCGCCACGCGCACCCGACCCAAGGCATGCTCGACATGCTCACCATCCGCCGTCACAAAGGCAGCTTCGAAAACCTCTCCGTGGCCATCGTCGGCGACATCCTGCACTCGCGTGTAGCCCGCTCCGACATGCTCGCGCTCAAAGCGCTGGGTTGCCCGGACATCCGCGTGATCGGGCCGAAAACCCTGATTCCGATCGGTATCGAGCAGTACGGCGTAAAGGTCTACACCGACCTCGCCGAAGGCCTGAAAGACGTCGACGTGGTGATCATGCTACGCCTGCAGCGTGAGCGCATGGCCGGTGGCCTGCTGCCCAGCGAAGGCGAGTTCTACCGCCTGTTCGGCCTGACGACCGCGCGCCTGGCCGGGGCCAAGCCCGACGCCATCGTCATGCACCCGGGCCCGATCAACCGTGGCGTGGAAATCGAGTCGGCGGTTGCCGATGGCAAGCACTCGGTGATCCTCAACCAGGTCACCTACGGTATCGCCGTACGCATGGCCGTGCTGTCCATGGCCATGAGCGGGCAGAACGCGCAACGTCAATTGGACCAGGAGAACGCGCAGTGACCATCAGTATTCTCGGCGCCCGGGTCATCGACCCCAACAGCGGCCTGGACCAGGTCACCGACCTGCACCTGGACGGCGGCCGTATTGCCGCCATCGGCGCTGCCCCGGCCGGTTTCAGCGCCAGCCGAACAATTCAGGCTGATGGCCTGGTCGCTGCGCCCGGCCTGGTCGACCTGGGCGTGTCCCTGCGCGAGCCGGGTTACAGCCGCAAAGGCAACATCGCCAGTGAAACCCGCGCTGCCGTTGCCGGCGGTGTCACCAGCCTGTGCTGCCCGCCGCAGACCAAGCCGGTGCTGGACACCTCGGCAGTAGCCGAACTTATCCTTGACCGCGCCCGCGAAGCCGCCAACAGCAAGGTGTACCCAGTCGGCGCCCTGACCAAGGGCCTGGAGGGCGAGCAACTGGCCGAGCTGGTAGCCCTGCGTGACACCGGTTGCGTAGCGTTTGGCAACGGCCTGAAGGAAATCCCCAACAACCGTACCCTGGCCCGTGCCCTGGAGTATGCCGCCACCTTCGATCTGACGGTGGTGTTCCACTCCCAGGACCGTGATCTGGCCCAAGGCGGCCTGGCCCACGAAGGTGCCATGGCCAGCTTCCTCGGCCTGCCGGGCATCCCGGAAAGCGCCGAAACCGTGGCCCTGGCGCGCAACCTGCTGTTGGTGGAACAGAGCGGCGTGCGGGCGCACTTCAGCCAGATCACCAGCGCCCGTGGCGCGCAGTTGATTGCCCAGGCCCAGGAACTCGGCCTGCCGGTAACCGCCGATGTGGCGCTATACCAGCTGATCCTCACCGATGAGTCGCTGCGCGAGTTTTCCAGCCTGTACCATGTGCAGCCTCCGCTGCGCACTGCCAAGGACCGCGATGGCCTACGCGCCGCCGTCAAATCGGGTGTGATCCAGGCCATCTCCAGCCACCACCAGCCGCACGAGCGTGACGCCAAACTGGCCCCGTTCGGCGCCACCGAGCCGGGCATCAGCAGCGTCGAGTTGCTGCTGCCACTGGCCATGACCCTGGTCCAGGACGGCCTGCTCGACCTGCCGACCTTGCTTGCCCGCCTGAGCAGCGGCCCGGCTGCCGCCCTGCGCCTGCCGGCTGGGGAGCTGAAAGTGGGCGGCGCGGCCGACCTGGTGCTCTTCGACCCGCAAGCGTCCACCATTGCTGGCGAACAATGGTTCTCCCGTGGCGAGAACTGCCCGTTCATCGGCCACTGCCTGCCGGGTGCGGTGCGTTATACCTTGGTCGATGGCCACGTCTGCCACGAGGCCTGAGCCCCCCCTGTGGGAGCGGCCTTGTGTCGCGACAGGGCCGCAAAGCGGCCCCAGCAATCTATGCATGATGCCGAGATCCTGGGGCCGCTGCGCGGCCCTTTCGCGACGCAAGGCCGCTCCTACATTGACCGCCTACAACCTTGAGCCTGCACCTACCATTCATCCCCCCCGGTTGAAATCCTTCCCCCCACCCCCATATGAGTCTGCATCAGGCACTTTCGCCCCGCTGCGTGGAGACTCTCCCCTTGACCACAATCGTTTCTGTCCGCCGTAACGGCAAAGTCGTCATGGGCGGCGACGGCCAGGTATCCCTTGGCAACACCGTGATGAAAGGCAACGCCAAAAAGGTGCGCCGCCTGTACCACGGCCAGGTCATCGCGGGCTTCGCCGGCGCCACTGCCGACGCCTTCACCTTGTTTGAGCGCTTTGAAGGCCAGCTGGAAAAACACCAGGGTCACCTGGTACGCGCCGCCGTCGAGCTGGCCAAGGAATGGCGTACCGACCGTTCCCTGAGCCGCCTGGAAGCCATGCTGGCCGTAGCCAACAAGGATGCATCCCTGATCATCACCGGCAACGGTGACGTGGTCGAACCCGAAGACGGCCTGATCGCCATGGGTTCCGGCGGCGCCTATGCCCAGGCCGCAGCCCGTGCCCTGTTGAACAAGACCGACCTCTCTGCCCGCGAAATCGCCGAGACCGCCCTGAACATCGCCGGCGACATCTGCGTGTTCACCAACCACAACCTGACCATCGAGGAGCAGGACCTGGCCGACTGATTCAGCTGTTCTGGCGTCCCGCTGCGAGCGGGACTTTTCCACGCTGACTCACCTGCCCAAGGACCCTATTGATCATGTCCATGACCCCCCGCGAGATTGTCCACGAGCTCAACCGCCACATCATCGGCCAGGACGACGCCAAGCGCGCCGTGGCCATTGCCCTGCGCAATCGCTGGCGGCGCATGCAGCTCCCAGCCGAGCTACGCGCCGAAGTAACCCCTAAGAACATCCTGATGATCGGCCCTACCGGTGTCGGCAAGACCGAAATCGCCCGCCGGCTGGCCAAACTGGCCAACGCGCCGTTCCTCAAGGTCGAAGCCACCAAGTTCACCGAAGTGGGCTACGTGGGCCGCGACGTCGAGTCGATCATCCGTGACCTGGCCGATGCCGCGCTGAAGATGCTGCGCGAGCAAGAAATCATCCGCGTGCGCCACCGCGCCGAAGACGCCGCCGAAGACCGCATCCTCGACGCCCTGCTGCCCCAGGCACGCGTCACCAGCTTCAGCGAAGAAGCCGCACAGACCAGCACCGACTCCAACACCCGCCAGCTGTTCCGCAAGCGCCTGCGCGAAGGCCAGCTGGACGACAAGGAAATCGAGATTGAAGTGGCCGATGCCGTAGGTGTGGAAATTGCTGCGCCGCCCGGCATGGAAGAAATGACCAACCAGCTGCAGAGCCTGTTTGCCAACATGGGCAAGGGCAAACGCAAGGCACGCAAGCTGAAGGTGAAAGAAGCGCTGAAGATGGTTCGCGATGAAGAAGCGAGCCGCCTGGTCAACGAGGAAGAACTCAAGGCCAAGGCCCTGGAAGCGGTCGAACAGCACGGTATCGTGTTCATCGACGAAATCGACAAGGTTGCCAAGCGTGGCAACGTTGGTGGCGCCGACGTGTCCCGTGAAGGCGTGCAGCGCGACCTGCTGCCGCTGATCGAAGGCTGCACCGTCAACACCAAGCTGGGCATGGTCAAGACCGACCACATTCTGTTCATCGCCTCGGGTGCTTTCCACCTGAGCAAGCCGAGCGATCTGGTGCCCGAGCTGCAAGGCCGCCTGCCGATTCGTGTCGAGCTGAAAGCACTGACCCCGGAAGACTTCGAGCGTATCCTGCAGGAGCCGCACGCGTCGCTGACCGAGCAGTACCAGGCATTGCTGAAGACCGAAGGCCTGAACATCGAATTCCTCGCCGACGGCATCAAGCGCCTGGCCGAGATTGCCTACCAGGTCAACGAGAAGACCGAAAACATCGGTGCCCGCCGCCTGCACACCCTGCTCGAGCGCTTGCTCGAAGAGGTGTCGTTCAGTGCCGGCGACCTGGCCAGCACCCATGACGAAGCGCCGATCCAGATCGACGCGGCGTATGTGAACAGCCACCTGGGTGAGCTGGCACAGAACGAAGACCTGTCGCGTTACATCCTGTAAGGCCGGTTTCGACAGTTTCGCGGGCAAGCCCGCCCCTACACGGACCATCGGTATGTCGTGGCCTGTGTAGGCGCGGGTTTATCCGCGAAAGGGCCCTTGAATCCCTCCCCCATAAGCTGGAAGCTGTGCTTCATCAGCTCCCGAGAGATTCTGCCCATGGCCCGCCTGCCCACCGCCATCAACCTGCACAAAGCCTCCAAAACCCTCAGCCTCACCTACGCACCCGGCGAGGTCTACCACCTGCCGGCTGAATTCCTGCGCGTGCACTCGCCCTCCGCCGAGGTCCAGGGCCACGGCAACCCCATCCTGCAGTTCGGCAAGATCAACGTCGGCCTCAGTGGCCTGGAACCTGCCGGCCAATATGCACTGAAATTGACCTTCGACGACGGCCATGACAGCGGCTTGTTCACTTGGGAATACCTTGAGCAACTGTGCCTGCGCCAGGAACAACTGTGGGCGGAATACCTCGACGCGTTGCACAAGGCCGGCAAATCCCGCGACCCGGCCGAATCTGTGGTCAAGCTCATGCTCTAGCGCAAGGCCTGTGGGGTTTAGAGCGCATTTTCTAAATTCATCTGTTTGAATGACTTGCAGACAGCCCAGTGAAGGGCTGTCTTGCGCATTACACGAAAGTCGGGTAACCAATGGGTGTGGCAAGTTCCCTGCATTACTTTGCAGGTCGTCAGAACCCACGCAGCACCGCTGTTCCTTATCACTGGTCACCCGAGTAGCAGTACCGGGCTCAGGGCTGTGCACCCACCACAGCAACCGGTACTCGTCTCAGGACAACGGAGCGTCGTAGATGAGTAACAAGAACAACGATGAGCTGCAGCGGCAGGCCTCGGAAAACACCCTGGGGCTGAACCCGGTCATCGGCATCCGCCGCAAGGACCTGTTGAGCTCGGCACGCACCGTGCTGCGCCAGGCCGTGCGCCAACCGCTGCACAGCGCCAAGCATATGGCCCACTTTGGCCTGGAGCTGAAGAACGTGCTGCTGGGCAAATCCAGCCTGGCCCCGGACAGCGACGACCGTCGCTTCAATGACCCGGCCTGGAGCCACAACCCGCTGTACCGCCGCTACCTGCAAACCTACCTGGCCTGGCGCAAGGAGCTGCAGGACTGGGTCAGCAGCAGCGACCTGTCCCCCCATGACATCAGCCGCGGCCAGTTCGTCATCAACCTGATGACCGAGGCCATGGCGCCGACCAATACCCTGTCCAACCCGGCTGCGGTCAAACGCTTCTTCGAAACCGGCGGCAAGAGCCTGCTCGATGGCCTGTCCAATTTGGCCAAGGACATGGTCAATAACGGTGGCATGCCCAGCCAGGTGAACATGGATGCCTTTGAAGTGGGCAAGAACCTGGGCACCAGCGAAGGCGCGGTGGTGTACCGCAACGATGTGCTGGAACTGATCCAGTACAGCCCCATCACCGAGCAGGTGCATGCCCGCCCGCTGCTGGTGGTGCCGCCGCAGATCAACAAGTTCTACGTGTTCGACCTCAGCCCGGAAAAGAGCCTGGCGCGCTTCTGCCTGCGCTCGCAGCAGCAGACCTTCATCATCAGTTGGCGCAACCCGACAAAGGCCCAGCGCGAGTGGGGCCTGTCCACCTATATCGATGCGCTGAAAGAAGCAGTCGACGCGGTGTTGGCGATTACCGGCAGCAAAGACTTGAACATGCTCGGCGCCTGCTCCGGCGGCATCACCTGTACCGCTCTGGTGGGCCACTATGCCGCCATTGGCGAGAACAAGGTCAACGCCCTGACCCTGCTGGTCAGCGTGCTGGACACCACCCTGGACAACCAGGTTGCATTGTTTGTCGACGAGCAGACCCTGGAGGCCGCCAAGCGCCATTCTTATCAGGCGGGCGTGCTGGAAGGCAGCGAAATGGCCAAGGTGTTCGCCTGGATGCGCCCCAACGACCTGATCTGGAACTACTGGGTCAACAACTACCTGCTCGGCAATGAGCCCCCGGTGTTCGACATCCTGTTCTGGAACAACGACACCACGCGCCTGCCGGCCGCCTTCCACGGCGACCTGATCGAAATGTTCAAGACCAACCCGCTGACCCGCCCCGAAGCCCTGGAAGTGTGCGGCACCGCGATCGACCTGAAACAGGTCAAATGCGACATCTACAGCCTCGCCGGCACCAACGACCATATCACCCCATGGCAGTCGTGCTACCGCTCGGCACATCTGTTCGGCGGCAAGATCGAATTCGTACTGTCCAACAGCGGGCATATCCAGAGCATCCTCAACCCGCCGGGCAACCCGAAGGCACGCTTCATGACCGGTGCCGACCGCCCAGGGGACCCGGTGGCCTGGCAGGAAAACGCCACCAAGCATGCAGACTCCTGGTGGCTGCACTGGCAAAGTTGGCTGGGCGAGCGTGCCGGCGCGCTGAAAAAGGCACCGACCCGCCTGGGCAACCGTGCCTACGCGGCCGGCGAAGCCTCCCCAGGCACCTACGTTCACGAGCGTTGAGTTACAGCGCCGTGGTGGCCTGCGGGGCGCCACGGTGTTTACTTCACCCAAGAGTCACGTGCATGCCGCAACCCTATATTTTCAGGACCGTCGAGCTGGACAACCAGTCCATCCGCACTGCTGTGCGCCCCGGCAAGCCGCACCTGACGCCGTTGCTGATCTTCAACGGCATCGGCGCCAACCTCGAGCTGGTGTTCCCCTTCATCGACGCACTAGACCCGGACCTGGAAGTCATCGCCTTCGATGTGCCCGGGGTCGGCGGCTCGTCCACTCCACGTCACCCGTATCGCTTCCCTGGGCTGGCCAAGCTGACCGCGCGGATGCTCGACTACCTCGACTACGGCCAGGTCAACGTCATCGGTGTGTCCTGGGGCGGCGCCCTGGCTCAGCAGTTTGCTCACGATTACCCCGAGCGCTGCAAGAAGCTGGTGCTGGCCGCCACCGCTGCCGGTGCGGTCATGGTACCAGGCAAGCCCAAAGTGCTGTGGATGATGGCCAGCCCCCGGCGTTACGTGCAGCCGTCGCATGTCATCCGCATTGCACCGATGATCTATGGCGGTGGCTTCCGGCGTGACCCCGACCTGGCCATGCACCATGCCGCCAAGGTGCGCTCCGGCGGCAAGCTGGGCTACTACTGGCAGCTGTTCGCCGGGCTCGGCTGGACCAGCATCCACTGGCTGCACAAGATTCAGCAGCCCACCCTGGTACTGGCCGGCGACGACGACCCGCTGATCCCGCTGATCAACATGCGCCTGCTGGCCTGGCGGATTCCCAATGCCCAGCTACACATTATCGACGACGGCCATCTGTTCCTGATCACCCGTGCCGAAGCCGTCGCCCCGATCATCATGAAGTTCCTGCAGCAAGAACGTCAGCGTGCGGTCATGCATCCCCGTCCGGCCTCGGGGGGGTGAAATAGCTGCGGCCTGGCAGGGGAATTGGATTAGACGAGGGAGTGTTGCCATGAAAGACAAAACGGCCAAAGGATCGACAACGCTCCCCGCCACCCGCATGAACGTGCAAAACGCCATCCTCGGCCTTCGTGGCCGCGACCTGCTTTCCACGTTGCGCAACGTTGGCCGCCACGGTCTGCGCCACCCACTGCATACCGCGCATCATCTGCTGGCGCTTGGCGGGCAGTTGGGGCGGGTGATGCTGGGGGACACGCCCTACCAGCCCAACCCGCGTGACGCACGCTTCAGCGACCCGACCTGGAGCCAGAACCCGTTCTATCGCCGCGGCCTGCAGGCCTATCTGGCCTGGCAGAAGCAGACACGGCAGTGGATCGATGAAAGCCACTTGAACGACGATGATCGAGCCCGCGCCCACTTCCTGTTCAACCTGATCAATGATGCGCTGGCGCCCAGCAACTCGCTGCTCAATCCGCTGGCGGTCAAGGAGCTGTTCAACACCGGCGGCCAGAGCCTGGTGCGCGGCGTGGCCCACCTGCTCGACGACCTGCGTCACAACGATGGGCTGCCGCGTCAGGTGGACGAGCGCGCCTTCGAAGTAGGCGCCAACCTGGCTGCGACCCCTGGCGCAGTGGTATTTCGCAACGAGCTGCTGGAGCTGATCCAGTACTCGCCGATGAGCGAAAAGCAGCACGCACGCCCACTGCTGGTCGTGCCGCCTCAAATCAACAAGTTCTACATCTTCGACCTCAGCGCCACCAACAGCTTTGTCCAGTACATGCTCAAGAGCGGCTTGCAGGTGTTCATGGTCAGTTGGCGCAACCCGGACCCGCGCCACCGTGAATGGGGCCTTTCCAGCTACGTGCAAGCCCTGGAGGAAGCGCTCAATGCCTGCCGCAGTATCAGCGGCAACCGCGACCCCAACCTGATGGGCGCCTGCGCCGGTGGCCTGACCATGGCCGCACTGCAAGGCCACCTGCAAGCCAAGAAGCAATTGCGCCGGGTACGCAGTGCCACCTATCTGGTCAGCTTGCTGGACAGCAAGTTCGAAAGCCCGGCCAGCCTGTTCGCCGATGAGCAGACCATCGAAGCGGCCAAGCGCCGCTCTTATCAGCGCGGCGTGCTGGACGGTGGTGAAGTGGCGCGGATCTTCGCCTGGATGCGGCCCAACGACCTGATCTGGAACTACTGGGTCAACAACTACCTGCTCGGCAAGACACCGCCGGCGTTCGACATACTGTACTGGAATGCCGACAGCACGCGCCTGCCCGCCGCGCTGCATGGCGACCTGCTGGAATTTTTCAAGCTCAACCCCTTGACCTACCCGGCCGGGCTGGAGGTGTGCGGTACGCCGATCGACCTGCAGCAGGTCAACCTGGACAGCTTTACCGTGGCCGGCAGCAACGACCACATCACGCCATGGGACGCGGTGTACCGCTCGGCCTTGCTGCTGGGTGGCGAACGGCGTTTCGTGCTGGCCAACAGCGGGCATATCCAGAGCATCATCAACCCGCCAGGCAACCCCAAGGCCTACTACCTGGCCAACCCCAAGCTGAGCAGTGACCCACGCGCCTGGTTCCACGACGCCAAGCGCAGTGAAGGCAGCTGGTGGCCGTTGTGGCTGGAGTGGATCACCGCACGCTCGGGCCTGCTCAAGGCGCCGCGCACTGAACTGGGCAACGCCACTTACCCACCGCTAGGCCCCGCGCCAGGCACCTACGTGCTGACCCGATGAGCTGCTGACTGGATGAAAACCCGCGACCGTATCCTTGAATGCGCCCTGCAGTTGTTCAACCAGCAGGGCGAACCCAACGTGTCCACCCTGGAAATTGCCAACGAACTCGGTATCAGCCCAGGCAACCTGTATTACCACTTCCATGGCAAGGAGCCCTTGGTACTGGGCTTGTTCGAGCGTTTTGAGGAAGCGTTGATGCCGTTGCTGGACCCGCCGCTGGAGGTGCGGCTGGAAGCAGAGGATTACTGGCTGTTTCTGCACCTGATCGTCGAGCGCATGGCTCAGTACCGCTTCCTGTTCCAGGACTTGTCCAACCTGACCGGGCGCCTGCCCAAGCTCGCCCGGGGCATGCGCAGCCTGATCAATGCAATCAAACGCACGCTGGCGGCGCTGTTGGCCAGCCTGAAGAGCCAAGGGCTGGTGGAGAGTGATACCCAGGCGCTGGGGCAACTGGTTGAGCAGATCACACTGACGCTGATGTTCTCGCTGGATTACCAGCGCGTGCTGGGGCGCGAGGGGGATGTGGGGATCGTGGTGTACCAGGTGATGATGCTGGTGGCCCCGCACCTGCAGACCCAGGCCCGGGCGGCGGCGGAGCAGCTGGCAGTGAAGTACCTGGAGGGCTAGGCCTGCTGGAGATGGAGTGTTGCAGCCGACGCATTCGCGGGTAAACCCGCTCCTACAAGGTTTGGCACACCCTGTGGGAGCGGGCGAGCCCGCGAAAAAGGCGACGCGGTATCAGATCAGGGTACCGGTGCCAGTCGGTGCCGACGGCGCGCTGCTGGCCGGGGTGGCGGCAGGTGCCGGTGCTGTGGTCGCAGCAGGCGCAGCGCTGGCAGCTGGTGCTGCTGGTTTGGCCGCTGCTGGTTTGGCTGGAGCTTTCTTCACCGCAGGTTTCTTGGCTGCCGCAGGTTTGGCCGCTGCCGGTTTTGCTGCAGGCTTGGCTGCAGGTTTTTCCGCTGCGGTTTTGGTTGCGGGTTTTGCCGCTGCGGTTTTAGCAGCAGGTTTGGCCGCCGCCGTTTTCGCCGCAGGTTTGGCTGCTGCCTTGGCCAATGGCTTGGCCGCAGCCTTGCTCGCCGCCGGCTTGGTTGCTGCAGCGCGCGACGAAATCGGCGTAACCGAAGCACCAGTCAGCTTCTCGATCTGCTTGGTCAGGCTGTCCACTTGCTGGTGCAGTGCCTTGATCTCGTTGCGGCTCGGCACGCCAAGGCGCGAGATGGCACTGTTAAGGCGCTTGTCGAAGGCTTCTTCAAGTTCGCTCCACTTGCCCAGCGCACGGTCCTTCACGCCCGACACCCGCGAAGTGGTCGAAGACTTGGCCGTCTCGGCAACCTCTTCAGCCGTCTTTTTCGCCTGCTTCTCGGCCTTCTCGCCATCCTTCACCAGCGAGTCGAACAGCTTCGGGCCGTCCTGGTCGATCTTCGAATAGATACCCAGCCCCGCCAGCCAGATCTTGCGGGAGTATTTCTCGATCCCGCCGACCCAGGAGCTGCCTTCTTTTTCGGTGTTCTTCTTGCCAGCCATCCTGCTCTCCTTATGGTTTGTGCGCGACGCGCTCAAGCAGCTCATGCAACTGTTCAAGCTTGATCGACAACGCCTCAACGTCATGTTTAGACGGAATACCCAGGCGATTCAAGGCGCGACCGACCCGTGCGTCGAAAGCTTTTTCGATCTTGTCGAGTTGAATTTCTACCTTGCCACGTACGCGGCTCACTTCTTCACCGACTTCGTCAAGCTGGTGGTTGGCGGCATCGAGCTCTTTGTCGATGCGCTTCTTGCCGCGCGTCTCAACACCTTCACCCGCCCTGACCAACTCTTTGAAATAGTCAGAGCCTTCCTGACCAACGCGGGCGTAGGCGCCGATACCGGCCAGCCAGATCTTGCGCGCATAGCCGCGCACCTCGCCAAGCGTGCCCAGGGCTTCGTCTTTTTTCTTCACAATCACTTTGGCCATGCTGTGTACCTCATGCTCATGAGTGGTGGAAAACCGCCCATGGAGGCTGGGCTTGAGCATAAGGTAGGGAAGAAAATTAGAAACCTCACCCTAAGGTCTTCGTCGCCACATCTATATACCGCAAGCCCCTTTGACCATAACGCTAGCGTCGCAGGCTCCCCCTTACGGACATCGACGCCATGACCGCTGTAGCAAACCCACCCAGGCTGACGTTCAAGCAAAGCGTGGCAGCCTGTTTCGCCAAACGACCCAGCCTGCGGGACGTTTTATCAAAAGAAGCATTCCAGATTTTCAGCGACCGGTACCCATGGTTGCACCGCAACCACCCTCACATCACATCGCTCGATCCTTTCGTCATCCTGCATGCACCGGCCAGCACCGATGATCGCTCACGTCAGAGCGGGCTGGTGGACGAGCTTCTCAGGCATTTTCTGGCCAAGGAACGAGTGCAACTGGGCGCCGCAGACAGGCTGAGCATCAGCCCGCCCCATGTGTTTAAAATTCAGGAGCAAGGCCAGGACAACATCCGCCAACCCGAAATCCTGCCGGACCTGACGAAGCTCAACGATGACTTCGACACAGTGCTTGGCGCGTTGGTACCCGCCTTCCAGCAAGCCCAGATCGGCTTCTGGAACGGGCTCGACGAAGACAGCCAAGTCTCGCGCATGCTCTGGCTGGAACACACCATCAAGGCTGCACTGCTCGAGAACCTCCCTCGCCAAGGCCTTGAGGATGATGAAAAGGCGGCTATGTACGCCCTGCTCGACGGGGTCCACGACAGCCTGGCTGTCGAGGCGATACAAGTCACGCTCGGAACGGATGGTGGGGCACACACCGTTACCCTACCGGACCTGTTGCTCATCATCACAAGTGGCAACCGCAACCTGGTTCTGCAATGCAAGCCCTGCGGTTCGGTTCGTCGCCATGTCGACCTGCCCAGCTTTGCCACTGCGCTGCAACGGCAGCTAGCGCAACGCTATCGCTTCGAAGCGTTGTCCTGGGCGCACACACCTGTGATCGGACGCCCTTTCGCCTTCCAGGCCAGGCAACTGCTGAACGATATCCTTGACGACATTGGACGCCTGCGTATTGGAGACCTGGCAACCGTCGACGAGCTGGAGCGACAACTGCGCCAGGTGAGCGACCCGTCAGCTTACTTCTTCGACCTGCCTTCGCAGGAACAAGCCGCACCCGCCGTCAGCCCTCCGCAATGGCTGGTCAATGCCAACGCTGAGGACCGCTACGCCTATCACACTGCACTGCTTGAGCTGGCGGCGAACCAAGGTCGGTCGAAGGGCTGCACATCGCTGGGCGATGTCGAAGATATCCGCGATTATGCCGCTCGCCGCTTGCGTGAGACCCTGCAAACCAGCTACCCC
This sequence comes from Pseudomonas sp. JR33AA, assembly GCF_021378985.1. Lineage (NCBI taxonomy): Bacteria > Pseudomonadati > Pseudomonadota > Gammaproteobacteria > Pseudomonadales > Pseudomonadaceae > Pseudomonas > Pseudomonas sp. JR33AA. Next base: position 300,332 of record NZ_JAJSAW010000001.1, read on the forward strand.
GACAAGGCGGTACACGACCCGAACAAGGTGCACATCCGCATTTCCCAGGCCATCATCGGCGTCGGCACACAAGGGCAGTCACTGTTCTTGCGCACGGTGCCCCTGACCGACCTGGCAATTTCACGCCTGCGGCTGGAAGCTGGCGAGGTGATGAGCGGGATGAGTTTCGAGGACGGCTCGCCTGTGACCGACTGGCTGAGCATCGACCAGATAAGGGGCCTGATTCATGAGGTCGACATCGGCGGTCACTACCCCTCCTACCTGAAGGACCAAGTCAACAGCCAACCGCGCAGGGCCGAGCGAATCCGACAGCATGCCAGGGAATGGCGCTACGCCCTTCGGTTCAGCACCCTGAAGGCCAAGATCGAACGACAGCTTGGCGAAACGGCAAGCCAGGCAATGCTCAGGTTCTGCCAGGGCACGGACAATGGCGCTGACCTTCTGCGCATCGCCCCCCTGGCGTTCCTTTGCGCGCCTGGCGCTTCGGCAAGCGATGTGGCGCACGGGATGTTCATCATCGAAATACCGGAAAGCGGCAGCTGGGTCTTGTACCGCCCATTCTATGCCAACCGGGCGTTGCAGGAATTTGGGACCCTCGAATTGCTGATGGACGCAATCCGCAGCGGGGGCGAACTGCAAGAGAGCGTATTGGCCTGGCTCGAGGATGACACACGTCCGATTTACCAGAACGACGGGTTCAAGCACCCGCACCTGCACCCGAACATTTCCAAGCTGACGCATCTGCTCAACGTACAGGTCCAGCTGCTGGATGTGCTTTTGCAACGCCTGAGCCGCCCGGTCCAGGCCTCGTTCCAGGCCTGGACGGATGATCTGGACACCCATCTGTTCAACGCCCGCATCGAGACCATGTTATTCGCCTCAGCCAGCAACAGCGTCTCCAATGCGCAGGAAGTGCGGGCTTTGGTGAAAGAGGCTGCCTGGGCGATCTTCAATACCGTCACCCAGCTTTGGCACGGCCCGATGACCACTCTGGTGTGGCTGGTCGTGGCGCTGTCGGCGGCCAAGGACGATGTGGAGGCGCTGATCAAGCGCAGCGGTGACGATAAGATCGTCGCAGCCATCGACCTGCTCACCAACCTGGCCTTGCTCCTTGCCCATCGCCCCGCAACGCCACCTGCCAGCAGCGAAGGGGCCACTTCACTACGTTTTTCAGGCCCTGCGCCGAAGGAAGAGTCCCCGCCCACAGCGCTCGAGCAGCCCCAGAAGAAACCGTGGCAGGCCCCCGTCGAGGCGCCGCAGCCCACGCTCGTGCGTGTAGATGGCTGGCATGACGGCCAGCGCCTGAGCAACCTGTCGGTGCAGGAGCGCCAGTCGCTGGCACAACTGCAAGCCTTGCAGCCACTGGAAGCGCCCGCGCCCCTGACAGGTGGCCGTTTGCGTGGGTTGTTCAAGATCGCCGGCCGTTACTACGTCAAGCTGGGCGATGGTGTGTATGAGGTCATCGAGACCTGGAACGGCATGCAGGTCATCGGCCCCGAGCCGAGCAACAGCGAATGGGTGTCCCAATGGGATGGCACCCCGGACGGCTACCATATCGTTGGCCGTGAGCGCCAGAAAGGCCCCTGGCTGACACGCTGGAATGGCCAATGGACCGTGAACCTGAACCTCTCTGGCGGCATGCCAAGGAACAGGCAATCCATCAGCGCTGAAAACCGCCAGCGCTTCGACACGTTGAGCACAACCGCCACGGCGAACCAACAAGCACTGAATCAGATGGTGCCACTTATGGAACGCAGCCGAGCGCAACTGCAGGCTTATGACGAGCTCGCTCTGGAGTACAGCCTGGCTGTGGATGCACTACCTGCGCAGGAGCGCGCTTCACCGCCACCCGCATTGCAACTTCAGAAACAGGCACTCAAAGCCCAGCGCCTGCGCCACTTGCCGGAAATCAGGGCATCCGCGCTCTACCTGGAACGGCAGAGCACGCTGTTGCATGGGAACATCGAAGTATTCAAGGAGATGGCCGAACCACGGTTCAGCAAAGTCGACACCCGAGCCCCGAGCCGACGCCGATACGGCAATTGGTACGGTGCAGCCATCGAAAACGACATGCTGCTGTGCCGACGCTTGCTGGAGCAGGTCGACCACCAGGCACTGAGCGCACAGGCCATCGGGCTGCCCCGCGTTCCAGAGACTGCCGAGCAAATACAGCAATACCTCGATTATCGCGAACGGATACGCGATTCTAGCCAGGCCAGCCGTCGCCTGCTTGTCGTCAGCCAGCGGCTGGACCGGATCCTGGCGGAAACACTGCAGGACCCCAAGATCGATTTTGCCAATAAAGCCACGAAACTCGCACAGACCATTCGAAGCAGGACATATTCGACACTGGTCATTCGGGCCCAGTTGCTCAGCGACCTGGCTTACCTCACCGTGGACAAGACTCGGCTCACTGCGGACACGGCCGAGCATTTGATTGCCATGCGCGCGTCGCTCAGCGGTATCGAGTTCAGCCGCACGGTATGGAGCCACGACGGGCTGGCAGCCACCGAAGAGACGGCCCAGGTCAAAGCCGAACTGCTTGAGGATATCCTTCAGAAATACCGTTCCGTGCTGGATCGCGCCCAATACATGAGGACACTGGATTCGCCTGCGCTGGTCGCTGACGTACTGGACGAATACATACGCGAACTGTCCACGATTACCCAGATCACGGAACAGCAACTGAGCGCGACCTTGACCAACCTCGACAGCGGCATCAATCCCTCCTCGCCAACGTCCTACCATCGCCCCACAACGATCAAACGCCGGGTCATCCGTGTTGACCGAGGACGACCGCTGCTGGTGGAGATCGACCAAATGGGCAACCGTGCCATCCAGCGTAATGCGTTCAACCATGAGCCGGCAGGCACTTTCACGCAACGCGACGGGGTGTGGCATGCCGTGCCTGAGCAAGCGCGGCCGGCCCCGCGCGACCGGGCACAGTTGCGCCAACGAGCGAACCGCCTGCTGGCAGAGGTGGATGGGAAAATCGCGTTTGCCGCTCACTATGCCGATGAGCCCAACAGCCTCAGCGACTTTCTGGAATGGCCGGCAGGTGACATGCGCGAAGTGCAACAGCATCTGAGCGAGCTGAACAACCCGCTGGATAACGGCCTGGTCGACCTCCTGCGTGCAGCGGTAGACCGCGTCCATCACGAAAGGCTTCGGCTACTCACCAACGCGTATCTGAACACCCGCCATCCCGACGGCAAGGCGTTGCGCTTCCTGGCTGAGCAGGATCGGATACGGATCAGGCAGACCGTGATGCGCCGCCAGCTTCGTCACGCCCATGATTACCTCGACGTCTACGAGGTGCGCGATGTGCAAGCGCCTCGCAGGGTACTGTGGGAGGCGCACTTTCACTATTCCAGCCTGGATGCGAGCGCCCATGACTTCGTCAAGGGCCACCTCAAGTTCTGGGATGCAGGCGTAAAAGGCCGCAAGGCCATGCTCGAGCAAGCCGCAGACGCACGCGAGCGCATCGCGATCTACCGCGGCGACCTGCGCCTTGACCAGGTGATTGGCATCATTCCCTTCCCGGAGAACGCGTCACAATAGCCAGCTGGGCGCCCCAGGTCAGGCCAGGGCCTTGTCCAGCGCCCGCTCGATCTCACCCTTGATGGTACCGCTCATCATCGACAGCATCATGCCCAGCTTCAATTCGACGCGGATGCTGTCGTCCCCAATATGCACGCTGCCATTGGCGCCACTGCGCGCAACGTCCACGCGGTCTCCGTTCCAGGTGGCCTTGAGGTCGTACTCGCGGCTGAGCTTGTCGACCAGCGCTTCGGCCTTGGCGCGGGCGGCATCACGGCCGAGAGAGTGTTTGCGTTCGACGCTGATCTGGGTCATGCGGGCGTTCCTGAGGATGTAGACATAATGAGCATTATGCCCGCCCCTGCCCACTGGCACACCCCGCCAAGACAAATCCGCCCGTTCGCCCTAGAATGGCGGTAATTTTTTCCGGTGAAGCGATATGAACGACCAGCGCAAAGGCGACCACGCCGAACCCACCACCCATTTCGGCTACCAGGACGTGCCTGAAAGCCAGAAGGCGAAGAAAGTCGCCGAAGTGTTCCACTCGGTGGCAGCCAAGTACGATCTGATGAACGACGTGCTTTCCGGCGGCATGCACCGCCTGTGGAAGCGCTTTACCATCGAGCTGTCGGGCGTGCGCAGCGGCAACCGCGTGCTGGACATCGCCGGCGGTACCGGTGATCTGGCGGCCAAGTTCTCGCGTCTTGTCGGGCCGACCGGGCAGGTGGTGCTGGCCGACATCAACGACTCGATGCTCAAGGTTGGCCGTGACCGCCTGCTTGACCGAGGCGTGGCCGGCAACATCGAGTTCGTCCAGGCCGACGCTGAAAAGCTGCCGTTCCCGGACAACCACTTCGACTGCGTGACCATCGCTTTCGGCCTGCGCAACGTCACCCACAAGGACGCCGCCATCCGTTCGATGCTGCGCGTGCTCAAGCCCGGTGGCCGCCTGTTGATCCTGGAGTTCTCCAAGCCGACCAACAAGCTGATGTCCAAGGCCTACGACGCCTACTCGTTCGCCTTCATGCCGCTGGCTGGCAAGCTGATCACCAATGACGCCGAGAGCTACCGTTACCTGGCCGAGTCGATCCGCATGCACCCTGACCAGGAAACCCTGAAGAGCATGATGGTCGAGGCCGGTTTCGACCGCGTCACCTACCACAACATGACCAGCGGCATCGTTGCCGTGCACCGGGGGATCAAGCCCTGATGTTGCTGGCCGGGCTGCTCGCCAGCGTCGAACATGGCCTGAACCGCGTCCTGCGCCTGGACAGCACGGCCCTGCCGCGGCTGGCCGCGCTGGAAGGCAAGGTCATCGAGATCGACTGCCGCCAACCGGCCCTGCAGCTGTTCATCCTGCCCGATGAAGAGGGCCTGATGCTCGCCGCCCACTGGCAGGGTGAGGTCGACTGCAGCCTGCGCGCCCCCGCCGGTAGCCTGGCGCAACTGGCCTTGGTCAAGGACAAGACGGCCGTGCTGCACAGCCCGCAGGTCGAGCTGCACGGCGACAGCGCGGTATTGCTCGACCTGTTCGGTGTGCTGCAGGACCTGGAACTGGACTGGGAGCACGAGCTGCAACGCTGGCTTGGCCCGGTCGCCACGGCAATGCTGGCTGGCCATATCCGCCTGCGCGCTCGCTGGACGCGCCAAGGCCTGGCACGCTTCACCCAGAACCTGTCCGAATACCTGGCCGAAGAATCCCGTACTCTGGTCGGCAAGCGCGAAGCCGAAGCCGCCTTCAGCGAACTCGATGCCTTGAAGCTTGATACAGAACGCCTTGAAGCGCGCCTCAAGCGCCTCTCCCGATCCCTTGATACCAGCGATAACGCATGAAGCTGCTCGCCGTCCGACGTCTTTTTCGCATCCAGCGTGTGGTGATCCGCTACCGCCTCGATGACCTGCTGTTCGACCAGCCCTTGCTGCCCTGGTGGCTGGCCAGCCTGCGCCTGTTGATGCCGTGGCGCTGGCTGCCCCGCAAGCCCACCGAACTCAACCGTGGCGCGCGCCTGCGCTTGGCACTGCAGGACCTGGGGCCGATCTTCATCAAGTTTGGCCAGCTGCTGTCCACCCGCCGCGACCTGCTGCCCCCCGACATCGCCGACGAGCTGATGCTGTTGCAGGACCGTGTGCCACCGTTCGACCCGAAAAAAGCCGTGGCCTTGATCGAGGAACAGCTCGGTGCGAAGGTCGGCGAGGTATTCAGCCGCTTCGACGTCGAGCCACTGGCCTCGGCTTCGGTGGCCCAGGTGCACGCCGCACGCCTGAAAACCGGCGAAGAGGTGGTGGTCAAGGTGGTGCGCCCGGGGCTGAAGCCGGTCATCGCCCAGGACCTGGCCTGGCTGTTCCTGATCGCCAAGGCCGCCGAACGCGCCTCGGCGGATGCCCGCCGCCTGCACCCGGTGGAAATCGTCGGGGACTACGAAAAAACCATCTACGACGAGCTCGACCTGCTGCGCGAGGCGGCCAACGCCAGCCAGCTGCGGCGCAACTTCGAAGACTCCGAGCTGATGTACGTGCCTCAGGTGTACTGGGACCTGTGCCGCCCCAAGGTGCTGGTGATGGAGCGCATCTACGGCGTACCGGTGACCGACATGGCCACCTTGGCCGACCAGCGCACCGACATGAAGCTGCTGGCCGAGCGCGGCGTGGAAGTGTTCTTCACCCAGGTGTTCCGCGACAGCTTCTTCCATGCCGACATGCACCCCGGCAACATTTTCGTCAGCACGGTCAAACCGTGGAGCCCGCAGTACATTGCCATTGACTGCGGCATTGTCGGCAGCCTCACCGCCGAGGACCAGGACTACCTGGCGCGCAACCTGTTTGCCTTCTTCAAGCGTGACTACCGGCGCGTGGCCCAGTTGCACATCGACTCGGGCTGGGTGCCGGCAAACACCAAGGTCAACGAGTTCGAAGCAGCGATTCGCACCGTGTGCGAGCCGATCTTCGAAAAACCGTTAAAAGATATTTCCTTCGGCCAGGTGCTGATGCGCCTGTTCCAGACCGCACGGCGCTTCAACATGGAAGTGCAGCCACAGCTGGTGTTGCTGCAGAAAACCCTGCTCAACATCGAAGGCCTGGGCCGTCAGCTGTACCCCGACCTGGACCTGTGGAGCACTGCCAAGCCGTACCTCGAACGCTGGATGCGTGACCGCTATAGCCCCAAGGCCGTGTTGGGCAACCTGCACAGCCAGGTAGAGCAACTGCCGCACCTGGCCGGCATGACCCGCGACCTGCTCGAACGCCTGTCGCAGCCTCACCTGCACGATCCGCAACTACCGGAACGCCGCCGTCAGGGCGACCGCTGGGCGCTGCGCCTGCTGGGCGCCGGCCTGCTCGGCGGTGGTGCAGTTTTGGCCGCAGGTGCTGCCGAAACCGCAAGCCTGGCCGCCCCGGCCGCCTGGCCAGCCTGGCTGATGCTGGCTGCGGGCCTTTACCTGATCGTGCGCCAATAGCCAGCCGCGCCTGTGGCTGGCACACTAGCGCAAAGGGCCCGGCACAGGAGCGGGCCCGCTTTGGAGTCGACGATGAAAGACTGGCTGGACGAGATCAAGTGGAACAGCGATGGCCTGGTACCGGCGATCGCCCAGGACCACAAGACCGGACGCGTGCTGATGATGGCCTGGATGAACCGTGAATCGCTGGCCCTGACCGCCGCCGAGCAGCGTGCCATCTACTGGTCGCGTTCGCGTGGCAAGCTGTGGCGTAAAGGCGAGGAGTCCGGGCATGTGCAAAAACTGCATGAGATGCGCCTGGACTGTGACGCCGACGTGATCATCCTGATGGTCGAGCAACTGGGCCATATCGCCTGCCATACCGGCCGTCAAAGCTGCTTCTACCGCGTCTATGAAGACGGCCAGTGGAAAATCGTCGACCCGGTCCTGAAGGACCCGGATGCCATCTACAGCGCAGGACATTGACATGAGCGACACCCTCAACCGCCTGGCCGAAGTGCTTGAAGAACGCAAGCAAGCGGCGCCTGACAGCTCCTACGTGGCCAGCCTGTACCACAAGGGCCTGAACAAGATCCTTGAAAAGCTCGGCGAAGAGTCGGTCGAAACGATCATTGCTGCCAAGGATGCCCAACTCAGCAAGGATTACAGCGATGTCATCTACGAAACCGCCGACCTGTGGTTTCATAGCCTGGTGATGCTCAGTGCGCTGGGCCAGCATCCGCAAGCCGTGCTGGATGAACTGGAACGCCGCTTCGGGCTTTCCGGGCATGATGAAAAGGCCGCACGCCAGCCTTCGGCTTGAGCACAACAGATTCTAGGAGAGCACCATGGGTATTTTTGACTGGAAACACTGGATCGTCCTGCTGGTCGTCGTGGTCCTGGTGTTCGGCACCAAGAAGCTGAAGAACTTCGGCAGCGACCTGGGCGAGTCGATCAAGGGCTTCCGCAAGGCCATGAACGAGGAAGAGACCAAGCCGGCCGAGCAGACTCCGCCGCCTGCGCAACCTGTGCCACCGGTGCAAAACACCGCACAGCCGCAGCAAGGCCACACCATCGAAGGCCAGGCCCACCCGGTCCAAGAGCCGCAGCGGAAAGACTGACCCATGTTCGGCATCAGTTTCAGTGAGCTGCTGCTCGTCGGCCTGGTCGCCCTGCTGGTGCTCGGCCCCGAGCGCCTGCCTGGTGCCGCGCGCACGGCAGGCCTGTGGATCGGCCGGCTCAAGCGCAGCTTCAACAGCATCAAGATGGAAGTGGAGCGCGAAATTGGCGCCGACGACATCCGCCGCCAGCTGCATAACGAGCACATCCTGCAGATGGAAGAGGAAGCCAAGCGCATCCTCAACCCAATGACGCCACCCGCAAAGCCGCCGGTCACCACGGCCAGCGTGCAGCCACCTGCCGGGCTCGAAGCCAGGCCGGTCGAAGCAGCTGCTGCACCGGCCGCACCGTCTGAACCGCCTCAACCGCCTCAACCGCCGCGAGCCCCATGAGCGAGAATCCGGAACACGACCAGCCGATGCCGCTGGTTTCACACCTGACCGAACTGCGCACCCGCCTGCTGCGCTGCGTTGCCGTCATTTTCCTGATCTTTGCCGGGCTGTTCTCCTTCGCCCAGCAGATCTACACACTGGTTTCCGCGCCACTGCGCGAGCACTTGCCGGCCAATGCAACGATGATCGCCACCGATGTGGCCTCGCCGTTCCTCACGCCGTTCAAGCTGACCATGATCGTCTCGCTGTTCCTGGCGATCCCGTTCATCCTTCAGCAGATCTGGGGCTTTATCGCGCCAGGGTTGTACCGCCATGAAAAGCGCATCGCCATTCCACTGTTGGTGTCGAGCATCTTCCTGTTCTACGCCGGCATGGCCTTCGCCTACTTCCTGGTATTCCCGCTGATCTTCGGTTTCTTCGCCAGCGCCACGCCAGAAGGCGTTTCGATGATGACCGACATCGCAAGCTATCTCGACTTCGTGATGACGCTATTCTTCGCCTTTGGCGTGGCCTTCGAAATCCCGGTGGCGGTGGTGCTGCTGGTGTGGATCGGCGTTGTCGACGTGAAGTACCTGAAGAAAGTCCGCCCGTATGTGATCATCGGCTGCTTCGTGGTCGGAATGGTCCTCACCCCACCGGACATCTTCTCCCAGACCCTGCTGGCCGTGCCCATGTGGTTGCTGTTCGAGATCGGCGTGCTGTGCGGCAGCCTGATCCGCAAGCGCAGCGCCCACGACGAAACCGCCGACGACCCTAACGACCAGCCACCAGCGACCCAACCGTGAACCTGTTGCTTCTTGAAGAGGCCGACTTCGTCTCGGCCGACCGTGTCGTTCTTGCTGATCGGCGCTTCACCCATATGCAGGAAATTCACCGCGTGGCCGTGGGCGACAACCTGCGCGTGGGCCGTATCAATGGCCTGATGGGCAAGGCCACGGTGCTGCGCCTGGAAAAACACGAAGCCGAGTTGGCCGTGGCCTTCGACCAGCAGCCACCGGCCAAGCTGCCGCTGACCCTGGTGCTGGCGGTGCCTCGACCCAAAATGCTGCGACGGCTGTTCCAGACCGTGGCCACACTGGGCGTGCCGCGGCTGATCCTGCTGAACAGCTACAAGGTCGAGAAGAGCTTCTGGCAAACGCCCTTCCTGCAGCCCGACACCATTCGCGAGAACCTGATCCTGGGCCTGGAACAGGCGCGCGACACCGTGCTGCCCGAGGTCATCATCGAAAAGCGCTTCAAGCCTTTTGTCGAAGACCGCCTACCCAGCATCGCGGCCGGCACCCTGGGCCTGGTCGGCCATCCCGGCCCCTACCCCGCCTGTCCGCGCGCCGTAGATCAAGCCGTTACCCTGGCCATTGGCCCCGAGGGTGGCTGGATCCCCTACGAGATCGACCTGCTGGGTAAGGCAGGCCTGGCGCCGGTACAGCTGGGTGATCGCATCTTGCGGGTGGAGACCGCTGTCACCGCGCTGCTTTCGCGTATTTTCTGACACAATCAGCACTTTTTCGCCCATCAAGTTTCCCTCTCCCGGGCCGATGGCCTTGGCAACAATACAATTATTTGTGCTGCCAAGCCGCCGGGGAGTCGAACATGTATCAATGGTTAGCCCAATCGTTGGGCAATGTAAGCGTCAATCGCAAACTGGGGCTGGGTTTCGGCCTGGTGTTGCTGTTGACCGTGGCGATTACCCTGACCGGCTGGCACGGCATGGACAGCATCATCGACCGTGGCGACAAACTGGGAAACATCTCCGTCATCCAGCAATACACCCAGGAATTGCGCATCGCCCGCCAGCACTATGATCGTCGCCGCGACGACGCTTCGCGGGCAGAACTTGAAAAAGCCCTGGGCAACCTCGACCGCCAGGTGCAACTGATGCTTGGCCAGATCGAACAACCCGCCGACCATCAGCGCCTCGAACAGCAGCGCGAGGCAGTGCGCACCTACCAGCAGGCGTTCAATGAGCTCAAGCAAGCCGACCAACGCCGCGAAGCCAGCCGTGATGTACTGGGTGGCAGTGCCGATAAAGCCGTGGAGTTGATAGGCCGCGTACAGCGTAGCCTGCTGCAAGGCGCAGACATCAACCAGTACCAGCACGCAGTGAACGTCAGCGCCCTGCTGCAACAAGCGCGCTTCCAGGTGCGGGGCTACACCTACAGCGGCAATGCCGATTACCAGCAAACGGCACTGAAAGCCATTGACCAGGCTTTGGCCGAGCTGCGTGCACTGCCGGCCAAAGTGCCAGCCGAACACGCTGCCAGCCTGGATGATGCCGCCACAGCCATGGCCGGCTACCGCGATGCAGTGACCCAGTTCGGCGATGCCCAGCTCGCCAGCGAGCAAGCGTTGCAACGCATGGCTGAACAAGGCACGGTACTGCTGCAGGCCAGCCAGATGATGACCGCCTCGCAAACCGAGGTGCGCGATGCCGCTGCTGCGCAGGCCAAAACACTGCTCGCAGTTGCCACCGCGCTGGCACTGGTCCTTGGCCTGCTGGCCGCCTGGGCCATTACCCGGCAGATCATCGTCCCTCTGCGCCAAACCCTGCGCGCCGCAGAGCGTGTGGCCAGCGGAGACCTGACCCAGAGCCTGCAGGTGCAGCGCCGCGACGAACTGGGCCAACTGCAGGCCAGCATGCACCGTATGACCCAAGGTTTGCGTGAACTGATCGGCGGCATTGGCGACGGCGTCACGCAGATCGCCAGCGCTGCCGAGCAGCTGTCGGCTGTAACTGAACAGACCAGCGCCGGGGTCAACAACCAGAAAGTCGAAACCGACCAGGTGGCGACTGCGATGAACCAGATGACTGCCACCGTGCACGACGTGGCACGGAATGCCGAACAGGCTTCGGAGGCCGCCTTGATGGCCGACCAGCAGGCCCGCGAGGGCGATCGCGTGGTGGGTGAGGCGGTGGCACAGATCGAGCGCCTGGCAAGCGAAGTGGTCAACTCCAGCGAAGCGATGAACCTGCTCAAGACCGAAAGCGACAAGATCGGCAGCGTACTCGACGTAATCAAATCGGTGGCCCAGCAAACCAACCTGTTGGCCCTCAACGCGGCAATCGAAGCCGCCCGCGCCGGTGAGGCCGGGCGTGGCTTTGCCGTGGTGGCCGACGAAGTACGTAGCTTGGCCCAACGCACACAGCAGTCGACCGAAGAGATCGAAGAGTTGATAGCCGGCCTGCAAAGCGGCACCCAACGTGTGGCCAGCGTGATGGACAACAGCCGCCAACTGACCGACAGCAGCGTCGAGCTGACCCGCCGCGCCGGCAGCTCGCTGGAAACCATCACCCGCACGGTGTCGTCGATCCAGGCAATGAACCAGCAGATTGCCACGGCGGCCGAGGAACAGACGGCGGTGGCCGAAGAGATCAACCGCAGCGTGATGAATGTGCGTGATATTTCCGACCAGACCTCGGCGGCGAGTGAGGAGACGGCCAGCTCCAGCGTGGAACTGGCGCGGTTGGGTACCCATTTGCAAGGGTTGGTTGGGCGATTCAGGCTCTGACCCTAGCCAACCGTCGCCCGGCCGGGCCTCTTCGCGGGTAAACCTGCGCCTACCACACAGACACAGGCCGTCGTAGGAGCGGGTTTACCCGCGAAGAGGCCGGCACAGGAAGAAATATTTCCTACTCTTCGCGGCGAAATTTCCTACCTGATTATCAGGTCAAGTCCTACAGCTCCGCTGCCGATGGGCAGAGATGTGATGCCAGCCATGCGCCTGCATCCTTTCTCTCACTCGCTCGGAGATTCCCCATGCTTGGCTCCCTCAACCGCAAGCTCGGCAACATCAGTGTCGCCGCCAAGCTGGCCCTCGGCTTCGCCGTGGTCCTGCTGCTCACCCTGGCCACCACCATCAGCGGCTGGCGGGCCCTGGATGGTGCCATCGTGCGCTCACAGCAACTCAGCGAAATAGGCCTGATCAACGACCTGACAAAAGACCTGCGCGCGGAACGCATCACCTACCGCGTGCTAAACGACGATGCCAGCAAAGCGCGCATCAGCAACATCCTCGACCAGCTCAACAGCATGCTGACCACCCTGCAGCAACGCAGCAACGTCGATGAGTCCCGGCAGTTGCTGACAGAAAAAATGGCAGTGTTGCAGAGCCTGCGCGACACCTTCAGCGAACTGCAGCGCAGCGTCGCCAGCCGTGTAGCCCTGCGCGAAGCCCTGCAGTCGCAGGAGCATGAACTCAGCGAGGCGATTGACGAGCTGCAGACCCAGGCCTTGCTGAAAATGCCTGACGACAGCCAGCAAAGTGGTGTGCTGGGCCTAATGGACACCCTCAGCCGGCATGTAGAAGGTGCGAACCAGCAAAGCCTGGTTCCAGCCTACACCTTCGTCCCGGTCGAGGATTTTGCCAAAGTCGGTGACAACGCCCTGGACGCCGCCGACAGTAGCCTTGCGCAACTGCTTGAAGGCCTTGCGCCGCTGGGCTTGCCACGCGCCATCAGCGAGCAACCCGGTATCGAGCTGAGCAAGTACCGCACCAGCCTGGATCAGTACCGCCGCGCCGCCGTACGTGTCGAGCAGTTGCAGAACAACATGGAAAACATGGGCAACGAGCTGCGAACGGTGAGCCTCGAACTGGGCAAACGCAAGGTCGAACAACGCGACAGAGAGGCCCTGGCCGCCCGCTCGCTGCTGACCAGTGTGGCACTGCTGGCAATGGTGGTAGGGGCGCTGGCCGCCTGGCTGATTACCTTGCAGATCACCCAGCCGTTGCGCCAGACGCTGGCCGTGGCCACCCGCATCGCGAAGGGTGACCTGAGCCAGGTCGAAACCGTGCAACGTCGCGACGAAATGGGCCAGCTGCAAACCAGCATGCGCGAGATGACCTTGAGCCTGCGCGAGCTGATCGGTGGCATCGATCAGGGCGTCGGCCAGCTGTCACAGGCCGCCACGCAGTTGGCGGCCAGTAGCGAAGACACCAAGCTGCGCATCAATCAGCAGCGCGAGGAAACCGACCAGGTGGCCACTGCCATGAACCAGATGAGCGCCACCGTTCAGGAAGTGGCACAGAACGCCGAGCAAGCCTCGCTGGCCGCGACCAACGCGGACCAGCAGGCACAGGTGGGTGACCAGGTAGTGGCCGAAGCCATCGGCCGTATCGAACAACTGGCCGGGCAGATGGATCATTGCCTGGCGGCCATGCAGCACCTGGCAGGCGAGAGCCAGCGGATTGGCAGCATCCTCGATGTGATCAAGTCGGTGTCCGAACAGACCAACCTGCTGGCGCTGAACGCAGCGATCGAAGCGGCACGCGCCGGTGAAGCCGGGCGCGGCTTTGCCGTGGTGGCCGATGAGGTGCGTGGCCTGGCCCAGCGCACTTCGACAGCGACCGAAGAGATCGGCCAACTGATAGACAGCCTGCACAACGGTACCGACGAAGTGACCCGCTTACTGGACAGCAGCAAGAACCTGACCGAACAGAGTGTGGAGCTGAGCCGCAGGGCTGGGCACGCACTGAGCCAGATCACCGACACGGTGTCGAGCATTCAGGGCATGAACCAGCAGATCGCCACCGCCAGTGAGGAGCAGAGCGTGGTAGCCGAGCAGATCAACCGAAGTGTGATCAATGTGCGGGATGTTTCGGATCAGACCAGTGCGGCCAGTGAGCAGACGGCAGCCTCAAGTGGAGAGCTGGAGCATCTGGGGCAGCAATTGCGGGGGATGGTGGGGCGGTTCAGCATCTGACTTCGCCCCGGCCTCTTCGTGGGCAAGCCCGCTCACACAGGTACATCACCCCCTTCAAGGCAGTGGTGGACATGCAGGAGCGGGCTGCCCGTGAAGAAGCCAGCGCGGTTACAGCACCTGGCGCAGGAATGCCTGTGCACGCGGGTCTTTCGGCGCAGCGAAGAACGCGGCCGGGGCCGAATCTTCCAGCAGTTTGCCGTGGTCGAAGAACAGCACGCGGTCCGCCACTTCGCGGGCAAAGCCCATTTCGTGGGTGACGCAAACCATGGTCATGCCTTCCTGGGCCAGCGTCTTCATCACGTCCAGCACCTCACCGACCATTTCCGGGTCGAGCGCCGAGGTCGGCTCGTCGAACAGCATCACTTTCGGGTCCATTGCCAGGGCCCGGGCAATCGCTACCCGTTGCTGCTGGCCGCCAGAAAGCCGGGACGGGAATTCGTTGGCCTTCTGCGCGATACCAACCTTTTCCAGCAGCGCCCGGGCCTTGGCCTCGCGGTCAGCCTTGTTGCGCTTGCGCACCACCTTCTGCGCCAGGCACAGGTTTTCCAGCACAGTCATATGCGGGAACAGGTTGAAGTGCTGGAACACCATGCCGACTTCGCGGCGGTAGGCATTGATGTCGGTCTTGGGGTCGGCCAGTTGCAGGCCATCGATGGCCACATGGCCTTGGTCGAAATGCTCCAGGCCGTTAAGGCAGCGCAGGAATGTCGACTTGCCCGATCCCGACGGGCCGAGCACCACCACCACTTCGCCCTTGGCGACCTGCGTGGTGACGTTATCCACAGCCCTTACCACCTGGCCACGGGTGTCGAAGACTTTTAGCAAATCACGGACTTCAATCACTTTGCGCAAGCCTCCGCTCGAGCCGGCTGGCAATGTGCGACAGCGGCAGGTTGATCAGCAGGTACAAGCCTGCCACGCAGAACCAGATCTCGAAGGTAGAGAACGAGGTGGTGATGGCCTCACGGCCACTCTTGGTCAACTCGGTGATGGCGATCACCGATACCAGCGAGGTGTCCTTGACCAGGCTGATGAACTGGCCGGCCAGGGGCGGAAGCACGCGCTTGAAGGCCTGCGGCAAGATCACATGGCGCATCGACTGGCCAGCGTTAAGGCCCAGCGACCGCGCAGCCTCGTTCTGGCCCTTGGCAATCGACTGCACGCCAGCCCGAACGATTTCGGCCACGTAGGCGCCGGTGAACAGCGCCAGCGCCGCCACCCCGGCAAACTCGCGGGACAGGTTGAGCACGGTGCCGATGAAGAAGTAGAAGATGAAGATCTGCACCAGCAGCGGCGTGCCGCGCACCAGTTCGACATAGACGGTCGACAGGTCGCGCAGGGTCGGGTTGTTCGACAACCGGCACAATCCGGCGAACAGGCCGATCACCAGGCCCAGCGCCCCAGACACCACCGAGATCCACAAGGTGGTCCACAGGCCCCATGCCAGCGGGCCAGCGGCCCAATGGCGGGTTACCCCAATCTGGTCGCCTTCGGCAACATCGTCGCCGCGGCTCAGTTGCAGGCTGTCCTTGGCCACATCGAGCACTTGCTCGGCACCACTTTCGTCCTTCAGCGTGACGCGGGCGTTGTCACCGGAGATGACGATTTCCTGCACAGTGCCGTAACCGGCAGCGCGTTGCGTTTCCTCGGCCTTGTAGGCGAAGTACTGCGGTACGCGGTTCCAGCGCCACTCGTAGGAAATCATCGAGGTGGCCATGTACAGGCTGAGCGCCAGGCCTACCAGGACCAGGGCGGTCAACCCATGCCAAGGCCACTGGGCTTTCTTGTGTTTGATCACGTGAGGTACTTCCGTAAATGCGAACGCGCAGGGTTTGCCTGCGCGTCGGGATCATAAAGCTGGGCTTGTGGCCTGAGCCTTATTCCATTTCCTTCAGCCAGTCCTTGTTCTTGAACCACTTGTCGTGAATACGATCGTAGGTCCCGTCATGCTTGATCTGGTGCAGGAAGTTGTTGATGAAGTTGATGCTGTCGTAGTCGCCTTTCTTCAGGCCGAAGGCCAGCGGCTCGTAGGTGAAGGGTTCTTCGAGGAACAGCAGCTTGCCGGCACCGGCTTTATCTACCGCCACCACGTTGTACGGCGCGTCATAGACAAAGGCGTCGGCCTTGCCATTGACCACGTCCATTACTGCTTCCTGCTCGTTGTCGTAACCGTGGTACTTGGCTTTGCTGATCAGCTTCTTGGAGACCATTTCGCCGGTGGTGCCCAGCTTGGAGGTCAAGCGGTATTTCTCGTTGTTCAGGTCTTTGTACGACTTGATCTCACCAGCCAGTTCCTTGCGGATCAGCAGGGTCTGGCCCACCACGATGAAGGGTTCGCTGAAGTTCAGGCGCAGATTGCGCTCCTGGGTCAGGGTCATGCCGCTGCCGATCATGTCGAACTTGTCGGTCAGCAGGGCCGGGATGATGCCGTCATAGGCGGTGGACACTGCCTCGAACTTGACGCCCATGGACTTGGCCATGGCTTTGAGGATATCGACTTCGAAGCCGATGATCTCGCCACGTTTGTTGGTCATCTGGAAGGGCATGTAGGTGGGGTCCATGCCCACCCGCAGGGTGCCGCGCTTGACCGCGTCATCGATGGCGCCCGCCTGGGCCGCGGTCACGGCGACCAGGGCGGTCACGCCGACCAGCAGTCGCGAAAGGTATTTCTTGATCATCACCAAGTCCCCTAGCAAGAAAAGTAGCGAATCTTATTGTGTTGGCACGGCCGTACTGGCCGAAGCGTCGTATCGGAGAGGGATGCTAACGCATGGCGGCCCGTGGACCTAGAGCCGCGGGGGGACTTTGTTGGCCAAAATGGGGGGCTAGGCCAAAAAGCTTCGCGGGTGAACCCGCTCCTACAAGGGAATGTGTATCCCTGGTAGGAGCGGGTTCATCGGGGCGCCGAACCGCCGCGAACAGGCCCGATCAGGCGCCGACGAGGCTCGGTTGGCCTGCGTTTTCCGGGTGCAACGGCAACAGCGGCGAATGCGGGTCATTGTTGATCGACGCACGCCACACATCGATCCATGCCGCATTGTGCTCGGCCCACACCTGCTCGTGCAGACGGCTCAGTGCCACCGGGTCGCTGAGCAGGGCCAGGCGAGTATTGAGGTCAAGGCCTTTTGGCCCGACTTCAATCGCCTTGGCAACGCGCTCGGCACGCAACGCTTCGATCGGTGCCGCCTGGCCATGACGGGCAGTGGCCATGGCGCAGGCCAGGGCGTTCTGCCGCGGGTCGACCACGGCCCGCACGAAACCATCATGCAAGGCATGCCAGCGGTTTTCGTGGGTGTATTGGTCGGTAGCCAACAGCTCTTGTGGCGTGGCGTATTCCTCGGGGATGAGGAACAGCTTCTCGTCCTTGGCCGCCAGGCCCAGGCGGGTGCGGCTGGAAATCACCGATACCGGGATCGACAGCACCAGCGAACCGACGATAGGCGCCAGCCACCACAGGAAGCTTGGGTTCAACCACGCCACCAGCGCGGCCCAGGCAACACCCAGCAGCGTTTGCGGGCCATGCCGGCGCACGGCTTCGCCCCACGGCGTGGAGTCGTCGTCACGCTGCGGCGAGTTCCAAGTCGCAGCCCAGCCGAGGAAAGCGGCCAGCACGAAGCGGGTGTGGAAGATCATGCGTACCGGTGCCAGCAACATGGAGAACAGCATCTCCATCAGCATCGACAAGGTGACCTTGACGCGTCCACCGTACTCGACCGCGCCCTTGGCCCAGATCAGGATGACGCTAAGCAGCTTGGGCAGGAACAGCAGCACAATGGTGGTGGAGAACAGCGCCACGGCCTTCTCCGGGTGCCACTGCGGCCACAGCGGGTAAAGCTGGTACGGCTCGATGAAATACTGCGGCTCCATCAGCGTGTTGGTCGCCAGCAGCGCGGTCGACAGCACCAGGAACAGGAACCACAGCGGCGCCGACAGGTAAGACATCACGCCGGTGAGGAACACCGCACGGTGAACCGGGTGCATGCCCTTGACCAGGAACAGGCGGAAGTTCATCAGGTTGCCGTGGCACCAGCGGCGGTCGCGCTTGAGCTCGTCGAGCAGGTTTGGCGGCAGTTCTTCGTAGCTGCCCGGCAAGTCGTAGGCAATCCACACACCCCAGCCGGCACGGCGCATCAGCGCGGCTTCGACGAAGTCGTGGGAAAGGATCGCACCGGCGAACGCGCCCTTGCCCGGCAACGGCGCCAAGGCACAGTGCTCGATGAACGGCTTCATGCGAATGATCGCGTTGTGGCCCCAGTAGTGCGACTCACCCAACTGCCAGAAGTGCAGACCGGCCGTGAACAGTGGGCCGTACACGCGGGTAGCGAACTGCTGCATGCGTGCATACAGGGTGTCCATGCCCGAGGCTTTCGGCCCGGTCTGGATGATACCGGCGTCCGGGTTGGCCTCCATCAGGCGCACCAGGCTGCTCAGGCACTCGCCACTCATGACGCTGTCGGCGTCGAGCACAACCATGTATTTGTACTCGCCACCCCAGCGACGGCAGAAGTCGTCGAGGTTGCCGCTCTTGCGCTTCACACGGCGCCGACGGCGGCGGTAGAAGATGCGGCCAAAGCCTTTGGTTTCGCGGCACACATCCAGCCAGGCCTGTTGCTCGGCCACCGCAATGTCGGTGTCGTTGGTGTCGCTGAGCACAAAGAAATCAAACCGGTCGAGGTTGCCGCTGGCGGCCACCGACTCGAAGGTTGCGCGCAGGCCGGCGAACACCCGCGGCACGTCTTCGTTGCAGATCGGCATCACCAGCGCGGTACGCGCCTCGGGCGCGATCGGCTCGTTGCCCGCGCTGCTACCGGAAATCTTATATTTGTCGCGCCCGGTGAGCAGCTCGAGGAAGCCCATCAGCGCCGTCCAGAAGCCCGCCGACACCCAGCAGAACAGGATGCCGAAGAGGATCAGGATGGAAGTTTGCAGGGCATACGGCCACACCTGCACCACCGTGTCCCACAGCGGCTGGTTGACGATTTCGTCGAAGTCCACGAACGACCAGCCCTGGTACGGCAGGATGCCTTTCATGTACCAGCCAGCGACGATGGTCTGGCCGATCATCAGCGCCAGCAGGATGTAACGGCGGATCGAGCCAACCGTGCGCCAGCGGGCCGGCGGCAGCTCGCGCTGGGGCGGCTGTGGGGCGTTCGGGCGGCCGGTCATGCGTCGCCACATGCGGATCAGCACATTGGTGCGCCATGGCTCGGGCACGACCTTGGTGCGCTTGATCGGCGGGGCGATCTTCAGGCACAGGCGACCGCTGCCGTCGACGCCGAGCATTTCGGCATCTTCCAGCTCGGCGGCGCTGCCCACGGTCAGGCGCGGGCCCACCGAGGCCTGCACGGCCTCGGCGGAGCTGGCGGCCGGGTTGGCCGCCAAGCGTTGGTGTAGCTCACTGAACGAAGTGCAGCTGGCAAGTTCAGCCCGCTGCTCGTCGCTCAGGGGGAGGTGGGCCAGGTACTCGCCAAGCGATTCCGGCCTTGCGCTTGAGTTACTCATCGGCAGGCAACTGATAGCTCCAGGTCTCGGTCAGCACCTTTTCGGTGGTGGCCGGGGCCCCGTTGGTGGGCGCCGCGTCGGCGGCAGGTTGTTCGGTCTTGGATTGCTCAGCCTTGACGGCTTTCTCGGCCTTGGCATGCTTGGCTGCGGCCTTGTCCTGCTTGGCGTCCTGTGCAGGCTTGGCGGGCTCGACCGGTACATCACGCACCAGTGCGGCACGCATTTCGGTCGATTTGTTGGCTTCCTTGACCTTCAGGCGCAGGGTCAGGCGCCAGCCCTTGGTCTCAGGGTTATAGCGCAGATTGTTCTCGACCACCTCGGCGTTGTCGCCGACGCTGATCTGACTGCGCACGGCGGCGTCTTCCGGCAGGGCGGCAAGCGCCGGGCCGGCGAAGTCGACCAGGAATGCCACGCTGCCATCTGGCTGGCGGATCAGGTTGGACTGCTTCACGTCGCCAGTGGAACGCAGGGTCTGCTTGACCCAGCCCAGATCAGGGGCCTGGAACTTCGGCTCGTCGATGGTCCAGTGCAGGCGGTAGGCGTACTCGAACGGTTTACCTGGCTCCGGCAGTTTCTCCGGGCTCCAGAAGGCCACGATATTGTCGTTGGTCTCGTCGGCGGTCGGGATTTCGACCAGGTCGACGCTACCCTTGCCCCAGTCACCCTTCGGCTCGATCCAGGCGCTTGGGCGCTTCTGGTAGTTGTCGTCGAGGTCTTCGTAGTCGCTGAAGGCGCGCTGACGCTGCATCAGGCCGAAACCACGCGGGTTCTCGACGCTGAAGTTGCTCACAGCCAGGTGCTTGGGGTTGTTCAGCGGGCGCCACAGCCACTCGCCATTGCCGGCGTGAATCGACAGGCCTTCGGAGTCATGCAGTGCCGGGCGGTAGTTGAGCACCTTGGACGGCTGGTTGGGGCCGAACAGGTACATGCTGGTCAGCGGCGCAACGCCCAAGCGGCTGACATGGTCACGCAGGAACACGCGGGACTGCACGTCGACCACGGTGTCGTTGCCTGGACGCAGGGTCAGCTTGTAGGCACCGGTAGAGCGCGGCGAATCCAGTAGCGCGTAAATCACCAGGTGCTTGTCGGCTGGCTTGGGTTTTTCAATCCAGAACTCGGTGAAGCGCGGGAACTCTTCGCCCGACGGCAGGGCGGTGTCGATGGCCAGGCCACGGGCAGACAGGCCGTACACATGGCCCTTGCCGACTACGCGGAAATAGCTGGCGCCAAGCAGGGTCATGATCTCGTCCTGCTTGTCGGCCTTGTTGATCGGGTACAGCACGCGGAAACCGGCATAACCGAGGTTTTTGGTGGTTTCCGGGTCGTGCGGCACGTCACCGAACTCGAAGCGGTCCGGGTCGTACTTGATTTCCTCGACCTTGGTGGCAGTGACCTCGTTGATTTTCACCGGGGTGTCGAAGTGCATGCCCTGATGATAGAAGGACAGTTTGAACGGGGTCTTGTCCTTGGCCCACTCGGCCTTTTCCTGCAGGAAACGGATTTTCTGGTAGTCCGCGAACTTCATGTCGCGGAACACGGCCGGCAGGTTGCTTTTTGGCGCGTCGTACTTCTGGCCGGCCAGATCCTTTGCCTTGGCTGCAACATCGTCAAGATTGAATGCCCACAGCTGGCCCGCGCTCATCAGGCCGACCAGAGCCACACTGGCCATCAGCGCCTTGCGTAGCCGGACGCCGGGGATTCTTGATGCTTTTTGGGGACTAACAATCACGAGCAACCCTCGCCGAAAACAGATCATGAAACCAACGGCCAGCGACAAATGCCGGGTTGGCGAGCACTGTTCGGACCCCGCGAGGGCGTAATGATTCCCCAAACGGATCCAGACAATGCTCGAGTCAGAGTGAAACGGACCTGCGAACGCAGGTCCATGCAGCGCGCGATTATCCAGCAGGTTGCGTGACAACGCATCAGGCTGGAGCAACTATTTATCGTACAAAACCCCTTGTTTTCCTGTGAACAAAGGGTTTTTTGACCTCATATTTGTAACATAAATGTTACGGGGCCATCATTGACCAGGTGCACCTGCATATCCGCACCGAAACGGCCGCTGGCCACGTCTGCGTGCTGAGCTTTTGCCTGCTGCAAAAGATAGTCGAACAACTCGGCGCCGAGGGCCGGTGGCGCTGCGGTCGAGAAACTTGGGCGCATGCCATTGCGGGTGTCGGCCGCCAAGGTGAACTGCGACACCAGTAGCAGGCCACCCCCAACATCCTTGAGCGACAGGTTCATCTTGCCCTGCTCGTCACTGAACACCCGGTAGTTCAGCAACTTGTGCAACAGTTTATCGGCCTGCTCACGGGAATCTTCAGGCTCGACCGCGACCAGCACCAGTAACCCTTGATCGATGGCACCAACCACCTCCCCCGCCACTTCAACCCGCGCACCGCGCACGCGCTGCAGCAGGCCCCTCATGCTTCTTCCAGAGGCAGGTCGAGCAGGCGCCGGGCCATCTGGTCGGCGGCACGCACCAGGGCATCGGTGATGCCTGGCTCGGAAGCTGCGTGCCCTGCGTCACGGATCACTTTCAACTCACTGTTCGGCCAGGCCTGGTGCAACGCCCAGG
The DNA here is from genome assembly GCF_021378985.1 of Pseudomonas sp. JR33AA. Lineage (NCBI taxonomy): Bacteria > Pseudomonadati > Pseudomonadota > Gammaproteobacteria > Pseudomonadales > Pseudomonadaceae > Pseudomonas > Pseudomonas sp. JR33AA. The sequence goes on from NZ_JAJSAW010000001.1 coordinate 322,596, forward strand.
CGTTGTCCAATGGGCAGATCACATCGTAGCGCCCATGCACGATCACCGCCGGCAGGTGGGCGATTTTGGGCAGATCACGGATCAGCTGGTCCGGTTCGAGGAAGGCGTTGTTCATGAAGTAGTGGCATTCGATGCGGGCGATCGATAGCGCCCGCTGCGGTTCGGAAAAGCGGTCGACCACCAGCGGGTTGGGACGCAGGGTGGCGGTACGGCCTTCCCAGGTGGACCACGCCTTGGCGGCGTGCATCTGGGCAATCTGGTCGTTACCGGTCAGGCGTTTGTGGAAGGCCTTGACCAGATCGCCGCGTTCTTCCGGTGGAATCGGTGCGATGTAGTCCTGCCAGTAATCGGGGAACAGGCGGCTGGCGCCTTCCTGGTAGAACCACTCGATTTCCTGCGGCCGACACAGGAAGATGCCGCGCAGGATCAGGCCGTGCACGCGTTCCGGGTGCGCCTGAGCGTAGGCCAGGGCCAGGGTCGAGCCCCAAGAGCCACCAAACAGCACCCACTTGTCTATGCCAAGGTGTTCGCGAATGCGCTCCAGGTCTTCGACCAGGTGCCAGGTGGTGTTGTTCTCCAGGCTCGCATGGGGCGTGGAGCGGCCACAGCCGCGCTGGTCGAAGGTGATGATACGGTACAGGGTGGGGTCAAAGTAGCAGCGGCTCTGGGCGTCGCAGCCAGCGCCGGGGCCTCCGTGGATGAACACCACGGGCAGACCTTCCGGCGAGCCGCTTTCGTCGACATAAAGCACATGCGGCGCTTCCACGGCCAGATCGTGCCTGGCGTAGGGTTTGATCTGCGGGTAGAGGGTCTGCATTGCGCACTCCGTGTGAGGATTATTCGGCCGTGGGCCATCATAAACCTGAATTGCGCTTTCAGCACCGTCCTCTCTGACACGTCCGCTGCGCAGCGGCAGACATATCTACCTCCCACCGGCCAGGCAACCCGCTGATAGTCCCTTGCCCTATCATGCGAGGCCGCCATATGCCAAACCCAGCGATTTCCCAGCCTGGCGTTCATTACGCCACCATCGAGCGCAAGACCCCCGCCTGGCTCAAGCTTGCCCCACCCGAAACCCATCGCGCGATGCGCAACTGGCAGCAGGCCCCCGCCTGGTTGCCGGCAGCCATCCAGCAGCAACCGGACGTCGCCAAGGCCTGGCAGGAAGAACATGCCCGCCACCGCGAGCACCAGGCGCAGGTACACAAACTGTTCGAGCGGCTACCAGACCTGGAAACCTACGCCAGCGAAACGCTGACCAAGGCGATCAAGCAGCGCTTCGGGCTTGAGCTGGACGTACGCAACACCTACCTGGTCGATGCCCGCCTGATCGACAGCCCTAACGCGATAGACAGCCGTCAGGCGATCGATCGGGCCACGCGTTCGCTGCTGCACTGTGCGCTGCACAACTTCGACCAGGCCGCCGCTGGGGAGCATGGCATGGATGCGCCTGACGCCTTGCTGAAAAAGTCGGTCATCCTCGATCACCGCCGCTTCATGGGCACGGTGCCGATCACCAATACGCTAGACATCACCGCCGAAGCGTTTGCCGACCTGTGTCGCACCCTGGATATCGGCGGCAAGTACCATGAGCAGGTGCATGCCATCTACTACCCGGCGGGCATGCCGCGAGCAGACGCCGACCAAGCCGCACTGGCCGTCTATGAAACCTTGGGGCGCGCCGAGGTTTCGGCGTTCAGGCAATCGCTGCATTTCGCCCGGCTCAAGGGGGACATCAGCGAAACGCTGTACGCCGCCGCCCTTGCCGCGCCCCTTGACCAGCCGCCATCGGCCAACTCGGCAGTAACGTTCAGCTTGCTCGATTTGTGGGAGGCGGAACTGACCGGCGTCGTGCTCCTCACGCTGCAGGCAGCCGATCGTCAGGCCGTGGCCCTGTACATCCCGGAAGACAGCACGCGGCCCCTGAAGGAATTCACCAGCCAGGAAGCCTTGCTGGCCGAGCTCGGCGAAAGGTTGCAGGCCAATGTCCACTATCTGGACAAACACATCTGCGACCGTGACAAACCGTCCGTCATCACCCGCCTCAAGGACCGACTCACACCACTGGGCTGGAGTACCCGAGGGATCCAAGAGCCTGTTGCGGACCTGCATGCCACCCTGTATCCGGTGACAAAGCCCTTCAGCCATGCGTTCCAGGGCGTCATGGCTTTCCAGAAAACCCAGCGCCATGAAAAGGATGTGCTGTTCCATGCCGTGCCAACCGAGATCGTCGACCGGCGCACTGTGCAGGCGCACCGGGAACTGATAGCGGGACGTGTGCTGACCGCCTTGAACATCGTCGGGTTCTTCGTACCCGGGCTGGGTGAGGCCATGCTGGCCGTGTGCGTGACCCAACTGGCCTGCGAGGTATATGACGGCATCGAGGCCTGGGAAAACGACGAACGCGACATTGCCTATGGCTACCTGGTCGATGTGATCGAAAACGTAGCACTCATGACGACGCTCAGCGCGGCGGCCAAAGCCTTGAGGGGCGCAAAGGGCGGTGAAGCCGGCGCGGCCGTGGAAGAGCAGGCGATCGACGACAGCGATGATGAAGAGTTAGAAATAGAGCGTATTCCAGTGGAAACGCCTTCATTCATCGAGGAACTGGAAGAGGTGGAAACAACCGATGGCCAGGCTCGCCTGTGGAAACCCGACCTGGCACCCTATCGGAGCAGCGAGAGACTGCCCGAAGGCATGGAAGCAGACGCGCTCGGCCTGCGCCAGCACAACGGCAGACGCTGGCTGGTGCTGCAAGGCGACCAGTACGTCGTCGAGCAGTCGGCGACAACCGGCGAGTACCGCCTGCAACACCCGCAAAACCCTCGCCGTTATCAACCGCCATTGCGGCACAATGGCGCCGGGGCCTGGCTGCTCGGCACGGATCGACCGCTGAGTTGGTCAGGCATGCAGCTGTTGCGCCGTATCGGCCACCTGAACGCGCATTTCGACGAGACAACGCTGCAATGCATCGTGGCCCTCAGCGGCAGCGACGAAAACCAATTGCGCCGGGCCCTGGCGAACAACCAGCGGCTGCCAGCTTTGCTCGAAGACACCCTGCAACGCTTCAGGCTGGACGACCGCCTCCGCCAGCTACCTGACACCAGCACTCGCTCTGCCGAATTTCACAGGGCTTACACCGCCTTGCCGATCGCACTCGCACCGGGCGCCGAAGCCCTCCAGCGGGTGTATCCACAACTGCCGGCAGTGGTTGCCAACGAACTGGCCCGCGCCGCCAGTAGCAGCGAACTGCAGATGCTCGGCAACGGCAAGGTGCCCATGCGCCTGAGCGAAGAAATGCGCATCTACCGCCAGCAGATCCGCCTTGCCCGTGCCTACGAAGGGCTGTACCTGTCGTGCGTGCCGAACTGGGACAGCGACCGGTTGATCGTGCATACCCTGGCGCAGCTACCGGGCTGGCCTGCCGAAACCCGGGTGCGCTTGCTGCAGCGCATGTCGTGGCCGGCTCAGGACTATGAGCTGGGCCCGCTGGAGGGGCACCCGTACAACACCATTACCCACGCCGAGGCAGGGTACATCGTTCACGACGATGGCCAACCGGGTGCAGCCATCAACCTCTACCCGAGCCTTTACGCCGCCTTGTACAAGGCGTTGCCGGCAGCCATGACAGAAATGGATATCGCCGACCAGCAGGCGCTCGAGCGCCTGGTACAGGAAAGCCCATTGCTACCCCGCCCGGCACTGAGGGCGCTTCTGCGCATGCAGCCGGTGCGCCCCGGCTACCGCTCGCCCATGCGCCTGGCAGATGGCCGCCTGGGCTACCCGCTCAGTGGCGGCGGCGCAGCCGCACAAGGCGTTACCCGCCAGCGCCTGCTCGAAGCGGTCGAAGCCACAGGGCTGGCCACAGGTACCGGGCGCTCGGCGGACCAGATTCTGCTGACACTTTCCAGCACCGGCCGCACGCCACTGCAGATCCTCGAATATTTGCAGGCATTGCTGGAGCAGCGCAACGAACTGCTGGGCCGCCTGGATGACTGGAGCGAAGCCATTTCACCGGCAAACGGCCAGGCAGCACGCGACTACGACAGCCTGCGTGAATCGATCCTGCAACACTGGTACGACGTCGCGCTGGACGAAAGCGCCGGGCAAACTGCCGAGCTACGCATTACCCGCGTCTCTCTGGCCGATATCCCGTTGACACTGCCTGATTTCTTCAGTGCCCGCGTGCGCAGGCTGAGCCTGGTCGACCTGCCATCAGGAACCCTGGCAGGCTGGGCGCAGAACGAGCGCTTGCTGCAACGCCTGCTCAGGCAGATGCCACAGATCGAGTCACTGGAAATCAGCCGGGCTTATGACCCTAGGGCAACGCCCTCCTCCTTCCTGTTCAGCATTCCTACCATTACCGAAAGCTTGCCCGGCTTGCAGAGGCTGGCGTTGACCAATCAGAACATCGCGCTATCCGACAGCGACCTGAACCTGTTGTCAGGCCTTGGCCAGTTGAGGTACCTGGACTTGAGCGGTAATCGGCTGGCGCAGAACAACAGCCCCAGTTTCCACGAGCTGACCCTGGACTACCTGGGTCTGAACCAGATGCAATTGTCCCAATGGCCGATCGGCATTGGCAGTGATGCCCTTGGCCGCATCGCCCACCTGTCCCTGCGCGACAACAACCTCAGGACATTGCCATCATTCCTGGTGCATGAAGCAGAAACCCTGGCGGCCCCTCCGGTCATCTCGCTGCAGGGCAACAGCATCAATGAAAGCCATCTGCAGCGTTTGCTGTTGAACGAGCGTGTCGACATGTCCGGCATCACCACGGACCAGCCCGCCGCGCTGGCCGAACAACTCACCCGGATCCGCAACGAGCGACAGCAGATGCGTGATGCAATCGATGGCTGGGTCCACGCCTCCAGTTCAAGCAACCCGCTCACCCAAGAAGCACTGGCGGACCGGCAGCGCATCGGCACCGCGATCAGTGAGTTCTGGCAACAGCAGGAGCGCGGGCAACAGTTCCTGCGCCTGCAACTCGAAGATGTGGCCATTGAGCATTTCCCCCGACGGCTTCCCGCGTTTTTCGGCGAGCGTGTACAGGCGATGACCCTGACCCGTTTGCGGGGCAGCGCTTCGCAGCTCGATGAATTGCTGCGCCGCTTCCCCAATGTCACCCGGTTGACCATCGATGCCCACCAGGCAGCCACTTCTGCGCTGGCCTCTGCCCTGGCGCGCGTTCCTCAACTTACCTACCTGGAGTTCCGCAACATGGGCCTGGAAGTCGACCAGTCCATGCTCGAGATCTTCGCAGGGCTGCAGCACCTCACCTCGATCGACCTTTCCGGCAACCGTGTGGGCATCATCAACCAGGTGCCCGCACAGCTGGCCCGCAACCTGCAGACACTGGCGCTGAGCAACATGAACCTGCAGGCCTGGCCAAGCTGGTGCGACAGCCTGCTGCCCCTCGAGCTGCTGGACCTGAGTTCGAACAATATCAGCCAGTTGCCCGAGCACATTCTGTCGAACCTGAACAACCCGATGCCGATCTCATCGATCGCGCTTTTCGATAACCCATTGCCACTCGACACCATCCTGCGCGTGCGGGCATTCTCGGACAGCCAGCACAGCTACTCCTTCGCCCTGGATATCCCAGGCAACCTGCTGCTTGTCGACTCCTCGAGCGAAGGCTCCCTCGATCACCCTCATTTCCCCCTGCTCGGCGACGATACGCCCAGGCTGGAGGACTGGATGCTCGGCAACGCGGCGCAGAACGAGGCCTTGCAAGAGTGCTGGGAACAACTCGAAGGCAGTGACCTGTTACGCCTGGTAGGCCGCTTGCACAACGCGGCCCCATACGCCGATCCAAACACGCGCACCACCTTCTGCGAGCGGGTACGGCTGATGCTGGTTGTGGCTGCGAGCAACGAAACCGAACGCCCGGTGATGGAAGGCATCGCCGCAGCAGCCTTGCCCGACCCGGAAACCGGCTCGCAAACCTGCCATGATGGCGCGCTGCAAGAATTCAACAACATCGAACTGTACCTGATGAGCCAGCGCCTGCTGATAGAGGCTGGCGATACCCTGCAAGCACTGCGTCGTCGCCTGTTGCAGCTGTTCCGGATGGAACAGCTAGACATGCTGGCCAATCAACGGGCCCGCTCGGGCGACCTGGTTTCTGTGCGACTGGCTTACCGCCGCGGGCTGGCCAGGGAGCTGGACTTGCCGATTGCCGATAGCATGCGTTTTCGTGGCGCGGCGAATCTGGCGAGTGACGAACTCTCCAGCGTGCTGGAAAAGGTCCGCCAGAATGAGCTTAGCGATGCGCTGGTCGATTTCATGCTGGCGAATTCCGACTGGACCACGCGCTTGCGAGCCGAGTTCAGTGACCGCTTCGCCGAAATCGAAGCCCGCTTCCGCCTGTGTGTGCTCGAGCTGGCCAGCAAGGACCACACGCTTGAGGACGAGCTGAAACTGCAGCAGGCCCTGCAAGACGACAAGGAGCAAGAGGAGCAGGAGGTATTGCGCGAACTCACCATCGCGCAGGTCAACACCAACTGACGCTGGAGGACGGGCGACGCGCCTGCCTGCATCACGTCGCCCTTTTCATGCTCGAACCTTATCGCCCGTAACGCGCCGCCCCCCATGCCAGCAGCGCCTGCAGAAGCTGCTTCAAGACCTGCTGGGTCGGCCGCGCTAGGTCGTCACGGTAGGCGAATGGCTCGACTTCCTCCATATAGGTGCTTTGCGCCAGCTCCAGCTGCACCGCATGGATGTTGTTGGCCGGATCGCCATAATGCCGGCTGATGTACCCACCTTTGAACCGACCATTAAGCACATGGCTGTAGCCTTGCGCCTCGGCGCACACACCCTGCAGCCGCTCAGCCAGTGCCGGATCGCAACTGGCACCGTTGAAAGTGCCCAGGTTGAAGTCCGGCAGCTTGCCGTCGAACAGGTGCGGGATCAGCGAGCGGATCGAATGGGCGTCCCACAGCAGGGCGTAGCCGAACTGCTCACGCAGCCGCGCCAGCTCGCGACGAATCGTGTCGTGGTAGGGTCGCCAGATCTGCTCCAGATACTGCTTGCGTTCCTCGCCAGTCGGCTCCAGCCCGTCCTTGAACAATGGCTCGCCATCGAACAGCGTGGCTGGGTACAGGCCAGTGGTGGCACCGGCGTACAGCGGCTTGTCGTCATCCGGACGGTTCAGGTCGATGACGAAGCGCGAATACTCCGCTGCCACCACACTGGCGCCCATGTCACGGGCAAAGTCATACAGCCGTGGAATATGCCAGTCGGTGTCCGGCAGGCTGCGCGCCTGGTCGACCAGGCCGTCCCGTACAGCCGGCGACAGTTTCAGGCCGGCATGGGGCATGCTGATCAGCAGCGGCAGGCGGCCTTGGTGAAAACTCAGTACCTTGTCCATCGTGCCTCACTCAGTCGGAAATCTCGTGGCCCTTGCGCACTACGCGCTTGGGCAGGTCACCACCCAGCCAGTAGGCCAGGTCGGCGGGGCGTTCGATCTGCCAGGCAACGAAGTCGGCGACCTTGCCCACTTCCAGCGAGCCATGGCTGTCACCCAGGCCCAGCGCCGTGGCGGCGTGCACGGTGACACCGGCCAGGGCCTCTTCCGGGGTCATGCGGAAACAGGTGCAGCCCATGTTCAGCATCAGCCGCAGCGACAGCCCTGGCGAGGTGCCGGGGTTGAGGTCGCTGGCCAGGGCGATCTTCACCCCGTGGCGGCGCAGCGCATCCATCGGCGGCAGCTGGGTTTCACGCAGGAAATAGAACGCACCCGGCAGCAGCACGGCGACCGTGCCGGCTTTTGCCATGGCAATGGCGTCGTCCTCGGTCATGAACTCCAGGTGGTCGGCCGACAGCGCCTGGTAGCGCGCCGCCAGGCTGGAGCCGTGCAACGAAGACAGCTGTTCGGCATGCAGCTTGACCGGCAGGCCCAGTTCGCGCGCCTTGATGAACAGCCGCTCGACCTGGGCCGGCGAGAACGCGAGGTGTTCGCAGAAGGCATCCACCGCATCCACCAGGCCTTCGGCAGCCAGGGCCGGCAACATCTCGTCACAGATGTGCGCGATGTAATCGTCGGCCCTACCCGTGTACTCCGGGGGCAAAGCGTGCGCCGCCAGGCACGTGGCACGCACCGTCAGCGGCAGCTCGTCAGCCAGGCGTCGGGCCACTCGCAGCATCTTGCGCTCATTGGCCAAGTCCAGGCCGTAGCCGGACTTGACCTCGAGGGTGGTCACGCCATCGCGCATCAGTGCCTGAACGCGCTGGCGAGCACTGGCGAACAGTTCGTCTTCGCTGGCCGCCCGGGTAGCCCGCACGGTACTCGCGATACCCCCGCCCTGCGCGGCGATCTCGGCATAGCTCACGCCTTGCAGACGCTGCTCGAACTCGCCGCTGCGGTTGCCACCGAACACCGCATGGGTGTGGCAGTCGATCAGCCCGGGGGTGACCCAGGCCCCTCCCAGGTCAACTGTACGGTCAGCTTCGACCGGCGCCAGCTCAGCGCTTGGGCCTATCCACTCGATTAGCCCGGCGCGGGTGACGATCGCCGCGTCCTCGATGGCCGAGTAACGGCCATCGGCCATGGTTGCAACATGGCAATGCTGCCAGAGGGTTCTCATGCACAATCTCCTTTGCTAGCGGTGCAACTCGGCCGGCTCTGCTACCGGCTGGCCCTGCCCTGCGCGCGGCTTGCACCACAGCAGGTAGGATGCCACCAGGAACACCACCCAGATCACGCCGACGATCAATGCCGCCTGGGTGTCCGGGAAGTAACCGAGCACGCCAAAGATGAACACCATGAACGCAATGGCCATGGCCGGACCGTAAGGCCAGAAAGGTACCGGGAACTTGAGCTGGGCCACTTGCTCACGGCTCATGCTGCGGCGCATGGCCACCTGGGTGAGCAGGATCATCAGCCACACCCATACCGTGGCGAAGGTGGCGATCGAGGCAATCAGCAGGAACACATTTTCCGGGATCAGGTAGTTGAGCAATACGCCGATCAGCAGCGCAGCCCCCATCACCACGACGGTCATCCACGGTACGCCATGTTTCGACAACTTGCTGAAACCGCGCGGGGCGTGGCCTTGCTGGGCCAGGCCATACATCATGCGGCCAGCGCCAAAGATGTCGCTATTGATGGCGGAGATGGCAGCGGAAATCACCACGACATTCAGCACGGCAGCGGCAGAGCCAATGCCCAGGTTGCTGAAGATCTGCACGAACGGGCTGCCCTGGCTGCCGATCTGCGGCCAAGGGTACAGGCACATCAGCACGAACAGGGTGAGCACGTAGAACAGCAGGATACGCAGTGGCACCGCGTTGATCGCTTTGGGAATGACGCGCTGCGGGTCTTTTGCCTCACCGGCGGTGACGCCGATGATCTCGATACCGCCGAAGGCGAACATCACCACGGCAAACGACGCAATCAAGCCACCCACGCCGTTAGGCATGAAGCCGCCGTGGTCGAACAGGTTGCTCATGCCCACGGCATGCCCGGTACCCACCTGGCTGAAACCGAAGGCCATGATGCCGAGGCCGGCCAGGATCATCGCCACGATGGCGCCGACCTTGAGCAGCGACAGCCAGAATTCCATTTCGCCGAATACCTTGACGTTGCACAGGTTGAGGCCGCCGATCAGGAAAACGATGCCCAGCACCCAGATCCAGCGGGCTACCTCCGGGAACCAGAAGCCCATGTAGATGCCGAAGGCGGTGACGTCGGCGATGGCGACGATAACCATCTCGAAGGCGTAGGTCCAACCAAGGATGAAGCCGGCCATGGGGCCGAGGTAGGTCGTGGCGTAGTGGCCGAAGGAGCCGGCCACCGGGTTGTGCACGGCCATTTCGCCCAGGGCGCGCATGACCATGAACACTGCAGCGCCGCCGATCAGATAGGCCAGCAGCACGGCCGGGCCTGCCATCTGGATGGCCGAGGCAGAGCCGTAGAACAGGCCGGTACCGATGGCGGAGCCGAGCGCCATGAAACGGATATGGCGGGCACTTAGCCCGCGCTTGAGACCTTGAGCTTGTTGCATGTCACGTCCTTGAATTGTTTTTGTGGTCGTGAGATTCAGGGCCTGCTGCGCAGCCCATTCGCGGGCAAGCCCGCTCCTACATGGATAGCGTTGCATAGCGTAATCTGTGTAGGAGCGGGCCTGCCCGCGAAGGGCCGTCAAGCGGCCCAAGGGGCATTACAGGCTTGGCAGCACACCCGCCGGCAGCAAGCCGGTCAGACTACCCTTGGCCAACAGGTCCACGGCCTTTTCGATATCCGGCGCGAAGAAACGGTCACGGTCGTAGTGCGGCACCTCGCTGCGCAGCACCTGGCGCGCCTGCTCCAGCTTGGCCGAAGTCTTCAGGCCTTTGCGCAGGTCCAGGCCCTGGCACGCGCCCAGCCATTCGATGGCCAGCACGCCACGGGTGTTTTCGGCCATTTCCCATAGTCGCTTGCCGGCCGCCGGGGCCATCGACACGTGGTCTTCCTGGTTGGCCGAAGTTGGCAGGCTGTCGACGCTGTGCGGGTGCGACAGCGCCTTGTTCTCGCTTGCCAGGGCGGCAGCGGTGACCTGGGCGATCATGAAGCCAGAGTTGACCCCGCCGTTTTCCACCAGGAACGGTGGCAATTGGGACATGTGCTTGTCCATCATCAGCGAGATGCGGCGCTCGCTGAGCGAGCCGATTTCGGCGATGGCCAGGGCCAGGTTGTCGGCGGCCATGGCCACCGGTTCGGCGTGGAAGTTGCCGCCGGAGATCACATCACCTTCGGCAGCGAACACCAGCGGGTTGTCCGACACGGCGTTGGCTTCGATGCCCAGTACCTCGGCGGCCTGGCGCAGCTGGGTCAGGCAGGCACCCATCACCTGCGGCTGGCAGCGCAGCGAGTACGGGTCCTGGACCTTGTCGCAGTTCTTGTGCGACAGCGACACTTCGCTGGAGTCGCCCAGCAGGTCACGGAAGCAGGCCGCGGTGTCGATCTGGCCACGCTGGCCACGCACTTCGTGGATACGCGCATCGAACGGCGAGCGCGAGCCCAGCGCAGCTTCGACGCTCAGGCCACCGCAGGCGATGGCCGCGGCATACAGGTCTTCGCCCTGGAACAGGCCACGCAAGGCATAGGCGGTGGAGGCCTGGGTACCGTTGAGCAGGGCCAGACCCTCCTTGGCAGCCAGGGTCAGCGGCTCGAGGCCGGCAATCGCCAAGGCCTCGGTGGCCGGCAGCCACTGGCCCTTGTAGCGGGCCTTGCCCTCTCCCAGCAGCACCAGCGACATATGCGCTAGCGGCGCAAGGTCACCGGATGCGCCTACCGAGCCTTTCAACGGGATGTGCGGGTAGACTTCGGCGTTGACCAGGGCAATCAGCGCGTCGATGACTTTGCGGCGGATGCCGGAGAAGCCACGGCTGAGGCTGTTGATCTTCAGCACCATGATCAACCGCACCAGGTCGTCATCCAGCGGCGCTCCGATACCGGCGGCGTGGGACAGCACAAGTGAGCGCTGCAGGTTCTCCAGGTCATGGCTGGCGATGCGGGTCGAGGCCAGCAGGCCGAAACCGGTGTTGATGCCGTAGGCAGTACGGTCTTCGGCAATGATCTGCTCGACACAGGCGACGCTGGCGTCAATGGCCGGCGCGGCGCTGGCATCCAGCTGCAGGCGCACGGGCGCGGCATGGATCGCGCGCAGCTGGGCCAGGGTCAGGGTGCCGGGCTTGAGGGTGAGTTCGGTCACGTTACTACTCCAAATCGCGTGGAGCCGCAGGCCCGCTTGTGGGTGCCCGCGCGCTCCTTCTTGTTGTTCAGTATCACCCCTTGCAGGGTGCGATCCAAAGCGTGGTGATCAGCCGGTGATCATCGGCAGGTCCAGGCCCTGCTCCTTGGCGCAGTCGATGGCAATGTCATAACCGGCATCGGCGTGACGCATGACGCCAGTCCCTGGGTCGTTGGTCAGTACCCGGGCGATGCGCTCGGCGGCCTCATCGGTTCCGTCGCAGACGATGACCATGCCCGAGTGCTGCGAGAAGCCCATGCCCACGCCACCGCCATGGTGCAGCGACACCCACGTGGCGCCGCCTGCGGTGTTCAGCAGGGCGTTGAGCAGCGGCCAGTCGGAAACAGCGTCCGAACCATCGCGCATGGCCTCGGTTTCGCGGTTAGGGCTGGATACCGAGCCGGAGTCGAGGTGGTCACGGCCGATCACCACCGGTGCCGACAGCTCGCCGCTGCGGACCATTTCGTTGAAAGCCAGGCCCAGCTTGGCGCGAAGGCCCAACCCCACCCAGCAGATACGTGCCGGCAGGCCCTGGAAGCTGATGCGCTCGCGGGCCATGTCCAGCCAGCGGTGCAGGTGGGCGTCGTCGGGGATCAGTTCCTTGACCTTGGCGTCGGTCTTGTAGATGTCCTCGGCTTCACCGGACAACGCCGCCCAGCGGAACGGGCCGACCCCGCGGCAGAACAGTGGGCGGATGTAGGCCGGGACGAAGCCAGGGAAGTCGAAGGCATTGGCCACGCCCTCCTCCTTGGCCATCTGGCGGATGTTGTTGCCGTAGTCGAAGGTCGGGATACCCTGCTTCTGGAAGTCCAGCATGGCCTGCACGTGCACGGCCATCGACTGCTTGGCGGCCTTGACCACTGCAGCCGGTTCGGTCTGCGCACGGTCGCGATACTGCTCCCAGGTCCAGCCGGCAGGCAGGTAGCCGTTCAGCGGGTCGTGGGCGCTGGTCTGGTCGGTAACCATGTCCGGGCGCACGCCACGTTTGACCAGTTCTGGGAGGATTTCGGCGGCGTTGCCGTGCAGGGCGATGGAGATGGCCTTGCCTTCGGCAGTGTACTTGGCGATACGTGCCAAGGCGTCGTCGAGGTCAGTGGCCTGCTCGTCGACGTAACGGGTTTCCAGACGGAAGTCGATGCGGCTCTGCTGGCATTCGATGTTCAGCGAGCAGGCGCCGGCCAGGGTCGCTGCCAGAGGCTGGGCGCCGCCCATCCCGCCCAGGCCGGCGGTAAGTACCCACTTGCCTTTCAGGCTGCCGCCGTAGTGCTGGCGACCGGCTTCGACAAAGGTTTCATAGGTGCCCTGGACGATGCCCTGGCTGCCGATGTAGATCCAGCTGCCGGCGGTCATCTGGCCGTACATGGCCAGGCCCTTGGCGTCCAGTTCGTTGAAGTGTTCCCAATTGGCCCAGTGTGGCACCAGGTTGGAGTTGGCGATCAGCACACGCGGTGCATTGCTGTGGGTCTTGAACACACCGACCGGCTTGCCGGACTGCACCAGCAGGGTTTCGTCGTCTTCCAGGCGGGTCAGGGTTTCGACGATCTTGTCGTAGCAGGCCCAGTTGCGCGCGGCGCGGCCGATACCGCCGTACACCACCAGCTCTTTCGGATTTTCCGCGACCTGTGGATCGAGGTTGTTCATCAGCATGCGCAGTGGCGCTTCGGTCAGCCAGCTTTTGGCGGTCAGCTTGTTGCCACGTGGGGCACGGATTTCAACGTCACGGTATTTGTTGTTGTCGGTCACGGGAAAGGTCCTCTGCGGTCGTCCGCGGGCGGGTATGTCGTGATCGATATACAAACACATCTTTACTTGTATGTACAAGCATGGACAACCAAAATAATCGGACCTTGCCGTTCTTAGCTTGAGATTATGTTGGGGGTATAGATCGAGCGCCGGTCCGGCTTGAGTTCTGCGGCGGCGCTCGATCTCACAGGCACCAAAAATCTACAGCCGAACCTTCAGCGCCCATCAAGTTCGATCAGGCAGCACCGCCCCTGCACAACAAGCCCCAGCAATTCATCATTGCCTTCCAGCCGCAAGCAGTCGAACAACCCCAACCGCTGCGTATCGCGCCCGGCAATAGTGACTTCGACCAGGCTGCTGGCAGCAAACAACAACACCGTCGACGCCGAGCTGTACACCCGGCTGGTGCCATTCAGCCACTGCAACCGAGCCCGATATCGCTGCGGTGCATAGATCAGGTTGAAATCGCGGAGCGCCCCGCCTAGCAACTTGCAGCTCACCTGGCTCTCGCCGCTGAAGGCAAATGCATCGAACGCCAGCAATGGCCGACTGGCCTGGCCATCGACCAGCAGGCGCATGCCGTCGCCCTGCAGCACGGTGATGATCCGCTGGTAACCGGCAAAGGTGGAAAACCCTCCCGACTCTTCGATATCGGCAATCGACAGACGCCAGCCAAAACCGTCCAGGCCCTCGCCATTGTCGCGGGTAATCTCTTCGGTGAAACCGCCACCGTTCTTCCACGGCATGCGCGGGTAATCGTGCGCACGCAACAACTGCAGCTGACTCATTTGCTGAAACGTCCTTCCAGGCGATGACGGGAACCGGGGTGGATCAGCCGCGCAGCGGTCACCGGCTGGCGGCCGGACCAGGTGCGACGACGAATCAGCAGGCAAGGCTCGCCCCGCTCGATCTGCAACAGGCGGCATTCCTCCGGCTCGGCCAGGATCGCCTCGACCACATGCTCACCTTCGGTCAACGGCGCCACCTGGGACAGGTAGGCGTAAGGCGTCTGCCGAGTAAAGTCCTGCTTGAGGTAGTCGGGGGCGATGGCCGCGTTAACGTAACGGTCCTCGATCTGCACGGGCACGCCGTTTTCGAAATGCACGATCAGCGAATGGAACACCCGCTGACCTTCACGCATGTCCAGAGCCAGCGCCCGCTCGGAGCCGGCCGCTTCTTCGGCAAGCGTGATCACCTGGCAGCTATGCTGGTGTCCGCGCGCGGCGATTTCGTCGGCAATGTTGTTGACCTCGAACAGCGCCGAACGGCCCTTGGGCTCGGCCACGAAGGTGCCGACCCCTTGCATGCGCACCAGCAGGCCTTCGGCGGTGAGTTCACGCAGGGCGCGGTTGATGGTCATGCGACTGAAGCCCAGCTCGTTGACCAGCTCGCTCTCGGAGGGTACCCGGTGATGCGGTGGCCAGCTGCCGTTGTCGATCTGCTGGATGATCATCTGTTTGACCCGGGCGTAGAGCGGCGCCGGGCCCTCGCCCATCTGGGCAACCAGCACGGAGACAGGAGGTGTCGGCACGGCGATGGATCCTTGTGCAAATGAAATGAGCGGTAGCTTGCCGCAGTTTACCCGGCAGGCAAACGCCTGTATATGTATATACAAGTTAACAATAAATAGGATTCCACCGATGTCAGCCTACTTCGCCGAACGCGCTCTGCTACCTTCGGGCTGGGCCAGCCATGTGCGTATCGAGGTCGCCAGCGATGGCCGTGTGGCCAGCATCGAGCCAGGCGCTTCGGCCGAGGACGCCGAGCGTCTGGCCGGCCCGCTGCTGCCCGGCATGCCCAACCTGCACTCGCATGCCTTCCAGCGCGCCATGGCAGGCCTGGCGGAAGTTGCCGGCAACCCCAACGATAGCTTCTGGACCTGGCGCGACCTGATGTACCGCCTGGTCGGTCAGATCAGCCCACAGCAGCTTCAGGTCATCGCCCGCCAGCTGTACATCGAGATGCTCAAGGCCGGTTATACCTCGGTGGCCGAGTTCCATTACGTGCACCACGACCAGGCCGGCAAGGCCTACGCCGACCCGGCCGAGCTGTCGCGGCGCATCAGCGCGGCCGCGGCCGACAGCGGCATTGGCCTGACCTTGCTGCCGGTGCTGTACAGCCATGCAGGCTTTGGCGGCCAGGCGCCGAACGAGGGGCAGCGGCGCTTCATCAATTCCACCGAACAGTACCTGCAGCTGCAAGCACAACTCGCCCCGCTGCTGGCCGCGCAACCGGCGCAGCAATTGGGCCTGTGCTTCCACTCGCTGCGGGCGGTAACGCCTGGGCAGATCGCCGAAGTGCTGGCGGCCAGCGACAGGCAGTGCCCCGTGCATATCCACATCGCCGAACAGCAGAAGGAAGTCGACGACTGCCTAGCCTGGAGCGGCCTGCGCCCGCTGCAGTGGCTGTATGAGCACGTGGACGTGGACCGCCGCTGGTGCCTGGTACACGCCACCCATGCCGAGCCGGATGAAGTCACCGCCATTGCCCGCAGCGGCGCAGTAGCCGGGTTGTGCCT
Organism: Pseudomonas sp. JR33AA; assembly: GCF_021378985.1. Taxonomy (NCBI): domain Bacteria; kingdom Pseudomonadati; phylum Pseudomonadota; class Gammaproteobacteria; order Pseudomonadales; family Pseudomonadaceae; genus Pseudomonas; species Pseudomonas sp. JR33AA. The sequence continues at coordinate 338,592 of NZ_JAJSAW010000001.1, forward strand.
GACCACCGAAGCCAATCTGGGTGACGGGATTTTCCCGGCAGTGGATTTCCTGGCACAGGGCGGGCGCATGGGCATTGGTTCGGACAGCCATGTGTCGTTAAGCGTGGTGGAGGAGCTGCGCTGGCTGGAATATGGCCAGCGCCTGCGGGACCAGCGGCGCAACCGCCTGTATCGCGGCGACCAGCCGATGGTCGGGCGCACGCTGTATGACGCAGCGCTGGCCGGTGGTGCGCAGGCGCTGGGGCAGGCGGTCGGCGAATTGAAGGTGGGCATGCGTGCCGACTGGCTGGTGCTCGATGGGCAGGACCCCTACATCGCCATGGCGGAGGGTGATGCCATTCTCAACCGTTGGCTGTTTGCCAGCGGCGATCGCCAGGTGCGCGATGTGATGGTGAATGGGCAGTGGGTGGTGCGCCAGGGACGCCATGGGCAGGAAGAAGAAAGCGGGCGTGCGTTTGCCGAGGTGTTGCGCCAGCTTTTGGGCTGATCTGCTGGCCGTTCTATCGCATTCGCGGGTAAACCCGCTCCTACAACGGTCAGTGCACCCCTTGGGCTTTACACAATACCTGTAGGAGCGGGCTTGCCCGCGAATGCAATGTCAGCCGCCAAGCCTCAATGCATCTTGACGATCTGCTGGTCCGAAGCCCGCCAGATCAAGCGGCTGGTGTCATACCCCTGCTGCCGCGCCCTGGACAACAAATTCTCGCGTTCCCAAGCCGGCAGTGTCGGCGTGCGCGACAGAATCCACAGGTATTTGCGGTCCGGGCTGCCGACGATGGCCGTACGGTAGTGGTCATCCACATAGAGAATCCAGTACTCGCCCCGCGCCACGCCTGGCACCAGCCTGGTGAACCAGTTATCGAACTCGACCCACAGCTTGTCGGTGTGCCCCGGCTCCTGGATATTCGCATGCCCTTCGGCGCGAAGCCATTCATCACCCATGGTGCGGCAGCGGTTGAGCACGCCATAACTGCCATCAGGCCTGAGGTTGTAATGGGCCTCGGACTGCTCGCACCCTTCCTGGTAGCGCATGGGCAGGCGCGCCAGCTCGTACCATTTGCCCTGGTAGCGCTTGAGGTCGACATGGCCGGCGGTTTTCGGCGCCAGCGGGTCGTGCACGGAACCTGCACAACCGCCCAGCAGCAACGCCAGGCATACCCCCATCTGCAGGTACGCACGCCTCATTTGAGGCCCTGCCCGGAATACATCAGCACCTTGTCGGCTGCATACTGCACGCTGATGAAGCTCTTCTCGTCCCCCCAGGTGCAGCTGCTCATGCCCAACGCGCCAGAACACTCGGTCGGCGTGCCGAGCAACTGCTCGACCTCGGCCTTGTTCATACCGGCCTTGATCTTGGAATAGTTTTCCTGATTGATCTTGCTGCAGGCAGTCAGCACGACGCACAGCGACAACAGGGCGAGGGAACGCAACGACATGAAGGGACACTCCTGAAAGATGATACAGGCGAGTGGCCTGCAGTGACCTTCGACGTGAAAATCCCTCCCAGGTTCCCTACCCCACCGCCTACGTCCCTACACCATTGGTCGGATGGCCACCCCTGTGCGATTAATCACAAGGCATTAATCCTGCGCCCAACAAAAAAGGCCGCCCCTAATTGGAGCGGCCTTTCGTCGCGATGCCTGCGCAGCAGGCCCCTTGGGCCTCAGAACCGGGACCCGGGCTCCAGCAAAAAGTCCATCTCTTCGCTGGTGCTCGGCCGCTCCAGCACCAGGTTGCGGTGCGGGAAGCGCCCGAAGCGGGCAATTACCCGCTGGTGCTGCTCGGCATAGTCGAGGAAGCCTTCAAACAGCCGGCGGTTGGCCTCGGGCTGTTCGTCCAGCAGCATTCGATAACGCTCCACGCACAGGTTCTGCCAGTCCAGCACTTCGGCATGCTCCAGTACCAGCAGCACGAACACGCGCTGGATCGGCAGCAGCTGGTAGTCCCAGCCCTTCTGCAGGCCCTGCATGGCAACCACCTGGGCACGCCGGTCGCCCTCGAAGGCGCGCGGCGTGTCGCGGTAGATCATGCGTGGCAGCTGGTCGAGCAAAATCAGCAGGCCCAGCCAGCCCTGCGGGCTTTGCTGCCACTCTTCGAGCCCACCCGCCAGGGCATGCTCGACCAGGTCGCCAAACAGCGCATGGGCCTCGGCATCGTAATGCTTGCCGAACCACAGCGTACTCTTCTCGTCAGCCACGGCCTGGGCACTGGTGCCCCAACCGAACCACCACTCCAGCAACGGCTGCCAAGGTGCGAGCATGACTTACTCCTTGTGATAGGCGGTGACGCGCTCGACCTCTTCCTTCGAGCCGAGAATCACCGACACACGCTGGTGCAGGCTTTCTGGCTTGATGTCGAGGATGCGATCGTAACCGTTGGTGGAAGCGCCACCGGCCTGTTCGATGATGAACGACATCGGGTTGGCTTCGTACATCAGGCGCAGCTTGCCCGGCTTGCTTGGTTCGCGGGCGTCACGTGGGTACATGAACAGGCCGCCACGGGTCAGGATGCGGTGCACGTCGGCCACCATCGAGGCGATCCAGCGCATGTTGTAGTTCTTCTTCAGCGGGCCGGTCTCGCCTGCCAGCAGTTCGCCTACATAGCGCTGTACCGGGGCTTCCCAGTGACGCTGGTTGGACATGTTGATGGCGAACTCGGCGGTGGTCTCCGGTACGCGGATGTTTTCGTGAGTCAGCACGAAGCTGCCCAATTCGCGATCCAGGGTGAAGCCCTTGACGCCGTTGCCCAGGGTCAGGATCAGCATGGTCTGCGGGCCGTAGATGGCATAACCGGCAGCCACCTGCTCGGTACCTGGCTGCAGGAACGCTTCTTCGTTGAGGCTTTCGTTCTGGCTCAGGTACTGGTTGGGGCAACGCAGAACCGAGAAGATGGTACCGACCGACACGTTGACGTCGATGTTCGACGAACCGTCCAGCGGGTCGAAGACCAGCAGGTAGGCACCTTTCGGGTACTTGCCCGGGATCTGGTAGGCGTTGTCCATTTCTTCGGAAGCCATGCCAGCCAGGTGACCGCCCCACTCGTTGGCTTCCAGCAGAATATCGTTGGAAATCACGTCCAGTTTCTTCTGGACCTCGCCCTGCACGTTTTCAGTGCCCATGCTGCCCAACACACCACCGAGGGCGCCTTTGGACACGTGGTGGCTGATTTCCTTGCACGCACGCGCTACCACTTCGATCAGGAAGCGCAGATCGGCAGGGGTATTGTTGCTGCGGGTCTGCTCAATCAGATAGCGACTCAGGGTAACGCGGGACATGTATGGCTCCGAACGGATTGGGGGGATGAAAAACCCCCGCAGTTTACAGGGAGAGTGACGGGCTAGCGAGTGATGAGACTCGCCACGGCTCTCAGACGGCACAATAGGTCGGTAGTTCAGCCTTCGCCAGGCCGGTGGTCTGGTTGTGTGTCCATTCGCGGGCGCGCTCCCTCCCACAGGTACAGCGCAAGCCTTGAAGCTTGCGAGACACCTGTGGGAGCGGGCGTGCCCGCGAACGGCCTCACCTCAATCCAATGCCTTCCAGATCTCGGTGGCATATTCGCGAATGGTGCGGTCCGACGAGAACCAGCCCATCCGTGCCGTATTCAACACCGCCTTGCGCCACCACTCCTGCGGTGTGTGCCACAGATCCTCGACCCGCTGCTGGGCATCCCAGTAGGCATCGAAATCGGCACACACCAGGAAGCGATCATAGGCCACCAGGCCATCGATCAACCCGGTGTATCGAGCAGGGTCGTCTGACGAGAACACACCACTGCGAATGGCCTGCAACACATCGGTCAAGCGGTTGGAAGCGGCTATGGCGGCATTGGCGCCAAAATCGCCGGCACGCTTGCGCGCTTCAACCTGCTGCGCGGTCAGGCCAAAGATGAACATGTTGTCGGCCCCCACCTGTTCGCACATCTCCACGTTGGCACCATCCAGGGTGCCAATGGTCAGCGCACCATTGAGGCCGAACTTCATGTTGCTGGTACCGGAAGCTTCGTAACCCGCGGTGGATATCTGCTCGGAAAGGTCTGCCGCCGGGATGATGCTCTCGGCCAGGCTGACGTTGTAGTTGGGCAGGAACACCACCTTCAGCAGGCCGCGCACCGTCGGGTCGTTGTTCACCACCCGGGCGATGTCGTTGGTCAGCTTGATGATCAGTTTGGCCTGATGGTAACTGGCCGCAGCCTTGCCAGCGAAGATCTTCACCCGCGGCACCCAGTTGGTGCCAGGGTCGTTGCGCATGGCCTGGTACAGTGCAACGGTGTGCAGCAGGTTGAGCAACTGGCGCTTGTATTCGTGAATGCGTTTGACCTGAACGTCGAATAGCGCCTCGGGGTTGACCGTGACGCCGATGCGATCCTGAATGATGCTGGCCAGGGCGCGCTTGCTGTGCAGCCGCTGGGCAGCGAACTGCTTGCGGAAACCGGCTTTGTCGGCGAACGGCACCAGGCCCGCCAGACGCGTCTGCGGGTCGTCCTTGAGTTCCGGCCCAAGCGCCTCGACCAGCATCTCGGTCAACTGAGGGTTGGACTGGTACAACCAGCGGCGGAAGGTAATACCGTTGGTCTTGTTGTTGATCCGATGCGGGTAGAGCTTGTGCAGCTCGGAGAACACCGTGCTCTTCATCAACTTGCTGTGCAGCGCCGACACACCGTTGACGCTGTGCGAGCCAAGAAACGCCAGGTTGCCCATGCGCACCCGTCGGCCATTGTCTTCCTCGATCAGCGAAACCGCGCGCAGCACGTCGAAGTCGTGCAGGCCTTTGGCCCGCAACGCATCGATATGGTAGGCATTGATCAGGTAGATGATCTGCATGTGCCGCGGCAGCATGCGCTCCATCAGCGCTACCGGCCAGGTTTCCAGGGCCTCTGGCAACAGCGTATGGTTGGTGTAGGCGAGCGTGCCAACAGTCAGCTCCCAGGCCTTTTCCCAAGGCACTTCGTGCTGATCCACCAGCAACCGCATCAGCTCCGCCACCGCAATCGAGGGGTGGGTGTCGTTTAGCTGGATGGCTGCTGCATCAGGCAGGTTGAGCAGGTCCTTGTGCATGTTCAGGTGGCGCCGCAGCAAGTCCTGCAGCGAAGCCGAGACGAAAAAGTACTCCTGACGAAGGCGCAGTTCCTGGCCGGCCTCGGTGCTATCGGCGGGGTAAAGCACACGCGAAATGCTCTCGGCACGCGCCACTTCAGCCACAGCCCCCAAATGGTCACCGGCGTTGAAGCGCTCCAGGTGCAGTTCCTCCAGCGCCCGCGCACGCCACAGGCGCAGGGTGTTGACGCTGGATCCGCGCCAGCCGACTACCGGCGTGTCGTAGGCCACCGCCCGCACCGTCTCGCCAGGCCACCATACCTGGCGCTGGTTACCGCTTGCATCGTGCACCGTTTCGACACTGCCACCAAAGCTGATCGGGTAGATCACCTCGGCGCGCTCGAACTCCCAGGGGTTGCCGAAGTCCAGCCAGTTTTCGGTCTGTTCCTGCTGCCAGCCATCGACCACGGCCTGACGGAACAGCCCGTGCTCGTAGCGGATGCCGTAACCATGGGCAGCGATACCCAGGGTAGACATGCTCTCCATGAAACACGCCGCCAGACGGCCAAGGCCGCCATTGCCCAGCGCGGCATCCGGCTCGAGCAGGCGAATGCGTTCGAGGTCCACATCCAGCCCTTCCAGCGCATCGCGGGCGACGTCCAGCAGGCCCAGGTTGCTCAGGCTGTCGTACAGCAAGCGGCCGATGAGAAACTCCAGGGAAAGGTAGTAGACCCGCTTCTGGCTGCGCCGATAGGCCTGCCGGGTGTGATCCATCCAGTGGTCGACCATGTGATCGCGCGCGGCCAGGGCAATGGCTTCGAACCAGTCATGGTCGAAGGCGTGCTCGGGGTCCTTGCCGACCGCATAGGTCAGCTTGTTCAGTACGGCAGCGCGAAAATCCGCGACTTCGGCGTCACGTGCTTTGGGTTCCTGGGACATGCGGCATCCTCGGGCAAGTTGACGAAAGCGGAGGGGGAGTGTTGAGACTAGACCCTTCGACAGAGAGCGACAGTTACGGTTCGCAGTTTTCATGCCCATTCTGCGATTCCGGCAAAAGGTTGTTCATAAATTGAACAATTCCGGTATCATCGCGCGCCCCAAGACCGTGATCCACCCTATAAAGATGAAAACGACCCTGATCGCCGCGGCCGAAGTCGACCGCCTGGAGACCTGGCAGCGCTATACCAGCAACATGTGCCATGGCTGCCATTCGACCTGCTGCACCCTGCCGGTGGAGGTGAAGATCAAGGATCTGATCCGTATCGGCGTGGTCGACGAGTTCGAAAAAGACGAACCACCCAAGAACGTGGCCAAGCGCCTGCAAAAAGAAGGCATCATCGAGCGCTTCAACCAGAAGTCCGGGATCTTCACCCTGACCCGGATGAGCAACGACGACTGCATGTACCTGGATCGTAAAAGCCGGCTGTGCACCATTTATGACAAGCGCCCGGATACCTGCCGCAACCACCCCAAGGTTGGGCCGCGGCCGGGGTATTGTGCCTATAAGCCCAAGGTAGTCGGGCGCTGATCGTCAGCCTTCAAGGGCCTCTTCGCGGGCAAACCCGCGAAGAGGCCAGCGCAAATCCTGAAGGCATAAAAAAACGCCCTCGGCCTTTCGACCGGGGGCGTTTTCATTCAGCCTGAACTAACTTAGCTGTTCTTGGCTTTCTTGGCGGCGCGGGTACGCTCGCTTTCGTCCAGGATCTTCTTGCGAAGACGGATGGACTTCGGCGTTACTTCGCACAGCTCGTCTTCCTGGATGTATTCCAGAGCCTGTTCCAAGGTGAAGCGAACTGGCGGAACCAGAGCGATGACTTCGTCTTTACCCGAAGCACGCATGTTGTCGAGCTTCTTGCCCTTGGTAGGGTTGACGCCCAGGTCGTTGTCGCGGCTGTTCTGGCCGATGATCTGACCGTTGTAGATCTCTTGACCGTGCTCGACAAACAGCTTGCCACGCGCCTGCAGGGTTTCCAGCGAGTAGGTCAGCGCCTTGCCGGTTTCGACCGAAACCAGTACGCCGTTCTGACGGCCGGACATGTGGCCGGACTTCACCGCGTCGTAGCGGTCGAAGATCGAGGTCAGGATGCCTGCACCGTTGGTCAGGGTCAGGAACTGGTTACGGAAACCGATCAGACCACGCGCCGGGATGTTGTATTCCAGGCGTACACGGCCCTTGCCATCCGGGACCATGTTGGTCAGGTCGCCTTTACGCAGACCCATTTCTTCCATCACCTTGCCCTGGGCTTCTTCAGGGATGTCGATGGTGACGTTTTCGAACGGCTCTTGCTTGACGCCGTCTACTTCACGAATGATTACTTCCGGGCGGCCCAGGGCCAGCTCGAAGCCTTCGCGACGCATGGTTTCGATCAGTACCGACAGGTGCAGCTCGCCACGACCCGAGACTTTGAACTTGTCTGGGGAATCGGTTTCTTCAACGCGCAGGGCAACGTTGTACAGCAGCTCTTTGTCCAGACGGTCCTTGATGTTACGGCTGGTGACGAACTTGCCTTCCTTGCCGCAGAACGGCGAGTCGTTGACCTGGAAGGTCATCGAAACGGTTGGCTCGTCAACGGTCAGCGGCTTCATCGCCTCAACGGCAGTCGGGTCGCACAGGGTGTCAGAGATGAACAGCTCGTCGAAACCGCTGATGCAGACGATGTCGCCAGCCTGGGCTTCTTCAACGTCAACGCGGTGCAGACCGTGGTGGCCCATCAGCTTGAGGATACGGCCGTTACGCTTCTTGCCGTCGGCGTCGATGGCAACAACCGGGGTGTTCGGCTTGATGCGACCACGGGCAATACGGCCAACGCCGATAACACCCAGGAAGCTGTTGTAGTCCAGTGCGGAGATCTGCATCTGGAACGGGCCGTCACGGTCAACAGCTGGCGCTGGAACGTGGTCGATGACAGCCTGGTACAGGGCAGTCATGTCTTCGCCCATTTCGGTGTGGTCCAGACCGGCAATGCCGTTCAGGGCCGAGGCGTAGACCACTTTGAAGTCCAGCTGTTCGTCGGTGGCACCGAGGTTGTCGAACAGGTCGAAGATCTGGTCCAGAACCCAGTCAGGACGCGCGCCCGGGCGGTCAACCTTGTTGATCACGACGATTGGCTTCAGGCCGGCTTCGAAAGCCTTCTTGGTCACGAAGCGGGTTTGCGGCATCGGGCCGTCCTGGGCGTCGACCAGCAGCAGCACGGAGTCAACCATCGACATTACACGCTCAACCTCGCCACCGAAGTCGGCGTGGCCGGGGGTGTCGACGATGTTGATGTGGTAGCCGTTCCAGTTGATGGCGGTGTTCTTCGCCAGAATGGTAATACCGCGCTCTTTTTCCTGGTCGTTGGAGTCCATGACGCGCTCGTCGTTGAGCTCGTTACGCTCCAGAGTGCCGGACTGACGCAGGAGTTTGTCGACCAGAGTGGTTTTACCATGGTCAACGTGGGCGATGATGGCGATGTTACGCAGATTTTCGATCACAAGTGTATCTCGATCAGAGGATTCGGTTGCCGCCCAGTGTAGGCGGCCAATATGTACTGTTTACGGCTCAGCGGTCCCGGCGGTCGGGAGGGCGATGGCGAATACTGCCGCCATACAGCCCCGGCGTCTTATGTCGGACGATAAACACGCACATTGGCATGTCCCTCACTGAGCAGGTGGTGTGCGTGCAAACGGCTCATCACACCCTTGTCGCAATACAGCAAGTACTGGCGCGTGGGGTCCAGGTGCTTGAACTTGCTGTTGATGGCGTAGAACGGCATGGCCTGGACTTCGATGCCTTCGAGTACCAGAGGTTCGTCTTCCTGGGCATCGGGGTGACGAATGTCGATGACGATCTGGCCTGGCAGCGCCTCGGCCACTTCCTCGATTTCGATGTCCTTGCCCAGCTCATCGATCACATGATCGATGGAAATGAACTTGGCGCGCTCAAGAGCGCGCTCCAGCACGGCCATGTCGAACTGCTTTTCTTCGTGCTCCATGCGGTGACGCTTGGCATGGGTGGTCGGGTTTACCGATATCACGCCGCAATATTCCGGCATGTGCTTGGCAAAGTCCGCGGTGCCGATTTCGGTGGCCTGGTCGATGATGTCCTGCTTGTGGCTGGCCAGCAGCGGGCGCAGCACCAGCTTGTCGGTGGCCGAGTCGATGATCGACAGGTTCGGCAGGGTCTGGCTGGACACCTGGGAAATCGCTTCGCCGGTCACCAGCGCGTCAATCTGCAGGCGGTCGGCCATATGGGCGGCGCCGCGCAGCATCATGCGCTTGAGGGTCACACCCATGTAGCTGTTGTCGACCTTGTTGAGGATTTCGCCAACCACTTCTTCGAACGGCACGCTGATGAACAGTACGCGCTGGCTGCTGCCGTATTTTTTCCACAGGTAGTGGGCCACTTCCATCACGCCCAGTTCATGGGCACGGCCGCCAAGGTTGAAGAAGCAGAAGTGGGTCATCAAGCCGCGGCGCATCATCTGGTAGGCCGCAACGGTGGAGTCGAAACCACCGGACATCAGCACCAGGGTCTGCTCCAGGGCGCCCAGCGGATAACCGCCGATGCCGTTGTGCTGGCTGTGGATCACGTACAGGCGCTGGTCGCGGATTTCGATACGCACCACCACTTCAGGCTTTTTCAGCTCGATACCGGCAGCCCCACACTGCTGGCGCAGCTGGCTGCCGACATAACGGTCAACGTCCATCGAGGTGAAGTCATGGTGACCACCGCGTTTGCAGCGTACGGCGAAGTGCTTGCCGGCCAGCAGGTGGCCGAAGTGGTGCTTGCACTTGGCGACGATGTCATCGAAGTCACCCAGCGGGTATTCCTCGACCTGCAGGAAATGGGTGATACCCGGGGTGCAGGTGAGGCGTTCGATCATCTCGCGCTGGACTTTTTCGTCTTCGATGCGGGTGACCACTTCGAGATTGTCCCAGACACCATCCACCGCGAGCTCAGGGTCGAGATCCTTGAGCACGTTGCGGATGTTCTTGCCAAGCTGGCGGATGAAGCGCTTGCGCACCGGCCGGCTTTTGATGGTGATTTCTGGGAAGACTTTGACGATAAGTTTCATTGGTTAACAGCGCGCGCAGGGCCTGCCGAAAATGAGGGGCGCGAATTATATCGGAAATTGCTCAGGATTTGACCAACTTTTGATCAGAAGCTTGCAGATAAATGTCACAGGCGGGTTTTGTGGTGGCCGTGAGATCGAGCGCCGCCCGCGCGGCGCATCGCGAGCAAGCTCGCTCCTACATCTGTTTCGGGCCAATTATGCCTGTGGTATTTGTGCGCGAACGCCTAGCGCATGACACGATATCGCGTAATACCAACAACGCGGTCGCGCGCGCCTGTCACAGGCGTAACTGGCCCGAAACAAATGTAGGAGCGAGCTTGCTCGCGATGCGCCGCGCGGGCGGCGCTCGATCTCACAGACACCACAAAAACCAAGCCATGCACACTATTGGTGCGCCACCTCAAAAACCCGCATCTTAAAGGTGCACTTTTCCCGCCTACCCCAGCGCCAAATGCCCGCAAACGCCCCCTTTTATCCCACCCTCGCCATTTTCGGGCACTGGCATGCAATTTGCTCCCTTGTGAGGCAGGTAAGCTTGGCCGACTATCCGCGCCCGGCAACACCCTTTTTCCAGGGCAGCGGCCCACCGCGCTCTAGACCATCCGGAGGACAACATGTCGAAGTCGGTTCAACTCATCAAAGATCATGACGTCAAGTGGATTGATCTGCGTTTCACGGACACCAAAGGCATTCAGCACCACGTGACCATGCCGTCGCGTGATGCGCTGGACGAAGACTTCTTCGAAGTCGGCAAGATGTTCGACGGTTCCTCCATCGCTGGCTGGAAAGGCATCGAAGCATCCGACATGATCCTGATGCCGGTCGACGAAACCGCCGTTCTGGACCCGTTCACCGAAGAGCCAACCCTGATCATCACCTGCGACATCGTCGACCCGTCGAGCATGCAGGGTTACGATCGCGACCCACGCGCCATCGCCAAGCGCGCTGAAGAGTACCTGAAGAGCACCGGCATCGGTGACACCGTATTCGCCGGCCCAGAGCCTGAGTTCTTCATCTTCGACGAAGTGAAGTTCCACTCGGACATCTCCGGCTCGATGTTCAAGATCTTCTCCGAGCAGGGCTCGTGGATGACCGGCGCTGACGTGGAAGGCGGCAACAAAGGCCACCGCCCAGGCGTGAAAGGCGGCTACTTCCCGGTTCCGCCGTTCGACCACGACCACGAAATCCGTACGGCCATGTGCAACGCCCTGGAAGAAATGGGCCAGACCGTTGAAGTTCACCACCACGAAGTGGCGACTGCCGGCCAGAACGAAATCGGCGTCAAGTTCAACACCCTGGTGAAGAAGGCTGACGAAGTACAGGCGCTGAAATACGTCGTGCACAACGTTGCCGACGCTTATGGCCGTACCGCCACCTTCATGCCGAAGCCACTGTACGGCGACAACGGCTCGGGTATGCACGTGCATATGTCGATCTGGAAAGACGGCAAGAACACCTTCTCGGGTGAAGGCTATGCCGGCCTGTCCGACACTGCCCTGTACTTCATCGGCGGTATCATCAAGCACGGTAAGGCCCTGAACGGCTTCACCAACCCGTCGACCAACTCGTACAAGCGTCTGGTCCCAGGCTTCGAAGCCCCGGTAATGCTGGCCTACTCGGCTCGCAACCGTTCCGCATCGATCCGTATTCCTTACGTTGGCAGCCCGAAAGCCCGCCGTATCGAAGCACGCTTCCCAGACCCATCGGCCAACCCGTACCTGGCCTTCGCGGCCCTGCTGATGGCTGGCCTGGACGGTATCCAGAACAAGATCCACCCAGGCGACGCGGCCGACAAGAACCTGTACGACCTGCCGCCAGAAGAAGCCAAGAACATCCCGCAAGTGTGCGGCAGCCTGAAAGAAGCTCTGGAAGAGCTGGATAAAGGCCGTGCGTTCCTGACCAAGGGCGGCGTGTTCTCCGACGACTTCATCGATGCCTTCATCGAGCTGAAGAGCGAAGAAGAAATCAAGGTCCGTACCTTCGTACACCCGCTGGAATACGAGCTGTACTACAGCTGCTGATCTGATCGGCGCCTGGCGCCGATGACAGGATCAAAACGGCCTCCCCCGGGAGGCCGTTTTTGTTTTCATACATGCGAATCAGAACGCCCCTACAAGTAGCCGTTGGTCAACTGCGCACAATCCATTCTCCTTCTGTATGGAGAACACCATGCGCCCGGCCATCACGTTACTTTGCTTGCCGTTCGCCTTGATCGGCTGCACCGCTCCTGAAGCCTCCCATCCTGAATTCAACCCACTCCTATCCAACATCGAGTACCGACTGAACCTGGCCAGCTCGGTCGCATTGCACAAGTGGGAACACAACCTTGCCGTGGCAGCGCCCGACCGCGAGCGCGAAGTCCTTGCCCTGGTGCGCCAGCAGGCCGCCGACCATGACCTCAGCCCTGAACGCGCCACAGCTTTCTTCAGCGACCAGATCGAGGCCAACAAACTGATGCAGTACACCTTGCTCGATCGCTGGATCACGCTGAGGCAGAGGCCATCAACAACAGTCCTTGATCTGGTTGACCAACTGCGACCTCGTCTGGACAAGCTTCAAACAACGCTTCTATTCGAGTTGGGGCGCTTCGACCAGCAACCTCCAGAGGACTGCGCGCGTAAACTCGCCAACGCCCTGCACGCCCGCACCAATGACCCGATACGCCACCTTGCCCTCGTCCGCGCAACCGCACAGCTATGCCCGAAACACTAGACGCGTCAATGCTCTATATTGGTGCATAAAAACGCCGAACGCTCCGCCATGTACCCCAAAAGAGGTCGCGCGGAGCGCCCGCTCAGCAAATTTTGATCCGATTGAGAGCAAATACAGGCCTTTCTCAGCTTTTTCCGCTTCTTTTCGGAGCCTTGGTTTGTTTCTTGCATTTTTTGCAGGAAGAGAGTCTCGCATCAGCGGATCCACAGCACGCCCGGCTCTGGCCCCAAAGTGCCAGGCAAGCGCCAAACGAGGTCAACGACGCCTTATGACCATCAGCGATGCACAGCACCGTCTGCTTCTGGACAACCTGACCACCGCCACGTTGCTGCTCAACGCCGAGCTGCGCCTGGAGTACATGAACCCGGCCGCAGAAATGCTACTGGCCGTCAGTGGCCAGCGCAGCCATGGGCAGTTCATCAGCGAGCTGTTCACCGAATCGACCGAGGCGCTCAGCTCGCTGCGCCAGGCGGTCGAGCAAGCGCACCCGTTCACCAAGCGTGAAGCGCAGCTTACATCGCTGACCGGGCAGACCATCACCGTCGACTACGCGGTAACGCCGATACTGCATCAAGGCCAGACCCTGCTGTTGCTCGAAGTGCACCCGCGGGACCGGCTGCTGCGCATCACCAAGGAAGAGGCTCAACTGAGCAAGCAGGAAACCACCAAGATGCTGGTGCGCGGCCTGGCCCACGAAATCAAGAACCCCCTTGGCGGCATCCGCGGTGCGGCCCAGCTACTGGCCCGCGAACTGCCCGAGGAAGGGCTGCGCGACTACACCAATGTGATCATCGAAGAGGCCGACCGCTTGCGAAACCTGGTCGACCGCATGCTCGGCTCGAACAAGCTGCCGTCGCTCGCCATGACCAATATTCACGAAGTGCTGGAGCGGGTGTGCAGCCTGGTCGAGGCCGAAAGCCAGGGGTGCATCACTTTGGTGCGCGATTACGACCCAAGCCTGCCGGACGTGCTGATCGACCGAGAACAGATGATTCAGGCCGTACTCAATATCGTGCGCAACGCCATGCAGGCGATCAGCTCGCAGAATGAACTGCGCCTGGGTCGCATCACCTTGCGCAGCCGCGCCCTGCGCCAGTTCACCATCGGCCACGTGCGTCACCGCCTGGTAGCGCGGGTAGAGATCATCGACAACGGCCCGGGCATCCCGCCAGAACTGCAGGACACCCTCTTCTATCCCATGGTCAGTGGTCGCCCGGACGGTACCGGGCTGGGCCTGGCCATTACCCAGAACATCATCAGCCAGCACCAGGGCCTGATCGAGTGTGAAAGCCACGCAGGCCATACCGCCTTCTCGATTTACCTGCCTCTGGAACAAGGAGCCACCGCCTCATGAGCCGAAGTGAAACCGTATGGATCGTCGACGATGATCGCTCCATCCGCTGGGTCCTGGAAAAAGCCCTGCAACAGGAAGGCATGACCACCCAGAGCTTCGACAGCGCAGACGGTGTCATGGGGCGCCTGGCACGCCAGCAACCCGACGTGATCATCTCCGACATTCGCATGCCTGGCACCAGCGGCCTCGACCTGCTGGCGCAGATCCGCGAGCAGCACCCGCGCCTGCCGGTCATCATCATGACCGCCCACTCCGACCTGGACAGCGCCGTGGCCTCGTACCAAGGCGGTGCCTTCGAGTACCTGCCCAAGCCATTCGACGTCGACGAAGCGGTCTCGCTGGTCAAGCGCGCCAACCAGCACGCCCAGGAGCAGCAAGGCCTGGATGTACCACAGAATCTGGCACGCACCCCGGAAATCATTGGTGAAGCCCCGGCGATGCAGGAGGTGTTCCGCGCCATTGGCCGCCTCAGCCACTCCAACATCACCGTGCTGATCAATGGCGAGTCCGGCACCGGCAAAGAACTGGTGGCCCACGCCCTGCACCGGCACAGCCCGCGCGCAGCATCGCCGTTCATTGCCCTGAACATGGCCGCCATCCCCAAGGACCTGATGGAGTCGGAGCTGTTCGGCCATGAGAAAGGCGCCTTCACAGGTGCTGCCAACTTGCGTCGGGGCCGTTTCGAGCAGGCCGATGGTGGCACGCTGTTCCTCGACGAAATCGGGGACATGCCTGCCGACACCCAGACCCGCCTGCTGCGTGTGCTGGCCGATGGCGAGTTCTACCGCGTGGGCGGCCATGTGCCGGTCAAGGTCGACGTGCGCATCATCGCCGCCACCCACCAGAACCTGGAGTCACTGGTGCAGGCCGGCAAGTTCCGTGAGGACTTGTTCCACCGCCTGAACGTGATCCGTATCCACATTCCGCGCCTGGCTGACCGCCGCGAAGATATCCCCGCCCTCGCCCGCCACTTCCTTGCCCGGGCCGCCCAGGAGCTGGCAGTCGAGCCGAAGATCCTCAAGCCGGAGACTGAAGAGTTCATCCGCAACCTGCCTTGGCCGGGCAACGTGCGGCAGATGGAAAACACCTGCCGCTGGATCACCGTGATGGCCTCCAGCCGCGAAGTGCTGATCGGCGACCTGCCGCCAGAACTGCTGAACCTGCCACAAGACGCTGCGCCGGTAACCAACTGGGAGCAGGCCCTGCGCCAGTGGGCCGATCAGGCATTGGCGCGCGGGCAGACCAACCTGCTGGACAGTGCAGTGCCGAGCTTTGAACGGATCATGATCGAGACGGCACTCAAGCACACCGCCGGCCGCCGTCGCGATGCGGCGTTGTTGCTGGGTTGGGGGCGCAACACCCTGACACGCAAGATCAAGGAGCTGGGGATGAATGTAGCGGGTGGGGATGATGAGGAAGGTGATGAGCACTGAGCTCTGACTTAGCCTTTTAGATGGCTGGGGCTGCTTTGCAGCCATCGCGACACAAGGCCGCTCCCACTGGATCACCCGCTGCCTCCAGGCTGACGCAGCCCTGTGGGAGCGGCCTTGTGTCGCGATGGGCCGCTAAGCGGCCCCAGCCATTTCAGCCTTCTGAATGCACCGTTCCTGTGCCGACTGCACCTCCCCAAGGCACAAATCCCCTCAAAATCCGGCCAAATCACCCGCAAAGCCCAGTATTCATGGGTTTTGCAAAACTGGCACGTCCCCTGCAATAAGTAATACATCTCCAGTTTCGGGGGCCCTGGTACAGGCAGGCCGGGTGAACCCCTCTTTTATTTGCAGCACCGCCGCTTTTGGGGACCTCGGTACAGGCAGGCCGGGCCATCCCCCCTTTCTACGCAGTACCCCTTTTGGGGACCCTGGTACAGGCAGGCCGGGATATCCCCTCTTTTATTCGTGCAGTTTCACTTGCACCCGCCAGCGCCCAGCGTCCTCTGCACCGGCCCATTCGCCGTGCAGGGGGCGCGCGGCCACCACCGTCAGCAACAAACCTTCCTTGCTGTGCTGTACCCGCCAGCTCACCGGCCTGCCCTGCAGGCTGAGCTGCCCTTGCTGCGCCTTGCCCTGGGCCTGGAACAGCAACGCCACCGTCCCTTCCACGTTCTCGCCGTGCAGCTTAGGCTCTTCGTTGAACCACAGCGCCAGGCCATCCTGCATCACTTGCACCTGCTGCAGCTCACGCTCGTCCGGCGTAGTCAGGCGACCGATCATCAGCCCCACCATCAAGCCGACGATCGCCAACGACAGCATCACCCGTGGGAAGGCCTTCGAACGCACGTCCGGTTCAGGGGTAGAATGCCCGTCATCTTCACGCTTGGAGCCGTGCATGTTTCACGTCATCCTTTTTCAACCAGAAATTCCGCCGAATACCGGCAACATCATTCGTCTATGCGCCAACAGCGGCTGCGCCCTGCACCTGATCGAACCCATCAGCTTCGAATTGGATGACAAGCGCCTGCGCCGCGCAGGGCTGGACTACCACGAGTATGCCACGCTCAAGCGCCACGAGAGCTTGGCCGGATGCCTGGAAAGCCTTGGCAACCCACGGTTGTTCGCCTTTACCACCAAGGGCTCGCACCCGTTCCACGAAGTGGCCTTCCAGCCGGGCGACGCCTTCCTGTTCGGGCCAGAGAGTCGCGGGCTGCCGGCCGAGGTGCTGGACAGCCTGCCTGCCGAGCACCGCCTGCGCCTGCCGATGAGGCCGGGGTGCCGTAGCCTGAACCTGTCCAATACCGTGGCGGTGACGGTGTATGAGGCGTGGCGGCAGAACGGGTTTGTCGGGGGCTGATGTGTCGTCTGTGCGGGCCTTTTCGCGGGTAAACCCGCTCCTACGGGCGCCGTTCCCTCGGCATGTGTAGGAGCGGGTTTACCCGCGAAGAGGTCCGCACAGGCAACAAAAAAGCGCCCCGAGAGGCGCTTTCTTGCTACCGGCAGTTATTACTGCACAGTCGGCGCTTCACCCGCTTCCTGCATACGCTGCATTTCTTGCGCGTACAGGGCGTCGAAGTTGACCGGCGACAGCATCAGCGCCGGGAACGAACCGCGGGTCACCAGGCTGTCCAGGGCCTCACGGGCGTAAGGGAACAGGATGTTCGGGCAGAACGCACCCAGGGTGTGGCTCATCGAAGCCGCATCGAGGTTGGCGATCAGGAAGATACCGGCCTGCTGCACTTCAGCAATGAAGGCCACTTCGTCACCGTTCTTGACGGTAACCGACAGGGTCAGCACGACCTCGTGGAAGTCGCCTTCCAGGGATTTCTGCTTGGTGTTCAGGTCCAGGGCAACGCTCGGTTCCCAGGTCTGACGGAAGATCTGCGGGCTTTTCGGGGCCTCGAACGACAGGTCGCGCACGTAGATGCGTTGCAGGGAGAACTGGGGGCTGTTGTCTTCTGCAGCAGCGCCGTTGGTCTGTTGGTCAGTCATGTCAGATCCTTATCCTAATGTTTTTGAATGCAGTGCAAATCAGGCCGCCAGCAGCGCGTCGAGCTTGCCGGCGCGCTCCAGGGCATAAAGGTCATCGCATCCACCGACATGGGTGCTGCCGATCCAGATCTGCGGCACCGACGTACGACCGGCTTTCTGACTCATCTCGGCGCGAACCTGCGGCTTGCCGTCGACCTTGATTTCCTCGAAGGCCACGCCCTTGCTCTCGAGCAGGTACTTGGCGCGCATGCAGTAGGGGCAGTAGTCGCTGGAGTAGACGATGACAGGCTTCATATCACTTCACCAGGGGCAGGTTATCGGCTTTCCAGCTGGAAACGCCACCGCTCAGTTTGGCTGCGTTGTAACCAGCTTTGAGCAGCTCGCGGCAAATGGTGCCGGACTGCTGGCCCATCGCGTCGACGACGATCAAGGTCTTTTCTTTATGCTTGCCCAGCTCGGTCATGCGGTTGGCCAGCTTGTCCTGCGGGATGTTCACCGCACCGACGATGTGACCGGCGGAGTATTCCTTGGCTGGACGAATGTCGATCACCAGGGCCTTCTCGGCATTGACCAGGGCTGTCAGTTGGCCGTTAGTCAGGCTCTGGCCACCACGACGGATCTCATTGACGAGCAGCAGGACCAGCAGAATGAGGAAGATCGCAACCAGGATGTAGTGATCTGTCGCGAATTGAATCAGGTGAGCAACCATCAGCGGTGTTCCAGGCGATTGAAAATGCCGGCCAGTATACACAGCCCCTTGGTGCCACCAAAGCCCGACGGGCCGGCCACGAAACCACGTTCATGTTGCTACCCCAGATGCGCCGGTCGGGGGAGTGGGACGAATTTTAGCCGCAGGTGGCGTATTTGCCCTAAAATGCGTGTCTTTATCATCTTTGAACAACCGTGAGTTTGATTGATGACGAGCACGCCCAAACCCCTGGTCCTGATTATCCTGGATGGCTTCGGCCATAGCGATATCCCTGAACACAACGCCATCTTTGCCGCCAATAAACCGGTCTATGACCGCCTGCGCGCCAC
This sequence comes from Pseudomonas sp. JR33AA, assembly GCF_021378985.1. Lineage (NCBI taxonomy): Bacteria > Pseudomonadati > Pseudomonadota > Gammaproteobacteria > Pseudomonadales > Pseudomonadaceae > Pseudomonas > Pseudomonas sp. JR33AA. The sequence continues at coordinate 357,210 of NZ_JAJSAW010000001.1, forward strand.
CCAGCCGCATGGCCTCATTTCCGGCTCGGGCATGGATGTCGGCCTGCCGGACGGGCAGATGGGCAACTCCGAAGTCGGTCATATGAACCTCGGCGCAGGTCGTGTCGTCTACCAGGACTTCACACGGGTGACCAAGGCCATCCGCGACGGCGAGTTCTTCGAAAACCCGGTACTGACCGGTGCGGTGGATAAGGCAGTCGGTGCTGGCAAGGCCGTGCACATTCTCGGCCTGCTGTCCGATGGTGGCGTACACAGCCACCAGGACCACTTGGTGGCCATGGCCGAACTGGCCGCCCAGCGTGGCGCCGAAAAAATCTACCTGCACGCCTTCCTCGATGGCCGCGACACCCCGCCACGCAGTGCGAAGTCGTCCATCGAACTGCTCGACGGCACCTTCGCCAAACTGGGCAAGGGCCGCATCGCCAGCCTGATCGGCCGCTACTACGCCATGGACCGCGACAACCGCTGGGACCGCGTCAGCGCCGCCTACAACCTCATCGTCGACAGCGCTGCCGAGTACACCGCTGACACGGCCCTGGCAGGCCTGGAAGCCGCTTACGCCCGCGACGAGAGCGACGAGTTCGTCAAGGCCACGCGCATTGGCGAAGCGGTCAAGGTCGAAGATGGCGATGCCGTGATTTTCATGAACTTCCGCGCCGACCGCGCTCGCGAACTGTCGCGTGCATTTGTCGAGCCAGACTTCACGGAATTCGCCCGTGCACGCCTGCCGAAGATGGCGGCCTACATCGGCCTGACCCAGTACTCGGCGAAGATCCCGGCACCAGCAGCCTTTGCCCCGTCCAGCCTGAACAACGTACTGGGCGAATACCTGGCGAAAAACGGCAAGACCCAGCTGCGCATCGCCGAAACCGAGAAATACGCCCACGTCACCTTCTTCTTCTCTGGTGGCCGCGAAGAGCCGTTCGAAGGCGAAGAACGCATCCTGATCCCGTCGCCGAAGGTCGCCACCTATGACCTGCAACCGGAAATGAGCGCACCGGAAGTGACCGATCGCATCGTCGAAGCCATCGAACAGCAGCGCTTCGACGTCATCGTGGTCAACTACGCCAACGGCGACATGGTCGGCCACACCGGCGTGTTCAAAGCGGCGGTCAAGGCAGTCGAAGCACTGGATACCTGTGTAGGGCGCATTGTCGATGCCCTGGACAAGGTCGGCGGCGAGGCGCTGATCACCGCTGACCACGGCAACGTCGAGCAGATGGAAGACGAGTGCACCGGCCAGGCGCACACCGCACACACTACCGAGCCGGTACCGTTCATCTATGTTGGCAAGCGCAAGGTGAAAGTGCGCGACGGCGGCGTGCTGGCCGACGTGGCGCCAACCATGCTGAAGCTGCTGGGGCTGGAGAAGCCGGTGGAAATGACCGGTACTTCGATTCTTGTCGACGCCTGATTCGGTGTACTGGGGCCGCGAAGCAGCCCCAATTGCACATGAATTCCAGACAAACGCCCCTCTGTACCCGCAGTGAGGCGTTTTTTTTGCCCGCCCGCGCGGGCATACTAGGCCAGTCTCCATCCTTGGTACGCCAAACCCCATGCTTCGCGCCCTGATCCTCCTAGCCCTGTCTTGCCTGCTCAGCCCGGCCTTCGCCGATGAGCGCGCACAGACCCAGCAGCAACTGGACGCCACCCGCCAGGACATTGCCGAGCTCAAGAAGACGCTGGGCAAGCTCCAGGAAGAAAAAGCCGGTGTGCAAAAGGACCTAAAAGCCACCGAGACCGACATCGGCAACCTCGAAAAGCAGGTGGAGGCCCTGCAGCAAGAACTAAAAAAGACCGAGGGCGAGCTGGAGCGCCTTGATACCGAGAAAAAAAAACTCCAGAGCGCCCGCGTTGAACAACAGCGACTGATCGCCATCCAGGCCCGTTCGGCCTACCAGAACAACGGTCGCGAGGAATACCTCAAGCTGCTGCTCAACCAGCAGAACCCTGAGAAATTCGCCCGCACCCTCACCTATTACGACTACCTGAGCAAGGCGCGCCTTGAGCAACTGCGCACCTTCAACGAGACCTTGCGCCAACTGGCCAACGTCGAACAGGACATTGCCAGCCAGCAGCAACAACTGCTGGCCCAGCGCACCGACCTCGACAGCCGCCGCCAGGCCCTGGAAACCGAGCGCGCCAAGCGCCAGCAGGTACTGGCAAAGCTCAACAGCGATGTAAAGGACCGCGGTCAGAAGCTGCAAGCGCGCGAACAGGACCAAGCCGACCTGGCCAAGGTCCTGAAGACCATCGAGGAAACCCTCGCCCGCCAGGCACGTGAAGCTGAAGAGGCACGCAAGAAGGCCCTGTTGGCGCAGCAGGAAGCGGAAAAACTCCGCCAGCAGGAAGCGCTGGCCGCCGCCGCAGCCCGCGACCGGGCCCGTGAGCCTGCAGAACCAGTGGAACCGCCGAAAAAGGCCCGCACCACCCTCGGGCCGATGGTTTCCAGCGATGGCGCGAACTACGGCGGCGCTTTTTCTGCTGCGCGGGGCAAACTTCCATGGCCAGTCAATGGTCGATTGCTGGCACGCTTCGGTGATGCCCGCGGTAGCGACGCCCGGGCCAAGTGGGACGGGGTGATGATCAGCGCCAACCCGGGCACCCAGGTACGTGCCGTACACGGCGGGCGAGTGGTGTTTGCCGACTGGTTGCGCGGCGCCGGTCTTCTGGTCATTCTCGACCATGGCAACGGTTACCTGAGCCTGTACGGCCACAACCAGAGCCTGCTCAAGAACGCCGGTGATATCGTCAAGGCCGGCGAAGCCATTTCCACTGTTGGCGACAGCGGTGGTCAGGATGCAGCAGGCTTGTACTTCGCCATTCGCCAGCAGGGCCGGCCGACCGACCCGTCACAGTGGTGCCGAGGCTAATCAAATTTCTACGGCGCAGCCTGAGTGCTGCGCCGATGCTCCCCAGGGAGCGCTTACAGGATCAGGAGTTCGTTCGACATGCTGCACTCGCCTCGTCTCACCCAGCTGGCCCTGTCCATCGCCCTGGCGGTCGGCGCGCCCCTGGCCACCGCCGCAGAGCCGGCCAAGGCCGCCGCAGTGCCAGCCACCGAGGTGACCGCCAAGGCGCCGCTGCCGCTGGAAGAGCTACGCACCTTCGCCGAGGTCATGGACCGCATCAAGGCGGCCTATGTCGAGCCGGTGGATGACAAGACCCTGCTGGAAAACGCTATCAAGGGCATGCTCAGCAACCTGGACCCGCACTCGGCCTACCTCGGCCCCGAGGACTTCCAGGAGCTGCAGGAAAGCACCAGCGGTGAGTTCGGCGGGCTGGGCATCGAGGTGGGCCAGGAAGACGGCTTCATCAAGGTGGTATCGCCGATCGACGATACCCCGGCATCGCGTGCCGGCGTGCAGGCCGGCGACCTGATCGTCAAGATCAACGGCGCCCCGACCCGTGGCCAGACGATGACCGAAGCGGTCGACAAGATGCGCGGCAAGGTCGGCGAGAAAATTACCCTGACCCTGGTGCGCGACGGCGGCAGCCCGTTTGACGTGACCCTGGCCCGCGCGGTCATCCAGGTCAAGAGCGTGAAGAGCCAGTTGCTGGAGAACGACTACGGCTACATCCGCGTCACCCAGTTCCAGGTCAAGACCGGCGAAGAAGTGGGCAAGGCCCTGGCCAAGTTGCGCAAGGACAACGGCAAGAAGTTGCGTGGGATAGTGCTCGATCTGCGCAACAACCCCGGCGGTGTGCTGCAGTCGGCGGTAGAAGTGGCCGACCACTTCCTGACCAAGGGCCTGATCGTCTATACCAAAGGCCGTATCGCCAACTCCGAGCTGCGTTTCTCGGCCGACCCGGCCGATGCCAGCGAAGGCGTGCCACTGGTGGTGCTGATCAACGGCGGCAGCGCCTCGGCCTCGGAGATCGTCGCCGGCGCCTTGCAGGACCAGAAACGCGCCGTGCTGATGGGTACCGACAGTTTCGGCAAAGGTTCGGTACAGACGGTGCTACCGCTGGCCAACGACCGTGCGCTGAAGCTGACCACCGCGCTGTATTTCACCCCCAATGGCCGTTCGATCCAAGCCCAGGGCATCGTCCCCGACATCGAAGTGCGCCAGGCCAAGCTCACTGCCGATGCCAGCGATACCGACAGCTTCAAGGAAGCCGACCTGCAGGGCCACCTGGGCAACGGCAACGGCGGCGCCGACCGCCCGACCGGCAGCAGCAAACGCAAGGAGCGGCCACAGGATGACGACTTCCAGCTGAGCCAGGCACTGAGCTTGCTCAAAGGCCTGAACATCACCAAGGGCAACTGATACTCCCCATGCGTTCTCTGCTGTTTCTGCTGTTTTGCCTAACGGCCGGGGTTGCGCAAGCGGCGCCGGCCAGCAAGGCCTACATGAGCATCATCATCGACGACCTGGGCCAGAGTACCGAGCGGGACAACCGCACCCTTGCCCTGCCTGGGCCGGTGACCATGGCGATCATGCCCGATACCCCGCACGCCAGCGACTTCGCCCGGCAAGCCCACAAGGCCGGCAAGACGGTGATCCTGCACATGCCAATGGACCCGGCCACCGGGCCCTACGCCTGGCACCCGGGCACTGCCATCGAGGAACTGGCCCGGCGCCTGGATGCAGCCTTGGCCAAGGTGCCTTACGCTGCCGGCCTCAACAACCACATGGGTAGCCGCATGACCGCCCAGCGTGAACCCATGACCTGGTTGATGGGCGAGTTGCAGCGGCGTCATCTGTTCTTTGTCGACAGCCGCACCAGTGCCGCCACCGTCGCCGCAGCCGAGGCGCAGGCACAAGGCCTGGCACATGTCTCGCGGGATGTGTTTCTCGATGATGTGCGTACCACCGAGGCGATTACCAGGCAGCTTCAGCAAGGTATCGCCCTGGCCAGCAAGCAAGGGTCGGCAGTGTTGATTGGGCACCCTTACCCGCAAACGCTCGAGGTGCTGGAGCGCGAACTGCCAGGCCTGAAGAGCCAGGGCATTACGCTGGTCGAGCTGGCGCAGATGATCGCCGAGCGGAGCAACCAGGCCATGCCCGCACATGGCAAGCATGGCCGCTACAGCAACCGCTGAACGCGAAGTTCCTGCCTTGTATCGCCAGGTCAGTGGAAGGGAATGATCCCCCTGGCTTCCTCCAGCGTCAGCTTGCCACGATGAAGCCGTTGCCCCGCGATGGCTGCGAGACGGCTACTCAAGCGACGCTGACTCCAGGTTTTCAGGTGGCCGACTACAAAATTTTCACCATGGTCGCTCTGCGATTGGAAATGAAAATGTACAGCCCAGAGATTACGTCTGGTCGGCAGGCGTAGCACACGATACTCGTCAAAGGCACCGCCGTCTTGCATGATCCGGCGCTCGCTATATTCGACGGCGATCAAGCCTTCACCGTGCAAGAAGCGCAGGGCTTCGGCAGATGGGTAGCTGGTGTCGGTGTAGAGGGTAATGAGCTGGAGCTTTTTCTCCCCGCGCAACGCATCCGCATCCCGCTCCAAGGCCCTTATCAGTGAGTCGTTGCCACCCGCGGCGCGTACGGTACTCGCCGCCTGCGCCAGCTTGTCCAGATGCAGGTCGAATAACTGAGCGAGCAAGGTACCTTTGATATCGTTCTCGACATACGATTTGGCCTTCATCCGCACCGTACTGGTTTCATCCAGCAATGATTGCACCCACATGGCCAAATCGTCTGGGGGCGTTTCATCTGGCAACGAGGGCCGTACTACCTCACGCTGACGCCACTCTCCTTCAACATATTCAAATGTCGCAAGCACCGCTCCGCTGATTCCCTCACGCACCTCAAGCAGGCGCTGCCCCTGCACTTGCACCTCGGTTCCGATCTGCAACTGGCCATGTGCATTGCGCACCAGCCGCTGCGGCACGCTGGACACAGGATAAGGCGTACGCCTGGTGGGCACGCTGGCATCATCCTGCTCGCGAACAGCCTCGACCAGACGGCGGCCGGCATCGAGCTTGAGCTTGCCGACATGCTCCCGATATCGTTCGAGCATCGCCGGTTCGATCAAACTTCCTTCCTCCTTGCGAATGCGGTCGCTGTTGAGCATTGCAGCACTGTACTCATCCCAGGCTTCCTGCAGGATGACAATCCTGTCCTGCGCCGACAGGTTGGCGAAATCCAGTTCGCCGTGAGCTTCAGCCGCATTGCGCAGGCTCAGGCCCGCCAGTTCATCACGGTAGCCAACAAGGATGTATCGCCCGGCTTCATTATCAAGGTGCAAGGCTAGGTCCGTCAGGTTCAATACCTGATGGAATCGCAGCTGAACCGTGTTGAAGGTGCGCAGGGCGATTAACTGCGCAACCGTCCGCGCAGGTTCACCCGCGGCTCCGGGAATTGTGAAGTCGTCGGGTGTATCGGTCAGGAATTGATCTAGATTCTCGTAGCCCGTCAGTATGCGATCCTGCAGGTCGACAGCGGTTTGCAGCTTGAGACGGAACGCCTGGTACAAGTCGGACACTTGAGCGATTGGCTTCCCCTCCAGCGCCTGCTGCATTTCGGCTAACCCGGGGACATCCACAAGGTTCCAGAGCTCGTTGACGATGAAGTCGCTATTGCGGATGAGCCCCTCGCGAACGGTCGTCTCATGCCCCAGGAGCGCTTCATCCCACCCGCCTTTCTGCCGCTCGCTGGCATACTTGGGCTCTTTCATGCTTGCGAGTATCGGGAGTAATGCCTTTTCGGCACTGACAGCGGCTTCCAACTGCTTTATTGACTGGTCTCTGTGCTGGGAAGCTTCGCGCTCCAACTTGGTTATACGTTCATCGCATTGCTGGAGCAGCGCACGCAACTGGGCATCTTCACTCCCCTCCGGCAGGCCCGCAAGACTTGCGGCTGTCCTGCTCCTGAGGTCCTTCAGGTTTTGCAGTGTTTTCTTCGACGCCAGCGAATCCTTGGCCATCTGGCCGAATTGCTCTCTCGCGCGTTCGATCTGCTGGTCCAACTGGTTGACGCTCTCATGCAACTCTTGGAATCGCTTTGCCAGCCGAGCGCGGGTGGTGTCCCGGGGCATGCCGCCCTCCAGACGCAGTGACGCGTCCAGTCGCCAGACGCCATCGGCAAAGCTCAGCCAAGGCCCCCCTGCCCCTTGGGCGTCGACTACCCGCACACCCTCAGGTAATTGCTGTACGCGGTAGGCATCCCCGGCCAAGACGACGTATAGCGCGTCGTCGATACGGTACAAGCCCGCCGTGTCTCCACTACTCAACGGCACCCTGCCATTGAGCGACACCCCTGAACGCATTGCCTGAAGTGCTTGCCGCTGTGCAGGCGGTAACCAGTTGAAACCATTCTGGCCGCGCCAGGAAAAATCGAGCCAGCGCCCAGGAAGGCCTTCGTTGGCGAGCGCTTCCTCAGCCGGGGCGAGGGTTAGCTCGGCATAGGCTCCTCGCTGAGGCTCGGGCCCTTCAACGGCTACTGCGCCGGGCAGTTCATGGTTTGGAACTTCCCGTAGCGGTTGCCTGCCATGCAGCAACGCCATACCCAGGTTGAGCACCAGGTCGGCAACTGCAGATGTTCGGTCAAACTCGTCACCGCGCTCAAGGGCGTCAAGGTCGTGCTGCAGGGAAGCCAGCAGCTGCACCAGCCAAGCGACAGAGGCCACCGGCCCACGGATCGCCAAAGTCACCACATTGAACAGTAGCCAGGCGCCCTCACACAGTGTCTGCCAACGGTTCTCGGCGTTGGATACGGATTGCTCGTCGGCGAGCCTGAGCAGCAGGTCACGGTTGGCCCTGTAGAGCTGCTCGTCAATGTCGCTGGGCCAGTATGTGATCGCCAACTGGGCGGGCTTTGGACGCTCGGGATTGATATAGGGATCGATACCTATGGAGGTGATATGAGGTTCACTGAACCCTCCATGGTCGTATATTGGCCTGACGTTCGGCTCCATCCAGTCGAGAATACTGTCCTGCAGGATCTTCGACTCGCGTACATGACCCAATAAAGCCGGCAGATTGGGGTATTCACGTAACGTGTCACGGGCGAACAGCGGGCGATAGAGCAGTACCAGCGAAGGCTCTGCGCAATACAGTAGGTACATGCCCTGTACCTTGTCTGTATTCGCCGACGTTGCGCTGCGCTTGAACGCCAACGGAATCAATACCATTCGCGGCGTGACAGGATCGACGTGCCCGGCGCAGAAGTCGACCACACATTGCAGTCCGGCCTCTCTGATCTTTCCCCCAAGCTTGGCAGTTATCGCACTGGCGAGCAGCGCAGCACGCCATTCACCGCCCAATCGCCTGACCCGCTCCGCGCGCATGGCCGGGTCGTCCAGCTGCGTGGCGACGTAGGCAGGGTAATGGCTGCCAATATCCACCTTGTTGATGAGTGCCCTGGCAACGTCGGCATCCAGCCATTGCGGGGCATCACCGCCGCCACGCAGGTAAATGCGCTCGATGCTCGCCCCTTTGAGGGAGGCGAGGTTACCGATGGCAAATTCGGTGAGCGTCTTGCTGCCTGCGTACTCTAACGGCTCCCCGCCACCCGTGCCCGTTGCCGAGCCTCCCGGTAGCCCACGAGCCAGATAAAGGTCGAACATCAAATCGTCCGGCGAGACGTCAACCCCATGGTCGTCGTGGATCTGCTCCTCCAGCCGCTGGCGAGCGTAGTCGGTCAACGACTGGATACCCTCCAGTGCCGCCACGCCGCCCGAATCGAGCTGATGCAGCGCGATCTGCAGCAATGCGGCGCTGCAGGCAAAACTGTCCTGGGCAGCACTGGCGCGCAACCCTGGAGGCGGCACGACTGCCGGCGTGTCATTCTGGTATACCTCGAACCAGGATGAAGGATCACTGAGCTGGGCAAAACGCCGCTCCAGGGCCGGAACATCCTTGATAGCCAAATAGCGGGCTCGCTCAACCCGGTCAAGCAGCGCGTCGAGCAAGAGCGAAACTTGCTGGGCAAACACATTGCCTTCGGCCGGATAGCGTTGCCAGCGCATCTGCTCGAACGCATAGTCCTGTGCCAGTTCGTCACGCAGCGCGAGACCAAACGCGGTCAACGAGTCGAAGCTGCGCACGGTCCCCGAAGGCGCGCACCAAAGTACTACCTCGCGCTCATCCCACTCGCCGCAAACCAGCATCAGGCACTGCAACTGATCATGCTGCAGCGAGGCACTGATGAGCTGAGTCTGGACAAAATATACAGCTGGCTGGTCGTCACCGCCGTGCAGCACGCCACGGATACACGCCTGCTCCTGTGCGTCCAGACCTTGCAGCGGCAGGCCGCGCAGCAACGCTATCCTTAACAGCAACTGCAACCAGCTGTCGCGCCGGACACCGCCTTTGTCATTAGCCCTCCAGTATTCGAGCTGGGCCTCGCAGAAATGCTGGGGGAGCTGCTGCACGAGTTTATTGAGCGCAGGCGACAAGCCTGACAGCTGGCGGGTGTCGAATTCACTAATGGAGCCAGGAAAACGATAGGCCTCGGTCAGGCCGAGGTTGTAATGGCGGCCATCATCCAATGGCTCGAGGCTAAGCGGCTGCGAATCGAGCAGGGCGGCCAGTACCCGGTCCACCAAGGGGCCGTTGGTCCAGTAAGGGTTGGAGGGGGCCGGGCTGTCCAGCATTAGTGGGTCCGCCGTTGTCAAAACGGGGCTGACATCGGCCAACCAGGGCAGTTCTGAGAGCAACACGCGCAACAGCTGTTCACTGGCGACCTTGCGCAGCGTCGGGCGATCGTCGAACTGCCTGGCAACCGCCTGCCTGAAATCGAAGATTGGAACCTGGGGACTGGTCATGCTGGGTGCCTCCACCGTGAAAAACGGTAGGTTGCGGCAAACATGCCCGACACCCGCACTACATACTGCTCACTAAAGAAAAGCCCTGCACATTCGGCAGGGCCTTCACTTTAGTACACCACGTCAGCTGTAGACACGCCCCAGCACCTGGCGATGGCTCTCGAACTGATCGAGCACATCACGCACGATCTGGTCTGGGGCAAAGCCCATCAGGTCGTACTCCTGACTGCCGTCATGCAGGTAGACCTCGGCGCGGTAGAAGCGCTGGCGCAGTTCAGGCTCACCTTCGACCGGCGCCTCGCTCGACGCGGCCATATAGCCGTCAAGGCTCACTTCGTAAACGAACGGGTTGCCTTCTTCCATCATCACCCGCAAGCCCATCAGGTTGCGCGACTGGCCAACGCGGGTTTCCACCTCGAAGCCCTGCGTCTGCAGCTGTGCAGCGGCTTCTTTCAACGCCGGGCTGACCTGCTTGTCCATGAAGCGCTGCACCACGGCCTGGGTCGGCTGCAGTTCCAGCTGGGTCAGGCGTTCGCTAAAGCCGCGACGGCCACGGGCCGCCAGTTCGGCGCGCTCCTGCTCGATCACCACGTCCTGCTTCATGGCCTTGTACAGGCCGAACATGAACAGCACCAGCACCACCGAGAACGGCAGGCCCGCCAGCACGACCATGGTCTGCATGGCTTCGAAGTTACCGGCAAACAGCAGGCCGATGGTGACCAGGGTGATCACCACGGACCAGAACACCACCATCCAGTGCGGGGCGTCTTCGTCGACCTTGCCGCCGGTGCACGACAGGTTGGCCATCATCACCGCGCCGGAGTCGGCCGGCGTGAGGAACAGCACGAACCCGACGAACACTGCCACACCAATGACGATCTTGGCTGCCGGGAAGTATTCCAACAGCTGGTAGATCGACATCGAGGGCTGTTCCAGCGCGGTCTTGCCCAGTTCCACGGCACCCTGGTTGATCACCAGGTCCAGCGCGGTGTTGCCGAAGATCGAAAGCCAGGCCAGGGTAAAGCCCAGCGGGATCAGCAGCACACCCATCACCAGTTGGCGCACGGTGCGGCCCTTGGAAATACGCGCAATGAACATGCCGACGAACGGGCCCCAGGAGATCCACCAGGCCCAGTAGAACACGGTCCACAGGCCCAGCCAGCGCTCTGACTTGCCGGCTTCGCCTTCATACACATAGAGGTCGAAGGTTTTCAGCACGATGCCGTTGAGGTAGTCGCCAACGTTTTGCACGAAGCCGTTGAGCAGGTGCAGGGTTTCGCCGCCCAGCAGCACGAAGATCAACAAGCCACTGAACAGCATGATGTTCAGGTTGGACAGGCGGCGGATGCCGTTTTCCACACCCGACACCGCTGCCACGGTCGCCACGCCGGCCATGACCAGGATCACCATCAGCAGGTTGGTCTTGCTGTGGTCCATGCCGAACAGGTATTCCAGGCCGGACGATACCTGCATCGCGCCGATGCCCAGGTTGGTCACCAGGCCCAGCAGGGTGACGAACATGCCGAAGATGTCCACGGCGTTGCCTGCTGCCCCTTTTACCCAACGCTCACCGACCAATGGGTAAAGCGCCGAACGCAGTGCCAGCGGCTGGTTGTGGCGGTAGGCAAAGTAACCCACGGCCAAGCCCACCAGGGCATAGATCGCCCAGCCGTGCAGGCCCCAGTGCAGGAAGGTCAGCTGCAGGCCCTGGCGCGCGGCCTCGAGGCTGGCAGGTGTGCCTTCCGGTGGGTTGAAATAGTGGTCCAGCGGCTCGGAAGCGCCGAAGTACAGCAGCGAAATACCGATACCGGACGAGAACAGCATGCCGGCCCAGGCGCCGTAGCTGAAGTCAGGCTGGTCGTCCTTGCCACCGAGTTTGAGGCTGCCGTAGTCGGAGAAAGCCAGGTAGACGACGAACAGCAGATATCCGCAAATGACCAGCATGTAGTACCAGCCAAAGGTGCGCGTCAGCCACTTCTGGGCCACGCCCAGCACCTGGCCGGCGGTTTCGGGTACAGCGATCAGCAAGGCAGTCAGAACAAGGATCATCAGCGCAGAGGTGAAGAACACCACGCGGTTGACCCGAACCCTCTCGGCGGGGGGCTTGGTAAGTGAGGCAGAACTCATTGCACGAATGCTCCGGGCAGTGCGGCTGTGGAGGCTAATCAGTCTTCCCGAGCAATTGGTGGAATATCCCCACTGCATCAGGTGTTATAAAAGAACCCTGGAAACCGTGATCCCGAATCGATACGTTGCCAAAAACAGACAGATGGCCTGCTTAAAATGCCACGCCTCAACGGAGGTGCGCGCATTCGTCACAGGTCACCCCGCCCGCTCCAAGGGCCTGTCGCAGGGCCAATGGCCGTACGGCAGAATCTGCATTTCGCATCGCTCATGCCCGTCAACACCTTGTATTCCGGGGGTTACGCGATTTCCTGGGGTGTCAATCCGTGCCTTCTCGACCGCCTGAAAAACTGTCAATGGCACAAATTGTCGCAGAGCTTATTCTTTATTGATTGAACGTTCAATCAAAACAAAATAGACTGGCCTTCGCCGAGTCAGCCGCCTGTCGTCTGCTCGCAGGCCTGAGGAGATAGCAAGATGCCCAAGGTCGGTATGCAACCCATCCGGCGCCAGCAGTTGATCGAAGCCACATTGCAGGCGGTCGATCAGGTCGGACTGGGGGACGCCAGCATTGCGCTGATTGCCCGTCTGGCCGGTGTGTCAAACGGCATCATCAGTCACTACTTTCGGGACAAGAACGGCCTGATCGCAGCGACGATGGGTTACATCATGAGCATGCTCAACGATGGCGTCAGAGCACGTCGCCAGGCCCTGGAAGACGACAGCCCGCGCGCTCACCTGAAAGTGATCATCGAAGGCAACTTCGATGCCAGCCAGGTAAACGGCCCGGCAATGAAAACCTGGTTGGCCTTCTGGGCTTCCAGCATGCACCAGCCCGATTTGCACAGGTTGCAGCGGATCAACGACCACCGCTTGTATTCCAACCTGTGCTGCCAGTTCCGCCGCGCCCTGCCGCTTTACCATGCGCGCAAGGCAGCCCGCGGGCTGGCAGCCCTGATCGACGGTTTGTGGCTGCGTGGCGCCCTGTCGGGTGATGCATTCGACACCGACCAGGCGATACGGATTGCTTACGAATACATGGAACTACAACTGGCCAAGCAGCACACCCTGGGCACAAACGACCAGGCTGCTGACAATGCGCGCAGGGCCCTTGCCAACCCGGCAGGAGCGTGACGCGCAAGCCAAACCACACACTGCACTTGCGAGGACACTATGGCCCGTTTCGGAACGCAAAAACTCTACATTGATGGCGCTTACGTCGACGCTGGCAGCGATGCCACTTTCGAAGCCATCAACCCGGCCACCGGCGAAGTCCTCGCCCACGTACAACGTGCTACCGAGGCTGACGTCGAGAAAGCCGTCGAAAGCGCCGAGCGTGGCCAGAAAGTCTGGGCTGCGATGACTGCCATGCAGCGTTCGCGCATCCTGCGCCGTGCCGTCGACATCCTGCGCGAACGCAACGACGAACTGGCCATGCTGGAAACCCTGGACACCGGCAAGTCGTACTCCGAAACCCGCTACGTCGACATCGTCACCGGCGCCGACGTGCTGGAATACTACGCAGGCCTGGTACCGGCCATCGAAGGCGAGCAGATCCCGCTGCGCGAATCGTCCTTCGTCTACACCCGCCGCGAGCCGCTGGGCGTGACCGTGGGTATCGGTGCCTGGAACTACCCGATCCAGATCGCTCTGTGGAAATCTGCCCCGGCCCTGGCCGCTGGCAACGCGATGATCTTCAAACCGTCGGAAGTCACCTCGCTGACCACCCTGAAACTGGCCGAGATCTACACCGAAGCCGGCCTGCCAAACGGCGTGTTCAACGTTCTGACCGGCAGCGGCCGCGAAGTCGGCACCTGGCTGACCGAGCACCCGCGCATCGAAAAAGTGTCGTTCACCGGCGGTACCACCACCGGCAAGAAAGTCATGGCCAGCGCCTCCAGCTCTTCGCTGAAGGAAGTGACCATGGAACTGGGCGGCAAGTCGCCTCTGATCATCTGTGCCGATGCCGATCTGGACAAGGCCGCTGACATCGCCATGATGGCCAACTTCTACAGCTCGGGCCAGGTGTGCACCAACGGCACCCGCGTGTTCATCCCGGCTGAAATGAAGGCGGCCTTCGAAGCCAAGATCGCCGAGCGCGTTGCCCGCATCCGCGTTGGCAACCCGGAAGACGAAAACACCAACTTCGGCCCGCTGGTCAGCTTCCAGCACATGGAAAGCGTGCTGGGCTACATCGCCAAAGGCAAGGAAGAAGGTGCCCGTGTCCTGTGCGGCGGCGAGCGTCTGACTGCCGGTGACTTCGCCAAAGGTGCCTTCGTTGCCCCGACGGTGTTCACCGACTGCACCGACGACATGACCATCGTCAAGGAAGAGATCTTCGGCCCGGTGATGAGCATCCTCACCTACGAAACCGAAGAAGAAGTGATCCGCCGTGCCAACGACACCGACTACGGCCTGGCCGCCGGTGTCTGCACCAACGACATCACCCGCGCCCACCGCATCATCCACAAGCTCGAAGCCGGTATCTGCTGGATCAACGCCTGGGGTGAATCGCCGGCCGAAATGCCGGTAGGTGGCTACAAGCAGTCGGGCGTCGGCCGTGAAAACGGCGTCAGCTCGCTGGCTCAATACACTCGCATCAAGTCGGTCCAGGTCGAGCTGGGCGGCTACAACTCGGTTTTCTGAACCCTGTCTAGCTCCGCCCGTGCCACCGCGCACGGGCGTTCCCGCTCCCCGATCACCGCCAACACGAGGGTACTTTCATGTCCCAAGAATTCGATTACATCATCGTCGGTGCCGGCTCGGCCGGTAACACCCTGGCGACCCGCCTGACCGAAGACGCCGGCGTCACCGTCTTGCTGCTGGAAGCCGGTGGCCCCGACTACCGCTTCGACTTCCGCACCCAGATGCCAGCCGCCCTGGCCTTCCCGCTGCAAGGCCGCCGCTACAACTGGGCCTACGAGACCGACCCGGAACCTTATATGAACGGCCGCCGCATGGAGTGTGGCCGTGGCAAGGGCCTGGGTGGCTCGTCGCTGATCAACGGCATGTGCTACATCCGCGGCAACGCCCTGGACTTCGACGGTTGGGCAGAACTGCCAGGCCTGGAAGACTGGACCTACCTCGACTGCCTGCCGTACTTCCGCAAAGCCGAAACCCGTGATATCGGCCCTAACGACTACCACGGTGGTGACGGCCCGGTCAGTGTCGCCACGCCAAAGGCTGGCAACAACCCGCTGTTCCACGCCATGGTTGAAGCAGGTGTGCAAGCCGGTTACCCGCGCACCGAAGACCTCAACGGCTACCAACAGGAAGGCTTCGGCCCGATGGACCGTTCGGTGACCAAGAACGGCCGCCGCTCCAGCACCGCCCGTGGCTACCTGGACCAAGCAAAGAAACGCCCGAACCTGACCATCGTCACCCACGCCCTGACCGACCGCGTGCTGTTCGACGGCAAGCGCGCCGTAGGCGTAACCTACCTGGTCGGCGACAGCGAAGAACGCGTTGAAGCCCGCGCCCGCAAGGAAGTGATCGTCAGCTCTGGCGCCATCGCCTCGCCGCAACTGCTGCAGCGCTCCGGCGTCGGCCCGCGCGCCCTGCTGGAAAGCCTCGACATCCCGGTTGTGCACGACCTTCCGGGCGTTGGTGAAAACCTGCAGGACCACCTGGAGTTGTACCTGCAGTACGCCTGCACCCAGCCGGTATCGCTGTACCCATCGCTGCTGTGGTGGAACCAGCCGGCCATCGGTGCCGAGTGGTTGTTCAATGGCACCGGCATCGGCGCCAGCAACCAGTTCGAGGCCGGTGGTTTCATTCGTACCCGCCCTGAGTTCAAGTGGCCGAACATCCAGTACCACTTCCTGCCGGTGGCCATTAACTACAACGGCTCCAACGGCGTGAAGGAGCACGGCTTCCAGGCGCACATGGGTTCCATGCGCTCGCCTGCCCGCGGCCGCATCCAGGTCAAGTCGAAAGACCCGCGCCAGCACCCGAGCATCCTGTTCAACTACATGTCCACCGAGCAGGACTGGCAGGAATTCCGTGACGGCATTCGTCTGACCCGTGAAATCATGGCCCAGCCGGCGCTGGACCCGTACCGTGGCCGCGAAATCAGCCCGGGCGCCCACGTGCAAACCGACGAAGAACTGGACAAGTTCATCCGCGAGCACGCCGAAACCGCCTTCCACCCCTCCTGCTCGTGCAAGATGGGCACCGACGACATGGCAGTGGTCGATGGCGAAGGCCGCGTGCATGGCATGCAGGGCCTGCGCGTGGTGGATGCGTCGATCATGCCGCTGATCATCACCGGTAACCTCAACGCCACCACGATCATGATTGCCGAAAAGATTTCGGACAGGATCCGTGGTCGCAAGCCACTGCCGCGCAGCACCGCCAAATACTACGTGGCAGGGGATGCTCCAGTGAAAGGCAAACCGATGCGTGAAGTGAAGCAGGGCTGAGGCCTTGATCAGGGGCCGCGCAGCGGCCCCTTTCACGTTTGCTCAGGTGGGCAGCGCAAAGAACGTGCGCATCAACGAATCATCCTCGGCGCCCAGTCGCCCCGCCAGTGCCTGGCGATCGAACAGCTTTCCTGTGCGCATGTCACGCACGGCCTTCCCGCTTGGCGCCTGCGCCAGTGCCTTCAGGTACACCTCCGTAAAGCGATAATTGTGCCCTTGAACGGCCGTCACCTTTTCCACTTGCAGGTAGCGCCCGGGCATCATCAAAGACTCCGCTTCATCCGGTCGCCTTGAGAAGGGTCCGATAGGCGTCGCCTGCATGTCCTCGCCCGGTTCCAATACATACACCAACGCATTTTCATCAAAAGCCCCCCTGCCGCTGACCTGGGTCTGCGGGTCGTTGAAAACTTCCCAGAGGGCATAGGGGTTTTCCGTGAATGACGTGAAGTCGGTGGTCACCAGCACGTCACCCACTTCAATGGCACCCTCGCCAACTGCCTGAAAACCCGTACCCCGCAGGCTGGAGGCAGCCCGATACAGCCTCACCTGATTACTGACGCCAATTTGCCCGAGCGCGCGGGCAAGGTCGTGGCTGCGCTGGATATTCCCCGCGCGAGTGCCCTCCAGCGGCATACCCCGCCACAGGTTGTTGTAACGCTCCGGCGAGCTGGTGTACTCGGCAATGGCGGGCGAACCAAAACCATGCTCATCGCGATACACGGGGTAAGGCTCACTGAATGCATCCAGATACTCGCCATGGGGCCCCACGGCATCGAGATCAGTCCACGGAACCGCGCCCAACAGGGCTTCCTGGCGGGCCAGCGCCTGATCCGACACCGCCAGCAGGTCGTCTGCCGCCGGCGCCATGTAAAGCCCCCAATCGACCTTGGCAGCGGAGGCTTGCGCCTGACCAGTCACGCGCGGTGGGACGTGGCCATCAGTGAACAGCTCGCTGGCACGCATCATGGCTATATCGAGCAGGATGAACAGGATATCTGTCAGTACTGACCACCAGGCTGCCGTGCGCCAGGCCTGCTTGCCATTGATTGCCCGGTCCAGGTGCAGAGCCAGGCTTGCAGTGCCCAGACCGAGCGATGCCAATACCACTGGCCAGCCAAGCGGCGCCATCGGCGCAACGATGAAACTCGCAGCTTGCAAGCCTGCCAACCAATCGGCCTTGCGCAGCTGTGCGTTGGTGGTCAGCCGTTCGTGGGCGTCGCTGGTCAGGTCATCCATGACCGAATCGCGCAGACGAACGAACAGGTCACCTTCAACGGCCTGCCCGGAAATCGCGGTATTACCCCGCGATTGTACGAGCAACTTGAAGTAATGGCGTAAACGCGGGCGTAGCGCCTGCGCCAGCATCCCGTCCCCGACGAACAGCCTGGCCAGCCGCTCTCTCCCCGCAGTTGTGGTGGCCTGGTCAGCCATCCACTCCTGAAATGCATGGCGGTCGTCAAATACCTGCACCACCGCCTGTGCATCGACAAGATACAGGCACAACCTGCCACTCTTCAGCTTGTACAAAAACATCAGTTTGGCGCTGATACTGCCGATGACGAGTGTGCTCCATCCAGACGAGACATTTGCCTGCCTGGCCAATCGCAAGCCTTGCACGGTAGCTGGCAGTGCGGCTACAGCGACTGTCCTGCCCATCAGTTCCTGACGCTCAGGTTGGCTCAACACGGATTGGCCCACAGCAGCAATGAAGCGGGCGCGGGCCAACACACAGTAGTCTTCGCCATGGCGTGACCGAAATGTGCCCAGCAACTGGGTATAGCGCCCCGCAAAGTCCAGCTGCCAGAACGCGTTCAGTACCTGCTGTGGATCGAGCCGCACTTCGTTGCGCTCGTCATACGCGGTGTGGCTGGCATCTACCCGGTAGAAGCCACCATAGAGGCTCAACTCGTCAGCACTGGCCTGCTGCTGTGGGCTGAATCGCTGGATGACCAGTTCGGTAAGGCTAAGAGACCGCCGTGGCGGCCCATTGTGGCGCCAGCCGGTGAAGCTCAACGCACTACTGGTCGCCGACTGGAACTCGTGCCAGTAAATCCCGTCCGGATCCAGCCAATAGCCCAGCTGGCGTCGAAGCACATGGCCCGCCGCCTGGCGTGCCAGCCCATGCAAGTCGGGAAACTGACCCAGCAGGCGCTGGGCCACCTTGGCGAGAGAAAGCGTTTCATGATCGTTCATCGTATCGGGCTGCCTGAAAGTGGGTGCACCACTACAACGACAAGCCGTAGCAGGGATGCGGTATCGCTTTACAGCCCGCATCGGCCTCAGGTTAGAATCGATTGGCACGCGACCTGCTAGCTTTTGCTGAAAAATGCGCTACCACGTCCCTTCCCCGCTGTCTCGGAGTACCTGCCTTTGGATGCAAGCACCATCAACAGCCTGTTCCTGATCGGCGCATTGCTGGTGGGTGCAAGTATCCTGGTCAGCTCGCTGTCGTCGCGCCTGGGTATTCCTATTCTGGTCATCATCCTCGCCGTCGGTATGGTCGCCGGTGTCGATGGTGGCGGCATCATCTTCAACAATTACCCAACCGCCTATCTGGTGGGCAACCTGGCACTGGCCGTCATCCTGCTTGACGGTGGCCTGCGTACGCGGGTGGCAAGCTTCCGCGTAGCGCTGTGGCCGGCGCTGTCACTGGCCACGGTCGGGGTGATGATCACCACCGCCCTCACCGGCTTGGTTGCCGCCTGGCTGTTCAACCTGAGCCTGATTCAGGGCCTGCTGATCGGTGCGATCGTCGGCTCTACCGACGCCGCTGCAGTGTTCTCGCTGCTCGGCGGCAAAGGCCTGAACGAGCGGGTTACGGCTACCCTGGAGATCGAGTCGGGCAGCAACGACCCGATGGCGGTGTTTCTCACTGTCACCTTGATCGACATGATCGCCAGCGGCCAGACAGGGCTGCATTGGGGCCTGCTGGGTCACTTGCTGCGTGAGTTCGGTATCGGCGGGTTGCTGGGCCTGGGCGGCGGCTGGCTGATGCTGCAACTGGTCAACCGCATCAATCTTGCCGGCGGCCTGTACCCCATTCTGGTGGTGGCCGGCGGCCTGGTAGTGTTCTCGCTGACCAACGCCCTGCATGGTAGCGGCTTCCTCGCCGTTTACCTGTGCGGCCTGGTGCTGGGCAACAGGCCGATCCGTAGCCGCCATGGCATCCTGCATATGCTCGACGGCATGGCCTGGCTGGCCCAGATCGGCATGTTCCTGGTGCTGGGGTTGCTGGTCACGCCGCACGACCTGCTGCCCATCGCCCTGCCGGCACTGGGCCTGGCGCTGTGGATGATCCTGGTGGCGCGGCCACTGTCGGTGGTCGCGGCCCTGCTGCCGTTCAAGGCTTTTCACGGCCGCGAAAAGGGCTTCATTTCGTGGGTCGGCCTGCGCGGTGCGGTACCGATCATTCTGGCGGTGTTTCCGCTGATGGCGGGCCTGCCAGACGCCCAGCTGTTCTTCAACCTGGCGTTCTTCATCGTGCTGGTGTCACTGCTGGTGCAAGGCACCAGCCTGCCGTGGATGGCCAAGCTGCTGAAAGTGACCGTACCGCCAGACCCGGCGCCGATTTCCCGCTCAGCCCTGGAGGTGCACATCACCAGCGAGTGGGAAATGTTCGTCTATCGCCTGGGCGCCGAAAAGTGGTGCATCGGTGCGGCCCTGCGCGAGCTGAAGATGCCCGAAGGCACGCGGATTGCCGCGCTGTTCCGTGGCGAGCAACTGCTTCACCCCTCGGGCAGCACCGTGCTGGAAGTGGGCGACATGCTCTGCGTGATCGGCCACGAGCACAACCTGCCGGCCCTCGGCAAGTTGTTCAGCCAGGCGCCACAGCGTGGCCTGGACCTGCGTTTCTTCGGCGACTTCGTGCTCGAAGGCGATGCCGAGCTGGGGGCGGTTGCTGCGTTGTACGGCCTGAAGCTCGATGGCCTCGACGCGAAAATGCCGCTGGCGCAGTTCATCCGACAGAAGGTCGGAGGCGCTCCAGTAGTAGGGGACCAGGTCGAATGGCATGGCACGATCTGGACCGTGGCAACCATGGACGGGAACAAGATCCAGAAAGTAGGCGTCAGATTCCCCGAAGGAACGCGACCCGGACCAGGATTGTTCCTCTAAACTTCGTTTCAGCCGGATCCACAAGTAGTCTGCCTATGTCCCTGCGCGTGTACCTTTGCACAGCCCTGCTCGGGTTGTGCCTGTCCCTTTCTTTTGCGGCTAGCGCGGCAGAAGCCCCGACCACCGCCAGTATCCAGAACAGCCTCGACAAGATCGCCGAGCGCAAGCTGCCCGAGGCAGACCAGAAGGCGCTGCAGCAGGTGCTCGAACAAACGTTGAGCCTGCTTGCTGCCAAGGAAGACAACGAAAAGAAACTGGCTGCACTCAAGCAGCAACTGAGCAGTGCCCCCAAGGAGACCAGCGACAGCCAGAAGGAGTTGGCCAGGCTCAAGGAAACCAAGGCGCAACCGGTGGCACAGCGCTACGCCAACCTCACTGTGCCACAGCTTGAACAGATGCTCAGCGAACGCAACACGCTGCAGGGCGAGCTGCAAAAGGCGCTGTCTGAAGCCAACAGCCTGATCATCAACTCGCAAACCCGCCCCGAGCGCGCCCAGGCCGAAATCAGCAGCAGCCAGACGCGTACCCAGCAGATCAACAACATCCTCAAGACCGGCAAGGACGGTGGTAAAGCCATCAATGCCGACCAGCGCAACCAGCTCAACGCCGAGCTGGCTTCGCTCAACGCGCTGACCCTGCTGCGCCGCCAGGAACTGGCCGGCAACAGCCTGCTGCAAGACCTTGGCAATGCGCGTCACGACCTGCTGGTCGAGCGCGCTGCGCGCCTGGAGCAGGAAATCCAGGACCTGCAGACGCTGATCAACGCCAAACGCCTGGCCCAGTCCCAGGAAGCTGTCACCCAGCAATCGATCGAGGCTCAGAAGGCCGGCGGCAGCAGCCTGCTGGCCACTGAAAGCGCGATCAACCTCAAGCTTTCCGACTACCTGCTCAAAAGCACCGATCGCCTTAACGAACTGACCCAGCAGAACCTGCGCACCAAGCAGCAACTCGACAGCCTGACCCAGGCCGACCAGGCGCTTGACGAGCAGATCAACGTGCTCAAGGGAAGCCTGCTGCTGTCGAAGATTCTCTATAAGCAGAAGCAGACCCTGCCGCACCTGAAGGTCGACCGCGACCTGGCCGACCAGATCGCCGACACCCGCCTGTACCAGTTCGAAGTCAACCAGCAGCGCGAGCAGATGAGCAGCCCGGTCACCTACGTCGACAAGCTGCTGGCGGCGCAACCACAGGAAGATGTGACCCCGCAGCTGCGCAAGGCCCTGCTGGAAGTGGCCATCACCCGCAGCGACCTGTTGGAGCGGCTGAACCGCGAGCTGTCGGCGCTGCTCAACGAGTCTATCACCCTGCAGCTCAACCAGAAGCAGCTGCTGGGCACCGCGCAGAGCCTGCGCACCACCCTTGACGAGCAAATGTTCTGGATCCCCAGCAACAAGCCGCTGGACTGGGACTGGCTGCAATACGTGCCAGAGCGCCTGGCCGACCAGGTCGCCAACCTGCCATGGGGCTCCAGCCTGAAAGAGCTGGCCGATGGCCTGAGCCAGCGGCCGTTGTTGTTCCTGCCGCTGCTTTTGGTGATCGGCGCGCTGTTGTGGCGGCGCAAATACCTTTACCAACGGTTAGGCAAAGTGCACCAGGATATCGGCCACTTCCGCCGTGACAGCCAATGGCACACGCCCCAGGCAATCCTTATCAACATTCTGCTGGCGATGCCGGTCAGCCTTGGCCTGGCGCTGTGCAGCTACGCCCTGCAGATCGACGCCCGCGGGCAGAACGCCAACCTGGGCGCCGCACTCTGGCAACTGGCCCAGGCCTGGCTGGTGTTCTACACCGCCTACCGTATTCTCGCTCCCGGTGGCGTGGCGGAAGTCCACTTCCGCTGGCACAAACCGCAGGTCGAATTCCTGCGCGGCTGGGTTCGCCGCCTGGGCACCGTGGTGCTGGCACTGGTCGGCGTGGTGGCGGTGGCCGAGCACCAGCCTTCGGCACTGGCAGACGACGTATTGGGCATCGGCGTGGTGCTGGCCTGCTATGCGCTGATGGCCTGGCTGCTCAGCCGTCTGCTGCTCAGCAGCCCGGCACACCGTGACACCTCGCTGTTCCGCAGGGCGGTGGGGGTAGCATTCACTGCCCTGCCCATCGCCCTGTTCGTCGCCGTATGCTTCGGCTACTACTATACCGCACTGAAGCTTACCGACCGACTCATCTACACCCTGTACCTGCTGCTGTTCTGGCTGGTGATCGAGGCCGCCTTCGTGCGCGGTCTGTCGGTAGCTGCACGACGCCTGGCCTACCAGCGTGCGTTGACCAAGCGTGCGGCGGCCAAGGAAGGGCTGGATGGCGAAGTCATCACCGAAGAGCCAACGCTGGATATCGAACAGGTCAACCAGCAGTCGCTGCGCCTGATCCGCTTGGCCCTGCTCGGTGGCTTCATCGCCGGCCTGTACTGGGTATGGGCCGACCTGATCTCGGTGTTCGCCTACCTCAACAACTTCGTCCTCTACGAATACACCAGCGGCACCGGCGCCGCCGCCAGCATGGTACCGATCAGCCTCGGCGACCTGCTCGGCGCGCTGGTGATCGTCGGCATCACCTTCGCCCTGGCCGGCAACTTGCCAGGCCTGCTGGAAGTACTGGTGCTGTCTCGCCTGAACCTGGCCCAGGGCAGTGCCTACGCCACCACCACGCTGCTGTCGTACACCATCGTCGGCATCGGCATCGTCAGCACCCTGTCGACCCTGGGGGTGAGCTGGGACAAGCTACAATGGCTGGTGGCCGCGCTGTCAGTAGGGCTGGGCTTCGGCATGCAGGAAATCTTCGCCAACTTCATCTCCGGCATCATGATCCTGTTCGAGCGCCCGGTACGGATTGGCGACACCATCACCATCGGCAACCTGTCGGGCACGGTGAGCAAGATCCGCATCCGTGCCACCACCATCACCGACTTCGACCGCAAGGACATCATCGTCCCCAACAAGACCTTCATCACGGGCCAACTGATCAACTGGTCGCTGACCGATACGGTCACCCGGGTAACGCTGAAGCTGGGCATCGACTATGGCTCAGACCTCGACCTGGTGCGCGACCTGCTGCTCAAGGGCGCGCATGAGAACCCGCGCGTGCTCAAGGATCCGGAACCGATCGTGTACTTCCTCAACTTCGGCGAAAGCTCGCTGGACCACGAGCTGCGCATGCACGTACGTGACCTGGGCGACCGCAACCCGACGCTGGACGAGATCAACCGCTACATCAACCGCGAGTTCAAGGCCCACAACATCAAGATCTCGGTACGCCAGGTAGAGGTGTTCCTAATGGACGCGAAGGGCAGCAAACAGCAACTGATTCCGATGGAACAGCCCAAATCGGATGGCACTGCTTCGGCCTGAATGGGCTCGAATACTTTATTCTGTGCAAGATTGCTGCGAGGGCTTTGCCCTCGTTCGCGGGTGAACCCGCTCCTACAAAGAACATGCAGCGCCTGAAAGCAGTGCGGTCCCTGTGTAGGAGCGGGTTTACCCACGAAGGGCCCCCAAGCGGCCCCATTGGCACCGATTCCAAGGAGCAGTCCCGTGAAAGCCCTCGACCAACTCATCTTCGACAACCGCTTCGCCCGCCTGGGCGATGCGTTCTCCACCCAGGTGCTGCCCGAGCCCATTGCAGACCCGCGCCTGGTGGTAGCGAGCGAGTCGGCCATGGCGCTGCTCGACCTCGACCCCACCCAAGCCGAACTGCCGGTGTTCGCCGAACTGTTCAGCGGCCACAAGCTGTGGGAAGAGGCCGACCCTCGGGCGATGGTTTATTCCGGCCACCAGTTCGGCTCGTACAACCCACGTCTGGGCGACGGACGTGGCCTGCTGCTGGCCGAAGTGCTCAACGACGCAGGCGAACACTGGGACCTGCACCTCAAGGGCGCCGGCCAGACCCCCTACTCCCGCATGGGTGACGGCCGCGCCGTGTTGCGCTCGTCGATTCGCGAGTTTCTTGCCTCCGAAGCCCTGCACGCCCTGGGCATCGCTACCAGCCGGGCACTGTGCGTCATCGGTTCCAGCACCCCGGTGTGGCGCGAAACCCGTGAAAGCGCGGCCATGCTGACGCGTTTGGCGCAGAGCCATGTGCGTTTCGGTCATTTCGAGTACTTCTACTACACCAAGCAGCCCGAGCAGCAGCGCGTGCTGATCGACCATGTGCTGGAACAGCACTATCCCGAATGCCGTGACGCCGAGCAGCCCTACCTCGCCATGTTCCGCACCATCGTCGAGCGCAATGCCGAACTGATCGCCCGCTGGCAGGCCTATGGCTTCTGCCACGGTGTGATGAACACCGATAACATGTCGATCCTCGGCATCACCTTCGATTTTGGCCCCTACGCGTTCCTGGATGACTTCGACGCCAACTTCATCTGCAACCACTCCGACGATCGAGGCCGCTACAGCTACGCCAACCAAGTGCCCATCGCCCACTGGAACCTCAGCGCACTGGCCCAGGCACTGACCACCGTGATCGAAGTTGAGCCACTGAAGGAAGCGCTGGGTCTGTTCCTGCCGCTGTACCAGGCCCATTACCTGGACCTGATGCGCCGGCGCCTGGGGCTGACCACTGCCGAAGATGACGACATGGCGCTGGTCGAGCGCCTGCTACAGTGCATGCAACGCGGTGGCGTGGACTACAGCCTGTTCTTCCGCAAATTGGGTGAGCAGCCGGTGGCCGAGGCGCTGAAGGTGGCGCGCGATGACTTTATCGACCTGGCCGGCTTCGATGTCTGGGCCGCGGACTACCTGGCCCGCTGTGGGCGTGAACCCGGCAATGCCGAAGGCCGCCGTGAGCGGATGCATGCGGTGAACCCGCTGTACGTGTTGCGCAACTACCTGGCACAGAAAGCCATCGAAGCGGCCGAGGCGGGGGACTACAGTGAAGTTCGACGGCTGCACCAAGTCCTGACTAGGCCTTTCGAGGAACAGCCCGGGATGCAAGCCTATGCCGAGCGACCGCCGGAGTGGGGCAAGCACCTGGAAATCACCTGCTCTTCCTGATTAGCGCCGCACCCTGAGCGGTTTTACCGGTGAAGCCGATGCCACGCACCGCGTCGCATTCTTCGCGGGTGAACCCGCTCCTACAGGGAACCGCGATAGAACTACTGGAGATGAAATGACCGCCCCACTGGTAATACCCTGCCCCCACTGCAACGGCCTCAACCGCCTGCCCGCCGAGCGCCTGGGCGATGCGCCCAAATGCGGTCGCTGCAAACAGGACGTGCTGTTGAGCACCCCTTTCACGCTTACCGAAGCCAGCTATGCCAGCCAGATCAAAGGCGACCTGCCGCTGCTGGTCGACATCTGGGCCGACTGGTGCGGCCCGTGCAAGTCATTCGCGCCCACCTTTGAGGAGGCCGCCCGAAAGCTCGCTGGCCGCTGCCGCCTGGCCAAGCTCGACAGCGAAGCCAACCGTAACCTCGCAGGGCAACTGGGCATACGCTCGATCCCCAGCCTGCTGCTGTTCAAGAACGGCCGCGAAATCAGCCGCCAGGCCGGGGCGTTCCCACTCCAGTCG
This sequence comes from Pseudomonas sp. JR33AA, assembly GCF_021378985.1. Classification (NCBI taxonomy): domain Bacteria; kingdom Pseudomonadati; phylum Pseudomonadota; class Gammaproteobacteria; order Pseudomonadales; family Pseudomonadaceae; genus Pseudomonas; species Pseudomonas sp. JR33AA. Next base: position 383,099 of record NZ_JAJSAW010000001.1, read on the forward strand.
CTGCTGGAGTGGCTGCGTAGCCAAGGGGTTTAAGCGTTTTCTTCAAGCAGCGAATGCAGCTCGACAAACTGCTGAGTCAGCTTGTGCCGCGGCTCCAGGTGAATCAGCGGCAGGCTGGCGTGGTGCGATTCGCGCATTTTCACCGAGCTGCCCAAGTACACCGGCAGCACAGGCAACCCCTCGGCCAGCAGCTCGTCGAGCATCTGCTGCGGCAGGCTGGCACGTGACTGGAACTGGTTGACCACGATGCCTTCGACCAGCAGGTCTTCGTTGTGGTCTTCCTTGAGGTCTTCGATCTCGGCCAGTAGGCCATACAGGGCCTGGCGCGAAAAACTGTCGCAGTCGAACGGAATCAGCACGCGATTGGCGGCGATCAGCGCAGAAACCGCATAGAAATTAAGCGCCGGCGGGGTATCGATGTAGATACGATCGTAATCCTCGTCCAGCTCGTCGAGCAACTTGCGCAGCTTGTTGATCTTGTGTTTTGCCTCCAGCTTTGGCTGCAGGTCGGCCAGCTCGGCCGTGGCGGTGACAACATGCAGGTTGTCGAACGGGGTTTCGTAGATATCGACCTTGTTCTTCTTGCTGAATGGCCCGCTGGAAAGGCTTTGCTTGAAGAAGTCGGCGATGCCCATCGGGATGTCCTCACCGGTCAGGCCGGTAAGGTATTGGGTCGAGTTCGCCTGGGCATCCAGGTCGATCAACAAGGTCCGGTAGCCTTCATTGGCACTGACCGCCGCCAGGTTGCAGGCAATGCTCGACTTGCCCACGCCACCTTTCTGATTGAACACCACGCGCCGCATGATTGACCTCCGTGTATCAACGAATGCCCGAGTATGTGGCGGCAGTGGGGCAATGACCAGTACCATTTGACCGGCATCACGCCTGACCGACCACCTGCCCTGTCAACAACTCGGCAAATGCCTTGGCCATCACCGAATGGCCGCGCTCACGCTGCACCAGCCACACCGCCGACATCGCCTCTTCATCGAGCAAGGTGCGGTACACCACCCCTTCTATGCGCATGCGCTGGAACGACGCCGGCAGCACCGATACCCCCAGCCCCGCCGAGACCAGGCCGATGATGGTCATCGCTTCCCCTGCCTCTTGCGCAAAATGGGGGCTGAAACCCGCATGCCGCGCCAGGCTCAGCAATTGTGCATGCAAGCCGCTGCCATAACTGCGCGGGAAGAACACGAAGGGCTCAGGGGCCAACGCCGCCATGTAGACGCCTTGCTCAGTGCCCTCAGCCAGCGGATGCGAGGCATTGATCACCGCCACCAACGGTTCTCGGAACAACTCGGTGGCCACCAACCCCTCCGGCAGCGGCATCGGCCGCATCAACCCCACCTCGATGGACTCGTCGAACACCCCTTCGGCAACATCACGGCTGCTCATTTCCTTGAGGTTCAGGTGCACTGCCGGAAAGCGCTGACGGAAGGCATGAATGGCCTTGGGGATTTTCGAAGTGAACGGAGCCGAGGAGGTGAAACCGATTTTCATCTCGCCCAGCTCGCCCAACTGCGCACGCCGTGCGACATCCGCGGCCTTCTCCACCTGCGCCAATACCTGGCGCGCTTCCTCGAGGAACAAGCGCCCGGCCTCGCTCAATTCGACGCGACGGTTGGTACGATCGAATAACCGAGCCCCCAACTCCTGCTCCAGGGCCTGGATCTGCTGACTCAAGGGCGGCTGGGAAATACCCAGTTGCTGGGCGGCGCGGCCGAAGTGCAGCTCTTCGGCCACAGCAATGAAGTAACGCAGATGACGCAGTTCCATGACCCACTCCAAACAAGTCGCCAGACATCTCAAATAGGTCGAACAATATATTGGATCTAATCGTTAGCCAACTATATGCTTTTTTTCATTGCGCCAGAGGTACCCGCCCGTGAAAACTGCAGTAGCCCCCCTCCTCCTTGTGCCAGAGCCTGCCATCCTGACCGACATGTGGATAGAGAAAGGCACACCCGCCTTCATGAAAACCGTGCTGGCCTTGTTCAGCGGCGGTTTTGCCACCTTCGCCTTGCTGTACTGCGTACAGCCGATGATGCCTCTGCTGTCCAGGGAGTTTGCCATCAACGCGGCGCAGAGCAGCCTGGTGCTGTCGGTGTCCACCGCCATGCTGGCGTTCGGCCTGCTGATTACCGGCCCTATTTCTGACCGCATCGGGCGTAAACCCGTGATGGTGTTCGCGCTGGTCTGTGCCGCCCTGTCCACCTTGGCCAGCGCAGTGATGCCCAGCTGGGAGCTGGTACTGGCCACCCGCGCATTGGTCGGCCTGTCACTGAGTGGCCTGGCGGCAGTGGCGATGACCTACCTGAGCGAAGAGATCCACCCGCAACACATTGGCCTGGCCATGGGCCTGTACATCGGCGGCAACGCGATTGGCGGCATGAGCGGGCGGCTCATCACGGGCGTATTGATCGACTTCGTCAGCTGGCACACGGCGATGCTGACCATTGGCGGCCTGGCCCTGGTGGCCGCGCTGGTGTTCTGGAAGGTGCTGCCGGAGTCACGCAATTTCCGCGCACAGGCGATGAACCCACGCAGCCTGCTGGACGGTTTTGTCATGCACTTCAAGGATGCAGGCCTGCCCTGGCTGTTCCTTGAGGCCTTCCTGCTGATGGGTGCCTTCGTCACCCTGTTCAACTACATCGGCTACCGCCTGCTGGCCGAGCCCTACCACATGAACCAGGCACTGGTCGGCTTGCTGTCGGTGGTCTACCTGTCGGGCATCTACAGTTCGGCGCAGGTCGGTGCCTTGGCGGACAAGCTGGGCCGGCGCAAGGTGTTCTGGGCCAGTATCGTGGTAATGGCGGGTGGCTTGCTGATGACACTGGCAGGTCCGCTGGTGATGGTGATCGTGGGCATGCTGGTGTTCACCTTTGGCTTCTTTGGTGCGCACTCGGTGGCCAGCAGCTGGATCGGCCGCCGGGCGCTGAAGGCCAAGGGCCAGGCGTCGTCGCTGTACCTGTTCAGCTATTACGCCGGGTCCAGCGTGGCCGGCACGGCAGGCGGGATGTTCTGGCACCAGTGGGGCTGGAACGGGATCGGGCTGTTCATTGGCAGCTTGCTGGCGGTGGCATTGCTGGTGGCGTTGCACCTGAGCCGCCTGCCAGCCAAAGCAGCCTGAAGCCCCCGCGATGCGGGCTTCAACCTTCAGTCAGCGCCATGACCAGGTACACCTGCAGCTGTTCATCCACAACCTGCAACTGCAGGCGCTGAACCTGCCCGCCGTCCCGCTCCAGACCATGCAACCAGCCCAGCACAGCAGCTGGCGGGCCTTGCAGGTTGACATCCAACTGCCCATCCCTGGCCTCCAGGCCCGCAACCTGCAGGCCGGCAAGCCGGGCACGCTCGCTCAGGCTGGCAGGCGTGAACGGCTCTGAAGTGCCTGCCGATTGAGGCTGGCGTTGTGTAACACGTTTCAGTAGCGCAGCCAGCTCGTGTTCTTGCGCAAGGCGAGTGTCTGCATTTCTCAAACGGGTCTGGCTCGGTAACCAGGCCAGTTGCCAGACGACCACAAGGCCCACGGCCCAAAGTACCAGCGTCAGAATCGTGCGCCTGTGAGCTGGTAACTGCTGCCACTGGTGTACCAGCGCTTTTCCGTTCAAGCGTTTCATTGCACCTCCAGCCAGGAAAGGGTTGCCCGTACGCCCTCACCGACCTGCCGCGCGTGGCCCATCCGCACCCCAGGGGCACGCTGGCGAAGGCGCTCCAGGTCATCGAAACCTTGGGCGACGACGTCGATGCTCCAGCCATCTGGCGTACTGTCCTCAGCGCGCTCGATCGTAACGTTGCCAACACCTGCCAATTGGTCTGCAAACGTCGCCAGGCGCTCGACAGCAGTCGGTGGTCCGGGCTGTTGCTCCAGCGCCCTTACCTGAGCGACCAGATTAGCGCCAGGTGCCTGCCCGGGAGCCCAGCGTCCGAACACCAGCACATTGTCGGCATGCTGCAGTGAAGCTTGCTGCAGCAGCCAGCCGGCACGCAGGTAATCAGCCAGACATACCAGCAGCAGTGCTGCCAGCATGCTACCGGCCAAGGCCTGCCACGGCTGGCTACTGCGCTTTCGACGCATCGGGCCCTGACGCAGGTCCACCGCAGTGCCAACCCCTTCCATCAACCTGCCGACAGCACTGGCAACATGCTCGTCGCACAAAGCCTCGCCAGGCGACCCCGGCTCGGCCAGCCAGTGCCGGGGAGCCAAGCGGCGCGACAGCACCTGAGCCTGCTGGTCACTGACAGCCAGGCGTGTGCCGTGCGCCCCACCACCCAACAGCCAGCGGCCCTCGAACCATAGCGCGCAAGCCTCTTCAGTACCCAGCAGGTCGGCGTCTACATGCACGGCAACTGGGTCGATGCCCTGTGCCTGCAACATCGACATGAGGTGTCGACATTCCTCCAGCGCTACTGTCACGACTTGTCGGTAACCACCTGCGTCCGGGGGACCGAATGCCAAATGCAAGCTTTCCAGTGCCTCAGCCAACTGCTCCTCGGCGGCGTAAGCCAGCGACTCGCGCGTCGGGCGCCTGCCCGGCACCGGGTCGAGCTTGCTGCAACCGGCCATCTCCATCGGCAACACCAGTACCACGGCACTACCTGCCAGCCCCGCTGGGAGCGCCCCGAGAGTGGTTCGGCAGCGTTCGCCTTGCGCCGTGTGCAGCAGCACCGGCCACTGCAGCTCCGCTGCCGGCATGCCTTGCGCCAGTAAAAACAGGTAATGCCTACTCATCTGGCCTTAGCTCCGGTTGTGCAGAATAAGAACGTCGTATGACGCGCACCTGATGCGTGTTCAAATCGATTTCCAGGTCGCTGTAGAGGTACATCAGCCTGTTCGCCAGTACCGCCTGTACCTCCAGGCGGTACCATCGGCTCGTCACCGACAACCCATGGCTGTCGATGCCCAGACCGTCCAACGGGGGGAGTGCCAGGAAACGTTGCACAGTCGGGGTACCCTGCTCGGGGCGCTCGGCCACCAGCTGCCGCGCAACAGACAGTTCCACACCTTCGAGCGCAGCCAGCAACCGTGCCGAAGCCGTATTGATGTTCAGCCCCGCCGTGTGCGGCAGGACCGTCACCCAAGGCTGCAAACGCGCCAGGGCTTGAATGTCGATGCCTGGTAGCGCCCGCAGCTGGGAAGGGTCGAGCATGGGTTGCCCGAGCAGCGCATCGAGCGCTGGCGGCTCAATCTGCAGTGATCGGCAAAGGCGTTCCCAGCGCTCGAGCAAGATCGGGTTGGGTGGTCCGCCTGCCGTAAGGGCAGCAAGGTTGAATCGGCCTGAAAGGTCTTCCAGGCGATAGCGGAGCTGGCCTTCACCAAAATTCAGCTGACGGCTGCGCGCCCAAGGCTGGCCCAGGTGGGTCACCTGAAGCACAGTGGCAACCTGCTGCTTCACATGCCCCAGCGCATGACGCTCCCCGGCAAGTGCCAGCTTCAGCAACCGCGATGCTTCAATCTGCTGGCCCACACTGCCCAACATTCCCTGATGGCTGCGCAACATGCCGGCTACCAGGAACGACACCAGCGACATGGTCAGTAGTACGGTAATCAGCGCCAGGCCGCGCTGCTGCGAGCTTTTCACAGAGTGCCTCCGGCCAGCGGCAACACGCGGCGTATCGCCTGCAATCGTTTGGTCGACAACGTCACCTCAAGCGCCTGCGGCGGTTGCCGGGTGTGGACCGATGACCACTCGTGCTGCCAGCCCGCACCGACCGCATGCATGCGCCAACGCAACTCGACAACCCCCTCCAACAAACGCTGAGGCTGGCCCTGGCCATTCTCCAGCCCACGGCGCTGGCGCCACAGCACGCCTTCCGACAGCCAATATTCCACAACCTTCAGATCGCTTCGTGGTAATGGCTGGCTATCACGCTCCGCCCCCAGCAACCAGCTCACCCTGTGCTTTTCCAGCGCCACGCCATGACCGCTGTCCTTTGCCTTGCCCACATGCCAGTAGCCCTGCAAGGCATCACGCTGCATGACGCTCATGGCCCGGCCAAGGGCCCGCAATTCATCGGCCTGTGGCTGACGCACCGCGTCCGCCTGTAGCACTGCCGCCACCAGCTGGCTCGTGCCTGCGGCCAGCAGGGCAAATACAGCAATGGCCAGCAACAGTTCCAGCAGGGTGAAACCCCGCTGGCGGCAGGCCCGGTTGCCTTCATGGCAGAGCATTGCCGCCCTCCAGCCAACCCATGGCCTGGTGGAGCACCGTGCGATCTGCATCCAACCCCACGGTGATGGACACTTCGATCAACCCCACATCGATCAGGTGATGCCTCGACTCCCGCACGAACCAGGTGCGCTGGTCAAAAACAACTGTTTCGGCGCGCTGCCCCGCAACGGGCGGCGGGTTCAGGCCAAGCTCGGTCAAACGGTTATCAGCGATCCAGCTTGCGAACAACCGGTCGCGGGCACCCTGCGTTTGCGCCAGCACGTGCTGGCTGGCTGCAGTCACGGCCGCAGCCAATACGGCAAAAATCGCCAACGCCACCAGCACTTCTAACAAGGTGAAACCGCGTTCAGAGGTGAAGCCGGGGGTCATTCAGGCCATCGCTCGATACATAGGCAAGCAGCACGCCTGCCTCAAGGAAATACAACGAAAAAGGGGTGTACTCATCGCTACTGGCAAACGTGAGTTGCACTGTGTCCCCGTGCTTTGCAGGCCCTGCCGCCAGCCCGTCGACCTCCAGTCGCAGGCTCACGCCCAAGCTACGTCGCTGCCCTGTCGGCACCCAGGTTTGCCCCGTGCGTATCATCATCTGGTAGCCGTCAATATCGATGCGAATACCCAGGGTTTGCCCCCCGAGCACAGCTCGCTGCCTGGCCTGCTGAACCACCTGCAGGAACAACCCAGCCTCCTGACGCGCGATCCGCTGCGGATCGTGCCCGACCATCAAACCGCTCATACCCATGACAATGCCTGCCAGCACCAGTACCAACAGCAGTTCAAGGAGGGTAAAACCCTGTGAGCGGCGCCGGATCATTCGTCCCAGTTACCAATGTCTGCATCCAAGCCATCACCGCCCGCCTGGCCATCGGCGCCTAATGAGTACAGGTCGTAGCCCTGGCCCGAGCGAACTGCTGGGCTCGCGTACTGGTAAGGCGCCCCCCACGGGTCTGACGCGGCGCGCTTGAGATAGCCTTGGGCGTTCCAGTGGCGCGGCAGAGGCGCCACGCTCGGGCGCCGAACCAGCGCTTCCAGGCCTTGAGCTGTGGTTGGATAACGCCCGTTATCCAGCCGGTAGATCTCCAGCGCCGTGGAAATGGACTGGATATCGGTGCGCGCCGCCGTGACCTTGGCATGGTCCGGGCGGCTCATGACATTGGGCAGCACCAGCGCGCCGAGGACACCGAGGATGATGACCACGACCATGATTTCGATAAGGGTGAAGCCACGTTGCGAGTGACGTGCAGAGCCGTTGGGCATGTCAGTTGACCAGTTGGTTGAGGTTGAGAATAGGCAGCAGAATGGCCAGGACGATGAACAGCACGATGCAACCCATCACCAGCAGCATCAGGGGCTCGCACAGGCTGACCAGTAACGAGATACGGCCCGCCAGGTGCTTTTCCTGAAGGTCGGCGGCGCGCTCGAGCATGTTGTCCAGTTCCCCTGCCCGCTCACCACTGGCAATCATGTGCAGCATGAGCGCAGGCAGGGTTTTACTGCGCGCCAGGCTACTGGCCAGCGTTGCACCTTCGGCTACTTCGCGCACGGCAGCCTGCAAGCGTTCGCGCAGCACAAGATTGCCGACAACCCCGGCGCCGATACTCATCGCTTCCACGAGCACGACACCACTGCGGCCAAGTATTGCCAGGGTACTGACGAAGCGGGCGGCTTCACTGGTGCGGACGAACTCGGCGTAGCCAGGTAACCGCAACGCCAAGGCATGCCACTGCCGTTTGCGTGCCGGGTGACGAAATGCCAGGGCAATCGATGCGCTGAACGCAGCCAGCACCAGCACTGCCAGCGCCCCATAGCGCCCGACCGCGTCACTGAGTGCGATCAATACCCGCGTCGCCAGCGGAAGTTGAGCGTGGTCGCGGCTGAATGCCTGGACAACGTCCGGTACTACATAACCGAGCAAAAAACCGACAACCAGCAGCGATACCACCATCAGGATCACGGGGTAGACCATCGCCAGCTGTACTTTCTGGCGCAGCGCCTGCTGATGTTCGCCATGCTCGGCCAAGCGTTCGAGCACGGCAGCCAGGTACCCGGAGCGCTCCGCGGCAGCTACGGTTGCGCGGTAGACTACTGGGAATGCCAATGGGTAGTGCGCCAGTGCATCTGAAAACGTGTTGCCTTCCGCTACCCGCTCGCCGACGCCAAGCAATACCTGCCGGACCTGCCGTTGACCGTTCTGGGCAGCCACCGCCTGTAGCGCTTCGGTCAGCGGCACACCCGCCTGCAACAGGGTCGACAACTGACGCGTCAACAAGCACCGCCGGGCAAGCGTCAATCGCCTGCGCGCGGACACGATGGAAAAGGAAGACTGCCTGGCCGCTTCGATCTTGAGCACGAACAGGCCCTGCTCACGCAGTTGCTGCCGGGCCTGTTGCGCATTACTGGCCTCCACAGAGCCGCGCTGGCGAACGCCGCTGGTGTCCCGGGCCATGAAGCTGAATACAGCCATGGTCAGCCCTGGCCCGTCACGCGCAACAGTTCCGCGGCGCTGGTCTGCCCCATGCAGACCCTTTGCACACCATGCTGAAACAGGCTGGCCGTGCCGCGACGAACGATTTCGCGCAGGGTCGCTTGAGAGGCCCGAGCATGAATCGCCTGGGCCAACTGCGCATCGATGACCACCATTTCATGCAACGCCAGGCGACCGCTGTAGCCCTGCTGGCACTGTTCACACCCCACCGCCTGGTACAGATGCGTCGGCAGCTCCTCGGGATAGCCCAGGGCACCCGCCATGGCATCGTCGACCACGCAGGCGACCTTGCAGTGCGGGCACAGCACCCGTACCAGCCGCTGCGCCATGACGCCGGCGAGGGAGGAAGCCAGCAGGCAGGTATCGACGCCCATGTCCGCCAACCGCGTGATGGCCCCCAAAGCGCTGTTGGTATGCAAGGTCGAGAGCACCAGGTGGCCGGTCAGGGACGCCTGCACGGCAATATCGGCAGTTTCCCGGTCACGAATTTCACCCACCATCACCACGTCCGGATCCTGGCGAAGGATCGCCCGAAGGCCGCGGGCGAAGGTCATGTCCACCTTGGTGTTGACCTGGGTCTGGCCTATGCCGGGCAGGTGATACTCGATCGGATCCTCGACGGTAAGAATATTGCGAGACTCCTGGTTAAGCACCGAAAGCGCCGTATAAAGCGTCGTGGTCTTGCCGGAGCCGGTGGGTCCTGTGACCAGGAAGATGCCATGTGGCCTGTCCAGCATGTCGAGGAAGGCCTTGCTCACCGAAGCCTCCATTTGCATATGCTGGATGTCCAAGCGCACGGCCTGCTTGTCCAGCAACCGCAGCACCACGCGCTCGCCGTGAGCAGCAGGCAACGTCGACACCCGCACATCCACCTCATGACCGGCCAGGCGCAAGCTGATGCGGCCATCCTGGGGCACGCGCTTTTCGGCGATATCCAGCCGCGCCATGACCTTGATGCGCGACACCAGCAGCGCCGCCAGCGCCCGTGGCGGCGACAGCACCTCACGCATGACGCCATCGATACGCATGCGCACACGCAACTGTTGTTCGAAGGTTTCCAGGTGGATATCCGAGGCGCGTGACCTGACTGCTTCGCTGAGCAAGGCATTGAGCAAGCGGATAATCGGCGCGTCCCCTTGCTGGTCGAGCAGGTCGCACGCCTGTGGCACGGCTTGCGCCAGGCGCGACAGGTCGATCTGCTCGTCCAGCCCCTGGATGACGGTCTGCGCAGCATCCTGGGCGCCGCCATAGCAAGCGGCAAGGCGCTCGGCAAAATGCCCGTCATCGACCAGACGCAGCGGCCAATGACTGCCTGTCACGCGCAGCACCTCGGAAAGCACCTGCAGCGAGGCGCTGTCGCGCATCAACAAGGCAGGTTCTGCCGCCTGCCGGTCCAGCAAGATGCCGTGGCGCCGTGCAAAGCTGAATGAAAGTGCAGGGTTCAAGAGCCTGGCCCCCGGGTAGGGATGGGCCGGGTTTCGAACAGCTCGCGGGCGTCCTGTGGCACACGCTCCGGATCGGCTGCATGCACATCACGGTAAGCGCGGCGTCCCGATTCGATCAGCTCAGCCTGGCTACGTAACAGGGTAGGCCGCAGGAAGACCATCAGGTTGGTCTTCTCCTGAATGTCCCGGCTCCAGCGGAACAGCCCGCCAATCAGTGGTACGCGGCTCAGCAGCGGCACTCCTCGCTGCTCGGTTCGCACGCTGTCCCTGATCAAGCCACCGATCACGACGATCTCGCCATCTGCGGCCAGGATAGTGCTCTTGAGCGTTCGCTTGCTGGTGATCAGGTCGCCTTCGACGGTGCTGGGGGCAAGTTCGGAGCTTTCCTGCTCGACCTCCAGGCGCAGGCTCCGGCCCTCATTGATATGCGGGCGAACCTTGAGGCTGATACCGATATCCTTGCGTTCCACGGTAGTGAACGGGTTGTCCGCGCCGCTGCCGGAAGTGGTGTACGAGCCGGTCTTGAAGGGCACGTTCTGGCCCACCAGAATCTGCGCTTCCTGGTTATCGAGCGTAAGCAGGCTGGGTGTGGAAAGCAGGTTGCTTCGGCTGTTGCTGGCCAGGGCCGATACCAGCAGACCGAACCTGTCCGAGCCAATGGCCAAGGCTGCGCCACTGGGCAACACTTTGTCCGCGTCGAACAGATCAGCGAACGCAGCCCCGCTGTCGGGGAAGGTCACGCCACCTTTCAGGCTGCCGACATCGATCCCCCACTGCAGCCCCAGGGCTTCGCTGATATCCCCGCTGACCTCGACAATGGCTGCATGTATCAGCACCTGCGCACGGGGCTGGTCCAGTTGCTCGATCATCTGCACCACATTGTCGAGCATGCGTGCCTCCCCCAGCAGCAACAGCGCATTCTGGCTGGCATCGGCCTTGACCATTACCCCTGCCGCCAATGACGGGTCCGGGCCCTCGGTATACGCCTTGCCATCCAGTTGCTTGCCTACATCGCTCAGCACCTCGGCCAACTGCTCGGCATTGCCATGCTCAAGGCGAACCACCCGCCAATTTTGCGAAGAGGCCGGTGCCGCTACATCCAGGTCACGAGCCAGCTGCGCCATACGTTGCCGGGACTTTTCCGGCCCGAGAACAAGCAGGCGATTACCGCGCACATCTGCAAGCACCCGTACACCGCTATCCGGGCCACCGGCCGATGCTTCGACGACAGGCAGCACTTCAGCGGCCTGCGCTGTGCGCAAAGTCACCAGTTCATAATCATGCCGCTGCCCACTGTCCAGTTGTGCCACCAAGGCTTGCAAGCGGTCCAGGTTCGCAGCCGAGTCGGTGACCACAAGGGCGTTGGCAGAGCTGGACGGGCCAATGTAGCCATTGCTCGACACCAGTGGACGCAGCAAGCCAGCCAGATCAGCAGCAATGCTGCCCGACAGGCTGAACACTCGCGTGGTGAAGGCAGCAGGGATCGCATCGACTTGCTGGTTCGCCCAGGCCTTGGCTTCACTGGCTGGCAGCACCAGCAAGCGATCGCCATCGTTTACCGCTGCAAAACCTTGCGCATTCAATACAGAGTAAAACAGCCGGCGAACGCCCTCGCGATCATGCGGTTCATTGGACAGCACGGTGATACGACCCTGCACGCGAGGGTCGAGCACGATCGTCTGGTCCAGAATCGCCCCGACTTCCCGTACGACATCGCGCACATCGGCATCACTCATCGCCAACTGCCAGGTTGCGTTTTCAGCCAACGCCAGAGTACCGGCTACAGACAGGCAGGTGCCGACCAAGGCAGCCTGCAAATACCGTTGTAATGTCATTGCACCTCCCGCAACAAGCGGGGTGAATCTGCTGGAGCAGGGCCAGCCACAGCCGCGCTACCAAAGGGAAGGAAGACGCCAGGACGGTTGCCGGACATCGCCACGCTTTGCTCGACTCGGCCATCCCAGAGCGTGATGCTGCGCACCTCGATACGGCGCACAACGCTCCCGTCCGGTAACCGGTCGCCGACCCGATAGAGGGCGTCACCGTCGCGGCCACCCACAAGCGCACGGGCTTCGCCACGGCTGGGAATGAAGCATGCTTTGAGCACCAGATCAGCTCGGCCAGCTGGCTGCCCGTCAGGCGCACTGAAACCAAAGGCCACAATCAGGGCTGCCGTGGAGAGAGGCTTGTCCAAAGGCACGCTGTGGACGAAACCTTCGGGTTCGCCAGGCTCAAACGACCAGGGCCGTGCCGTTTCGCGGATGACCAAAGCCACCACTGTCATCACTGGTATCGCCGCCAAGGCCCAATGCGAAAACCGTTTCATCGACTCAAGGCAGCATCCGCCGAAGGATGCGTCGACCAGAAAGCTCGTGCAGTACCACCGCTGCGACGTGCAGCAACATGGCGCCAGCGAGCAGCGTACTTGTTGCAATGTGCAACTTGAGCCAGGCATCCAGCCATGACGGGTCAACCAGCAGGGGCGCTATGGCAAACCAGCCGAACACTTCGATCGGGCGGTCCATCATCAGCACGCCGGACAGCAGAACCACTGCCGTGAGCCAGTACAGACCTTCATGGACGAAATGAGCTATCCGGCGCCCAGCGACACTCTGATGCACCGTGCCTGGCCTGGGCATGAACACGCGAAGCAGCCAACGCATGAGAAAAATCGGGATGAACAGCGTGGTCAGCCCAACATTCACAAAGCCGATGAAGTCCGCTCTGGATGGCTGGACTCCAACCAGGGAAACGTAGAAACCACTCACCAGCGCCCAACCGATCACCAAGGCAGAGATCCAGTGCAACAAAACTTGTTGCCAAGCATATTTATCTTGCGACATCGAAAAGTCCCGAGCCTGACCCGGCACCCCAACTCAGGCTGCCAGGCGAGATTTCCCTAGCGTTTGATCCAGGCGTCTTGCCAGTGGCTGCCTACACCTGGCTCATACTGACTGGCACTTTCCGAATAGCTCTTGCACCAACCTTCATACGGGAATGGCTTGCACTCGAATACCTCGCCCGTTTTCGGTTGCAGGACGCGGGTTCCGGCCTTGTAGCTTGCGAGCGATTGCGGGAATTCGAAGTCGTAGCCGTCCCCCCCGGCGGCCTTCAACTGAACCTTGCGCTCTTCCTGAAGCAGGATGCGCCCGGTTTTGTTGACACCGACAACCTTGAGCAGGTGCTCGCCTTCGACACTGGCCACCTGCAAGGAGATCGGGCTGGTGGTGGCATCCACTTGCTGGCGGACGAAGCCGACCTGCTGGTTGGCTGAATCGTACAGCCGCGCACTCACCTGCAAGTTGCGGTTGGTCATAACCGTGAAGTCCAGCGCGGCCTTGCCATCAGTCAGGGCATATTCCGGCTTGAGGTCATGCAAGTGCAGATAGCTGTCATCCGCTGGCACGCCTTCGAAATCCAGCTGATAGCTGCTGATACCTGTCTCAGGCTTTGCATAGATATTGTTGGCGCCCTGTACTGGCGTGATGTTGCCCTCCTGATCGGGCTGCCCGGCCTGCACCAGCGACTGGCTTTCATTGATACGCTTGGCGAGCTTGTACGACCAGTTGGGTGCGAGGCCTTCTTCGGCGTTGTCGATGGCAATGCTCACGCTGTACGGCGCGCTCTCTGAGCCTGACACGAACGCACGGGCCTTGACCTTGTCACCAACGTGCAAGTCCCGATAGGGGTTGATGGCGCCAACTTGTGGCCATCCCGGTGCAGGGCCGCCATCGGTCTGGATGTCCACATCCATCACGCTGTAAAACGCGGCGGCCGTGTCATCGACGGTCCAGGCGCCAAGAATGATATGGTGCCCCGACCTGTCTGCCGGCAGCGTGCACTGATGCTTGACCGGAGCGGGCCCGCTGGTGGGCAGCCCTTCGCCGCGCGCCGGCTTACCGTGCCCATCGACCTTACAGAAGGGTGTCGATTCGAACGCATCGCGTGCCAAGGGGGCATTGGGATTCCAACCGGCCTTGGTGATGAAGTATTCCCAACCGGTTGTCTTGTGCCCTTCGGTGTAATGCCACTCGAAGGCAATGTCACGCTGTTTGATAGCGGTCAGGTGCCAGCGATTGGCAGACTGCTCGTCGAGCGGGGCAAAGTCGGCCCGTACTCCACCACTGGCGAGCTTGCCGTCGACCGGACCACGTGCAGGGAACCCTTTGTCGGCCTCACCGACTGACTGGGGCTCGTACGTCGCGGCCCCACAATCGGTATTTTGCCCCAAGCGACAGGCATAGGCGCGCGAAGGCGGCTCGCTGGTATAACCATGGGCATAGGCCAATTGGCCATGTATCCCCGTACCTGCCACTGCCAGCCAAACACTGCTGGCCACCAGCTTTCGCAAATTCTTTGTTGTACTCATGATGCACCCCGGCGTAATAGGCTTGCACCAGCAAGCCCGACTGAGTGGCCCAGTCTATTTACGCATCAGGGGTAAATATGTAGGAATTGACTCGTTACACACGCTGCTATCGCGTCCGTGGGAGCAGATTAACGACCTTCGCTGAATCAAAGCTTTATCCAGCAAAAAGCCCGGCACATGGCCGGGCTCTGCTAATCAGCGATCAGATCACTGATGGTACTGCGCTGACAGCTCATGCACGGCGTTGATGAACACGCCAGCATGCTCCGGGTCGACTTCCGGGGTAATGCCGTGGCCCAGGTTGAATACATGCCCGGTGCCATGGCCGTAGCTCGCAAGAATGCGCGCCACTTCCTGGCGGATGGCCTCGGGCTTGGCGTAAAGCACGGTCGGGTCCATGTTGCCCTGCAGCGCCACCTTGTCACCGACACGGCGACGGGCGTCGCCAATCTCGCAGGTCCAGTCCAGGCCCAATGCGTCGGCACCGGCTTCGGCAATGCTTTCCAACCACAGGCCGCCGTTCTTGGTGAACAGGATCACCGGCACCTTGCGCCCCTCGTGCTCGCGGATCAGGCCGCTGACGATCTTGCGCATGTAGGCCAGGGAGAACTCCTGGTAGGCCGCCGCCGACAGGTTGCCGCCCCAGGTGTCGAAAATCTGTACGGCCTGGGCACCCGCCAGGATCTGGCCGTTGAGGTAGCTGGTGACCGACTGGGCCAGCTTGTCCAGCAGCAAGTGCAGGGCTTGTGGGTTGTCGTAGGCCATGGCCTTGGTCTTACGAAAATCCTTCGACGAGCCGCCTTCGACCATGTAGGTGGCCAGGGTCCACGGGCTGCCGGAGAAGCCGATCAGCGGCACACGGCCGTTGAGCTCACGGCGAATGGTGCTGACCGCGTCCATCACGTAGCCGAGGTCTTTCTGTGGGTCCGGGACTGGCAGCGCTTCAATGTCAGCGGGGGTGCTGATGACCTTCCTGAAACGCGGGCCTTCGCCGGTTTCGAAGTACAGGCCCAGGCCCATGGCATCGGGGATGGTGAGGATGTCCGAGAACAGGATTGCTGCATCCAGCGGGTAGCGGTCCAGCGGCTGCAGGGTGACCTCGCAGGCGAACTGCGGGTTCATGCACAGGCTCATGAAGTCACCTGCCTTGGCGCGGCTGGCGCGGTACTCCGGCAGGTAGCGGCCGGCCTGGCGCATCATCCACACCGGGGTGACGTCTACAGGTTGCTTGAGCAGTGCACGCAGGAAACGATCGTTCTTCAGGGCAGTCATGTCGGCATCCGGAAAAATAGTGCGGGCATTTTCTCAGACGCACAAAGAAAAGGCACGGCTGATTGCCGTGCCTTTTATCCATCGGTATGTTCCAGGTCAATAGATTTTGTATACAAAATCATAAAACCCTATGTTTGATGTCAGTTCGCGCTCTGTTCGAAAGCAAAACCCATCGAAAGCAGCACTTCTTCACTCCAGGGCAAGCCCGAGAAATATAGCCCGACTGGCTGCCGCACAGTGTCCTGGCCTGCTGCAACCTGCAAGCCGGGGTAGCCTGCCTGAGCACCCACTCCTTGCAATTGGCCATCCGAGAGGTCTATCAGCGCATCCAACTGATGAGCGTGGTGGGCTACATCCAACACGTTGCGGCTCTCATCACGCAATTTGCTGGCGGTTTCCCAATACGCGGATTCGCCAATGTCCAACGCCTGGGCGTCCTCCAGCAGTTGTTGCCCATAACCGTCCTCGCCCGGATAGTTTCGATTGAAGGCAATGACGTCAGCAAGATTTCGCACCTCTATGCCCGGCCGCCCCTGCAGGTAAGCCGCAAGGTCCCGCTTTATGCCGTAGTTCAAGACAGTCATCTGCTCTGCAAAAAGCGCGGGTATTTCCATGTCCACGGGCAGCAAGGTAGCACCCGCCCGCTCTAGCCGGCCTGCCAGGATCTTGAAGTGTGGATGGTCGGTTGTCAGGGAACCATCGCCACGGTAAAGCGGATAACCCAGGCGCTTCCCGAGCAGAGCGCTGGCATTCAGTTTCTCGTGGTAATCCTTCACGCCCCCAGGCACGGGGGGCGCATCAGCGCCACGTTCATCATCTCCCTGCATGGCACCTAGCAACAACGCCACATCGCTGACCGTTCGCCCCATCGGCCCGGGCGTATCCTGCCAACTGGACAGCGGGACGATCCCGGCCTGGCTCAGCAGGCCAAGGGTTGGCCGCAAGCCCACGACCTGGTTGTAATACGCAGGGCAAATGATCGAACCATTGGTTTCCGTACCGACCGCAAGCGGGGCATAGCCTGCTGCCAGACCCGCCGCTGACCCGGCGCTGGACCCGCAAACTGGCAGCTCGGGCCCCCAGGGGTTGCCCACCTGGCCACCACGACCGCTCCAGCCTAATGGTATGCCCCAGTCCCGGAAACCGGCCAGTTCACTGGCGTTGGCCTTGCCAAGCACGATTGCACCTGCCTGGCGCAAGCGCTGTACGACAAATGCATCCTGAAGGGCAGGCCGCCCTACCAGCGCCAGGGAGCCGCTACTGGTCTGCATCGAGTCCCCGGTGTCGATATTGTCTTTGACCAGCACAGGCACGCCATGCAGAGGACCACGCAACCTCCCCTCGGCACGTTCGGCATCCAGATCGTTGGCAATGGCCAGTGCATCGGGGTTGATCTCGACCACCGCGTTGAGGGCTGGAGCATTGCGGTCGATCGCCCCTATTCGTGCCAAAGCCCGTTGCACCAATTGCACAGATGTCACAGAGCCATCAGCCATGCGCGACTGGAGCTCTGCAACAGTAGAAAAGTCGTTCACATCCGGAGGTATGAATGACTCGAAGCCTGGCCCATCAAAAGATGAGTCAGGCTGCGCCGCGATGCTGCCAGTACCGGCCAACACAAAACTGGAAATGAATACACAACTTATGAATCGGTTCATGATCCGCCCCTCGAAATGAGCACTTACGCAACAAAGGAGTTGCCCAGTGTCGAGAGTCGGTCATGCCTAATGCAGCAGGAGATAACTCCTCACCCTGAAGCACCGCGCACATTGTGCGCGGATCATCAGGTCACACTTCTAGATAGTCCAGGATGCCCTCGGCAGCGGTACGCCCTTCGAAGATCGCTGTCACCACCAGGTCCGAACCGCGCACCATGTCGCCACCGGCAAACACTTTCGGGTTGCTGGTCTGGTGCTTGAACTTGCCCTTCTCCGGGGCAACCACACGGCCCTGGCTGTCCAGTTGAATGCCATGCTGCTCAAACCACGGCGCCGGGCTCGGGCGGAAGCCGAAGGCAATTACCACGGCATCTGCCGGCAGGATCTCTTCGGAACCCGGGATTGGCTCAGGGCTGCGGCGGCCACGGGCATCCGGCTCGCCGAGACGGGTCTCGACCACTTTGACGCCTTCGACCTTGTCCTCACCCACAATGGCAATGGGCTGGCGGTTGTAGAGGAACTTCACACCCTCTTCCTTGGCGTTCTTCACCTCTTTGCGCGAACCCGGCATGTTGGCTTCGTCACGACGATAAGCACAGGTCACCGCCTTTGCACCCTGACGGATCGAGGTGCGGTTGCAGTCCATCGCGGTGTCACCACCGCCCAGCACCACCACTTTCTTGCCCTGCATGTCGACGAAGTCTTCCGGCGACTTCTCGAAACCCAGGTTGCGGTTGACGTTGGCGATCAGGAAGTCCAGTGCGTCATGCACGCCCGGCAGGTCCTCGCCCGGGAAGCCGCCCTTCATGTAGGTGTAGGTACCCATGCCCATGAACACCGCGTCGTACTCGGCGAGCAGCTGTTCCATGGTCACGTCCTTGCCCACCTCGGTGTTCAGGCGGAACTCGATGCCCATGCCGGTGAACACTTCACGGCGGTTGCTGAGCACCGTCTTTTCCAGCTTGAACTCGGGGATACCGAAAGTCAGCAGGCCGCCGATTTCGGGGTTCTTGTCGAACACCACCGGCGTTACCCCGGCGCGCACCAGCACGTCGGCGCAGCCCAGGCCCGCCGGGCCGGCGCCGATGATGGCGACGCGCTTGCCGGTTGGCTTGACCTTGGACATGTCCGGACGCCAGCCCATGGCGAAGGCAGTGTCGGTAATGTACTTCTCCACCGAGCCGATGGTCACCGCGCCGAAGCCATCGTTCAGGGTGCAGGCACCCTCGCAGAGACGGTCTTGCGGGCAAACACGGCCGCACACTTCCGGCAGGGTGTTGGTCTGGTGCGACAGTTCCGCCGCGGCCAGGATGTTGCCTTCGGAAACCAGCTTCAACCAGTTGGGGATGAAGTTGTGCACCGGGCACTTCCACTCGCAATACGGGTTACCGCAGCCCAGGCAGCGGTGCGCCTGCTCTACGGACTGCTGCGGCTTGAACGGTTCGTAGATTTCCACGAACTCCTTCTTGCGCTGGCGCAACAGCTTTTTTTTCGGGTCCTTTCGGCCCACTTCGATGAACTGGAAGTCGTTGTTCAGACGTTCAGCCATTTTTCAAAACCTCTTTACAGCAGCTGCAAGCTACACGCTGCAAGCCGCAAGACGATCACTTAAGCCGGGCAAACCCCTCACTGCCATTACATGCAGCTTGAGGCTTGCCACTTGCAGCTGTTTTTACTGCGGGTTGGCACGGGTGCTGGACAGCAGCTGCTTCAGGTTGGCCGCCTTCGGCTTGACCAGCCAGAAGCGCCGCACGTAATCGTCCAGGTTCTCCGAGAGCTCACGCCCCCACTCGCTGCCGGTCTCATCCACATACTCGGCAAGGACACGCGCCAGGTGGCTACGGTAGGCCTCCATCGCTTCGCCACTGATACGCTGGATTTCCACCAGCTCGTGGTTGAGCTTGTCGACGAAGCTATTGTCCATGTCGAGCACGTAGGCAAAGCCGCCAGTCATGCCAGAACCGAAGTTGTAACCGGTCTTGCCCAGAACGCAGACAAAGCCGCCGGTCATGTATTCACAGCAGTGATCGCCAGTGCCCTCGACAACAGCATGGGCGCCGGAGTTGCGCACAGCGAAGCGCTCGCCCGCAGTACCGGCGGCAAACAGCTTGCCGCCAGTGGCACCGTACAGGCAGGTGTTGCCGACGATGGCGCTGTGCTGGGTTTCGAACGGGCTGCCCGCTGGCGGCACGATGGTGACCTTGCCACCAGTCATGCCTTTACCGACGTAATCGTTGGCGTCGCCTTCCAGGTGCAGGTTCAGGCCACCGGCGTTCCACACGCCAAAACTCTGGCCCGCAGTCCCCTTGAAGCGGAAGGTGATCGGCGCCGCGGCCATGCCCTGGTTGCCGTGCAGGCGGGCGATTTCACCCGACACACGCGCACCAATGGAGCGGTCGCAGTTGCAGATGTCGAGGTTGAACTCGCCACCCGCCAGGTCACGGATGGCCGGCATGGCCATATCAACCATCTTCTCGGCCAACTCGCCCATGTCGAACGGCGGGTTCTTGTCGACCTCGCAGAACTGCGGTTTGTCCGCCGGAATGTGCGAGCTGCCCAGCAGCGGCGACAGGTCCAGGTACTGCTGGCGCTCGGTGTCACCTGGCAGCACTTCGAGCAGGTCGGTACGGCCAATCAGCTCGCCAAGGCTGCGCACACCCAGCTTGGCCAACCACTCACGGGTTTCTTCGGCAACAAAGGTGAAGAAGTTGATCACCATATCGACGGTGCCGATGTAGTGGTCCTTGCGCAGCTTGTCGTTCTGGGTGGCCACACCGGTGGCGCAGTTGTTCAGGTGGCAGATGCGCAGGTACTTGCAGCCCAGGGCAATCATTGGCGCGGTACCAAAGCCGAAGCTTTCGGCGCCGAGGATGGCCGCCTTGATCACGTCCAGGCCGGTTTTCAGGCCACCGTCGGTCTGCACCCGCACCTTGCCACGCAGGTCGTTGCCGCGCAGGGTCTGGTGGGTTTCGGCAAGGCCCAGCTCCCAAGGGGCGCCAGCGTATTTGATCGAGGTCAGCGGCGAAGCACCGGTACCACCGTCGTAACCGGAGATGGTGATCAGGTCGGCATAGGCCTTGGCCACACCCGCGGCAATGGTACCCACGCCCGCTTCGGCTACCAACTTGACCGATACCAGCGCCTGCGGGTTGACCTGCTTGAGGTCGTAGATCAGCTGCGCCAGATCTTCGATCGAGTAGATGTCATGGTGTGGCGGTGGCGAGATCAGGGTCACGCCCGGTACCGCATAACGCAGCTTGGCGATCAGGCCGTTGACCTTTCCGCCCGGCAACTGGCCGCCCTCACCCGGCTTGGCGCCCTGGGCAACCTTGATCTGCAGCACTTCGGCGTTGACCAGGTACTCCGGGGTCACACCAAAACGACCGGTGGCCACCTGCTTGATCTTCGAGCTCTTGATGGTGCCATAGCGCGACGGGTCTTCGCCGCCTTCACCAGAGTTGGAGCGTGCGCCCAGGCGGTTCATGGCCTCGGCCAGCGCTTCGTGGGCTTCCGGCGACAGTGCACCCAGCGAGATACCCGCCGAGTCGAAGCGTTTGAGAATCGCCTCCAGCGGCTCGATCTGCTCCAGCGCCAGCGGCTGATCGGCCACTTTCACCTTGAGCAAGTCACGAATCATCGACACCGGGCGCTGGTCCACCAGCGTGGTGTATTCCTTGAACTTGGCGTAGTCGCCCTGCTGCACGGCGGCTTGCAGGGTGTTGACCACGTCCGGGTTGTAGGCGTGGTACTCGCCACCGTGGACGAACTTCAGCAGGCCACCTTGCTGGATCGGCTTGCGCGCGCTCCAGGCTTCGGCCGCCAGCAGCTTCTGGTCGTTCTCCAGGTCTTCGAAGCGCGCACCCTTGATGCGGCTGGAGACGCCCTTGAAGCTCAGGCCTACCACTTCCTCGGCCAGGCCGATGGCTTCGAACAGCTGTGCACCGCGGTACGAGGCGATGGTGGAGATACCCATCTTGGACAGGATCTTCAGCAGGCCCTTGGAGATACCTTTGCGGTAGTACTTGAACACTTCGTCCAGGTCGCCCAGCACTTCGCCGGTACGGATCAGGTCAGCCAGTACTTCATACGCCAGGTACGGGTAAACGGCCGAGGCACCGAAGCCAAGCAGCACGGCGAAGTGATGCGGATCACGGGCGGTAGCGGTTTCCACCAGGATGTTGCTGTCGCAACGCAGGCCCTGTTCGGTCAGGCGGTGGTGCACTGCACCAACAGCCAGCGAAGCGTGCACCGGCAGCTTGCCCGGGGCGATGTAGCGGTCGCTCAGCACCAGCTGGGTCTTGCCCGCACGCACGGCCTCTTCAGCCTGGTCGGCGATGTTGCGGATGGCCGCTTCCAGGCCGACACCCTGCTCATAGTTGAGGTCGATCAGCTGGCGGTCGAAGCCTTCGCGCTCCAGATTCATCAGCGAACGCCACTTGGCGGGCGAGATGACCGGCGAGCTGAGGATTACCCGCGAAGCATGCTCCGGGGACTCCTGGAAGATGTTGCGCTCGGCACCCAGGCAGATTTCCAGCGACATCACGATCGCTTCGCGCAGCGGGTCGATCGGCGGGTTGGTCACCTGAGCGAACTGCTGGCGGAAGAAGTCGTACGGCGAACGCACGCGCTGCGACAGCACGGCCATCGGCGTGTCGTCACCCATCGAGCCCACGGCTTCCTGGCCCTGCTCACCCAACGGGCGCAGTACCTGGTCACGCTCTTCGAAGGTGACCTGGAACATCTTCATGTATTGCTTGAGCTGGTCAGCGTCGTAGCTGGCCACACCCTGGTCGTCGGTCAGCGTCGCCTGGATACGCGTAGCGTGCTGGCGCAACCAGCGCTTGTACGGGTGCCGCGACTTCAGGCGGTTGTCGATGGCGTCGGTGTCGAGGATCTGGCCGGTCTCGGTGTCCACGGCAAGGATCTGGCCCGGGCCGACACGGCCCTTGGCCAGGACTTCCTCAGGCTGATAGCCCCATACGCCGATTTCCGAGGCGATGGTGATGTAGCCATTGGTGGTGGTTACCCAGCGCGCCGGGCGCAGACCGTTACGGTCGAGCAGGCACACCGCGTGGCGGCCTTCGGTCATGACGATACCGGCCGGGCCATCCCACGGCTCCATGTGCATGGAGTTGTATTCGTAGAAGGCGCGCAGGTCGGCGTCCATGGTCTCGACGTTCTGCCAAGCCGGCGGTACCAACATGCGCACGCCGCGGAACAGATCGATGCCACCGGTGACCATCAGTTCCAGCATGTTGTCCATGCTCGAGGAGTCGGAACCGACGCGGTTGACCAGCGGGCCGAGCTCTTCGAGGTCGGGGATCAGGTCATTGGCGAACTTGGTGCGACGAGCAACGGCCCAGTTACGGTTGCCGGTGATGGTGTTGATCTCGCCGTTATGGGCGAGGAAGCGGAACGGCTGCGCCAGCGGCCATTTCGGCAGGGTGTTGGTGGAGAAGCGCTGGTGGAACACGCAAATCGCGGTTTGCAGGCGCTCGTCACCCAGGTCTGGATAAAACGCCGCGAGATCGCGCGGCATCATCAGGCCTTTGTAGATGATGGTCTTGTGCGAGAAGCTGCAGATGTAATGGTCGGCGTCGTGGGCGTTGGCCACCGACGAACGACGACGGGCACTGAACAGCTTGATGGCGAATTCCTGGTCGCTCAGGCCTTCACCGCCAATGAACACCTGCTCGATCTGCGGCAGACGCTCCAGGGCCAGGCGGCCGAGTACGCTGGTGTCGATCGGCACCTTGCGCCAGCCGACCAGGTTCAGGCCAGCAGCGACGATCTCGCGGTCCATGTTGGCGCGGGCGGCTTCGGCTTTGACCGGGTCTTGGTTGAAGAACACCATGCCGACGGCGTACTGCTTGGGCAGCTCGACCGCGAAGTGCTCCTGGGCCATTGCACGCAGGAATTGATCGGGCTTCTGCATGAGCAGACCGCAACCGTCACCGGTCTTGCCGTCGGCATTGATGCCACCGCGGTGGGTCATGCACGTCAGCGCCTGCATGGCGGTTTGCAGAAGGTGGTGGCTCGGCACACCCGTCATATGGGCGATCAGGCCAAAACCACAGTTGTCCTTGAATTCTTCGGGATGGTACAGACCTGTTTTCATAGACACATTCTCACCAGGTTCACCTCTCAACGGAGGTAAATCTCTTTTTTTAACAACCACTTACCATCCACGCCGATCAAACGCCAGCTTTTTTGCGGTGGTCATGGAAAACCATTGTTGCACAGCGACAGCGACGCCCACAAATTTTCATGTCTCATAATTGAAAATTTATGTCGCAATTTTGAATGTTTTTGCGCCATGCGCCGTGATAGCGGCTTGACTCGAGTCTGAAGCGTTTCAGCCATGACTGCAACTAGGGGCTTGTGGCCGGCAGTCCGGGACAGAAAAGCCTGCCGCGCTCGGGCGCAGCAGGCTAGTCGAAAGCTAGAATTCGCTTAGCTACTGGGCGGCGGGGTGATGCCGCCCGGAAGGTATCAGCGGGCCGTGGCCAGCTCTTGTTGGACGCTGCCGACGGTACGTGGCCAAGGTTTACCAGCCTGGACCTTCGCTGGCAAGTTCTTGATTGCCGCAACCGCTGCGTCGCGGTTGGCGAAATTGCCGTAAGTCACGACGTACAGGGGTTTGCCCTGCAGGTTCTTCTTGAAGTAGCGATAATCGCCACCCTGGGCCTTGACGTAAGCCTGGGCCGACGCCTCGGAGCTGGTACCGAGGATCTGCACCACGTAATTGCCCGGCTTCTGTCCGGCATACCAGCCACTGTTGCCAGCGCTGGCGGCGGCCGGTTTTTCGGCAACTTTGGCGGCCGGCTTGGCCACGGCGACCTGGGTCGGCGCGGGTGCTGGCTTGGCCGGCGCAACCGGCTTGGCAGGCTGGGTTGCAACAGGCTTGGGCGCAGGCGCAACCGACTGAACTGGCTGGGCAGGCGCAGGCGCCGGGCCAGCCGGCACACCTTGTGGCGGAGCGATGGTGGTCACGGTGGGTGGCGGGTTGCCAGGCTGCAGCGCGGTGTCGACAGCCGGGCCGCCCTCTTCACCCTCGCCCATGCCTGCGGCCTGGGCCAGCGGCTCGCGCATCACTGGCTGCGACTGGCCAACCAGTGGCAGCGGCATTGGCTGGGACGAACCAGAGAACTCGATGGCAGCCCCCTGCTTGCCGTCACCCAGCGGCAACTGGGCCTGGGCGACCGGCGCTTCGGCAGGGGCCTTGTCGCCTTTCTTGGGCATCAATACCGCGGCCGCAACGGCAACCACGACCACAGCGGACAGCGCGAGCACATGTTTTTTAGGCATCTTGAACCCCATGGTTGGTCGCTTGGCCGTCGAGCGGCTGGCGATCATGGCTTCGATCAAAGTGTCACGGGCGACCTGATTGATATTGCCAGGCCAGCCGTCGGAGTTTTCATGGATATCGGCGATCTGTTCACGGCTGAACACCTCGATGCCCCGACCAGCCCCTTCCAGGCGCTGTTCCAGGTACTCGCGGGTTTCTTCTTCACTGTAGGGCGCAAGCTCGATGATGTGGAAACGTTCTTCCTCGACATTGAGCTCATCCAGCCCGGCAATCAGCGATGGCTCACCGAACAGAAACACGTGCGGACGCCCTTCAGGTACCCCCGCCGCCAACTCCAGCAACGCTTGGAGTGCCGACTCGTCGAGTTGTTCCGCGTCGTCCACCAGCAAATACACTTCCTGCCCAGTCAGTGCCAGCTGCACCACCTTCGACAGGATCGCCTGCACCTCTGGCTGGGCCACACCCAGCTCCTGCGCGACCTGCGCGAGCATACTGGAGGCATCGCTGGCGCTGCGGGCCGATACCACCACACTTTGCACAGCCTGCTTGTTGGTGCTGGCCACCAAGGCCTGGCGAAGCAGCGACTTGCCGCTGCCCAACGGGCCGCTGACCACCAGCATCAACTGGCTATAGCGCGCCAGGTGGTGCAGTTGGCCGAGCACCGGTTTGCGCTGGGCCGGGAAGAACTTGAAGCCAGGTACGCGGGGCGCGAACGGATCATGGCTCAACTGGTAATGGTCGAGAAAGGCCTCATCGGCATGCAAACTTGTCATTGCGCTGTCACAACCTCAAAGCTGGGCCACGATCGCGCGGTAATCCGCCGACAGCGTGGCCTGAAGAATCTCTTTCGAATAGTCGTCGGTCACCACGGCCTCGCCCATCTGGCGCAGCAGCACCAGACGCAAACGACCGTCGAGCACCTTCTTGTCGACCGCCATGTGCTCCATGAAATGCGCCGGGGTCATTTCCTGTGGTGGCACCACCGGCAAACCTGCGTCCTGCAACAGGCGGATTCCACGATCGCGCTCAGCCTGGTCGATCCAGCCAAGGCGCATGGACATTTCCAGGGCCATCACCGTGCCCGCAGCGACAGCTTCGCCGTGCAGCCACACGCCATAGCCCATGTGGGTTTCGATAGCATGCCCAAAGGTATGTCCCAGGTTCAGCGTGGCCCGTACGCCGGACTCGCGCTCGTCGGCACCCACCACTGCGGCCTTGGCCGCGCAAGAGCGGCGGATGGCCTCGGTCAGGGCTGCCGAATCGAGGGCACGCAGGGCCTGCATATTGTCTTCGAGCCAGGCGAGGAACGGCTTGTCGCAAATCAGGCCGTACTTGATCACTTCGGCCAGACCTGCAGACAGCTCGCGCGCTGGTAGGGTCTTGAGGCTGGTGGTATCGATCAGCACCGCATTGGGCTGATAGAACGCACCGACCATGTTCTTGCCCAGCGGATGGTTGATGCCGGTCTTGCCACCTACGGAAGAGTCGACCTGGGACAACAGGGTAGTCGGCACCTGGATGAAGTCGACGCCGCGCTGGTAGCAGGCGGCTGCGAAACCAGCCATGTCACCAATCACGCCACCACCCAGAGCGACCACAGTAGTACGACGATCATGCCGAGCGGTGAGCAGGCCATCGAAGATCAGCTGCAGTGTTTCCCAGTTCTTGTAGGCTTCACCATCGGGCAACACCACCGGCAGTACCGAGTAGGCTCCAAGGGCCTTGCTCAGGCGTTCGAGATACAGCGGCGCGACGGTCTCGTTGGAAACGATGGCAACCTGCCGACCCGCAATGTGCGGCGCCAGCAGCTCAGGCTGGTCCAGCAGCCCTTCGCCAATGTAGATCGGGTAGCTGCGCTCGCCCAGGTCGACCTTTAGTGTCTGCATGTATCCCCACAATGTACTTGGGCGCGGCGCCATCCGGCGACCTGCGCGGTAACGTTGAGCCTCGCCTCGGCGCTGGAGGCCGAGAATAGTCCCGGGTTAACGGGGCGGCAACTGCTGCAAGCGCTCGAGAATATCGATCACCACCATGCGTGGTGGCCGCTCGTCGGTTTCAACCACCAGGTCGGCGATCTCGCGGTAGAGCGGGTCGCGGGTTTCCAGCAAGGTACGCAAGGTCGCCTCGGGATTGGCCGTGCGCAGCAGCGGGCGATTGCGGTCGCGCGCGGTGCGACCGACTTGCTGCTCGACCGAAGCATGCAGGTAGATCACCCGGCCACCCTGATGCAGCGCCTGGCGGTTGGCTTCGCGCATCACTGCGCCACCGCCGGTGGCCAGCACCACACCGTCGAGCGCGCACAGCTCGGCGATCATCGCTTGCTCGCGATCACGGAAACCCGGCTCGCCTTCCTTGTCGAAAATCCACGGGATGTTTGCGCCGCATCGCAGTTCGATTTCCTTGTCGGAATCCTTGAACAGCAGGCGCAGCTCTTTGGCCAACAGGCGTCCGATGGTGCTTTTACCAGCGCCCATGGGCCCCACAAGTATCAAATTTCGCACAGAATCAACGACTCACAGCAATCGCCTGGTCACTCATGATACGCGGAGTCAGGAAGACCAGCAGCTCGGATTTTTTCTCTTGTAATGCATCGCGTCGAAACAGCCGCCCAACATACGGCAGATCGCCGAAAAATGGCACCTTGTCGACCACATTGTTTTGCGAAGTCGAGTAGACGCCACCGATCACGATCGTTTCGCCGTCAGCCACACGAACCTTGGCATTGACCTCGTTCTTGCGGATCGGCGGAACGTTGTTCAAGGCATTGACGTAATCCGGCTCGTCCTTGGTCACCCTGACGGTCATGATCACCTTGTTGTCCGGGGTGATCTGTGGTGTTACCTCCAGCGACAGCGAGGCCTCGCGAAACGATACCGAGGTGGCGCCACTTTGGCTCGTTTCCTGGTAAGGCACCTCGGTCCCCTTGAGGATCCTCGCCGTTTCCTTGTCAGCCGTGACCACCTTGGGCTGCGAAATGATCTCGCCGTTGCCGCTTTTTTCCATGGCACTGAGCTCCAGGTCCAGCAATACGTCACCGCGCAACAGACCGAGGCCGATACTGCTGCCGGCACGCTCCAGGCCGAGGTCGACGAACAGCTCCTTGCCGGGCCGCAGTTTCTCGCCATACAGCGGCCCTCCCCAGCGCACACCCAGGCTTTTCTCATAATCGACGTTGGCCTCGACGATACGCGCCTCGATCGCTACCTGGCGCACCGGCACATCCAACTGCGCCACCAGCTGGCGTAACTCGGCCAGGCGGTCAGCAGGCAGATACACCACCAGGGTATTGGTGCGCTCATCGACACTCAGGCTACCCGTGGGGATGCCGCCACCCTCCAGGCCTGCCAGCAGCAACTGCGCCAAATCGGCGGCCTTGGCGTGGTGAATGGGCAGCAGCTCCCGACGCAATGGCTGCAGCTGCGCATCCAGCACTTGACTCACCCGGGCGTCTGCCGATTGCGCGGCAAACTCGGCCGCAGGGGCCACCAACAGCACATTGCCCTCCTGGCGCCGGGACAGGCCCTTGCTACGCAGCACCAGGTCAAGCGCCTGATCCCACGGCACGTCCTGCAAACGCAAGGTGACACTGCCTTGTACTGCATCACTGGCGACCAGGTTGACGCCGGCGTAGTCAGCCAGCACCTGCAGCACTGCACGCACCTCTACATCCTGGAAGTTCAGCGACAGGGGTTCACCCTGGTAAGGCGTCGCCGATGCCAGCGGGATCGACAGCAGGGTTGCCAGCAGGTATTTCATCCACGTTTTCATTCGGGTCCGAGGCCTCCTTGCCCAGGCGCTTGCCGAGAGTGATGAACGCCGTGCGCTCATGCCATACCCCCGCCATGAACAACCGCTCACGCACTTCGACCTGGCGTTGGTCTATATGCTTCACTACCCCCTGATCGCGCCCTACCCGGTCCCCCGGGCGCACGCGATAAAGCCTGCCAGCCCCCATCAGCAGCGCCTCATGTGCCGCCCCGCGCGCCAGGCTGCCGACCATTTCCAATTGCGCCAACGGCACGCCGACCAGCCCGGTGCTGGCCACTCGTGCCGCAGCAGGTGCAAACGGGTCTACCTCAGGTGCAGCCACTGCCGCCCTTGCCGGCAGGTGCGCCAGCATTGCAGGTGCCTTCATGGGCGTAGCCGCCTGATAGGCATCAACCTGCAACCGCAGGCGCAACAGCCCAGGCTGGCGACCAACGGTTGCCAGGCTCATGTCACCGCTGCGCAGAACCCGTGCCTGCCCTAACCAGTCGTCCAACCACAGCCGCAAGGCCGGGTAACGCCCTACCACTTGCACCACCAGCGGTACCTTACTGAATCCGGCTTGTTGCTCGCCCTCGTTTACATCGAGACGCTCGACAAGCAAGCCATGCGCATGCCCCGACAATGCCAGACGCTCAAGCAGGTCGCTCATGCTCTCCCCGGCAGCCAGATACCAGTGCGCCTCTTGCAACCGCTGCTCGGCAATCAACACTGAAGCCTTCAGCCGCTCCAGTTCGGCCAACTGCGATGCACTGGCTGCCTGCCGCTGGTTCAACTCGACATGCCTGGCATCCTCCCGCGCCTGCTGCTGTAACAGGGCGGGCAGGCGCATCGCGCAGCCCAGGCTGAACAACACAACAGCCACCAGCACTGGCGCCAGCCGTCGGAAGCGGCCTGAGCCCTCGATCACCGCCAGCCAAGCGAGCATCTGCGCGGTACTCACGACCAGAACGCCGCAATGCGAGCGGTCAGCAGAAACTCATCGCCGTTCGGCAGGCTCCTGATGCGTTTGAGTTCCAGGTCGAGCAAAACGCTCGAGCGGTTCAAGTCGCGCATGAACTGGGCAACCACAGCACCGGACACAGCCACCCCTGACATCTGCAAGCGGCCACTATCAAGGCTCAGATCAAGTAGCTGCATACCGTCAGGCAACGCCCCTTCAAGGTCGGCGAAGACACCGACCAATACACTCTGATGGGCGCGCAGGCCTTCCAGGGCCACCGCACGGGCAAGTAGCGCTTCATGCTGTGCACGCACTTCGGCCAGCGGCTGCAACTGCTCACCCTGCCTATCAAGGGTCGCTTGGCGCTGGGTATTGGCCAGCACCTGCTGCTGCCCGCGTTGGCGGGCCAGCTGATCGACCAGCATCACGGCGCACAAAGCCAAGAGTGCGCCACCCACCAGCTGGCCGCGGAAGCGCCGTAGCGCCGCCTGACGCCGCCGTTCGCGCCAGGGCAGAAGGTTCAGCCGCAGCATGGGCGCAACCCTCCCAGGGCCAAGGCGCAGGCCAGGAGCATCGCCCCATCCACATGTTCAAGCCCTGCCAGCCCAGGCAGGTGCGTGCACGGCACTTTCAGCCGGCTGCCAAGGCCTTGCAGCCAGCCCGGATTGATCGATGAGCTGCTGGCAACCCACAACCCCGCAGGCAGGTTCTGCCCGGCAAGTAGAGCCTGCAGGCGCTCTGGCCATTGCCCGTTCATATCCAGGCCGGTCGTTTGCAGTTCACAGCGCTGGTACGCCCTGCCCGGCTGCCAGTCATGAAGGGTTACGCTGCGGGTTTCGATACGCAGCAGTGCTGCGCCCTCAAGGCCGCCCTGTGGCAACATGCGGCACAAGGCAATGTTGTCGACCTCGACGGCTTCCAGCTGCAAGCCCGCCTCCTCGACGACGGATTCGAGTGACGCCAGCGCACTCTGCCGACAGGCAGCCACCATTACCTCGGAGCAACCGGGCTGGTCATGGGAAGCCCCCATGACCTGAAAGTCCATGGCCAGGTCTTCCAGTGGAAACGGAAACAGCCGCTCTGCATCGGCAAGCAGTTGTGCCTCCAACTGCGCCCCGCTCTGCGCCACCGGCAGATGGCACAACTTGCAGATGACCTGACTGGCCGGCAGTGCCAGCGCGACCCGGCGTTGCCTGAGGCCGCTGCGCCGGTAAGCTCGCTGCAGCGCAGCCACCACCACCCCAGGCGCCTGCGCCCAGTCATCGGCCAGCGGCGCCTGAAACAGCTCGTTTGCCGACCCCATCACACGCCAGCGTCGATTGCGCTGCTGCAGTTGCATTATCCGAACGGCGTCAGGCGTAATTTCCACGCCCACCAGTGAACCGGCATCCTTGCCGAAGCGTCCAAACATAGCGACTCCTTTGCTGTCTGTTGCAACTGCCAAGCGCAGCCACCTGTCGCAACCCCGCGGCAACACTGGGCCGGGGCTACTCATCGAGTCGACGGGTAGCCTGGCCGGTCACCCGGAGAGGCGAAAAATGCTTATAATGCCCAGCGTTTTTTGGTCCACCGGACCTGCGTGCAATCCACTCCCAACCTGGACACCGAAAAGCCTTGATACGTCTGCTGAAGTTCTTCTGGTGGTCTTCCGTCGCAGTCATCTGCGCGCTCGTACTCGGTGTGAGCGGTGCGTTTCTGTATCTTAGCCCCAGCCTGCCCTCGGTCGAGTCCCTCAGAAGCATCCAGTTGCAGATCCCCCTCAGGGTGTACAGCAGCGATGGCAAGCTGATTGCCGAATTCGGCGAAATGCGCCGCTCGCCGATCCGCTTCGCGGAAATTCCCCCACAATTCATTCAGGCGCTGCTGTCAGCCGAGGACGACAACTTCCTCAACCACTACGGTGTCGACCCCAGCAGCCTGATGCGCGCCGCGACCCAGCTGGTGAAAACCGGTCATATCCAGACCGGCGGCAGCACCATCACCATGCAGGTGGCGAAGAACTTCTTCCTCACCAGCGAACGCAGCTTCTCACGCAAGACCAACGAAATCCTGCTGGCCCTGCAGATCGAGCGTGAGCTGACCAAGGACGAAATCCTTGAGCTGTACGTGAACAAGATCTACCTGGGCAACCGCGCCTACGGTATTGATGCCGCAGCACAGGTGTATTACGGCAAGTCCATCCGTGATGTGAGCCTGGCGCAGATGGCAATGATCGCCGGCCTGCCCAAGGCACCGTCGCGCTTCAACCCGCTGGCCAACCCGGTGCGCGCCAAAGAGCGCCGCGACTGGATCCTCGGACGCATGTACAAGCTGGGCAAGATCGACCAGGCCAGCTACCAGGCCGCCCTGGCCGAGCCGCTCAACGCCAGCTATCACGTGCCTACGCCTGAGGTGAATGCCCCCTACATCGCCGAAATGGCCCGCGCAGAAATGGTCGGCCGCTACGGCAGCGACGCCTACACCGAAGGCTTCCGCGTTACGACCACCGTGCCAAGCGACATGCAGGAAATGGCCAACAAGGCCGTCCTCAACGGGCTCTCCGATTACGATGAGCGCCACGGCTACCGTGGCCCTGAAGCACGCTTCCCGGGCCGCACCCACGCAGCCTGGCTGCAGGAGCTGGGCAAGCAACGCACCCTTGGCGGCCTGGAGCCAGCCATTGTCACCCAGGTGGAACACACCGGCCTCAAGGTGCTGACCCGTGACGGCCAAGAGGCGCAGGTTGCCTGGAACACCATGAAATGGGCGCGTCCATTCATCAACACCAACGCCCAGGGCCGCGCACCGCAGTCGCCGGCCGACGTGGCCCAGGTCGGTGACCTGGTGCGCCTGCAACGCCTTGACGACGGCACGTTGAAGTTCAGCCAGGTACCCGGTGCGCAGAGCGCCCTGGTCACCCTCGACCCGAGCAACGGTGCCATCCGCGCCCTGGTCGGCGGTTTCTCGTTCGAGCAGAGCAACTACAACCGCGCCGTGCAGGCCAAGCGCCAACCGGGCTCAAGTTTCAAACCCTTCATCTACAGCGCCGCGCTGGACAGCGGCTACACCGCTTCCAGCCTGGTCAACGATGCACCGATCGTGTTCGTTGACGAGTCGGTGGACAAAGTGTGGCGACCGAAGAACGATACCAACACCTTCCTCGGCCCTATCCGCATGCGTGAGGCGCTGTACAAGTCACGTAACCTGGTGTCGATCCGCCTGCTGCAAGCCATGGGCGTGGACCGCACCATCGACTACATCGCCAAATTCGGCTTCAACAAGCAGGACCTGCCGCGCAACCTGTCGCTGGCGCTGGGCACCGCTACCCTGACCCCGATGGAAATCGCCACCGGCTGGAGCACCTTTGCCAACGGTGGGTACAAGATCACCCCGTACCTGATCGAGCGCATCGAAAGCCGCAGCGGCGAAACCCTGTTCACCGCCAACCCGGCCCGCGTACCGCAAGGTGCCGAAGACCAGGCGGGCCTGGCCGCACCCGAGCAGCCAATCAGCACTACGGCAATGCCAGGCGAGGCACCTTCTGCCTTCAGCCAGGTTGCCGCGGCCCCGCAAGCACCGGCAGTAGCCGAACAGATCATCGACGGGCGTACCACCTACATCCTCACCAGCATGCTGCAGGACGTGATCAAGCGCGGCACCGGCCGCCGGGCGCTGGCCTTGGGCCGCACCGACCTGGCGGGCAAGACGGGTACTACCAACGAATCCAAGGACGCCTGGTTCTCCGGTTACAACGCCGATTACGTGACTACCGTCTGGGTCGGCTTCGACCAACCGGAAACCCTCGGCCGCCGCGAATATGGTGGGACTGCGGCACTGCCGATATGGATGAGCTTCATGGGTGCGGCGCTCAAGGACAAGCCTGCGCATGCCCCGGCAGAGCCGGAGGGCATTCTCAGCTTGCGCGTCGACCCGGTCAGCGGGCGCGCTGCATCGCCAAGCACACCGAATGCCTACTTCGAGCTGTTCAAAGCAGAAGATTCGCCGCCGTCGGTGGACGAACTGGGCAATGGCGCGACACCGGGCAGCCCGCTGCCAGCCGATGAAGCGACGCCGATGGACCTGTTCTAAGGCAAGGCGCCTGACTCAGGTTTTGCGTGGGCGCGTGAATCGAGCGCCGCCCGCGCGGGCATCGCGACGCAAGGCCGCTCCCACATCTGCTGCAACGTGCCGCACCTGCCAGGCCATGGTTGCCCGCCTGGGTGCATGCCTTGAGACAGGCGGGGCGGCATCAATGCCCACCTCCAAATCCAGTCATGCCAGCAAGGCTGACAACCATGGCCTCACAGGCATGGCCACGTTGCAACAAATGTGGGAGCGGCCTTGCGTCGCGATGCCCGCGTGGGCGGCGCTCGACCTGATAGGCGCCACATGTGCCCTGACGAACACCTTGCAGCCCTGACACATTCCCAGCCCCAACAAAAAGCCCCGGCTCATGCGAGCCGGGGCTTTTTTATGTCGCTTGCGGCAATCAGCCGTTGAACACTTCATCCACGCTGGTCAGCGGGTAATGCTTCGGATAAGGCAGGGTAGCCACGCCGGATTCGATGGCAGCCTTGGCTACAGCATCGGAAACGACGGTGATCAAGCGTGCATCCAGCGGCTTCGGAATGATGTACTCACGGCCGAACTCCAGGCCTTCAACGCCATAGGCTTCGCAGACTTCCTTCGGCACTGGCAGCTTGGCCAGGTCTTTCAGGGCGATAGCGGCAGCGATCTTCATCTCTTCGTTGATACGCTTGGCGCGAACGTCCAGAGCACCACGGAAGATGAACGGGAAGCCCAGTACGTTGTTGACCTGGTTCGGGTAGTCGGAACGACCGGTAGCCATGATCACGTCGTTGCGAGTGGCGTGCGCCAGCTCTGGGGAGATTTCCGGGTCCGGGTTCGAGCAGGCGAACACGATCGGGTTGGCGGCCATCGACTTCAGGCCTTCCGGGCTCAGCAGGTTCGGGCCAGACAGACCTACGAACACGTCGGCACCATCAAGGGCGTCGGCCAGGGTACGCTTGTCGGTCGCGTGGGCGAACTGCGCCTTGTACTGGTTCAGGTCGTCACGGCCAGCGTGGATCACGCCACTACGGTCGATCATGAAAATGTTCTCGACCTTCGCACCCATGCTCACCAGCAGCTTCATGCAGGAAATGGCAGCAGCACCGGCACCCAGGCAGACGATCTTGGCGTCTTCCAGTTTCTTGCCGGCGATTTCCAGGGCGTTGATCATGCCCGCGGCAGTCACGATGGCAGTACCGTGCTGGTCATCGTGGAACACCGGGATGTCGCACTGCTCGATCAGGGTGCGCTCGATTTCAAAGCACTCAGGTGCCTTGATGTCTTCAAGGTTGATGCCACCGAAGGTGATCGAGATGCGGCGAACAGTGTCGATGAACGCTTGCGGGCTTTCCGACTCGACTTCGATGTCGAACACATCGATACCGGCAAAACGCTTGAACAGAACACCCTTGCCTTCCATGACCGGCTTGGAAGCCAGTGGGCCGAGGTCACCCAGACCGAGGATGGCAGTGCCATCGGAAATCACCGCAACCAGGTTGCCTTTGCCGGTGTATTTGTAAGCCAGCTCTGGATCACGACCAATTTCGCGCACCGGCTCTGCAACACCTGGGCTGTAGGCCAGGGCGAGGTCACGGGCGGTGGCAGTGGGCTTGGAAAGTTCAACGCTCAGTTTCCCCGGACGAGGTTGAGCGTGATATTCGAGAGCGGCGGTTTTCAGGTCTGACATGGTGGGCATTCCGCTATTTACTGTTCTGACGGACCGCCGAGGATACGCAAAGAGCCCGGGAGTCACAAGACTGGCCGGTCACTAGTGTCAAGGCCTTTAGCCTACGACTTTACGCTAAAACCCACGGGGCATACGGCCAACAGTGTGTACAATCCAGTAGCGAACTGTCTACATCTTTTAGCCTGAAATGCGCTCCAACATGCTCGGATCGGTCAATGGCAATACCCAGCGTCGCTGCCCGGGCTTGAGGCCGCCCTTGCGGGAACGATCCAGCACCCAGCCGCGCGCTTCGACCTGGCGTCCCTTGAGGTTATCGAAGAAGCCGGCGGGGAAGTTGCGCTGCAGACGAGCGGGAACCTGCAGCACCAGGGTACTGCCCAGGGTAAGCCAGACCCCACCACGATTGCGCTCGATGCCTTCGATACGCCCACGCACAACAGCGAAACCTGACTGCCTGACATCGCTTGCAGCCACTACGGGCGAATGCCGCCACAGGCCAACGCCAGCCTGGCGCGCTACGTGTTCGGCAAGCTGCTGGCAGCCGCTGAAACGCACATTAGGGGCAATGGCCACGCGGTAGGCCAAGCCCTCGCTAAGCAGTTGTGCTTCCAGATTGTCGCCATTGCGGCTGTAGATGTGCGCCAGTGTGCGACCGTACTTGTCTTTACCTTCAACACCAGGCACCAGCCCGACGCGATCGTCATTGGCCTTTACCAAGGCCTGCAACCGCCGCCTGGCAGCTTCGGCATAGGGCTCGCTGGTACGTCCCTTGCGGCCTATTTCCGGGGCATTGATACCGATCAGCCGCACACTACGGCCATCGACCAGACGCAAGGTGTCGCCATCAACCACCTGTCGTACCGCTACCCACTGGGGCTTATCCGGCTGCGGGCAGAACGCCAGGACCGGGAAATGCCAGATAACGCCCACAAAAAAGGCGCCCACAAGGGACGCCTTCTTCAGCAACAATGCGAAGCCCGAAGGATTCGCCATGCGCATGATTACTTCTTGGCACCGAACATACCGAAGCGATCGGCGAACTTCTGTACGCGACCACCGGTGTCCAGAACTTTCTGCTTACCGGTGTAGAACGGGTGGCACAGGTTGCAAACGTCGATCGACAGGACGTTGCCCAGGGTCGAACGAGTTTCGAACTTGTTACCGCAGCTGCAGGTGACTGCAACTACTTCGTAGTTCGGGTGGATACCTTCTTTCATGGTCACTTCCTCGAGCTGCGTGCCGCCACCCAACACCAATTGTTGAATACCGCACGTAATTAGGCGGCGAATAATACCAGAGCACACCGTCAGCGCAAGATGTCGCTTGCACCGACCGTCGTCTGCTAGGCTCGCCAGTCCTTGTAACGCCCTCCGAGACTTTCTGCGTGTCCGACGTCATCCTGCGCCTTGCCCTGCCCTCTCCGCTGCGCCGCCTGTTCGACTACAAGGCGCCGGCGAGCATGGCGCGCCAGACCTTGACCCCTGGCATGCGCATCCGCGTGCCCTTTGGTCGCCGCGAAATGATTGGCGTGCTGATAGAGGTGTGCACGCAGAGCGAAGTGCCCGCCGACAAACTGAAGCCGGCCACTGCCCTGCTCGACCCGGTGTCCCCCATCCCCGCGTCGCTGTTCAAGCTGTGCCTGTGGACCGCCCAGTACTACCAGCACAGCCTGGGCGATACCCTGAGCTGGGCGCTGCCCACGCTGCTACGCCAGGGCGAAGCCGCCGAAATGCGCCAGGAACGCTTCTGGCACATAGCCCCTGGCGCCCGCCTGGAAGACCCGCGCATCGCCCGCGCGCCGCGCCAGCGCGACGCCCTCAAGACCCTGGCCCAGCACCCGCATGGCGTGGCCCACAGCCTGCTGGCCAAACTCAACCTGAACAAGGACAGCCTCGACCTGCTGCTGGCCAAGGATCTGGTGCAGATCGAGACGCGCCGCCACTTGCCGGCACTACGCCATGAGCACTGGCTGGCACAGCCGGAACTCCCCCTCAACGAAGAGCAACGCGACGCCTTCGACGCCGTGTGCGAGGGCTTTGGCGGCTTCGGCGCGTTCTTGCTGGCCGGCGTCACCGGCAGTGGCAAGACCGAAGTCTACCTGCAACTGATCCGCGAAACCCTGGAAGCCGGCAAGCAGGCCCTGGTGCTGATCCCGGAGATCAACCTCGGCCCGCAAACCCTGGCGCGCTTCGAGCAACGCTTCAACGCGCGCATTGCCCTGCTGCACTCTGCGGTGAACGACCGCGAACGCCTGGATGCCTGGCTGGCGGCACGGGACGGCGAGGCCGATATCATCATCGGCACCCGCTCGGCATTGTTCACGCCGATGAAAAACCCAGGCCTGATCATCATCGACGAAGAGCACGACGGCTCTTATAAACAGCAGGAAGGCCTGCGTTACCACGCCCGCGACCTGGCGCTGGTACGCGCGCACCAGGAGAACATCCCGATCCTGCTCGGCTCCGCCACACCGTCGCTGGAAACCTTGCATAACGCCCTGACCGGCCGCTACCGCCTGCTGCGCATGAACCAACGCGCCGGGGGGGCACGCCCACCGCGCATGCTGCGCCTTGATGTGAAAAGCCTGCCACTGGACAGCGGCATCAGCGGCCCGCTGCAGCAGGCTATCCGACAGACCCTGGAAGCTGGCCAACAAGTGCTGGTGTTCCTCAACCGCCGTGGCTTTGCCCCAACATTGCTGTGCCACGATTGCGGCTGGTTGTCCGAATGCCCACGCTGCGATGCGCGCATGACCGTGCACCAGCGCTCCGGCGTGCTGCGCTGCCACCACTGTGGCTATGACGAACGCCTGCCGCACCAGTGCCCGCAATGCGACCACGTCGACCTGCGCCCGGTCGGTGCCGGTACCGAGCGCGCCGAAGAGCGCCTGAAGGTGCTGTTCCCCGATTACCCGATCCTGCGCGTGGACCGCGACAGCACAGCGCGCAAGGACGCCATGCACAACCTGTTCAGCACCATCCAGCGCGGCCAGCCGAGCATCCTCGTCGGCACCCAGATGCTTGCCAAAGGCCACCACTTCCCGCGGGTGACCCTGGTGGCCATCCTCGATGCCGATGGCGGGCTGTTTTCCGGTGATTTCCGCGCCAGCGAGCGTATGGCACAACTTATCGTACAGGTGGCCGGGCGGGCCGGGCGGGCCGAAGAGCCCGGCAAGGTCATCATCCAGACCCACCTGGCCGACCACCCCCTGCTGGTGCAGCTAACCGAGCAAGGCTACTTTGCCTTCGCCGAACAGGCCCTGGACGAACGCCGAGCCGCCGGGCTGCCGCCTTACTCGCACCTGGCCTTGCTGCGTGCCGAAGCACACAAGCCGGGGCAGGCCGAAGGCTTCCTCGACGAAGCCTGTGCCGCTGCCGAGCGCCTGGTGGCCGAACAACACCTGCCGGGCATCGAACTGCTGGGCCCGGTACCAGCGCCCATGGAGCGCCGCGCCGGACGATTCCGCGCACAACTGTTGATACAGGCCAATACCCGGGCGCCGTTGCATCGACTGATCAGCGCCTGGTTGCTAGTGTTGGAACAGTTGCCGAGCGGGCGCCAGGTGCGCTGGTCGCTGGATGTCGACCCGGTAGACCTGTACTGAGCTACAAGCTGGGGGTTACCGGCCGCAAGCAAGCGCCGGGCGGGTGCAATGCCGCTTTTTCTTGCCGCTTGTGGCCGCCTGCTTGCCGCCCAAAGGTTGGCAACCTGCTCCCGGCAACGGATAATGCCCAGTTTTTCCACCTGCGCATCCAGGCGCTCACCGCGCTTGCGGTCGAAAAGAGATCCCCATGAAAGACACCATTCGCCAGCTGATCCAGCAAGCCCTCACCCAACTCGTCACCGACGGTGTGCTGCCTGAAGGGCTGTCGCCGGCGATCCAGGTGGAAAACGCCCGGGACAAGACCCACGGCGACTTCGCCAGCAACATCGCCATGATGCTGGCCAAGCCGGCCGGCATGAAGCCGCGCGACCTTGCCGAAAAACTGATCAACGCCCTGCCGGCCAGCGCCGACATCAGTAAGGTTGAGATTGCAGGCCCCGGCTTCCTCAACTTCTTCCAGAACACCGACGCCCTGGCCAACCGCCTGGATGCCGCCCTGGCCGACGCCCACCTGGGTGCGCGCAAAGCCGGCCCGGCGCAAAAGGTGGTGATCGACATGTCGGCACCCAACCTGGCCAAGGAAATGCACGTCGGCCACCTGCGCTCGACCATCATCGGTGACAGCGTTGCACGCGTGCTGGAATTCCTGGGCGACAACGTCATCCGCCAGAACCACGTCGGCGACTGGGGTACCCAGTTCGGCATGCTGATGGCCTACCTGCAGGAAAACCCGATCACCAGCGACGAGCTGTCGGACCTGGAAAACTTCTACCGCGCGGCGAAGAAACGCTTCGATGAATCGGAAGAGTTCGCCACGCGCGCCCGCGGCCTGGTGGTCAAGCTGCAAGCCGGTGACCCCGAGTGCCTGGCCCTTTGGACACGTTTCAAGGACATCTCGCTGTCGCACTGCCAGAAGACCTACGAGCTGCTGAACGTCAAGCTGACCATGGCCGACGTCATGGGCGAAAGCGCCTACAACGACGACTTGGCCAACGTAGTGGCCGACCTCAAGGCCAAGGGCCTGCTGGTCGAAGACCAGGGCGCCCAATGCGTGTTCCTTGATGAGTTCAAGAACAGCGAAGGCGACCCCCTGCCGGTGATCGTGCAGAAGGCTGACGGCGGCTATCTGTACGCCACCACCGACCTGGCTGCCGTGCGTTACCGCAGCAACGTGTTGAAGGCTGACCGCGCACTGTACTTCGTCGACCAGCGCCAGGCCCTGCACTTCAATCAGGTGTTCGAAGTAGCCCGCCGCGCTGGCTTCGTCAGCCACCCGATGCAAATGGAACACATGGGCTTCGGCACCATGAACGGCGCCGACGGCCGCCCGTTCAAGACCCGTGACGGCGGCACCGTTAAGCTGATCGACCTGCTCACCGAGGCCAAGGAGCGCGCCTACGCGCTGGTCAAGGAAAAGAACCCGAGCCTGGCCGACGACGAACTGCGCCACATCGGCGAGGTGGTGGGTATCGGCGCTGTGAAATACGCCGACCTGTCCAAGCACCGCACCAGCGACTACAGCTTCAACTTCGAGCTGATGCTCAACTTCGAAGGCAACACCGCCCCTTACCTGCTGTACGCTTACACCCGCGTAGCCGGCGTGTTCCGCAAGCTGGGCAAAGGCTTTGACGAAATCGACGGCAAAATCGTGCTGCAGGCTGCCCACGAGCAGGACCTCGCTGCGCGCCTGGCGCAGTTTGGCGAAATCCTCAACAACGTCGCCGAAAAAGGCACGCCGCACGTGCTGTGCAGCTACCTGTACGACCTGGCCGGCCTGTTCTCCAGCTTCTACGAGAACTGCCCGATACTCGCGGCCGAAACCCCTTCGCAGCAGCAGAGCCGGCTGCGCCTGGCCGCCCTGACCGGCCGCACCCTCAAACAAGGTCTGGAACTGCTCGGCCTGGAAACCCTGGAGCGCATGTAAGTTGGCTGCCAAGAAAAAACCTGCCCCCAAACGCGGCGCCAGCCGCCAGACGGCACCGGCCAAACAGCCGATCCCCGGCTGGGTATGGCTGGCGGTCGGCCTCACCGTAGGCGCGTTCATCGTGTTCCTGATGAAGCTCGAACCCGGTGGCGATGACATCAAGCGCACCAAGCCCGAGCAGGAGAAACCGGCGAAAACGGCCGAAGCCGGCAAGCCAGCGCAGACTACCCCGCAACAGCCGGTGAAGCCGAAGTACGACTTCTACACCCTGCTGCCGGAGTCTGAGGTGATCGTGCCGCCGGAAGCCGTACCGGAGAAAACGCCACCGGTGCCGGCCCAGCCGGTAACCCCGGTGACACCAGCAGAAGCGGCGAAAATCGACACGGCGCGGGCCCAGGCAGCGCTGCTCGGCCAGACCCCGCCACCGCCACCACCCGTGATCAAGCCGGCAGCGACCACGCAGTACTTCCTTCAGGCCGGCTCGTTCCGCAAGCAGGCCGACGCCGACAAGGTACGGGCACAGATCATTCTGCTGGGCCAGTCTGTGAAAGTGGAGTCGGGCACGGTCAAGGATGAAACCTGGTACCGCGTGCTGGTCGGGCCGTTCAGCAATCGCGAGCAACTGACCGGGGCACAGAAGCAGCTGGCAGGGGCCGGGTTCAGCAACCTGTTGCTGCAACAGCGGCAGACCCGTCAGTAACGAAAAAGGCCTTGCCGCAGCGGTGCGACAAGGCCTTCTTTTTATATGGACAGCATTGCCCGTGAAGAGGCTGTAAAACAGCCCTGGGCACCTTCAGCCCCGCCCCGCATTCCTTTCGGACACCTGGCTGTTCAACGTCCAGAAGTCATACAGCACCCCCACCAGGAACAACCCGCCGGTGAAGAAATAGATGATCGCGGTGATCCACTTGCCCTGATACAGCCGGTGCAGGCCAAACACCCCCAGGAAGGTCAGCAGGATCCAGGCGATGTTGTAGTCGATACGCCCGGACTGAAACCTCAAATCGGCTTCACGGTCCATGGACGGGATCAGGAACAGGTCGATCAACCAGCCAATGCCCAGCAAGCCGAAGGTGAAGAACCAGATGGTCCCGGTAATCGGCTTGCCGTAATAGAAACGGTGGGACCCGGTGAAGCCGAAAATCCACAGCAGGTAGCCAATGGTTTTACTGTGGGTGTCGTGAAAGGGCACCCCCTGTTGATAACTGTTCATTCATAGCCCTCGTCGGTTATCCGAAAATTTTCTAAGAAAAAATGTGACTTTCTCGTCGCAAGCCGACATACGGTG
The DNA here is from genome assembly GCF_021378985.1 of Pseudomonas sp. JR33AA. Taxonomy (NCBI): domain Bacteria; kingdom Pseudomonadati; phylum Pseudomonadota; class Gammaproteobacteria; order Pseudomonadales; family Pseudomonadaceae; genus Pseudomonas; species Pseudomonas sp. JR33AA. The sequence continues at coordinate 425,071 of NZ_JAJSAW010000001.1, forward strand.
CCTAGGCAATCGACCAACGGATCAATAACTGATCAAAAAGCTGTTATAAAGTTGCGCGCCCAATACATAACTATTCATAAGAGCTTCATCTATGCCGCCTTTGATCAAGACATGGCTGACCCTCTGCCTATTATTGCCTCTGGCCGCCCACGCCACCAATCGTGAGCAACGTCTTCCCAACGGTTTCACCGGCTACACGACCAACGCGTCGGTGAAACATGCACCCGCCAAGCAGACCGCACTGCGCGCCCGCCCAGGCAATGCCGTCAGCAGCCGCGGTGCGTATGTCGCCGCCATGTCGCCGAAGCAAAGCAGCGATGTGCTGAGCCGTGCGGTAAATGTGCTCGGTACCCCTTATGTTTGGGGCGGCAGCAGCCCGAAAAAAGGCTTTGACTGCAGCGGGCTGGTCAAATACGCCTTCAACGACGTCGCCGACGTCGACCTGCCGCGCACCTCCAATGCCATGGCCCAGGGCCACGGGGTGAAGGTGGCCAAGGGTGATCTGAAGCCTGGCGACCTGATCTTCTTCAACATCAAGAGCCGTCGGGTCAATCACGTAGCCATCTACCTGGGTAACGACCGCTTCATTCACGCGCCACGCCGTGGCAAGCGGGTGAGTATCGACACCTTGAGCAAGCCTTACTGGCAAAAGCATTACGTGGTGGCCAAGCGGGTGCTGCCGAAAGAGCAGCAACTGAGCCTGGCCAAGCGTTAAGCAAGCGCAGCCTATTCGCGGGTAAACCTGCGCCTACAACGCCCTGCACTGGCGCTCGTAGGAGCGGGTTTACCCGCGAAAGGGCCCTGACAGGCACTAGAGTACACCGATCAAACCCTTCTCCCTCAGCCTGCGCAATGCCCCTTCCATCGTCCGCATCCCGTCCGCCGCCCCACCCTGCATCACCGAAGACAACTGCGCCAACCGCCCCTCCCGAACCAGGTTTCGCACCGCCGGCGTCGCCACCAGCACTTCCCGCGCAGCCACCCGTCCACCGCCCACGCGCCTGACCAGCACCTGCGCGACCACCAGGCGCAGCGATTCGGCCAGCATCGCCCGCACCAACGGCTTTTCCTCGGCAGCAAAAACCTCCACCAACCTGTCGATGCTGCTGGTCGCCGAACGCGCATGCACGGTTGCCAGTACCAGGTGCCCGGTTTCGGCCGCGCGCAGCGCCAGGCGGATGGTTTCCAGGTCGCGCAACTCACCGATCATGATCACGTCCGGGTCCTGGCGCAGCGCACTGCGTAGACCCTGCGCAAAGCCGCGACTATGGCGCCCCATCTCACGCTGGTTGACCAGGCTGCGCTGGCTGGCATGGATGACCTCGACAGGGTCTTCCAGGGTGATGATGTGCAGCGCCCGCTCGCGGTTCAGCTGGTCGAGCAGCGTTGCCAGGGTACTGGACTTGCCACTGCCGGTCGGCCCACCCACTAGGATCAAGCCATCCCGGCATTGCGCAACAGCTTGAAACACATCCGCAAGGTCCAGCTCACTCACTGTCGCAATGCGCCCCGGAATCAACCGAAAGGTAACCGCCAGGCCATTCAACTGGCGAAACAGGTTCAGCCGAAAGCGCCCAAGCGCCGACAACTCCAGCGCAAGGTCCATTTCATCGCCTTGGGCCCACTGCCGGCGCTGATCGTCATCCAGCACACTCGCCATGCCCACGATCAAGGCAGCCCGGCTCAAGGGCGGCAAGTCCATACGCTGCAACTCGCCATCCAGGCGCAGCATTGGAATCTGGCCTGTGGCCAGGTGCAGGTCGGAAGCCCCCGCGTCCACAGCTCGGGCCAACAGCTCAGTCACATCCATGAGACTCCCCAAAGGCCTTCAAGCAGGTAGAATGCCGCAGACCCTACAGCTGCCGGCATCGATCCATGTCCACCCTAGCAGACAACCTTTCCGCGATTTCCGCCCGTATCGCCAGTGCTGCCCAGGCAGTCGGGCGTGATCCGGCCAGCGTCCAGTTGCTGGCCGTGAGCAAGACCAAGCCCGCCAGCGCTATCCGCGAGGTCCATGCCGCCGGCGTGCGCGACTTCGGGGAGAATTACCTACAGGAAGCACTGACAAAGCAGCAGGCGCTCAGCGACTTGCCCTTGATCTGGCACTTCATTGGCCCCATTCAGTCGAACAAGACCAAATCCATCGCCGAGCATTTCGACTGGGTGCATTCCGTGGACCGCCTGAAAATTGCCCAACGCCTGTCGGAACAGCGCCCTGCCGGGTTGGCGCCGCTGAACATCTGCCTGCAGGTGAACGTCAGCGGCGAAGACAGTAAATCCGGCTGCGCCCCGGCCGACCTACCCGCGCTGGCCAAAGCCGTAGCCGCACTGCCCAACCTGCACCTGCGCGGGCTGATGGCAATCCCGGAGCCCACCGAAGACCGCGTCGCCCAAGAGGCCGCCTTCGCCAGCCTGCGCAAGTTGCAGGAAGGCCTGGGGCTCGGCCTGGATACCCTGTCCATGGGCATGAGCCACGACCTGGAAGCGGCTATCGCCCAGGGCGCGACGTGGGTGCGGATTGGCACGGCCCTGTTCGGAGCCCGCGATTACGGCAACACCTGATTCCACGCTTCACTCACTCTTTTGCACAAGGACCTGACATGAGCAAGACACGTATTGCCTTTATCGGCGCCGGCAACATGGCCGCCAGCCTGATCGGTGGTCTGCGTGCCCAGGGCCTGGACGCCTCGCAGATCCGCGCCAGCGACCCGGGCGCCGAGACCCGCAGTCGCATCCAGGCCGAGCACGGCATTGAAGCCTTCGAGGACAACGCCCAGGCCATCGATGGCGCTGACGTCATCGTGCTGGCGGTCAAGCCACAAGTCATGAAAACCGTATGTCAGGCCCTGCAACCCCACCTGCAGAATGGCCAGCTGATCGTTTCAATCGCCGCCGGCATCACGTGCGCCAGCCTGCAAAGCTGGGTGGGCGCTCGCCCGGTGGTGCGCTGCATGCCCAACACCCCGGCATTGCTGCGCCAAGGCGTGAGCGGCCTGTACGCCACCGCTGAAGTGTCCGGCGAACAGCGTCAGCAGGCCGAACAACTGCTGTCTGCCGTGGGCACCGCCCTGTGGCTGGAGCAGGAACAGCAACTGGACGCCGTGACAGCGGTGTCCGGCAGTGGCCCGGCGTACTTCTTCCTGCTGATCGAGGCCATGACCGCGGCAGGCGAAAAGCTCGGCCTGCCACGCGAAACGGCCTCCCAACTGACCTTGCAGACGGCCCTGGGCGCCGCGCGCATGGCAGTTGCAAGCGATGTCGATGCTGCCGAGCTGCGCCGCCGCGTCACTTCGCCCGCCGGCACCACGGAAGCGGCGATCAAGTCGTTCCAGGCCAACGGCTTCGAAGCCATCGTCGAGCAGGCGCTGCAGGCTGCAGCCACCCGCTCCGCCGAGCTGGCCGAACAACTGGGCAAATAAGGAGCTTTAGATGAATGCACTGTCAGGCGCCGCGATTTTCGTGGTGCAAACCCTGGTCAGCCTTTACCTGGTAATCGTCCTGCTGCGCTTCGTGTTGCAACTGGTCAAGGCCAATTTCTACAACCCGCTGTGCCAGTTCGCCGTTCGTGCCACCCAACCGCTGCTCAAGCCGATTCGCCGGGTCATCCCTAGCGTTGGCGGGCTGGATACTTCATCGCTACTGCTGGCGGTGGTCATCCAGGCCCTGCTGATGGGCTTCGTGCTGATGGTCACCTACGGTACCTTCGGCGACGTCCTGCATCTGCTGATGTGGGCAATCATCGGCATCACCTCGCTGTTCCTGAAGATTTTCTGGGTGGCGATGATCGTCATGGTGATCATTTCCTGGGTTGCACCCAACAGCCACAACCCGGCGGCCGAACTGGCCTACCAGATCAGCGAGCCCGTGCTGGCGCCGTTCCGCCGCCTGGTGCCAAATCTGGGCGGCATGGACATCTCGCCGATCTTCGCCTTCCTGGCGATCCAGGTGATCCAGTCGTTTGTCATGCCCCCGCTGGCCGCCTACGCCGGCATGCCTCAAGAGCTGTGGCGAATGATCTGAGGCTCACCAGAGCCAGCCTGCCCCCAGTCGCAAGCCTTTGCTTGCCGCTGGGGGTAGCGCTCTTTAGACTTACGCCTCCGTCAAGCGTGAGCAGGGTCGATGTCAACTGTCTTTCCCGAAGATTCCGTCGGTCTGGTAGTACCGCAAACCGCCCGGTTCGATGAACCGCTGGCACTGGCCTGTGGCCGTTCACTGGCCAGTTACGAACTGGTCTACGAGACCTATGGCACCCTGAACGCCAGCGCGAGTAACGCCGTGCTGATCTGCCATGCCCTGTCCGGCCACCACCATGCCGCGGGCTACCATACCGCCACCGACCGCAAGCCGGGCTGGTGGGACAGCTGCATCGGCCCCGGTAAACCGATCGATACCAAGCGCTTCTTCGTGGTCAGCCTGAACAACCTCGGCGGCTGCAACGGCAGCACCGGCCCCAGCAGTATCAACCCGGCCACCGGTAAACCATATGGCGCCGAGTTCCCGGTATTGACCGTGGAAGACTGGGTACACAGCCAGGCACGGCTGGCCGACCGCCTGGGCATCCAGCAGTGGGCAGCTATCGTCGGCGGTAGCCTGGGTGGCATGCAGGCGCTGCAATGGACGATGACCTACCCCGAGCGCGTACGCCACTGCGTCGACATCGCTTCGGCACCCAAGCTGTCGGCGCAGAACATCGCCTTCAACGAGGTGGCGCGCCAGGCTATTCTTACCGACCCTGAGTTCCATGGAGGCTCGTTCCAGGACCAGGGCGTGATCCCCAAGCGCGGCTTGATGCTGGCACGCATGGTCGGCCACATTACCTACCTGTCCGATGATTCGATGGGTGAAAAATTCGGCCGAGAGCTGAAAAGCGACAAGCTCAACTACGACTTCCACAGCGTCGAGTTCCAGGTCGAAAGCTACCTGCGCTATCAGGGCGAGGAGTTTTCCGGCCGTTTCGACGCCAACACCTACCTGCTGATGACCAAGGCACTGGACTACTTCGATCCGGCCGCCACGCACGGTGGTGATCTGGCCGCCACCCTGGCCAACGTCAAGGCAGACTATTGCATCATGTCGTTCACCACCGACTGGCGCTTCTCTCCGGCCCGTTCGCGCGAGATCGTCGACGCGCTGATGGCCGCACGCAAGAACGTCTGCTACCTGGAGATCGATTCGCCCTACGGGCACGATGCCTTCCTGATCCCCACACCTCGCTACATGCAGGGTTTCTCGAACTACATGAACCGCATTGCCATCTGAGGACAGCATGAGAGCCGATCTGGAAATCATCCACGACTGGATCCCCGCCGGCAGCCGGGTACTCGACCTGGGCTGCGGTAGCGGCGAACTGCTGGCCTCGCTGCGTGACCGCAAACAGGTCACCGGCTATGGCCTGGAAATCGACGCCGACAATATCGCCGCCTGCGTGGCCAAGGGCGTCAACGTCATCGAACAAGACCTGGACAAAGGCCTGGGCAACTTCGCCAGCAACAGCTTCGACGTGGTGATAATGACCCAAGCCCTTCAGGCGGTGGAATACCCCGACCGCATCCTCGACGAAATGCTGCGCGTGGGCCGTCAGTGCATCATCACCTTCCCAAATTTCGGCCACTGGCGCTGCCGCTGGTACCTGGCGACCAAAGGCCGCATGCCGGTATCGGACTTCATGCCCTATACCTGGTACAACACGCCGAACATCCACTTCTGCACCTTTGCCGACTTCGAAGAACTTGTGCACGAACGCCGAGCCAAGGTACTCGACCGCCTGGCGGTCGACCACTTGCACCGCAACGGGTGGGGTGGCCGGCTATGGCCTAATCTTCTAGGTGAGATCGGCATCTACCGCGTCAGCAGTCCGGGCCTGCAAGAGCACCAGCTCGCGGTCTGACGCCCACCGGAGGAATCGCCCCATGCGTCGCCTAGCCCTGTTCCTGATCAGCCTGTGCCTGGCCCTGCCAGTCTTGGCTGCCGATGCCGCACGCCCCGAGCGCAAGGAGGTATTTGGCGACGTGACGGTGCACTACAGCGCATTCACCTCGAGCATGCTCACACCCGAGGTGGCCGCGGCCACCGGCCTGGTTCGCAGCAAGAACCAGGGCGTGCTCAACATTGCCGTGCTCAAGGCCAGCAAACCTGCCACAGCGGTGATCAGCGGCACGGTCAAGGACCTGACCGGGCGCAGCAGCCCGCTGTCGTTCAAGCAGATTACCGAACAGGGCGCGGTGTACTACATCGCCCAGTTCAAGATCGACCAGCCCGAAACCGTCACCTTCGACCTGAACATCGAAACCGGCGGCATCAGCAACTCTCTCAGCTTCAACCAGGAAGTGTTCCCAGGCGAATGATGAATTTCCAGCAACTCGTATTGGCCAGCCACAACGCCGGCAAACTGAAGGAACTCCAGGCCATGCTTGGCCATTCCGTGCAGCTGCGCTCGATTGGTGAGTTCAGCCAGGTGGAACCGGAAGAAACCGGCCTGTCGTTCGTCGAGAACGCCATCCTCAAGGCGCGCAATGCCGCTCGCATTTCCGGCCTGCCGGCCCTGGCCGATGACTCTGGCCTGGCGGTGGACTTCCTCGGCGGCGCGCCGGGCATCTACTCGGCACGCTATGCCGATGGCAAAGGTGACGCGGCAAACAACGCCAAGTTGCTCGAGGCCTTGCAAGACGTGCCTGAAGCTGAGCGCAGTGCACAGTTCGTCTGCGTTCTGGCGCTGGTGCGCCACGCCGACGACCCGCTGCCGATCCTGTGCGAAGGCCTGTGGCACGGGCGCATCCTGTTCGCGGCCAGCGGCGAGCATGGCTTTGGCTACGATCCGCTGTTCTGGGTACCGGAGCGCAACTGCTCCAGCGCCGAGCTGGCCCCAGCAGACAAGAACCAGCTCAGCCACCGCGCCCGTGCCATGGCCCTGCTGCGCAAACGTCTGGGCCTGGCATGATCGAAATGCTGTCACCCCCCGGCGCGGCAGGCTTTAGCAGCCTGCCGCCGCTGGCGTTGTACATCCACATTCCGTGGTGCGTACGCAAATGCCCTTATTGCGACTTCAACTCCCACGCTGCCGGGCCTGAGCTACCGGAAGATGCCTACGTCACAGCCCTGCTCGATGACCTCGACCAGGAACTGGCTGCCGTACAAGGTCGCCCGATCAGCTCGATCTTCTTCGGTGGCGGTACGCCAAGCCTGTTCAGTGCCAACGCCCTTGGTCGGCTCCTGCGTGGCATAGAGCAACGTATACCGTTCGCGCCAGACATCGAGATCACCCTGGAAGCCAACCCGGGCACCTTCGAGCAGGACAAGTTCAAGGCCTACCGGCAGACCGGCATCAACCGTCTTTCGATCGGTGTGCAGAGCTTCCAGCCAGCCAAGCTGGAGGCACTGGGGCGCATCCACAATGGCGACGAAGCAGTTCGGGCCGCCGGCATGGCGCGCGCGGCCGGTTTCGACAACTTCAACATGGACCTGATGCACGGCCTGCCCGACCAGTCGCTGGACGACGCGCTGGGTGACCTGCGCCAGGCCATCGATCTGGGGCCGACACACCTGTCGTGGTATCAGCTGACTGTGGAGCCGAACACGGTGTTCTGGAACCAGCCGCCAGAGCTGCCCGAAGACGACATCCTTTGGGAAATACAGGAAGCCGGCCAAGCGCTGATGGCCGAACATGGCTACCGCCAGTACGAGGTATCAGCCTACGCCCAGGCAGGCCGCGCAGCCCGGCACAACCTCAACTACTGGCGCTTCGGCGACTTCATCGGCATTGGCGCCGGCGCTCACGGCAAGCTCACCTTCGCTGACGGGCGCATCCTGCGTACCTGGAAGACTCGCCTACCCAAGGATTACCTGAACCTGGCCAAGCCATTCAAGGCCGGCGAGAAGCTGCTGCCAGTCGATGAACTGCCGTTCGAGTTCCTGATGAACGCCCTGCGCCTGACCGATGGCGTGGAGGCCGAACTGTTCACCCAACGCACCGGCTTGCCACTGGCACAGCTGCAGCAAGCACGCCGCGCCGCCGAACAAAAGGGCCTTTTGCAGGTCGAACCGGATCGACTGGTAGCCACGCCAAGAGGCCAGTTGTTCCTCAATGACCTGCTGCAGTATTTCTTGAACTAAGGATGACCCATGGATCTGGTACTTGATCTGCTCGCGACGGTTTCCCGCTGGAGCCGCAGCAATCTGTCGGAGATTTCACTGGCCTTGGTAGGCTGCCTGCTGGTGCTGTTTGGCACCGATGTCAAAACCTGGGCCGAGCAACGCCTGGGCGGCCTCGCAGGCGCCCTGCGCGTGCCGTTCATGGCGCTGATGGTAATGGTCGGCAGCGGTGCTGCGCTGATCTATGCCACACCGTGGGTGGTGAAGGGACTGAGCCAGTTCAACAACTATGCGCTGGCGCCTGTGTTGCTGGTGGTGCTGGTATTGATTGGTGTGGTGGCGGATCGCCGCGGCTGAGCGAATGACCCCGGGCCCCTGTAGGAGCGGGTTCACCCGCGAAGAGGCCGGCCCTGCTGGCCAGTCTCCACCCGTCGTTCACCGTTGCCGCCGCTACCGTATTCGCGGGTAAACCCGCTCCTACAAAGAAAAAACCGCCCTTTTCAGGGCGGTTTTATCGAAAGGCCGTATCAGCCGATCAATCCACCTTCTCGAACTTCAAGTCCCACACCCCATGCCCCAGCCGCTCACCGCGGCGTTCGAACTTGGTGATCGGGCGCTCTTCAGGGCGCGGCACATAGGTTCCGTCTGCCGCACGGTTGCGATAGCCCGGGGCAGCGCTCATCACTTCCAGCATGTACTCGGCATACGGCTCCCAATCGGTGGCCATGTGGAACACACCACCAGGCTTGAGCTTGCGACGTACCAGCTCGGCGAACTCCAGCTGAACGATGCGGCGCTTGTGGTGACGCGCCTTGTGCCAAGGGTCTGGGAAGAACAGCATCAACCGATCAAGGCTGTTATCCGCCACGCAGCGGTTCAGCACCTCGATCGCATCGCAGTCATACACCCGCAGGTTTTTCAGCCCCTGGGTCAGCACGCCATTGAGCAGCGCGCCAACACCCGGGCGGTGCACCTCCACACCGATAAAGTCCTGCTCAGGTGCGGCAGCCGCCATTTCCAGCAGGGAATGGCCCATGCCGAAGCCGATCTCCAAGGTGCGCGGGGCCGAACGGCCGAACACCTGGTCGTAGTCCACCGGGCTGTCAGCCAGTGGCAGGATGTACAGCGGGCCGCCTTGGTCCAGGCCGCGTTGCTGGCCTTCGGTCATGCGCCCGGCACGCATCACGAAGCTCTTGATGCGGCGGTGTGGGCGGGCTTCGCCGTCAGGGGTGATCGGCGTATCGTGCGATTCAGTCATCAGTTGCTCTTACTTGATCAGACCATCCAGCGGCGAAGAGGCGCTGGCATAGAGTTTCTTCGGCATACGACCGGCCAGGTAGGCCATGCGACCCGCGACAATGGCGTGTTTCATGGCCTCAGCCATCAACACCGGCTGCTGGGCGTGAGCGATGGCCGAGTTCATCAGCACTGCCTCACAGCCCATTTCCATGGCGATGGTGGCGTCGGATGCGGTACCCACGCCAGCATCGACCAGCACCGGCACCTTGGATTCTTCCAGGATGATCTGCAGGTTGTAGGGGTTGCAGATACCCAGGCCGGTGCCAATCAGGCCAGCCAGCGGCATGACCGCAATGCAGCCGACTTCGGCCAGCTGACGGGCGATGATCGGGTCGTCGCTGGTGTAGACCATTACATCGAAACCTTCCTTGACCAGCACTTCGGCTGCCTTGAGAGTTTCGATCACGTTGGGGAACAGGGTTTTCTGGTCGGCCAGCACTTCCAGCTTCACCAGCGTCCGCGACTCGTGCGATTTGCGGCCATCGAGCAGTTCGCGGGCCAGACGGCAAGTGCGTACCGCTTCCACCGCGTCAAAGCAGCCTGCTGTGTTCGGCAGGATGGTGTACTTGTCGGGCGACAGTACATCGAGCAGGTTCGGCTCGCCCGCGTTCTGGCCAAGGTTGGTGCGGCGCACAGCGACAGTGACGATTTCGGCACCCGAGGCCTCGGTGGCCAGGCGGGTTTCTTCCATGTCACGGTACTTGCCGGTACCGACCAGCAGGCGCGACTGGAAAGTACGCCCGGCCAGGGTGAAGGGCTTGTCGCTACGAACGTTGCTCATCGTTGTTCCTCGGGAAAAGGTTGCAGGGCTTGCTTGTGAACCGCTGGGCTGCTGTCAGCCGCCACCGATGGCGTGGACCACTTCGACCTGGTCGCCGTCATTGAGCAGCGTGCTGTCGTGCTGGCTACGCGGCACGATATCCAGGTTCAGTTCCACTGCAACACGGCGCCCGGTCAGCTCCAGGCGTGCCAGCAGGGCTGCAACGCTTTCGCCGGCAGGCAGTTCGTAAGGTTCACCGTTCAATTTAATGCGCATGCGCACGGCCACCATTGTTCTTTGGGGCCAGCATTCTAGCGCCGAACCGCCCTGCAACCCAAGGGCGGTGCGCGCCATTAGTCGTGATTGTGGACCACTCGGTCAGCCCAACCGCCAGGCTGCCAGGCCCAGGCACAGCCAGCCGACGAGGAAGCACAAGCCACCGATCGGGGTGATCATGCCAAGCTTGCCAAGGCCGCTGAGGGTCAGCAGGTACAGGCTGCCGGAGAACAGCACGATGCCCACCGCAAACAGGCAGCCAGCCCACCCGACCAGGCGCCCGGGCAGGTGCGCCGAGAGCACCGCAACGCCGAAGATCGCCAAGGCATGGACCAGTTGGTAAGTCACGCCGGTATGGAAGATCGCCAGGTAGTCAGCCGTCAGCCGGTTTTTCAGACCGTGAGCGGCGAAGGCGCCCAGGGCGACACCGGTAAAGCCAAAAAAGGCGGCAAGCATCAGGAAGCTGCGAAGCATGGCACGACTCCTTGTATCGGGTCTGTATAATGGCCCCTTCCCACCCTTAGGGCCAAGCCATCGACATGCTGTCAACGCTTATCCGTCGCCTCTCCCGCGCCCTGCTCTGGTTCGTTGCCGGCAGCATCGTGCTGGTGCTGGCGTTCCGCTGGGTACCACCGCCCGGCACGGCGCTGATGGTCGAGCGCAAGGTACAGTCTTGGGTCAATGGTGAACCGATCGACCTGCAGCGCGACTGGGAGCCATGGGAGAACATCTCCGATGAGCTCAAGGTTGCTGTCATTGCTGGCGAGGACCAGAAGTTCGCCAACCACTGGGGCTTCGACCTCCCGGCCATTCAGGCGGCGCTGGCCCACAACGAGCGCGGTGGCAACATTCGCGGGGCCAGCACCCTGACCCAACAAGTGGCCAAGAACCTGTTTCTGTGGTCAGGCCGCAGCTGGTTTCGCAAGGGGCTGGAGGCCTGGTTCACCGCACTGATTGAGCTGTTCTGGTCGAAGGAGCGCATTCTCGAGGTCTATTTGAACAGCGCCGAGTGGGGCAAGGGCGTGTTTGGTGCCCAGGCGGCGGCGCGTTATCACTTTGGTGTCGACGCCAGCCGGCTCAGCCGCCAGCAGGCGGCGCAGCTGGCTGCGGTGCTGCCTAGCCCGATCAAATGGAGTGCCAGCCGGCCGAGTGCCTATGTGGCCAGCCGGGCCGGCTGGATTCGGCGGCAGATGAGCCAGTTGGGCGGGCCCAGCTACCTGATGCAGCTCGAATCTTCCAGAAATCTTTGAATGCAGGCCCGGCCCTTTTGCGGGTAAACCCGCTCCTACGGGCAACCGCGCGCCCGGCCTCCTCGCGGGCAAATCCGCCCCTACGGGCAAACGCGCGCCTACGGGCAACCGCACCCCCTGTAGGAGCGGGTTTACCCGCGAAGAGGCCAGCAAAGCCAGCACAAATAAAAAAGCCGCTCGCCCCATCAGGGCCAGCGGCTTTTCTTCAACCATGACTCGATCAGGCAGCGATCAGTGCCTTGACCTTGTTCATCGCATTCTTCTCCAGCTGGCGAATACGCTCAGCCGATACGCTGTACTTGTCTGCCAGCTCATGCAACGTAGCCTTCTCTTCCGCCAGCCAACGCTGATAGAGAATGTCGCGGCTACGCTCGTCCAGACCTTGCAGCGCTTCGTGCAGGTTGCTGGTGGAGTTGTCACTCCAGTCGGCATCCTCCAGCTGCACCGCCGGATCGTAACGGTGGTCTTCCAGGTAATGCGCAGGCGACTGGAAGGCACTGTCGTCGTCAGCTTCCGCTGCCGGGTCAAAGGCCATGTCCTGGCCGCTGAGGCGGCTTTCCATCTCGCGCACCTCGCGCGGCTCGACGCCAAGGCTTTCCGCCACGCGATGCACTTCGTCGTTGTTCAGCCATGCCAGGCGCTTCTTCTGGCTTCGCAGGTTGAAGAACAGCTTGCGCTGAGCCTTGGTGGTCGCCACCTTGACGATGCGCCAGTTGCGCAGAATGAACTCGTGGATCTCTGCCTTGATCCAGTGCACGGCGAACGACACCAGGCGCACGCCCATTTCCGGGTTGAAGCGCTTGACGGCTTTCATCAGGCCGACATTGCCTTCCTGGATCAGGTCAGCCTGTGCCAACCCGTAGCCGGCATAACTACGGGCGATATGTACGACAAAACGCAGGTGGGCCATCACCATCTGACGAGCGGCCTCGACATCCTGCTGATAATAGAGACGCTCGCCCAGATCACGCTCCTGCTCGACCGTCAGCAGCGGGATGCTGTTGACCGTGTGCACATAGGCTTCCAGGTTTGCACCGGGTACCAGGGCATAGGCAGGTTGCAACGATGTGGTCATTCAAGAACCTCCGACTTACAAAACTCGCACCTTGTGGGCGCTGCCAACATTGACCTGGGACGACGGTACAAGTTCCGCAGTGAAGAAAATGTCAATGCTGGCACGTAAAAACTATCGCGGCGCCAGCTCGTTCAAGTGGCGGGCGACTGCAATCCATGCACCGATATACCCCAACAACACTGCTCCGATCAAGAGCGACAGACCATCGGAAGCTGGAACGCCGCCCAGGGCGAAGTCACTGCCATACAGCCCGGAAAGCCCTACCACCGCCTCGTTCAGCCAGTTCAGGCCAAATGCCAGGATGCCCCACGCCAGCAGGCCTGCGCCCAGGCCATACAGGGCGCCCATGTACAGGAACGGCCGGCGCACGTAGGCGTCGGTGCCGCCGACCAGCTTGATCACTTCGATCTCGATACGACGGTTTTCAATGTGTAGACGAATTGTGTTACCGATTACTAACAGCAGGGCAGAAATCAGCATCACGGCCAGGCCGAAGACGAAGCGGTCACCCAGCTTGAGGATGGCTGCCAGGCGCTCGACCCAGACCAGGTCCAGTTGCGCCACATCAACCCGCGGCAGCTCCGACAGGCGCTGACGCAAGGCGTCCAGGGCCGGCTTGTCGACCTCGGTCGGGGTTACCACCACCACACCCGGCAGTGGATTGTCTGGCAGTTCGCGCAAGGCCTCGCCCAGGCCGGACTGCTGCTGGAACTCCTCCAGGGCCTGCTCGGGGCTGACATACTGGGCGTCCGCCACGCCAGGCATGCCCTTGATCTCGTCGCGCAGCGCTTCGCCATCGCGGCTGCCGGCATCAAGCTTGAGGTACAGCGAAATCTGCGCAGCGCGCTGCCACGAACCGCCAAGCTGCTCGACGTTTTTCAGCAACAAGGACAGGCCCATCGGCATGCTCAGCGCCACGGCCATGACCAGGCAAGTGAAGAAGCTACCGATTGGCTGCTTGCCCAGGCGGCGCAGGCTGTCGGCCAAGCTGGCACGGTGGCTTTCCAGCCAGGCATGCAGCAGGGTGCGGAAGTCGGGGCCATCATCGTCTTCACCGCGTTTTTTCTTCGCAGGTTGCGGATCGGCCGGTTTCGGTGCGACCCGCTCGGAAACCTTTGGCGTACGTGTCGTGCTCATTGCCCGGCCTCCCCATCGCCGATCAAGCGGCCGCGTTGCAAGGTCAGCATGCGGTGGCGCATGCGCGCGATCAATGCCAGGTCGTGACTGGCGATCAATACCGTCGTGCCCAGGCGGTTGATGTCCTCGAACACGCCCATGATCTCTGCAGCCAGGCGCGGGTCGAGGTTACCGGTGGGCTCGTCGGCCAGCAGCAGAGCCGGCTGGTGCACGATGGCGCGGGCGATACCCACGCGCTGCTGCTGCCCGGTTGAAAGGTCGGCCGGAAACAGCTCGCCCTTGTCGGACAGCGACACGCGCTCCAGCGCCGAGTCCACGCGCTTGGCGATCTCGAGCTTGGACAGGCCGAGAATCTGCAGCGGCAAGGCAATGTTGTTGAACACGGTGCGGTCGAACAACAGCTGGTGGTTCTGGAACACCACGCCGATTTGCCGGCGCAGGAACGGGATTTGCGCATTGCTGATCTGGCCCAGGTCCTGCCCTGCCAGCATCAGCTTGCCGCTGGTCGGGCGCTCCATGGCCAGCAACAGGCGCAGCAAGGTGCTCTTGCCAGCGCCCGAGTGACCGGTGACGAACAGGAATTCGCCCCGGCGCGCCCGGAAACTCAGCTCATGCAACCCCACATGACCGTTGGGATAGCGCTTGGCAACCTGCTCGAATCGGATCATGGTCAATCTCGCTCGGCGAACAGAGCCTTGACGAACGGCTCGGCTTCGAAGGTACGCAGGTCGTCGATGCCTTCACCGACGCCGATGAAGCGGATCGGGATGTTGAACTGCTTGGCCAGGGCAAAGATCACCCCGCCCTTGGCAGTGCCGTCCAGCTTGGTCAGGGCCAGGCCGGTCAGCTCGACGCTCTGGTTGAAGTACTTGGCCTGACTGATGGCGTTCTGGCCGGTGCCGGCGTCAAGCACCAGCAGCACCTCGTGCGGCGCCTCAGCGTCGAGCTTGCCGATGACCCGGCGGACCTTCTTCAGCTCTTCCATCAGGTTGTCTTTGGTGTGCAGGCGGCCGGCAGTGTCGGCGATCAGCACGTCAACACCACGGGCCTTGGCGGCCTGCACGGCGTCGAAGATTACCGAAGCAGAATCGGCCCCCGTGTGCTGGGCGATCACCGGAATCTGGTTACGCTCACCCCACACCTGCAACTGCTCGACCGCGGCGGCGCGGAAGGTATCACCGGCAGCCAGCATCACCTTCTTGCCTTCCAGTTGCAGCTTTTTCGCCAGTTTGCCAATAGTGGTGGTCTTGCCGGCGCCGTTCACGCCAACCACAAGGATCACATAGGGTTTGTTCTGGGCCTGTACGTTCAGCGGCTGCTCGACCGGTCGCAGCAGCGCAGCCAGTTCTTCCTGCAACGATTTGTACAGGGCATCGGCATCGGCCAACTGCTTGCGCGCGACCTTCTGGGTCAGGTTCTGGACAATGGCCGAGGTAGCTTCCACACCCACGTCGGCAGTCAGCAGGCGCGTCTCGATTTCGTCGAGCAGGTCGTCGTCGATGACCTTCTTGCCGAGGAACAGGCTGGCCATGCCCTCGCCGATGCTGGCACTGGTCTTGGACAGGCCTTGCTTGAGGCGCGCGAAGAAGCCGGGCTTGGCCTGTTCGACGGGTGCAGCAACAGGGGCTGCCGGGACGGGTACCGCGCGTTCCGGGATTGCGGGCGGTGCTTTCGGCTCCAGGTCCGGCACCAGGGCCACGGGCTCTTCGGCAACCGGCAGCACCAGGTTGCTGACCGGCGTGGCGGCCTCGACAGGGGCAGACTCGACAGGGGCTGCCTGCAAGGGCATGGACGCGATCGGCTGCGGTGCAGGTGCCACCAGCGGCCGGGATGCAACCGGCTCGGGCTCAGGCGCCTGCAATGGCTGGGACGCAACCGGTTCAGGGATGGGGGCCTCGACTACCGGGGGCCGGACGGGTGCGGCGACCGGCTGCGGCTCAGCCAGCTGGGGGGCAGCAGGGGCCTGAACGGGTGCGGGGGCCTGTGGCGCTTCAGCGGCAGAGCCCTCGACCGGAGCGGCTGCAGACGGCTCGACAGCGGGGGCTTCATCCGCGGGCACGCCCGCTCCCGCAGGTTGCTGCGGCTTCTTGCGAAACCAGCTGAACAGGCCTTTCTTCTCACCAGCCTCGGCCGGCGCTTTTTTGTCGTCGTTGGAACCAAACATGGAAGACGGCTATCTCAGGGTAGCGATAGGCCAGCTATGGCCAATCGGGAATTCTCTCTACGCAGAACAGACTATCTTGAAGCCGGCTGGTTCATGCGCAACGTTTTGACTTAGTGTCCTGTGGGCCAGAACGGCGACAGGCATGGTCGCCAGGCAACCGGATCAGTATCCTAGCACCTCCTGGCCCGCCGACGCTAAACCCAGCGGGCCGCCGAACAGGTTAAACACCGTATGAACGCTCTAGCCCGCCGCGCCGCTGGCCTGTTGCTCGGCACGCTCTGCCTGCCGCTGGCGGCCTTCGCCGCCGATGTGCAACCCACCCACGAATTCATCCTCGACAATGGCCTGAAGGTCGTGGTCCGCGAAGACCATCGCGCCCCGGTGGTGGTCTCGCAGATCTGGTACAAGGTCGGCTCCAGCTACGAGACCCCGGGCCAGACCGGCTTGTCCCATGCGCTGGAACACATGATGTTCAAGGGCAGCGCCAAGGTCGGCCCCGGCGAGGCCTCGCGCATTCTGCGTGACCTCGGCGCCGATGAAAACGCCTTCACCAGCGACGACTACACCGCCTATTATCAAGTGCTGGCCCGCGACCGCCTGCCGGTAGCCCTGGAGCTGGAGGCTGACCGCCTTGCCAGCCTGCGCCTGCCTGCCGACGAGTTCAGCCGCGAAATCGAGGTCATCAAGGAAGAACGCCGCCTGCGCACCGACGACCAGCCCAATGCCAAGGCATTCGAGCTGTTCCGCGCCATGGCCTACCCGGCCAGCGGCTACCACACGCCGACCATTGGTTGGATGGCCGACCTGGAACGCATGAAGGTCGAGGAACTGCGCCACTGGTACGAGTCCTGGTACGCCCCCAACAACGCCACCCTGGTGGTGGTCGGTGATGTCACCGCCGCCGAGGTCAAGGGCCTTGCGCAGAAGTACTTCGGCAATATCCCCAAACGCGCCGTACCGCCAGCCAAGCTGCCTCTGGAGCTGGCCGAACCGGGTTGGCGCCAGTTGACCCTGCACGTACGAACCCAGCTGCCAAGCCTGATCTATGGCTTCAACGTGCCCGGCCTGCCAACCGCCAAGGACCCTCGAACAGTGCATGCCCTGCGCCTGATCTCGGCACTGCTCGACGGCGGCTACAGCGCCCGCATGCCGGCCCGCCTGGAGCGTGGCCAGGAACTGGTGGCCGGCGCGTCGTCCAGCTATAACGCCTTCACCCGCGGCGACAGTCTGTTCCTGATCTCGGCGACGCCGAATGTGCAGAAGCAGAAAACCCTCGCCGACGTCGAGAAAGGCATCTGGCAGCTGCTTGACGAACTCAAGAGCACGCCGCCCAGCGCCGAGGAGCTGGAACGCGTACGCGCCCAGGTCATCGCCGGCCTCGTCTACGACCGCGACTCCATCAGCAGCCAGGCCACCACCATCGGCCAGCTGGAAACCGTCGGCCTGTCCTGGAAGCTCATCGACAGCGAACTGGACGAGCTCAAGCGCGTCACCCCGCAGGACATCCAGAGCGCCGCGCGCACCTACTTCACCCGCGAACGCCTGAGCGTTGCCCATGTACTGCCCGAGGAGTCCGCTCATGAGTGATCGCCGCGCACCACGCCCAACCCTGCTGGCCACGGGCATTCGTGCCCTGGCGCTGGCGGCAGTGCTGGCCGCTCCGGCCATGGCCGATAACGCTGCCAAGGCCGACAGCAGCGCAGCCCGCCCGGCCAACACCTTGCAGTCGCTGGCCGAACTGAATGGCAAGGCACCCAGCCGGCGTCAGTTGAACATCCAGCACTGGAACACCGCCGAAGGTGCCCGGGTGCTGTTCGTCGAGGCCCGCGAACTGCCCATGTTCGACCTGCGCGTCACCTTCGCTGCCGGCAGCAGCCAGGACGGCGACACGCCAGGCCTGGCCGCGCTGACCAACGCCATGCTCAACGAGGGCGTGGCCGGCAAGGACGTCACCGCCATCGCCGAGGGCTTCGAAGGCCTGGGCGCAGACTTCGGCAACGGCTCTTACCGCGACATGGCCGTCGCCTCGCTGCGCAGCCTCAGTACCAAGGACAAGCGCGAACCGGCCCTCAAACTGTTTACAGAGGTGGCGGGCAAGCCGACGTTCCCCGAGGATGCCCTCAAACGCATCAAGAACCAGATGCTGGCTGGCTTCGAATATGAGAAGCAGAACCCCGGCAAGATCGCCGGCAAGGCCCTTTTCGGCAAGCTCTATGGCGACCACCCCTACGCTCACCCAAGCGACGGCACCGCAGAGAGCATCACAGGCATAAGCCTTGCCCAACTGCGCGCGTTCCACGCAAAGGCCTATACCGGCGGCAATGCGGTAATCGCCCTGGTCGGCGACCTCAGCCGTGCAGAGGCCGAAGACATTGCCGCCCAAGTGTCTGCCGGCTTGCCCAAGGGCCCTGCACTGGCCGCACCAGCCCAACCCACAGACGCCAAGGCCGGCCTGACCCACATCGACTTCCCGTCCAAGCAGACCCACCTGATGCTGGCCGAACTGGGGATCGACCGCCAGGACCCGGACTGGCCAGCCCTGTCGCTGGGCAACCAGATCCTTGGCGGTGGCGCCTTCGGTACCCGGCTGATGAGCGAGGTGCGAGAGAAGCGCGGCCTGACCTACGGCGTTTACTCGGTATTCAGCCCGATGCAGGTACGCGGCCCGTTCATGATCAACCTGCAAACCCGTGCCGAGCTCAGCGAAGGTACGCTGAAGCTGGTGCAGGGCATTCTCGCCGACTACCTGAAGACGGGCCCTACCCAACAGGAACTGGACGATGCCAAGCGTGAGCTGGCCGGCAGCTTCCCGCTGTCCAATGCCAGTAATGCCAGCATCGTTGGCCAACTGGGCGCGATCGGCTTCTACAACCTGCCGCTGACCTGGCTGGAGGACTTCATGCAACAGTCCCAGGCCCTTACCGTCGAGCAGGTCAAGGCAGCCATGAACAAACACCTGTCAGCCGATAAACTGGTGATCGTCACCGTGGGCCCGAACGTGCCACAAAAACCGCTGCCAGCACCCACTGACAAGCCCTCCGAGCAACCGCTCGGGGTACCGGAGCACTAATGCCAAGATCCACCCCTCCCGCCCGCCCGCAAGCGGGCCAAAGCAAGGGCCAGGGCCACCTGCGCATCATCGCCGGCGAGTGGCGCAGCCGCCGCCTGGCGGTGCCGGATGGCGAAGGCCTGCGGCCAACGCCTGACCGCGTACGCGAAACCGTATTCAACTGGCTGGCACCCTACATCGAGGGTGCCCGCGTGCTGGACGCCTTCACCGGCAGTGGTGCCTTGGTGCTCGAAGCCCTGTCCCGTGGGGCCGAGGACGCCGTGGCGCTGGACAGCAACCCTGCGGCCATCGCCAACCTGAAGAACAACCTCGAAATCCTGCGCTGCCCTCGCGGGCAAATTCTGCAAACCGACGCCCTGCGCTACCTGCAAGGCCCGGCCAAGCAGCAGTTCGATGTCGTGTTCCTCGACCCCCCGTTCCACCAGGACCTGCTGACCAACACCTGCAACATGCTGGAGCAGCATCAGTGGTTGAGCGAGCAGGCATGGGTTTACACCGAAAGCGAAGCGGCACCCTCGACCTTGCAGTTGCCAGGTAACTGGCGCCTGCACCGCGAGAAAAAGACCGGCCAGGTGCACTACGCACTCTGGCAGCGGGGCTGATTACCCACCGGGTGGGGCGTACTTAGTTACCGCCCCCACCTGCGCCATGGTTGAAGCTGGACCTTCACTTCCACCAATGGCGCAGGTACTGCGGCACTGTTTCGTGGCAATCTAGATGGGCACATCATGAGCCACCCAGCATGCCCAGCCCCAACGCTACATTCCGCCCGGCCATCGGCCTGTCCAATCCCCACCTGCAAACCTTGTGGGGGCCACTCTGGCGCAAGCTGCCTGAGCTGCAGCGTGACCGCGAGCGACTGTGGCTGGCCGACGGCGACTTCATCGACCTGGACTGGCATGGCCCGCACCAACCCCATGCGCCACTGGTACTTGTGCTGCATGGGCTGACCGGCTCGTCTCACTCGCCGTACGTGAAGGGCTTGCAGCAAGCGCTGCAAGATCGCGGCTGGGCCAGCGTGGCAGTGAACTGGCGGGGCTGTTCAGGCGAGCCCAACCTGTTGCCGCGCAGCTACCATTCCGGCGCCAGCGAAGACCTGGCGGAAATTGTCAGCCATCTTCGCGCCCAGCGCCCGCTGGCGCCGCTGTATGCAGTGGGTTATTCGCTGGGTGGCAATGTACTGTTGAAATACTTGGGTGAAAGCGGCGTCGCCAGCCAACTGGAGGCGGCGGTTGCAGTGTCGGTACCCTTTCGCCTGGACCACTGTGCCGACCGTATCGGCCAGGGGTTCTCCAAGGTGTATCAGGCGCATTTCATGCGCGAGATGCTGGCGTATGTTCAGCTCAAGCAGCGGCACTTCCACGACCAGGGCCAGCATGAACAGCTGGCGACACTGGAACGCCTGGGCCAACTCACCAACTTGCGCACATTCTGGGACTTCGACGGTAAAGTCACTGCACCGCTCAATGGGTTTCGTGATGCGCATGACTACTACCGCCGCTCATCCAGCCACTTCTTCCTTGGCCAGAACCGCACACCAACGCTGATCATCCATTCCAGCGATGACCCCTTCGTGTCCAGCCACAGCCTGCCGACGGCCCGTGAACTGTCACCACAGACCCGCTTCGACCTGCATGACCGCGGTGGGCATGTGGGCTTTGTCGATGGCAGCCTGCGAAATCCGGGGTACTACCTGGAACGACGGATTCCGCAGTGGTTGGTGGACGGTAGCTAGCCTCGAATGCGTAAAGGCTGCCCGCTCCACAGGAATTCAACCTGGTCTGCTTACTCGCCCGTGGCCACGGCATGCTGGGGGTTGTTGATCCACTCGCTCCACGACCCCGCATACAGCTTGCCCAGCGGGTACCCCGCCAGCGCCATTGCAAACAGGTTATGGCAAGCGGTTACCCCAGACCCGCAATAAGACACCAACTGCTCTGGCGCCCGTCCACCCAGTTTTTCGGCAAAACGCTGCTTAAGCTGATCCGCCGGCAAAAAACGCCCGTCAGCCCCCAGGTTGTCGGTAAACGCCGCGCACTGGGCCCCGGGAATATGCCCTGCCACCGGGTCGATCGGCTCCACTTCACCGCGAAAACGCGGCAAGGCACGCGCATCGATCAAGGTCAGGTCTGCACTGCCCAGGCGCTTGCCCAGATGGTCGGCATCGATCAGCAGCTTCGCGTCAGGTTCACCACTGAAAGTGCCCTCACGTTTGGGCGGCGGGTCCAGGCTCAACGGCAGGTGCGCTGCGTGCCAGGCCTTCAGGCCACCGTCGAGAATCGCCACACCGCTACGCTTGCCCAGCCAGACCAGTAGCCACCAGGCGCGAGCGGCAAAGGCGCCGGGGCCGTCATCGTACAGCACCACCTCGCTGTCATTGTCCAGGCCCCAGCCTTGCAGGCGTTCGACCAGCCGCTGGGCATCGGGCAATGGGTGGCGCCCGGTGCGCCCCTTGCTGATCGGCCCACTCAGGTCACGATCGAGGTCGGCAAAATGCGCCCCGGCAATATGCCCCTGGGCATAGCTGCGCTGGCCATAGTCCACATCCTCGAGGGCAAAGCGGCAGTCGAGGATCACCAACTTGGGCGAGCCCAGACGCTCGGCCAACTGCTGCGGGGTGATCAATTGCGCAAGGGGCATGACAATCTCCTGATCGATGGCACTAGGGCCCTGGGCTAGTGCTCCAGGGCCTGGTTGAACGGTACATGGAATTCCTGACACAGCGCGTCCACGGCAGGACGGGCATTGTCGGTGACGAAACCGAGCTCCAGCACCAGCACCTGATAGACGCCGCGCTTGAAGGCTTCTTCACCCAGGTGCGCGGAATGTTCACGCGTGGTGCTGAGAAAACGTACCCATGATGTCAGCACGATCCAGGCGTTGATGGTCAGCGACTCGATCTGCGCCGGCACCATGGCCAGGATGCCCGCCTCGACGAAGCCGCGGTAGATCGCCTGGCCCTGGCGCAGGCAGCGTTCGGAAAAACGCCGGTAACGGGCGGCCAGTTCGGCATCGCTGTCCAGCAGATGCTCCAGGTCACGGTGCAGGAAGCGGTAGTTCCACATCGCCGCCAGCAAGGCCTTGAGGTAGAAGCGCTTGTCTTCCACGGTTGCCGCGCGGCCCTGCGGCGGGCGCAGAAAGCTGTCCACCAGCGCTTCGTACTGACTGAACAACAGGGCGATGATCGCCTGCTTGTTGGGGAAGTGGTAATACAGGTTGCCGGGCGAGATTTCCATGTGCGCGGCAATGTGGTTGGTACTGACACTGCGTTCGCCCTGCTGGTTGAACAGCTCCAGGCTGTTCTGCACGATGCGCTCTCGGGTCTTCATGCGCGGGGCCATGCTCAGCTCCCAGTCTGCGGGCTTTCATCAAAGGGTTATCTTACGGCGTATTACAGATGGAATGCACCGTTGAACGACATGGAAAAATTCGCACCATGGTACACATTAGAGTATAGGCTCTAGGCAACCCCGGCCCGGACTCGACATCACCATGAACTCGCCCAGTGCCTTGCCCTCTCTGCAATTCGACCTCGACCTCGCAACGACGTTCGCGGCCCAGCGCCTGGCCTTTGCCGGTAACCCGCTGCCACCAGCGGCGCAGCGGCGCCAGTGGCTGAAACGCCTGCGTGAAGCATTGCTGAGAAGCCAGGCAGAACTGATCGAAGCCATCAGCCAGGATTTTGCCGGGCGCAGCGCCGACGAGACCTTGCTGGCCGAACTGTTACCGTCGGTGCAGGGCCTGCGCCACGCCGAAAAGCACTTGCAAAGCTGGATGCGCCCCCGCCGACGCCGCGTCGGTCTGGCGTTCCAGCCGGCCAGCGCACAGGTGCGCTATCAACCCTTGGGCGTGGTCGGCATCATCGTGCCGTGGAACTACCCGCTATTGCTCGCCATTGGTCCGTTGACCTGCGCCCTGGCTGCCGGCAACCGGGTCATGCTCAAGCTTAGCGAGGCCACACCCGCGACTGGCCTGGCCCTACAGCAACTGCTCGAGCGAGTGTTCCCCACAGACCTGGTCAGCGTTGTGCTCGGTGAGGTCGAGATGGGCCAGGCCTTCGCCCGCCTGCCTTTCGACCACCTGTTGTTCACCGGTGCCACCAGCGTGGGCCGCCAGGTGATGCAGGCTGCCGCACACAACCTGACCCCGGTCACCCTGGAGCTGGGTGGCAAATCCCCCGCTATTGTTTCTGACGATGTGCCGCTGGACAGCGCCGCCGAGCGCATCGCTTTCGGCAAGACCCTCAACGCCGGCCAGACCTGCGTCGCCCCCGACTACGTACTGGTGCCACGCGAACGGCTGCCCGCCTTCAGCGACGCCTACCAGCGCGCTGTGCACCGACTGTACCCGCGTATTGCCGACAACCCCGATTACACGGCCATCATCAACCCGCGCCAGTTGCAGCGTTTGCAGCACCTGCTGGACGATGCCCGCGCCAAAGGCGCGCAAGTACTCGACTTGTACCCAGGCGAAACCCCTCAGGGCCGGCGCCTGCCGCCACACCTGCTGCTGGACGTGAACGACAGCATGCAGGTGATGCAAGACGAAATCTTCGGTCCGCTGTTGCCGCTAGTGCCTTATGACGGCATCGACCAGGCCTTGGCCTACATCAACCAGCGCCCACGCCCACTGGCGCTGTACTTCTTTGGCTATGACCGCCGCGCCCAGGAGCATGTGCTGCGTCACACCCACTCCGGCGGTGTGTGCCTGAACGACACCTTGTTGCATGTTGCCCAGGACGATCTGCCCTTCGGCGGCATCGGCCCTTCAGGCATGGGCCACTACCATGGTCAGGACGGTTTCCTGACCTTCAGCAAGGCCAAGGCGGTACTTGCCAAACAACGCTTCAACGCCGCACGGCTGATCTACCCGCCTTATGGCAAAGCCTTGCAGCGCCTGGTCTACAAACTGTTCATCCGCTGAGGATCGCACCATGCACCGCCGCGACCTGCTGCGTTTCAGCCTCGGCGCCAGTGCTTTTCTGGCGGGTGCCAGCCTGGTGGGGTGCAGCGTGCAAACAGCCGCGACCGGCTATCAGATACTGCGTGATGACGACCTGCCACTGCTGCGTGCGCTGATCCCGGTGGTCCTGGCCGGTACACAGGCCACTGAGGCATCGGTGTTGCGCAGCCTCGACAACAAGCTGGCGGCGTTGTCGCCGGAAATGCTCAAGCTCACCCGGCAATTGTTCGACGTGCTCAGCCTGCCGCTGACCCGCGGCCCGCTGACCGGCGTCTGGGGCAGCTGGGGCCAAGCTGGCGCCACGCAGGTCACGGCGTTCCTGCAGCGTTGGCAGGACAGCTCGCTGAACCTGCTACGCATGGGACACGCCTCGTTGCTGCAACTGCTGCAAATGGCCTGGTACGAACGCCCCGAATCCTGGGCAGACTGCGGTTACCCGGGGCCACCGAAAATCTGAAAACAACAAGAGCATCGCCAATGCCTGTCCCCGACCCGTTTCGCCAAGGCCTCGAACGCGGCTGGATCACCCACGACGCCTCGCGCCTGGAGCACGACCTGTTTCTGGAGGCCGACATTGCCGTGATTGGCAGTGGTGCCGGCGGCGCCACCAGCGCGCAGATGCTCAGCGCTGCCGGTTTCAAGGTACTGCTGATCGAAGAAGGCCCCCTGAAAACCAGTAGCGATTTCCACCTGTTGGAGAGCGAAGCCTACGCAAGTCTGTACCAGGAAGGGCTAGGGCGCATGAGCAAGGATGGCGCCATTACCATCCTGCAGGGTCGCGCCGTGGGCGGCTCCACGCTGGTGAACTGGACATCGAGCTTTCGTACCCCGCCGCAAACCCTGGCGCACTGGGCCTCGGTCCATGGCGTGAACGGTTTGGGCGAGGATGAACTGCGCCCCTGGTTCGAGCGCATGGAGCAGGAGCTGGGCATCAGCCCTTGGGCCTTGCCGCCGAATGCCAACAACGATGTGCTGCGCCGGGGCTGCGAACAGCTGGGCTACCGCTGGGCGGTGATCCCGCGCAACGTGCGCGGCTGCTGGAACCTGGGCTACTGCGGCATGGGCTGCCCGGTGAACGCCAAACAATCGATGCTGGTGACCCGTATACCCGCCACCCTCGAGCAAGGCGGCGAACTGCTGTACCTGGCGCGGGCCGAGCGCTTCACCCACAACGGCGAACGCATTCAGAGCCTGACATGCCAGGCCATGGACGCCCAAGGCGTACACCCCACCGGCAGGCAGGTCAGCGTGCGGGCACGCCATTTCCTCCTGGCCGGTGGCGGTATCAACAGCCCGGCCCTGCTGCTGCGCTCTGCCGCGCCCGACCCGCACGGTCGCCTGGGCAAGCGAACCTTCCTGCACCTGGTCAACTTCAGTGCGGCGCGCTTCAGCGAGCGTATCGACCCCTACCATGGCGCCCCGCAGTCGATCTACAGCGATCACTTCCAGTGGCAAGGCGGCGCAGACGGTCCGGTTGGCTACAAGCTGGAAGTACCGCCGCTGCACCCGGCCCTGGCCAGCACCCTGCTGGGCGGGCACGGCCCCGAGAATGCCCAGCGCATGGCCGAGCTGCCACATACCCATGTGATGCTGGCGCTGCTACGCGATGGTTTTCACCCCGAAAGCCCTGGCGGGGCCGTGGAACTGCGCGGCGATGGTTCACCCGTGCTCGATTACCCGGTCACCGACTACCTGCGCGATGGCTTGCGGCGCGCCTACCGCAGCATGGCGCACGTGCAGTTCGCCGCTGGCGCCACCCAGGTAACCCCGGTGCACGGCGACGCCAGCGCCGCCTCTAGCCTGGAACAGGCCCTGGCCATGATCGACAAACTGCGCCTGGAACCCTTCCGCACGCGCTTGGGCAGCGCCCATGTAATGGGCGGCTGCGCCTTCGGCGAAGATCCGCGTCAGGCGGTGTGCGACAGCCTGGGGCGCCATCACCAGCTGGAAAACCTGTCGATTCACGACGGCTCGCTGTTCCCCACCAGTATCGGCGCCAACCCGCAGTTGTCGGTGTATGCCATCAGCGCCAGGCTCAGCGAAGCACTGGTCAGTCGCCTGGCACACAGCGCATGACAACGAACATGGCCCCTGTCTATAGTGCCATCAGTCGGCCGCATGACTTGGCCGGGGCGCCGTCGCTGCGCTACCATCCGACTCCCCAACGCACTCCAGCCAGGATGACGCGATGAACCGAGTGTTGTACCCGGGTACTTTCGACCCCATTACCAAAGGCCATGGCGATCTGGTCGAGCGCGCTTCGCGGCTATTCGACCACGTGATCATCGCGGTGGCGGCCAGCCCCAAGAAAAACCCCTTGTTCCCACTGGAACAACGGGTTGAGCTCGCCCGTGAGGTCACCAAGCACCTGCCCAATGTCGAAGTCATCGGCTTCTCTTCCCTGTTGGCGCATTTCGCCAAGGAACAGGGCGCCAACGTCTTCCTGCGAGGCCTGCGTGCGGTGTCCGACTTCGAGTACGAGTTCCAGCTGGCGAACATGAACCGGCAACTGGCCCCCGATGTCGAGAGCCTGTTCCTGACGCCGTCGGAGCGTTATTCGTTCATTTCCTCGACCCTGGTCCGGGAGATAGCTGCGCTGGGCGGTGACATCAGCAAGTTCGTCCACCCGGTGGTGGCCGACGCACTGACTGAACGCTTCAAGAAGCAAGCCTGACGC
This sequence comes from Pseudomonas sp. JR33AA, assembly GCF_021378985.1. Lineage (NCBI taxonomy): Bacteria > Pseudomonadati > Pseudomonadota > Gammaproteobacteria > Pseudomonadales > Pseudomonadaceae > Pseudomonas > Pseudomonas sp. JR33AA. Next base: position 451,829 of record NZ_JAJSAW010000001.1, read on the forward strand.
CTGATTGTCGCGCCCGCGTGCACTGCGGGCGCGAATGCGGCACAATTGTGCCCATTGCGTTGAACATGCCCGGGCTGTGAGCCCCGGCCGGAGCCCCCATGTCCCTGATCATCACCGACGATTGCATCAATTGCGACGTCTGCGAACCCGAGTGCCCGAACGAGGCTATCTCCCAAGGCGAAGAGATCTACGTGATCGACCCTAACCTGTGCACCCAGTGCGTAGGCCATTACGACGAGCCGCAGTGCCAGCAGGTCTGCCCGGTCGACTGCATCCCACTGGATGAAGCGCACCCGGAAACCGAAGAACAGCTGATGGCCAAGTATCGCCGAATTACTGGCAAGGGCTGAGCGCGGCTGTACGTTGTGAACGCGGCCGCTCCCGCGTTCAGCGCTGGCAGCGCGGGCAGTAAACGCTCGCCCTCTGCCCCAGCTTCACTTCGCGCAACTCGGTGCCGCATACCTTGCACGGCTGCCCGCCACGCCCGTACACAAACAGTTCCTGCTGAAAGTACCCCGGCTGCCCGTCGCCACCGATAAAGTCGCGCAGGGTGGTACCGCCCTGCTCGATAGCCGCCGCCAGCACCCGCTTGATCTCGGTCGCCAGCTTCAGGTAGCGCGCCCTGGAAATCCCGCCCGCCGCCCGGCGCGGGTCGATACCGGCGGCAAACAGCGCCTCTGTGGCGTAGATGTTGCCCACCCCCACCACCACCGCGTTGTCCATGATGAACGGCTTGACCGCCATCGACCGCCCGCGGGACAGCTGGAACAGCCGTTCACCGTCGAACAGGTCGGTCAACGGCTCAGGCCCCAGGCGCAGCAGTAGTTCATGGTTCAGAGGGTCCAGGCTCCACAGCATGGCACCAAAGCGGCGTGGGTCGGTGTAGCGCAGCATCAGCCCGGACTCCAGCTCGATGTCGACATGCTCATGCTTGGCCGCCGGCAAGCCCAGCTCGACCAGCCGCAGGTTGCCCGACATGCCCAAGTGGCTGATCAGCGTACCCACTTCGGCATTGATCAACAGGTACTTGGCGCGTCGCTCCACGCTGACGATGCGCTGCCCTGACAGGCGTACATCGAGGTCTTCCGGAATCGGCCAGCGCAGGCGCCGGTCGCGTACTACCACACGGCTGACGCGCTGGCCTTCCAGGTGTGGCGCAATACCGCGCCGGGTGGTTTCTACTTCTGGCAATTCCGGCATGTGTCAGTGTCCGCCCAACTCGCGAATGTTCTGCTTGAGGTTTTCGAAATCGTATTCCGACAAACCAATGTAATCGAGCACCAACGGGCCGACCACATTCCATTCGTGGTCCACCACCTGGTTGCCCAGCACACGGTAGGACGCGCAGATATGCTCGGCCATCTTCAGCACCGCCAGCAGGTTTTTCAGCTGGCTCTGGGTATTGCGCGAGGTGTCGTCGCGGAACACGGCCAAGGCATTGTGGTGGTTGGCGATAGCCGCACTGAGGTGCTCGGGCAAGCGCCAGGATTTGGCTGTGAAGTAGCCGACCACTGAATGGTTGGTGTTGAACGTGCGGTTCTCGGTATCGACCACGCGTGTTTCTTCGTCGGCCGTGGCGTATGCCTCTTCCAGCACATCCATGTAATTGGGGAAGCGCTTGAGCATCAACGGCACGCCACAGTCATGGAAGAGACCAAGGGTATAGGCCTCGTCCGCCGCCTGTACGCCGGTTCGCTTGGCCAGCGTCAGGCAGGTCATCGCGACGTCCTGGGCGGTATCCCAGAAGCGGTTGAGGGTAACGATGGTCTCGTCACTCATCTCGCCCTTGATCGACTGGGCGTTGATCAGGTTGATGATCGAACGGCTCCCCAGCAGGTTCACCGCACGCTGGATCGAACCGATCTTGTTGGACAAGCCGAAGTGCGCAGAGTTGACCAGCTTGAGCAAGGCGCCAGACAGGCCCGGGTCCTGGGAAATCAGCTTGGCGATGGTTTCCAGGTCTGGGTCAGGCATGTACTGCTCGAACTGCAGATCGACCATGATCTGCGGTTGAGGCGGGATGGTGATGCCTTGCAAGGCTTGCTGGATCTGTTCGGCGCTGAGTTCTTGGGACATACGTACACACTCGTTTAGGACGGGGGATTTTAACCCTCTAAGCGCCCCCCGGCACCAGACCTGAAAAGCTAAAGCACTGCAGACACGCTATAATCCCGCTCTTTTTCCCGGAGCGACGTCATGTCCCTGCCCAGCCTTCGCCTCAAAGCCAATGCCGACCGCCGCCTGCGCGCCGGCCACCTGTGGGTCTACAGCAACGAAGTCGATGTCAGCGCGACCCCTCTGCAAGGCTTCCAGGCGGGTCAGCAGGCCATTCTCGAGGCAGCCAACGGCAAGCCGCTGGGCATCGTCGCACTGAGCCCGAACAACCTGATCTGCGCCCGCCTGCTGTCACGCGACATCAAGCTGCCGCTGGACAAGTCGCTGCTGGTACACCGCCTGAACGTCGCCCTGTCGCTGCGCGAGCGCCTGTTCGACCAGCCGTGCTACCGCCTGGTCTACGGTGACTCCGACCTGCTTCCAGGCCTGGTGGTCGACCGATTCTTCGATATCCTCGTGGTGCAGCTGGCCTCGGCCACCATGGAAGCGCACAAGGATGACGTGATCGCCGCACTGGTGCAGGTGCTCAAGCCCAGCGGCATCCTGTTCAAGAACGATTCCGCTGCGCGCGACGCCGAAGGGCTGCAGCGCTATGTCGAGACCGTCTACGGCGAAGTGCCGGACTGGGTGCCGCTGGAAGAGAACGGTGTCAAGTTCGAAGCCCCGGTGCGCGAAGGCCAGAAGACCGGCTGGTTCTACGACCACCGCATGAACCGCGCGCGCCTGGCACCGTACGTGAAGGGCAAGCGTGTACTCGACCTGTTCAGCTATATCGGCGGCTGGGGCGTACAGGCCGGTGCCTTCGGCGCCAGCGAAGTGTTCTGTGTCGATGCCTCGGGCTTTGCCCTGGACGGCGTGGAGCGTAACGCTGCACTGAACGGCATCAGCGAGAAGCTGACCTGCATCGAAGGCGACGTGTTCGAAGCCCTGCGCGAGCTCAAGGCGGCCGAAGAACGCTTCGACGTGATCATTGCCGACCCACCTGCCTTCATCAAGCGCAAGAAAGACCTGAAAAACGGCGAAGCGGCCTACCGTCGCCTGAACGAGCAAGCCATGCGCATGCTGAACAAGGACGGCATCCTCGTCAGCGCCTCGTGCTCGATGCACCTGCCCGAGGACGACCTGAACAACATCCTGCTGACCAGTGCCCGCCACCTGGACCGCAACATGCAGCTGCTCGAGCGAGGCGGTCAGGGCCCGGATCACCCGGTACACCCGGCCATCGCCGAAACCCGCTACATCAAAAGCATCATCTGCCGGTTACTGCCGAACAGCTGATATCTGCCAAAAAGGGCCGCCCAGCGGCCCTTTCCTGCCGCAATCCCCCCGCCAACCATCCACATCTGCATTCCCTCGCCGCGCCAGCGGTGTAGAATCGGCCTATTCATCGCCAGTCATCCCCGGCGGGTTTATGAGCTCTGGTCAAGCACGCGGCGATCCCGCGCCGTCTTGGCCCCATCCGTGCCAGTGGCAACCGGCCTGCGGCGCAAAGGACAAGAGAAGCTCACTCCCCTATTTGTGACCTGATTAAGCCGCCAGGAGTGTTTCATGCCTGATTATCGTTCCAAGACTTCCACCCAAGGCCGCAACATGGCCGGCGCCCGTGCCCTGTGGCGCGCCACCGGGATGAAGGACGAAGACTTCAAGAAACCGATCATCGCCATCGCCAACTCGTTCACCCAGTTCGTACCGGGCCATGTGCACCTGAAGGACCTGGGCCAGCTGGTGGCCCGCGAAATCGAACGCGCCGGTGGCGTGGCCAAGGAATTCAACACCATCGCGGTCGATGACGGCATCGCCATGGGCCACGACGGCATGCTGTACTCGCTGCCAAGCCGCGAAATCATTGCCGACGCCGTGGAGTACATGGTCAATGCGCACTGCGCTGACGCCATCGTCTGCATCTCCAACTGCGACAAGATCACCCCCGGCATGCTGATGGCCGCCCTGCGCCTGAACATCCCGGTAATCTTCGTTTCCGGCGGCCCGATGGAAGCCGGCAAGACCAAGCTGGCCAGCCACGGCCTGGACCTGGTCGATGCCATGGTCATCGCGGCCGACTCCACGGCCTCCGACGAGAAAGTCGCCGAATACGAGCGCAGCGCCTGCCCGACCTGCGGTTCGTGCTCCGGCATGTTCACCGCCAACTCGATGAACTGCCTGACCGAGGCCCTGGGCCTGGCCCTGCCGGGCAACGGTTCGACCCTGGCCACGCACGCTGACCGCGAGCAGCTGTTCCTCACGGCTGGCCGCACCATCGTCGAACTGTGCAAGCGCTACTACGGCGAGAATGACGAGTCGGTACTGCCACGCAGCATCGCCAACTTCAAGGCATTCGAAAACGCCATGATGCTGGACATCGCCATGGGCGGTTCGACCAACACCATCCTGCACCTGCTGGCCGCCGCACAGGAAGGTGAAGTGGCGTTCGACCTGCGCGACATCGACCGCCTGTCCCGCAAAGTGCCGCAGCTGTGCAAAGTGGCGCCGAACATCCAGAAGTACCACATGGAAGACGTCCACCGTGCCGGCGGCATCTTCAGCATCCTCGGTTCGCTGGCCCGTGGCGGCCTGCTGCACACCGACCTGCCGACCGTGCACAGCCGCAGCATGGAAGAAGCCATCGCCAAATGGGACATCACCCAGACCGATGACGAAGCGGTGCACACCTTCTTCAAGGCCGGCCCTGCCGGTATCCCGACCCAAACCGCATTCAGCCAGTCGACCCGTTGGGAAACCCTCGACGACGACCGTGAAAACGGCTGTATCCGCAGCTTCGAACACGCCTACTCGCAAGAGGGCGGCCTGGCCGTGCTGTACGGCAACATCGCACTGGATGGCTGCGTGGTCAAAACGGCCGGTGTGGACGAGTCGATCCACGTGTTCGAGGGCACCGCGAAGATCTTCGAAAGCCAGGACAGCGCCGTGCGCGGCATCCTCGCCGACGAGGTGAAAGCCGGCGACATCGTCATCATCCGCTACGAAGGCCCGAAAGGCGGCCCGGGCATGCAAGAAATGCTGTACCCGACCTCGTACCTCAAATCCAAAGGCCTGGGCAAGGCCTGCGCCCTGCTCACCGACGGCCGCTTCTCAGGCGGTACCTCGGGCCTGTCGATCGGCCACGCCTCGCCAGAGGCCGCAGCGGGCGGTGCCATCGGCCTGGTGCGCGACGGCGACAAGGTACTGATCGACATCCCTAACCGTTCGATCAACCTGCTGGTCAGCGATGAAGAGCTGGCGCAACGCCGCGTCGAGCAGGACAAAAAGGGCTGGAAGCCAGCCGAGGCCCGTCCACGCAAGGTGACCACTGCACTCAAGGCCTATGCGCTGCTGGCCACCAGTGCCGACAAAGGCGCAGTGCGTAACAAGGCGATGCTCGAAGGGCTCTGAGGTGCTTTTAGCGTGAAATAAAAACCGGCGCCCCTGGCGCCGGTTTTTTTATGCCTGTACCGGCCTCTTCGGGGCACGCCCGCTCCCACAGGGACCGCACAGTGGGGCGTGCACGCGAAGGGGCCAGCACAGGTAGGGCAAGATTTACTGAATCTGCTCCGGCGTGACGATCACCCAGTTCTTGTCTGCCGTCACCGGCAACCCTTCCTTGGCCTGCGCCGCCGCATTTTTGGCGATCATCCCGTTGAGCTGGTCCATGTACTTGGCCTTACGATTTATCCACAGGTGGATACCGCCTTTGCCCACATCCACCCCGTGGAACTGCATGTAGCCATCGCTGGTTGGGGTATCGCCGCCCACCAGCACCGGTTTCTTCCATTCATCGATGTAGGTAAGGATCGCCGCCTGCTTGCCTGCCATCCAGGTGGCCGGGGTCCACAGGTAAGGGGTCAGTTCCAGGCCCTCGTTAGCCTTGGCATCGTAGTGCCCGGCACTGATCTGCTTGCGCGCAGTGGTCAGCTGTCCGCTGGCGCGGTCCTTGAGCAGCAGGCTCACGCCAATCACATTCTGGGGCTTCACGTTGTAACCATACTTGGGGTCCGAGGCGACCATGCGCACCAGCTCTTCGGAGGCCGCCGAAATCACATAGATCTCGATGCCGTTCTCCATCAGCTTGTTGTACAGCTCGGCCTGGCCCTTGAAGACCTTGGGCGGCTGAACCTCGATGGCCTTGACCTGGTCGCCTTCGTAATAGGTGCTGGGGATCGGCTTGGTCGAAGCCATCAGCTCATCCACCTGCAGCTTCAGCTCCTGCAAGGTAAAGCCGGAGAATACCTGGGCTACCCACGGGTAGCAGACCATGTCATCGATTTCACACAGCCGGTAGTAATAACTGAACAGGCTTTCCTTGTGCTCGGCAGTGTCCTTGAACGGCATCAGCTTCAACGAAGGGTCGAGCTTGTCGCGGCTAAGCAGACCCTTGTTTTCCATAAACGGAAGCAAGGCTTCTTCCAGGTCATAGCGGTAACTGGTGTTGTCCATGTCGAACACCGCGTAGTTACCTTTATTGGCGTTCGCGGCGATCATGCTATCGAGCTGTTTGGCCGCTTCAGCAGGCCAGTGTTTGAGCTCCGTGGCGAAGGTTTCGATACTGAACAGCAGGGACAGGCCAATGGCGGCGGCTTTCACAGCGACTTTCATGTACGAATCTCCTGAAATGACCCAGAAACGCTAGTGCAACAATCCCCACTGCAAGCCCCCGATAACGACCTCCAGGCAGCCGCAAACGCCTTGTTCATTGCAATCTGCGACATCCCGTTATTCCATAAACGACTATGCAAATTCCATTTGGGTATAAATTCGTTTGTTTTCAGGCTGTTAGCATTTCCGTTCGCAATCGCTCAAAGAGGCGATGCCACTTCTGCTTTTTTTTCTGCTGGAGCTTCAATGAATCTGCCGCTGTCACTCAACCTGCTGGCGCTCCTGGCCCTTTTGCTGGGCCTGGCACAAACCCGCCGCACCGACTGGAGCCTGGCCAAGAAGGTACTGCTCGGCCTGGTGCTGGGCGTGGTCTTTGGCCTTGTGCTGCACACGATCTATGGCGCTGGCCACCCCGTGCTCAAGGCAACCATTGCCTGGCTCGATCTGGTCGGCAACGGCTATGTCGGCCTGTTGCAGATGATCGTCATGCCGCTGATCTTCGCCTCGATACTCAGTGCCGTGGCACGTTTGCACAATGCCTCTTCGCTGGGCCGCATCAGCGTGCTGAGCATCGGCACCCTGCTGCTGACCACGGCCATTGCCGCCCTGATCGGCATTGTGTTGACCAACCTGTTCGCCCTCAGCGCCGAAGGCCTGGTGGCCGGTGCCCAGGAAAGCGCACGCATGCAGGTTATCCACAGTGACTACGCGGGCAAGGTCGCCGACCTCAACATCCCGCAACTGCTGCTGTCGTTCATCCCCAGCAACCCGGTAGGCGACCTGGCGCGGGCCAAGCCGACCTCGATCATCAGCGTGGTGATCTTCGCCGTGTTCCTCGGCCTGGCCGCGCTGCAGTTGATCAAGGACGATGCCGAGAGGGGCGAGCGCGCCCTGTCGGCCATCGACACCCTGCAGGCCTGGGTGATGCGCCTGGTGCGGGTGGTGATGAAGCTGACCCCCTACGGCGTGCTGGCGTTGATGACCAAGGTAATTGCCAGTTCCAACATGGAGGACATCCTCAAGCTGGGCAGCTTCGTGGTGGTGTCGTACCTGGGCCTGGGGTTGATGTTCGTGGTGCATGGCATCATCCTCGCCGTCACTGGCGTGAGCCCGCTGCGCTTCTTCCGCAAGGTGTGGCCGGTGCTGACCTTCGCCTTCACCAGCCGCTCCAGCGCCGCCAGCATTCCGCTGAACATCGAAGCACAAACCCGCCGTCTGGGGGTGCCGCAATCGATCGCCAGCTTCAGCGCATCGTTCGGCACCACCATTGGCCAGAACGGCTGCGCCGGGCTCTATCCTGCCATGCTGGCGGTGATGGTCGCGCCAGCGGTAGGCATCGACACCTTCGACCCGCTGTGGATCGCCACCCTGGTGGCCATCGTCACGCTGAGCTCTGCAGGGGTTGCCGGCGTGGGCGGCGGTGCCACCTTTGCCGCGCTGATCGTGCTACCCGCCATGGGCCTGCCGGTGGAACTGGTGGCGTTGCTGATTTCGGTGGAGCCGCTGATCGACATGGGCCGTACGGCATTGAACGTGAACGGTTCGATGACGGCGGGCGTTGTCACCAGCCAGCTGTTGAAAGAGACAGACAAGGAAGTGCTGGCTGGTGATGAACATGCCGAGCTGAGCCACACCTGACAGATCGCCGGGGCGCGTTGCGCCCCCCGTAGGAGCGGGTTCACCCGCGAAAGGGCCAGGCCTGCTGGCCAATTCTCACCCGCCGTTCACCGTTGCCGCCACTATCGTATTCGCGGGTAAACCCGCTCCTACAGGGTGGTGGATACTCATCGGGGGTTGGACACAGGCCGTTGTAGGAGCGGGTTCACCCGCGAAGGGCTGCAAAGCAGCCCCAACAATCTCACCCCTTATCCCAAACCTCAAAGTGATACACCGGCTTACCTTCCTCAGCCTGTGCCTCGCTGGAAGTCAGCCTCCACTGCCCTTCATCAAACGCCGGGAACCACGCATCCCCCTCTGGCGCCAACTCAACCCGCGTCAGGTACATGCGGCTGACCAGCCCCTTCTCCAGCGCCTGCCCATACAGCTGCGCCCCGCCAATCAGCATCAGCTCTCCAACGCCCTGCTGGCGCGCCCACTGCTCGGCCCGCACCAACGCTTCTTCAAGCGAGGCAAACACCTCGGCACCTGCCAGTTCAAGCCCCGGTTGGCGGCTGACCACGATGTTCAACCGCCCAGGCAGCGGCCGCCCCAGCGAGTCCCAGGTCTTGCGCCCCATGATGATCGGCTTGCCCAGGGTGGTGGCCTTGAAGTACTTGAAGTCCCCCGGCAAATGCCAGGGCATGGAATTGTCGATGCCGATCACGCGGTTCTCGGCATAAGCCGCGATCAGGCTGAGGGGGAGTGATGTATTCATGCCAGCGAGGATAGCACCGGGCGTGTGGGTTATGCTTCTGCCTTGACCTGTGCAATGGAAGACCTTGTGACTGCACCCACGCCACTGGACAAGCGCTGGCTCACCGAAGCGGTACGCCTGCGCGAAGAACATGCCGGCCCGCTGGAAGACCAGGAAGCCAACCGCCACGCCCGCCAGCTAGGTGGCGACTTGGCCACGCGCATCGAAACGCGTGCGCTGTTCCTGGCCGAGCGCGATGACATGACCGGCGCCCTGCGCCATTGGAAGCAGGGCGCGCGCCTGGCGCTGCTGGCCTTGTTGCTGATGGCCGTGCTCAGCGGCGCGGGCCTGGGGCTGGCCGCCCTCGGTGACGGGCAGCGCCCGGTGAATGTGTTCTGGGCGCTGGGCAGCCTGCTCGGGCTGAACCTGTTGATGCTGCTGGGCTGGGCCATGGGTTTTGCCCTGAGCAACGAGCAGGGCGCAGGGCTGGGCCGCTTGTGGCTGTGGCTAAGCGAACGCTTTGCCCGCGATGCCAAGGCCGCGCACCTGGCGCCAGCGCTGCTGGTGCTGCTGCAACGTCAACGCCTCAATCGGTGGCTGCTCGGCCTGTTGGTGCATGGCCTGTGGCTGTTGGCGATGCTTACCGCACTGGGCATGCTGCTGGCCTTGCTGGCGACCCGGCGCTATGGCTTTGTCTGGGAAACCACCCTGCTCGCCGCCGAGCCGTTCATTCACCTGACCCAAGCGCTGGGCGCCCTCCCCTCGTTGCTAGGCTTCGCCGTGCCCGACGAAGCCATGATCCGCGCCAGCGGCGCCAGCCTGCCGGCCCTGGACATGGCACGCCAGGCCTGGGCCAGCTGGCTGCTCGGCGTGGTGCTGGTATACGGCCTGCTGCCCCGCCTGCTGCTGGCCGGGTTATGCCTGTGGCGCTGGCGCCAGGGCCGTGAACGCCTGACGCTGGACCTGGGCCTGCCCGGCTACGCGCAACTGCGCGAGGCACTGATGCCGCGCAGCGAGCGCATTGGCGTGCAGGACGCCGCCCCGCAAGCCTTGCCACAGTTTGCCGCCGGGCAGCTGGAAAGCGGCAGCAGCGGCGCCCTGCTGGTGGGCCTGGAGCTGGACGACCAGCGCCCCTGGCCACCCGCCCTGCCGAAAAGCGTGACCGATGCCGGCGTGCTCGACAGCCGCGAATCACGCAACCGGCTGTTGGAACAGCTCAGCCGCTTCCCGCCGGCACGCCTGGCCATCGCCTGCGACCCACGCCGCTCGCCCGACCGCGGCAGTTTGGCGCTGCTCGCCGAACTGGCGCGCAATGCCGGCGCAACCCGTATCTGGCTGCTGCAGGCTGCACCAGGCCAGCCCCTCGATGCCGAGCGCCTGGGCGATTGGCACGAAGCCCTTGACCGCCTTGGCCTGCAACATGCCGACACCTCACCGCTGACCTGGCTGGAGCATGGCCATGACTGAGCCACTGAAACTGGCCGTGGTCGGCCATACCAATGTTGGTAAAACCTCGCTACTGCGCACCCTGACCCGCGACGTCGGCTTTGGCGAAGTGTCCCACCGCCCCAGCACTACCCGCCATGTGGAAGGTGCGCGACTGTCTGTGGACGGTGAACCCTTGCTGGAGCTGTACGACACGCCCGGCCTGGAAGATGCTATCGCCCTGCTCGACTACCTTGAACGTCTGGAACGCCCTGGCGAGCGCCTGGACGGCCCAGCCCGGCTGGAGCGTTTTCTGCAAGGCAGCGAAGCGCGCCAGCGTTTCGAGCAGGAGGCCAAGGTATTACGCCAGTTGCTGGCCAGTAATGCCGGCCTGTATGTGATCGATGCGCGCGAGCCGGTGCTGGCCAAGTACCGCGACGAATTGGAAGTATTGGCCAACTGCGGCAAGCCGTTGCTGCCGGTGCTCAACTTCGTCGCCAGCAGCCAGCACCGCGAGCCTGAATGGCGTGAAGCCCTTGCCCGGCTTGGGCTTCACGCATTGGTGCGGTTCGACAGCGTGGCCCCGCCAGAGGATGGCGAGCGCCGCTTGTACGAAAGCCTGGCGCTGCTGCTGGAAAACGCCCGCCCGGCGCTGCAACGGCTGATCGACGACCAGCAGGCGCAGCGCTTGGCACGCCGGCACAGCGGCAAGCGCCTGATTGCCGAACTGCTGCTCGATTGCGCTGCATGCCGACGCAGTGTCGAGGCCGAACCGGCGGCAGAAGCCCGGGCCATCGCGGCGCTGCGCCAGGACATTCGCCAACGTGAACAACGCTGCGTCGAAGCCTTGCTCAAGCTGTATGCCTTCCGCCGCGAGGATGCCCATGCCAGCGACCTGCCGTTGCTGGACGGCCGCTGGGGCGATGACCTGTTCAATCCGGAAACGTTGAAACTGCTGGGCGTGCGCTTGGGCAGCGGTGTGGCGGCGGGGGCGGCAGCGGGTGCCGGGGTCGATCTGCTGGTTGGTGGCCTTACCCTCGGCGCAGCGGCACTGGCCGGGGCGATTGCCGGTGGCGCGCTGCAGACAGCGCGCAACTATGGGTCACGGTTGATGGGCAAGCTCAAGGGCAAGCGCGAGCTGACCGTGGACGACACGGTATTGCGGTTGCTGGCCTTGCGTCAGCAGCAGTTGATGGTGGCGCTGGATAACCGCGGGCATGCGGCGCAGGACAGCATCAGGCTGGGTGAGCTGGATGAAAAGGCCTGGCGCGAGGGCAAGTTGCCGGAGGCGCTGGTCAAGGCGCGGGCGCACCCGCAGTGGTCCACCCTGAATCCCGAGGCGAAGCTGAATCAGGCTGAGCGGCAGGAACAGCTGGAGGCGCTGGTTTCACAGATTTGAGCCAGCAGGGCCGGCCCTTTCGCGGGTAAACCCGCTCCTACGACGGGCTGTGTACAGCCACAGATGTATGTCCACCACCAATCGGTGTAGGAGCGGGTTTACCCGCGAAGAGGCCAGCCCTGCAACAGTGAAGCGTTACTGCTGGGCCACCTTCTCCGACTTTCCGTCATAGCGCTTGCGCCATTCGGCCAGAATCTGATCACGGTTTTTCGAAGCCCAGGCAAAGTCGTTCTTGATCAACCGCTGCTCATAATCCGCCGGCAGCTCGGTCTGCGGCTTGGCGATGCCCGGCGCGGCCAGTACGGCGAAGTTTTCCTTGTACAGTTCCATGGCCGCCGGACTGGCCGAGAAATCGGCCAGGCGCTTGGCCGCATCTGCCTTGGGTGAGCCTTTGATCACGGCGGTTGCCTCGATCTCCCAGCCCAAACCCTCCTTTGGCAGCACGATGTCCAACGGCGCGCCTTGGCGCTTGAGCTGCACGGCCGGGTATTCGAACGAAATACCGATCGGGAACTCGCCCGCCGCCGCCAGCTTGCACGGTTTGGAGCCGGAATGAACGTACTGGCCGATGTTCTGGTGCAGCGCATCCATGTAGGCCCAGCCCTGCGGCTCGCCAAAGGTTTGCAACCAGGCACTGACATCCAGGAAGCCGGTGCCGGACGAGGCCGGATTGGGCATGACAATCTTGCCTTTGTACTCAGGCTTGGTCAGGTCCTGCCAGCTCACCGGCTTGCTCAGGCCCTGTTTCTCGGCCTCGATGGTGTTGAAGCAAAGGGTGGCGGCCCACACGTCCATGCCGACCCAGGCTGGCGGATTGGCGGCGTCACGATAATTGCCGGAGATCTTGCCCAGGTCCTTGGGTGCATAGGCTTCGAGCATGCCGTTCTGATCGAGGATGGCCAGGCTCGATGCCGCCAACCCCCACACAGCGTCGGCTTGCGGGCGCGCTTTCTCCGCCAGCAGCTTGGCAGTGATGATGCCGGTGGAATCACGCACCCACTTGATCTCGATATCCGGGTTGGCTTTCTCGAAGGCCTGCTTGTAGGTTTTCAGCTGCTCGGCTTCCAGAGCGGTGTAGACCGTCAGCTGGGTAGCAGCAGCAGAGGGCTGCAGGCTGAACACGGCAGAAACGGCAGCGGCAAGGGCAAGGTGCTTGTGCATGGGTAGGTTCCTTACAGGTCAGACGGTCGCGGCGCGTTCGCGCCAGGCTTGGGAGCGGCGCAGCAGGCCGCGCGAGGCTGCAGCCAGCAACAGTGAAGCGCCGGCACTGGTCAGCAGGATCAAGGTGGACATGGCAGCGGCGCCGCCAACGTTGCCGGCGTCGTCCATGTTCAGCACAGCAACGGCAGCCAGGATCGTGTCGGGGCTGTACAGGAAAATCGCTGCCGACACGGTGGTCATCGCCGATACGAACAGGTAACGGATGATGTCCAGCAGTGCCGGCAGGCAAATCGGCACGGTCACGCGCAGGAAGTGCCTGTACAGCGGCGCTTTCAGCGACAGCGCGGCGGCCTCGAACTCGCCGTCGAGCTGGCGCAGGGCAGTGGTCGCGGTCATCTGCGCGGTGGTCAGGTAATGGGCAATGGTGCACAGCACCAGCAACCCCATGCCGCCGTACAGCACATGCAGCGGGTTGCCGTTCAAGTTGAAGAAGAATACGTAGCCCAGGCCCAGTACCAGGCCCGGCACAGCCATGGGGATGAAGCTGAACAGGCGCAGCGCATGGTTGAGCAGGCGTTGGCCCTGGGTCTTTTCCATCAGGTAGGCGCCGGTAAAGATCACGATGCTGCCAATCAGCGCGGTGCCAATGGCCATGGTCACGCTGTTGCGGTAGGCCAGCCAGCCGCCACCAGCAGTGTCTTCGAACATGTAGTGGCGCAGCGACAACGACAGGTTGTAGGGCCAGAACGTGACCAGCGAGGAGTACACCGCCATACCGATCACCAACAGCAACGCCGCGCACACCAGCAGTACAAGGGTCAGGAAGCAGGCATCGCGGCTGCGTGATGGCTTGGGTTCGAACACCTGGGCACGGCCGCCCATGGCCGCGCCCTGGCGTCGGCGCAGCCAGGCGTCGACGGTAAAGCTGAACAGGGCCGGCAACAGCAGCACCATGCCGATCAGCGCCCCACGGCCGAACTGTTGCTGGCCCACCACCGCCTTGTAGGCTTCCAGCGCCAGCACTTGATAGTCGCCCCCTACCACGACTGGTACACCGAAGTCTGTGATCGTCAGCGTGAATACCAGGCAGAACGCCGCGAATACCGCCTGGCGCGAGGCCGGCCAGGTGATGCTGGTGAACGCCCGCCACGAGCCTGCCCCCATGCTGGAGGCTGCATCGAACAGGCGAGCATCGGCCAGTGACAGTGCCGACAGCAGAATCATCAGCGCATGCGGGAAGGTGTAGATGGCCTCGCCCAGTACGATGCCCCAGAAGCCGTAGATATTGTCGCTGAGCAACCCACGCAGCAGGCCTTGGTTGCCAAACAGGTAGACCAGGGCGATGGCCGGCAGCATCGACGGTGCCAGCAATGGCAGCAGCGAAATCCCCCGCCACAGGCCCTTGGCCGGGATCAACGTGCGTTGCAGGGCAAAGGCGAACAAATAGGCCAGCGGTACCACAATGGCCGCGACCGTGAAGGCCACCGACAGGCTGTTGCCAAGCAGCCAGTGGAAGCTGGCGCTGGCGAAAAGTTCACGGGCCGCCAGCAAGCCACCGCCCTGGTCCGCTTCACCACTGAAACCACGCCAGAAGATCGCCAGCAACGGCATCAGCACGGCCAGCACCAACAGCATCAGCAGCAGGCTCTTGCCGCCGATGACGAACAGCCGGTCGCCCAGGGCGATGCCAGCCCGCGGCGCGGCGTTGGCCTGGCGCAAAGGCAGGGACATTGGCGCGGCCATCTTAGGCGAACACCTGCAGGCTCTGCGGCGGCAACGCCACCCAGATGTCCTGCGAGCCCAGGCGCGGCATGGCCTCGGGGGCCAGCTCGGCCAGCAGCGCATGCCCTGGCAGGGCCTTGAGTTCAAAGCTCATGCGGCAGCGGTTACCGAGGAACGTGATTTCGCGGACCAGGGCCGGGAACAAGTTTTCTTCGTGCACCACCGGGTTGACCGTGATCGCTTCCGGGCGGCAGAACAGCCGGCCACGGCTGGCCTGGGCTGCCCCCGGCGCCAGGCGCATGTTCATGTCACCGACCTGGGCATGGCTGTCGCTGCTGCGCTGGAACGGCAGCCAGTTGCCCTGGCCGACAAACTCGGCAACGAACGGCGTGGCCGGGTGGTCGTAGATTTCCTGCGGGGTGGCGTACTGCTCGACCTGGCCGTTGTGCATCACCGCAATGCGGTCGGCCATCAACATGGCCTCGTCCTGGTTGTGGGTAACCATCAAGGTGGTGATACCCAGTTGGCGCTGCAGTTGACGCAGCTCGGTGCACAGATGCTCACGCACCCTGGCATCCAGCGCCGACATCGGCTCATCGAGTAGCAGCAGCGATGGCGACGGAGCCAGCGCGCGGGCCAGGGCCACACGCTGCTGCTGGCCACCGGAGAGCTGGCCTGGGTACTTCTTCTCGCTGCCAGACAGGCCAACCAGTTCGAGCATTTCGGCCACGCGCTGGCGGGCCTGCTCGCGGCCACTGCCCGTCAGGCCATAGGCGATATTGGCTTCGACGGTAAGGTTGGGGAACAGCGCATAGGACTGGAACAGGATGCCGTAGTCCCGCGCCTGGGGTGACAGCTCGGAGATATCGCGTTCGCCGATGTACAGCGTACCGCGGTCCTGGCGCTCCAGGCCGGCAATGCAGCGCAGCAGCGTGGTCTTGCCACAACCGGACGGGCCGAGCAGGCACACCAGTTCGCCCGCAGCGATGTCCAGCGAGACATCGTTGAGCGCCGTAAAGGCACCGAAGCGCTTGTGGATGTTGCACACTTTTATCTGTGCGCCGGGGGTGGTGTGGTTCATGGCATGGCCTCATCGAAGAGATGGGGCCATGCTAGGCAGGCTGTGCGAAGGTTATGTGGCTTTGAGGCAAAAGCCGGTGATAGTGGTATAGGCAGATTTAGTAGTGGCCTGTGCCGGCCTCTTCGCGGGTAAACCCGCTCCTACAACGGCATGCATGTTCGCGGAAAATGCAGGCACGCGGGTACGCTGAAATGTAGGAGCGGGTTTACCCGCGAAGAAGCCAGCAAAAATCTAGAACTGCGAACCGGCCACTTCCTGCGCCACCCCCAGGAATGCCGCTGGCAACCGGGCCTGGCGCCGCTCCTTCAGGCAATACAGGTACTCATGCATCACCGGCGCATTTTCCAGCGCCAGCACCCGGAGTTCGGGGTTGTGCGGCACCTCATGGCGGGCAATCACGCTGATGCCGATATTGCGCAGCACCGCTTCGCGGATCGACTCGCGGCTGCCAATCTCCATCAGGGCACCGGCCTTGACCCCGGCCTCCTGCATCATCTGCTCGGTCAGCTTGCGTGTGGTCGAGCCCTTCTCGCGCATCAGCAGACAATGCCCCGACACCACCTCGATCGACACCGTCTGGCGTTGGGCCAAAGGGTGGTTGCGGTGCACCGCCAGCACCAAAGGATCCGTGCCCAGTATCCGCCGCACCAACCGCGCGTCCTCCACCCATTGCGACGACGCGGCAATATCCACTCGGTAATCCTCGAGCATTTCCAGTACCTGCTGCGAGTTGCCGATCTCCACCGCCACGTCAACCTGCGGCAAGCGTTCGCGATAGATCTTTACCAGGTCGAGAATGTAGTAAGGCGCAGTGGCCGCAATGCGCAGGCTGCCCTGGGCCTGGCCACTGTTGCGCAGCTCGAACTCGATGTCGGCTTCCTGCTGCAGCAGCGCCTTGACCATCGGCAGCAGGCGTAAGCCCTCCTCGCTCAACACCAGGCGACGCCCGCCGCGGTAGAACAACTCCACTGCATACTGGCCTTCCAGGCTGCGGATCTGCGTGGTCACCGTGGGCTGGCTGAGGCCAAGCTTCTTCGCCGCTTGGGTGATGCTGCCCAGACGGGCGACCATGTAGAAGGCCTTCAGCTCGGAACTCAGCATGCACGTCCTCTATTTGCGCAAAAGGCGCAAGCCGTTGAACACCACCAGCAAGCTCACGCCCATATCAGCGAACACCGCCATCCACATCGTGGCCATGCCGGCAAAGGTGATCGCCAGAAATATCGCCTTGATGCCCAATGCCAGCACGATGTTCTGCATGAGGATCGCCGCACTTTGGCGCGACAGCCTGACGAAGGCCGGGATTTTGCGCAAGTCATCGTCCATCAGCGCCACATCGGCAGTCTCGATGGCGGTGTCGGTGCCGGCAGCAGCCATGGCAAAGCCGATTTCGGCGCGGGCCAGCGCCGGGGCGTCGTTGATGCCGTCACCGACCATGCCCACCCGGTGGCCTTGGTCGTACAACACCTCAATGGTTTTCAGCTTGTCGGCTGGCAACAGGTTGCCCTCGGCGCGGTCGATCCCCACCACGGCGGCAATGGCCTGCGCAGTATGCGGATTGTCACCGGTCAGCATGACAGTCTTGATACCCAGTTGATGCAATTCGGCGATCGCCTGACGGCTGCTGTCCTTGACCGTGTCGGCCACGGCGAACAGTGCCAGAGGGCCGGATCGGTCGAGCAGCAGGACCACGGTCTTGCCCTGGCGCTCCAGCGCATCCAGCTGGGCCTCCAGCGCTGGCGAACACAGCCCCAGCTCCTCGACCAGGCGGTGGTTGCCCAAGTGGTAGACCTCACCGGCGATGACACCACGCACGCCACGCCCGGCCAGGGCGGCGAAGTCACCGACCTCGCTCAAGGCCAGGCCTTGCTGCTTGCCGAACTCGGCTATAGCGCGGGACACCGGGTGGTCCGAACGCTCGCCCAGGCTGGCCGCCAAGGCTTGCGCACGGTCTTCGAACAGCGGCGCCAGCACCTTGGCGTCGGTCTGCACAGGCTTGCCATGGGTGATGGTGCCGGTCTTGTCCAGGGCCAGGAAATCCAGGTGGCGGCCACCCTCCAGGTACACGCCCCCCTTGATCAGGATGCCTTTGCGCGCAGCGGCGGCCAGGCCACTGACGATGGTCACCGGGGTCGAGATCACCAGCGCGCATGGGCAGGCCACCACCAGCAGCACCAAGGCGCGGTAAACCCAATCGAACCAGGCGCCAGCCATGAACACCGGCGGTATCACCGCCATGGCCAAGGCAATGGCGAACACCGCCGGAGTGTAGATGCGCGAGAAACGGTCGACGAAGCGCTGGGTAGGCGCCCGCGCGCCTTGCGCTTCCTCGACGGCCTTGATGATCCGCGCCAGGGTCGACTGCCCGGCAGCGGCGGTGACGCGGAACTCCAGCGCCCCCGCCTGGTTGATGGTGCCAGCGAACAGCTTGTCGCCCACCCCCTTCTCCACAGGCAGACTTTCGCCGGTGATCGGCGCCTGATCGACGCTGGAATGCCCGCTGGTCACTTCACCGTCCAGGCCGATGCGCTCACCGGGGCGCACCCGCACCAGTGCGCCGATGGCCACCTCACGCACGTCCAGCTCGCGCCACTGGCCATCGGCCTGCTGCACCGTAGCCATGTCCGGGGTCAGCTGCATCAACCCGCCGATGGCATTGCGCGCACGGTCCAGCGAGCGCGCTTCGATCAGTTCGGCAACGGTGAACAGCACCATCACCATAGCCGCTTCCGGCCATTGGCCGATCAACACGGCCCCCGTCACGGCGATACTCATCAGCGCATTGATGTTGAGGTTACGGTTTTTCAGGGCAATCCAGCCCTTCTTGTAGGTACCCAGGCCGCATCCGAGGATCGCGGCAAGCGCCAGCCCCGCCACCACCCACTCCGGGGCCAGTGCAGCAAAGTGCACGATTTCGGCGGCGATCGCGGCGACGCCCGACAATGCCAGTGGCCACCAGCGGGCCTTGGCCGGTTGTGGCGCGCTGACGGCGCCATCGTCCTGGGCGGCAATCGGTTCGGCCTTCATGCCCAGGCTGTCGATAGCCCGCTCGATATGGGCGGTGCCGTCCATGGTGTGGCGCACACCAAGCACGCGGTTGATCAGGTTGAATTCCAGCTGTTCGATACCGCCCAGCTTGCTCAGTTTGTCCTGAATCAGGGTCTGCTCGGTGGGGCAGTCCATGGCATCGATGCGGAAACGGCTGAGTTGAGCCTGGGCACTGGCCGTTTCGCTCAGTTGCACCAGCGGCGGCGCGGCTTTGGCGCCACAGCAGCTGTGGCCGTGGGCAGCATGGTCATGGTCGTCATCGCCATGAGCGTGATCGTGCGGATGCTTGTGTTCGTGGCTGACAGGCTGGTTCATGGGGTCATCCTTAAATTGAGCCTGTTGCCAAGTGAACACCCTGTAGCCACTATAGGGTCAAGCCACTTGCTGGAGATTTAGTGATGAAGATCGGAGAACTGGCCAAAGCCACCGACTGTGCGGTGGAAACCATCCGCTACTACGAGCGTGAAAACCTGCTGCCGGAGCCAGCCCGCAGCGACGGCAACTATCGGCTGTACACCCAGGCCCATGTTGAGCGGCTGACCTTCATCCGCAACTGTCGCACCCTCGACATGACCCTGGACGAAATCCGCAGCCTCCTGCGCCTGCGTGACAGCCCGGACGATTCGTGCGGCAGCGTCAATGCGCTGATCGACGAGCATATCGAGCATGTTCAGGCGCGGATCGATGGCTTGGCGGCATTGCAGGAGCAGCTGGTGGAGCTGCGCCGGCGCTGTAACGCGCAGGGGAGTGAATGCGCGATCTTGCAGCAACTGGAGACGAACGGGGCGGTATCGGTGCCGGATACCGAGCATTCGCATGTGGGGCGGAGTCACGGGCATTGAGCCAAAAGCATCGCGGGTGAACCCGATCCTACAGGGACTGCGCACGACTTAGCGCCTGTGCAGTACCCCGTAGGAGTGGGTTCACCCGCGAAGAGGCCAGTTCAAACAATGAAGATCTATCAGACCGCCATCGGCGCTGTCATCGGCGCATGGTGCTCATAGCCTTCCAGCCAGAAATCACTCGGCTCGATCTTCTCCAGCCACTCCGGCTCGTATTTGCCAGTCTCGGCAAACGACGGCACACGGTCGCTGATGACCAGCTTCGGCGCCTCCAGCGGCTCGCGCTTGAGCTGCTCGTTGAGCAT
The DNA here is from genome assembly GCF_021378985.1 of Pseudomonas sp. JR33AA. Lineage (NCBI taxonomy): Bacteria > Pseudomonadati > Pseudomonadota > Gammaproteobacteria > Pseudomonadales > Pseudomonadaceae > Pseudomonas > Pseudomonas sp. JR33AA. The sequence continues at coordinate 471,870 of NZ_JAJSAW010000001.1, forward strand.
GTCCAGGTGGTTTTCGTACACATGGGCATCGCCGATGAAGTAAGTGAACCAGCGCGGTGTATAGCCGGTCAGGCGGCCGAACAGCGACAGCAGCGCCGCGCCTTCGGTGAGGTTGAACGGCGTGCCAAGCCCCAGGTCGTTGGAGCGGATGTAGAGGGTCAGGGAAATTTCCCTGGTCTCGACATTCGGGTGGAACTGGTACAGCAAGTGACACGGTGGCAGTGCCATTTCGTCCAGTTGCGCGCAGTTCCAGCCATGGAACAGGATGCGGCGGCTACCCGGGTCGTTGGCGATGGTGTCCAGGCACTGGCGCACCTGATCGATCGCCTTGTACAGGATGACAAACGCGACGCCGTCCTCTTCGTCCTGGGCAATGCGGCGGAAACCGGCTTGCTCGGCCATTTCGATGGCCGCCGGGTTGCTCAGCGGGATGCGCTTGTAGCCCGGCCACTGGCGCCATTGCACGCCATAGATCTCGCCCAGGTCGTCATGGCCCTGACGGAACGGGTTGGCCAGCCACTGGGCGTTTTCGTTGGCGTTCTGGTCCCAGACCTTGCAGCCCAGCTCGCGGAACTCACCGGCGTTCTTCACGCCACGCAGGAAACCGACCATTTCACCGATCGCCGACTTGAACGCCAGCTTGCGCGTGGTAATGGCCGGAAAGCCCTTCTGCAGGTCGAAACGCAGCATCGCGCCCGGCAGGCTGATGGTGCGGATGCCGGTGCGGTTTCCCTGCAACGTGCCGTTATCAATGACGTCGCGGACCAGGTCCAGATACTGTTTCATGGCTTACCTGTAGCAAAAACGGCAGGGGGATCGCCCCTGCCGTGGGATTAATCAGGCGGGTTTCGCCGTGGGCTTGCGATTATAAGCCCACCAGATCAGGCCGAGGCCAGCCAGGATCATCGGCACACAGAGAATCTGACCCATGGTCAGCCAGCCCCAGGCGATGTAACCCAGCTGAGCATCCGGCACCCGCACGAATTCGACGATGAAGCGGAAGATACCGTAGAACAACGCGAACATGCCGGACACGGCCATGGTCGGTCGCGGCTTGCGCGAGAACAGCCAAAGGATGACGAACAGCGCCACGCCCTCGAGGGCGAACTGGTAGAGCTGCGACGGGTGGCGCGGCAACTGGGCCGGGTCGCTGAACGGCGGGAAGATCATCGCCCATGGCACGTCGGTAGGTTTGCCCCACAGTTCAGCGTTGATGAAGTTGCCGATACGCCCCGCACCCAGGCCAATCGGCACCAGCGGGGCGACGAAGTCCATCAGCTCGAAGAACGACTTGTTGTTGCGCTTGCCGAACCACAAGGCCGCCAGCATCACGCCGATAAAGCCGCCGTGGAACGACATACCGCCCTTCCACACCTCGAAGATCAGTGTCGGGTTGGCCAGGTAGGCGTGCAGGTCGTAGAACAGCACATAGCCCAGACGCCCGCCGACAATCACCCCCATCGACAGCCAGAACACCAGGTCGGACAGCTTCTCGCGGCTCCAGGTGGGGTCGAAGCGGTTCAGCCGGCGTGAGGCCAGCAGCCAGGCACCGCCGATGCCGATCAGGTACATCAGGCCGTACCAATGGATTTTCAGCGGCCCAATGGCCACGGCCACGGGGTCTATCTGCGGGTAAGGCAGCATGGAACTTCCTCTCGATTCAAATCAAAAAGCTGAGGCCGACACAGAACAGCAGGGCTGCGAACAGGCGTTTCAACAAACGTGGCGACAGCTTGTGCGCCAGGCGCGCGCCGAAGCGTGCGAAAAACATGCTGGTCACGGCAATGCCGACCAATGCGGGCAGGTACACGTAACCCAGGCTGTGGGGCGGCAGGTGCTCCTCGTGCCATCCCAGCAGAATGAAGCTCAGGGCACTGGCCACAGCAATCGGCAGGCCACAGGCCGATGACGTGGCCACTGCCTGCTGCATGGGCAGGCTACGCCAGGTGAGGAACGGCACCGTCAGCGAACCACCGCCAATGCCGAAAATGGCCGAGGCCCAGCCAATCACGCTGCCTGCACCGATCAGCCCAGGTTTGCCGGGGATGCCACGGCTGGCCTTGGGTTTGAGGTCAAGGGCCATCTGCGCGGCGATGACCAGGGCGAACACACCGATGATCTTTTGCAGCAGTGGGCCCTGGATCAGCGAAGCAGTCTTGGCACCGACACCGGCCCCCAGGAGGATGCCTAAGGTCATCCAGGCGAAGATCGGCCATTGCACCGCGCGCTTGCGGTGGTGTTCCCGCACGGCGTTGATCGAGGTGAAGACGATGGTGGCCAGTGACGTGCCGACGGCCAGGTGGGTCAGCACCGAAGCGTCGAAACCCTGCAGGGTAAAGCTGAATACCAGCACCGGCACGATGATGATGCCGCCGCCCACGCCGAACAGCCCGGCCAGCACACCAGCACAGGCACCCAACAACAGATAGAGCACGAATTCCATTCGGCGTCCCCCAGAAATCAATCCGGCATGGTAACGGAAGCCGGGCTCGGGGCTCTAGTGAACTCTGTGTCAGGATGGATCCGCATCGTTCCTGTGGGTACAGTGACAAGAAAACACAGAGGCCCAACCTATGTGCCTGATCGTATTTGCCTGGCGGCCGGGGCACGCCCTGCCGCTGATCGTGGCGGCCAACCGCGACGAATTCTATGCCCGCCCCACTCAGCCCCTGGCGGCCTGGGAGGATGCACCTGGGGTGCATGCCGGGCGCGACCTGGAGGCAGGCGGTACCTGGCTGGGCGTAGGCCCAAAGGGGCGCTTTTCTGCGCTGACCAACATCCGTGACCCGGGTCAGGCGCCGGGGCCCCGCTCGCGGGGTGAGCTGGTGGCGGCGTTTCTGCAGGGCGAGCTAGGGGTTGAGGCTTACCTGGACCAGGTGGCCAGCCGTAGCGGACAGTACTCGGGGTTCAACCTGCTGGTGGGTGATGGGCAGCAACTGGGTTATCTGCACGCCCGTGAGGCCACGCCGCGCCTGCTGAAAGCCGGGGTTTACGGGCTCTCGAACGCCGGGCTGGATACACCGTGGCCGAAACTGGTGAAGGCACGTAACGGCCTGGAAAACCTGCTGGACACGCCGGAGCCGCACAGCCTGCTGGCTTTACTCGCGGATAACGAGCCCGCAGCTGATGGTGACCTACCCGAGACAGGCGTGGGGTTGGCAACAGAGAAGTTGCTGTCGAGCGTCTTCATCGCCAGCCAAAATTACGGGACCCGGGCGAGTACCGTGCTGATTGTGGATGATCAGGGGCAAAGGCGGCTGATTGAGCGCAGTTTCGGGCCTTTTGGCGGGCACTTGGGGGAAATTGAGTTGTTGGTCTGAGTATTTGATGTTGTCTGTTCGGGCCTCTTCGCGGGTAAACCCGCCCCTACGCCGATACACGTACACCGATCAACGTAGGGGCGGGTTTACCCGAGAAGAGGCCGTGACAGGCAGCATCACCCTCAAAGAGTCTTGTTAGCCCCAGGCCCAATCATCCGCGCCAACCCAAGGTTCTTCAGGGCCAGCTGCAGCGAGCTGTGGATAACCTGCGGGTTGTCATGGCTCAAGGCTTCGGCCAGCAGCTCCTTGGCCTTGCCCATATTGATCTGGCGCAGCATCCACTTGACCTTCGGCAGGTTGGTGGCGTTCATCGAGAGGCTGTCGAAGCCCATGGCCATCAACAGGACCGCCGCCGCCGGGTCACCGGCCATCTCGCCGCAGATGCTCACCGGCTTGCCTTCGCCATGGGCGTCGCGCACCACCGTGTTCAGCGCCTGCAGCACCGCCGGGTGCAGGTAGTCGTACAGGTCGGCGACCCTCGGATTGTTGCGGTCCACCGCCAGCAGGTACTGGGTCAGGTCGTTGGAGCCGACCGACAGGAAGTCCACCTGGCGCGCCAGCTCCTTGGTCTGGTACACCGCCGCTGGAATTTCCACCATTACACCCACAGGCGGCATCGGTACATCGGTACCTTCGTCACGCACTTCACCCCAGGCACGGTGGATAAGGTGCAGCGCCTCTTCCAGCTCGTGAATGCCGGAAATCATCGGCAGCAGGATGCGCAGGTTGTTCAGGCCCTCGCTGGCCTTGAGCATGGCGCGGGTCTGTACCAGGAAGATTTCCGGGTGGTCGAGGGTGACGCGGATGCCACGCCAGCCGAGGAACGGGTTTTCTTCCTTGATCGGGAAGTACGACAGTGCCTTGTCACCACCGATGTCGAGGGTACGCATGGTTACCGGCAGTGGGTGGAAGGCTGCCAGCTGCTCACGGTAGATGGCCAACTGCTCTTTCTCACTGGGAAAACGCTGGTTGATCATGAACGGCACTTCGGTGCGGTACAGGCCTACCCCTTCGGCGCCGCGCTGCTGGGCACGGGCCACGTCAGCGAGCAGGCCGGTGTTGACCCACAGGGGCATGCGATGGCCGTCGGGAGTAACACACGGCAGTTCGCGCAGTGCATCCAGCCCTTGGGCCAGCTGGCGTTCCTCCTCGACCACTTCGCTGTACTGCTTGCGCAGCACCTCGCTGGGGTTGGTGAACACCTCGCCCTTGTAGCCGTCGACGATCAGTTCAATACCGTCGACTTTGGAATATGGCAGGTCGACCAGGCCCATCACCGTTGGGATGCCCATGGCCCGCGCAAGAATGGCGACGTGGGAGTTGCCCGAGCCGAGTACCGAGACCAGGCCGACCAGCTTGCCTTCCGGCACTTCACCGAGCATGGCCGGTGTCAGTTCCTCACTGACCAGGATGGTGTTGTCGGCATACACCAGCGACTGCGAGCGCGCTTCCTGCAGGTAGGCCAAAAGGCGGCGCCCCAGGTCCTTGACGTCGGAGGCACGCTCACGCAGGTAGTCGTCGTCCATCAGCTCGAAGCGGTTGACGTGCTCGCCAACCACCTGGCGCAGGGCGCCCTGGGCCCACTGGCCGGTCTTGATGACCTCGGTCACCTCACCGCCCAGGGCTGCGTCTTCAAGCATCATCAGATAAACATCGAACAGCGCACGCTCTTCCGGGCGCAGCTGGGTGGCCAGCTTGGCCGACAGCTTGCGCATGTCGTCGCGCACACCTTCCAGGGCGTTCTGGAACAGCTTGAGTTCGGCGTCGATGTCATCGACGATCTTGTCCGGGACCACTTCCAGGTCGGCCGGCGGCAACATCACCACCGCGCGCCCCACCGCGGCACCAGGCGAACCCGGCACACCCACGAAGCGCGCTTCCTGAATGCCTTTGCCCTGACGGCCCAGGCCACGGATCGAGCCCGTAGCCTCGGCGTGGGCGATAACCCCGGCAAGCTGGGCGCTCATGGTGACCAGGAAGGCTTCCTCGCCCTCGTCGAACTGGCGGCGCTCCTTTTGCTGGATGACCAGTACCCCGACCACACGGCGGTGGTGGATGATCGGCGCCCCCAGGAAGGAGGCGAATTTCTCTTCGCCGGTTTCGGCAAAGTAGCGGTAACGCGGGTGGTCGGCGGCGTTTTCCAGGTTCAGAGGCTCTTCCCGGGTACCGACCAGGCCAACCAGGCCTTCGTTGGGGGCCATGCTGACTTTGCCGATGGAGCGCTTGTTCAGGCCTTCGGTAGCCATCAGCACGAAGCGGTTGGTTTCCGGGTCGAGCAGGTAGACCGAGCAGACCTGGCTGCCCATGGCTTCCTTGACGCGCAACACAATGATCCCCAACGCCGACTTGAGATCTTTGGCGGAGTTTACTTCCTGGACGATCTTGCGCAGCGTATTGAGCATGGCTCGGGGTCGAACTCCGTCGTCAGTCGCGCGTCAACAGACGCGGTGCTAGCTCTTTCAGTGCGCGTCGGTACACCTCGCGCTTGAATGTCACAACCTGGCCCAGCGGATACCAATAGCTCACCCAGCGCCAGCCGTCGAATTCCGGCTTGCCGGTCAGGTCCATCCGCACCCGTTGTTCGTTGCTGACCAGGCGCAGCAGGAACCACTTCTGCTTCTGGCCGATGCACAGCGGCTGGCTGTGGGTACGTACCAATCGCTGGGGTAAACGATAACGCAACCAGCCACGGGTGCAGGCAAGAATTTCTACATCGTCGCGTTCTAGGCCAACTTCTTCGTTCAGCTCGCGGTACAGGGCGTCTTCCGGCGTTTCGTCAGGGTTGATACCACCCTGGGGGAATTGCCAGGCATCCTGGTTGATCCGTCGAGCCCATAGCACCTGCCCGGCATCATTCGTGAGAATGATCCCGACATTGGGGCGAAAACCATCCGGGTCGATCACGGCAGCAACCTCGCAAACGCATGTCAACGCATTGTTCCACAAAGCTTGCGAGCGCAGCAACGCGCCCGCCAAGCTTATGTGCAGCTGCGTGAAAACTCCGTATTCTGCGGGTCTACCCTGTGACTGATGCGAGTGACCGCGATGCGCCTGGCTTTATTCGACCTGGACAATACCCTCCTCGGTGGCGACAGCGACCATGCCTGGGGTGACTACCTTTGCGAGCGCGGCATTCTCGACCCGGTCGCCTACAAGCAACGCAACGACAGCTTCTACCAGGATTACCTCAATGGCACCCTGGACCTGCAGGCCTATCTGGCCTTTTCCATGGAGATCCTGGCGGCAACACCCATGGCCCAGCTCGACGAGTGGCACCGCGACTTCATGCGCGACTGTATCGAGCCAATCATCCTGCCCAAGGCCCTGGCCTTGCTGCAGCAGCACCGCGAGGCGGGCGACCAACTGGTGATCATCACCGCTACCAACCGCTTCGTCACCGCACCGATCGCCCGGCGCCTAGGGGTGCGGGTGTTGCTGGCAACCGAATGCGAAGTGCGCGACGGCCGCTACACCGGGCGTAGTACCGATATACCGTGTTTCCGTGAAGGCAAAGTGACGCGGCTGGAGCGCTGGATGCTGGAAAACGGCTTTGATCTCGAGGACAGCTACTTCTATAGCGACTCGATGAATGACCTGCCGTTGTTGCAGCGGGTGACGCATGCAGTGGCAGTGGACCCGGCCTCGGACCTGCGGGCCGAGGCGGATAAGCGGGGGTGGCCGGTGATTTCGCTGCGGGATTGAGGCTTTCCTGTGCCGGCATCACACCGCCCGTTGTAGGAGCGGGTTTACCCGCGAAGAGGCCGGCACAAACAGCACAAAGCTGTCAGACCGGCTTGGCCCCCATCAGTCCGGCAATGGACAGGAAGCAAACCCCACTGAACACCGCCAAGGCGAAGGTAAACCGCAGCCCCACCACCTCGGCCTTGCGCAGCCGGTTCAACCGCACCAGCAGCCACCACACGGCAAACGCACCGAAGGTATAGATGACACTGGATGCCAACACCCAGGTCTGCCCCAGTGGCCAGCCCACCAGGTGTATCAGCCACCAGCCGGTGAACGGCATGCTCACCAGGCATAGGCCCATCACCAGCCAGACGAACACCAATGGCCGGCGCAGCAGCTTGGCGTAGGCTTCGGCATCGCCCTGACGGCGAGCGCGCCAGGTCCAGATCGCCAGGCCCAGGGCGCCCAGAAGCAGCAGCGCGGTGGCGATGATATGCAGGGTTTTGAGCGTGGTCAGGTGTTCCATGTCTCGGTCGTCCTTATACAGGCCATCAGCCCTAGCTTAGCCGCTCAGCCCAGGAACAGTTTGTAGGCCGGGTTCTCGGTCTCGTCCCAGTACGGGTAACCAATCTTGGCCAGCGCCGCCGGCACCAGGTGACGTTCGTCCTCCGGCACTTGCAGCCCCGCCACCACGCGCCCATCCGCCGCGCCATGGTTGCGGTAGTGGAACATCGAGATGTTCCAGCGCCCGCCCAGCTTGTTGAGGAAGTTGAACAGCGCCCCTGGCCGCTCGGGGAATTCGAAGCGCAGCACCATTTCATCGCTGGCACCGGCCGAGTGGCCGCCGACCATATGACGAATATGCAGCTTGGCCAGTTCGTTGTCGGTCAGGTCAGTAACCGGGAAGCCCTGCTCGGTCAGTTGCTGCACCAGTGCCGCGCGCGGGTCGTTTTCCGGATGGGTCTGCACCCCAACGAAGATATGCGCTTCGTCAGAGGTGTGCTTGCGGTAGTTGAACTCGGTGATCTGACGCTTGCCAATCGCCTCGCAGAAGGCCTTGAAGCTACCCGGGCGCTCAGGGATGGTCACGGCGATAATCGCCTCGCGCTTCTCACCCAGCTCGGCACGTTCGGCCACATGGCGCAGGCGATCGAAATTGACGTTGGCACCGGAGTCGATGGCTACCAGGGTCTGGCCGCTGACGCCGTATAGCTCGACGTACTTCTTGATGCCCGCAACACCCAGCGCGCCAGCAGGCTCTGTGATCGAGCGGGTATCGTCGTAGATATCCTTGATTGCCGCGCAGATCTCGTCGGTACTTACGGTGACGACTTCGTCCACATGGTGGCGGCAGATATCGAAGGTGTGCTGGCCAATCTGCGCCACCGCCACGCCATCGGCGAACAGCCCGACCTGCGGCAGCACCACACGCTCACCGGCAGCCATGGCCGCCTGCAGGCAGTTGGAATCGTCCGGTTCGACACCGATTACCTTGATTTCCGGACGCAGGTACTTCACGTAGGCAGCAATGCCGGCGATCAGGCCGCCACCGCCCACCGGGACGAAGATCGCGTCCAGCTGGCCAGGGTGCTGGCGCAGGATTTCCATGGCGACGGTGCCCTGCCCGGCGATGGTGTGCGGATCGTCGTAAGGGTGAACGTAGACGAAGCCCTTTTCATCGACCAGTTTCAGCGAATAGGCCAGCGCCTCAGGGAACGAATCGCCATGCAGCACCACCTTGCCACCGCGCGAGCGCACGCCTTCGACCTTGATTTCCGGAGTTGTCTTGGGCATCACGATGGTGGCCTTGATGCCCATTTCGCGCGCGGCCAGGGCCAGGCCTTGGGCGTGGTTGCCGGCCGAGGCGGTCACCACGCCGCGGGCCAGTTCTTCCGGGCTCAGCTGGGCCAACTTGTTATAGGCGCCGCGGATCTTGAACGAGAATACGGGCTGCAGGTCTTCGCGCTTGAGCAGAATCTGGTTACCCAGGCGCTTGCTCAGCTGCCCGGCGCTCTGCAACGGGGTTTCGACGGCAACGTCATAGACGCGCGAGGTGAGGATCTTCTTGACGTACTGTTCGAGCATCGGGAATGCATCACTGGGCCGCGGGACGAGGGCTGGGAGTCTACCCCAGCGCTACGTCGGGCGACCACAGCAAAGCCGTGCGAGCCGTTATACTAGGCAACTTTGAAACCGCCCTGCCCCTTCCGGAGCCCGCATGACCCAGGACCAACTCAAACAGGCCGTCGCCCAGGCCGCTGTCGACTTCATTCTGCCCAAGCTGGATGAAAAGAGCGTCGTAGGCGTCGGTACCGGTTCGACCGCCAACTTCTTCATCGATGCCCTGGCTCAGCACAAGACCGCGTTCGACGGCGCCGTCGCCAGCTCCGAAGCCACTGCCCAGCGCCTGAAGGGCCATGGCATCCCGGTCTACGAACTGAACAGCGTCAGCGAGCTTGAGTTTTACGTGGACGGCGCTGACGAGAGCGACGCACACCTGCACCTGATCAAGGGCGGCGGCGCAGCCCTGACCCGCGAAAAGATCGTCGCGGCCGTGGCCAAGACCTTCATCTGCATCGCCGACGGCAGCAAGCTGGTGCCGGTACTGGGGGCCTTCCCGCTGCCGGTCGAAGTGATCCCCATGGCCCGCAGCCACGTGGCACGTCAGCTGGTGAAGCTGGGTGGCGACCCGGTGTACCGTGAAGGCGTGGTCACCGACAACGGCAACGTGATCCTGGATGTTTACAACCTGCAGATCACCAACCCGGTGGAACTGGAAGCGCAGATCAACGCCATCGTCGGCGTGGTCACCAACGGCCTGTTCGCGGCGCGGCCGGCGGATCTGCTTTTGCTGGGTACCGCTGAAGGCGTGAAGAGCCTGAAGGCCGAGTAAAACCCTTCGCGGGTAAACCCGCTCCTACAAGGTACCCCACAGGCCTGGAACCGTGGCCACCCCTGTAGGAGCGGGTTTACCCTCGAATAGGCCCCGACAGGCGATCAGTCAGCCGGCTGCTTGAACACATAGAACAGGTTCGGCTCACTGACCAGGTAAATGGTCCCCGCGTCATCCATCGCAATACCTTCCGCCTGCGGCACCGTCGCCTGCAACCCCTGGAAGCCTTTGCGCAACGACAAGGTACTCAGCGGCTGGCCCTGTACATCCAGCTCCAGCACCAGCCGAGACTCGTCCGACAATGCCAGCAAATGCCCGCTGCGTTCATCGAACTGCAAGCTCGACAAATCCCGCACAAACAACCGTGAATCACGCTTGCGGTCCTGCACCACATGCACGGCGTAGGGCTTTTCCGGGTTGTCATGCGGGAAGCCATGCACCTCATAGATCAGCATCGGGTCACGCTCCTTCGCCACGAACAGGCGCTTGCCCGCCGAATCGTAGGCCAGGCCCTCGAAGCCCTTGTTGCCATTGAGGCCAATGCCCAACGTCAGCTGTTCGGCATCACCGGCATCGAGAAACATCGTGTCGTCTTCCAGTCGGACGCGAATCAGCCGTTGCTGACGCTCATCGGTGATTACATAGCTGTTTGGCCCGACGTACTCCACTGCCTCCGGGTCGCCGAAACCAGTCAGCGGCACACGTCGCAGGATACGGCCGTCCAGCGACAGCTCGATCAGTTCCGAACGGGCGTTGGTGACCGTGAAGAGGGTTTTGCGGTCGGGGTCGTAGGTCAGCGCCGAAATGTCATCATCCAGCCCTTCGATCGGCTGCGCCTCCAGCACCACCCGATAGCGGTCCAGGCCAATGCCGCGCTCCACAGGCTGCCACCAGGTCTTCAGATTGAACCAGCCACGCTCGAACAGGCGGAACTCCTGCCCGGCCCAGCCCAGCAGGAGCAGACCAAGGGCAGCCAGGACAAGGAGCAGGCGAACTAAACGACGCATAGGGACAGACTCGACACAAGGATGGCGAATCTAATCATGAATGGCTGAAGCAAAGCTTAACGCAAGCGTCAGGCAAATCTGATGGGGTTGTCAGTTCTTTTTGAATCGATAGAAAAGCGCCGGCTCGCTGACCATGTACAAGTTGCCCTTGTCGTCCATGGCCACCCCTTCAGCCCGCGGAATGGTGCCCTCAAGGCCGTTGAAGCCGCCCAGCAGCGTCATGAAACTGACTTGCTCCCCCTGCTCGTCCAGCTCCAGCAGCATGTTGGAGTCGGCCGAAAGCACCAGCAAGTGGCCGGTACGCGGGTCGACACCTAGCGCAGACAGGTTGCGCAAGTCGAGTTCATCGCTAGGCAACGGTTGCTTCTCACCCTTGAGCGGGCTGCGGCCATCGGTGGTCCAGGTGTACAGCTTGGGCGGGCGCTCCTCGCCAATGATCAGGCGCTGGCGCAACGGGTCCCAGGCGATGGCCTCGAAGCCCTTGTTGCTTTTGACCGATGGGCCCAGGTCGTGGCTCTGGAAGTCATCGTGGTTCAGTGCCGTGGTCTGCGCGTCCACCTTGACCACGGTCAGGTCATGCAGGCGCTCGTCAGTGATGGCCAGGTTGCCGTCTTCGAGCACCGCGACGCCTTCGGGGTTGTTCCAGCCGTTGAGCGGAATCTTGCGCAGTACATCGCCCTCCAGGCTCAGCTCGACCAGAATCGGGTTCTTGCCCATGACCGCGAACAGGGTGCGGGTTTGCGGGTTGAAGGCCACGTCCGAAGCTTCGTCATCCTCCATGCCTGGCAACGGTTTGGCGTCGATGTCCACCTGATAATCCGGCAGCCACACGCTATCGCTGCGCTCGGCGGTGCTTTCAAAGCCTTCTTTTACCCACAGTGCACCGCGGTCATCCCAATGCATGGCCACGGCCACCCCATAGCCGATCACCGCCGCCACGGCTAGGCCGAAGGGCCAGCGCAGGTAGAAACGACGCTTGGGGGTTACCGGGGCGCTGGGGGTGGATGGCATGCGGTGATCCTGGGGAAATGGGCTTAGGTGCGCGCATTATCCGGATTGGGTGTGAAAAATCGGTAAACAGGGCCGACCTCTTCGCGGGCATGCCCGCCCCCAAGGTGCTGCAACCCTGTAGGAGCGGGTTCACCCGCGAAAAAGGCCACGCGGCCCCTGTAGGAGCGGGTTTACCCGCGAAGAAGGCCACGCGGTTTCGGGTCAAAGCACCCGGCTTTCGAAGCGGCTCACCCCCGGCAGCTCCAGCACCAGCTCGTCACCGACATTGAACGGCCCAACGCCCGCCGGGGTTCCGGTGAGGATCACATCCCCCGCCTGCAGCGAGAAATGCGCTGCCATGTACTGAATCATCGGCACGATCGGGTTCAGCATCATCGCGCTGTTACCATCCTGGCGCACTTCGCCGTTCACGGTGAGGCGCACCGGGATGTCTGTCACGTCCTCGAAGCTGGCGGCCGAGACGAACGGTGGCAGCACGCAAGCACCGTCAAAGCACTTGGCCAGCTCCCAGGGCAGGCCCTTTTCCTTCAGTTTGGCCTGCACGTCGCGCAGGGTCAGGTCCAGCGCCGGTGCGTAACCGGAAATGGCGTCCAGCACCTCTTCCTCGCTCGGGTGGGTCGACAACGGCTTGCCCAGCAACACGGCAATTTCAACCTCATAGTGCACCGACCCACGCTCGGCCGGGATCTTGAAGCCACCTTCGGCCGGCACCACGCAGCTGCCTGGCTTGATGAACAGCAGCGGCTCGGTGGGGATCGGGTTGTCCAGTTCCTTGGCATGCTCGGCATAGTTACGGCCGATGCACACCACCTTGCCCAGGGGGAAGTGAATGCGCGTGCCGTCTACGTACTGGTGCTGGTAACTCATGGCCGACTCCTTCTGGATACTGCTTTTTATTCAGGTGCGAAGATCTTACCCGGATTCATGATGCCGTTAGGGTCGAACACGGCCTTTATTGCCTTCATGCAGGCGATCTCTTCAGGCGAACGGCTGTAGCCCAGGTAATCACGCTTGGTCATGCCCACGCCATGCTCGGCAGAAATCGACCCGTTGTAACGCTCGACGATCTCGAATACCCACTTGTTGACCTTGGCACAAGAAGCGAAGAAGTCGTCCTTGCTCATAGGCTCAGGCTTGAGGATGTTCAGGTGCAGGTTGCCGTCACCAATATGGCCGTACCACACCACTTCATAGTCCGGGTAATGCTCAGAGACGATGGCGTCGATATCGCGCAGGAACGCAGGCACTTTCGAAACTGTGACGGAAATGTCGTTCTTGTACGGTGTCCAGTGCGAGATGGTTTCCGACAGGTACTCGCGCAGCTTCCACAGGTTTTTCAGCTGGGTTTCGCTCTGGCTCATCACCCCATCCAGCACCCAACCCTGCTCGACGCAGTGTTCGAAGGTAGCCAATGCTTCATTGGCAACTTCTTCCGTGCTGGCCTCGAACTCCAGCAGCGCATAGAACGGGCAATCCGTCGCGAACGGCGCGGGCACATCGCCGCGAGCGAGGATCCTGGCCAGCCCCTTGTCGGAGAAAAACTCGAAAGCGGTCAGGTCCAGCTTGCCCTGGAAGGCGTGCAGCACCGGCATGATCGCGTCGAAGTCCGGTGTGCCCAGCACCATGGCGGTGAGATTGCGCGGTGCGCGGTCCAGGCGCATGGTGGCCTCGACCACGAAGCCCAGCGTACCCTCGGCACCAATGAACAGCTGGCGCAGGTCGTAGCCGGTGGCGTTCTTGATCAGGTCTTTGTTCAGCTCCAGCAACTCACCCTTGCCGGTGACCACTTTCAGCCCGGCCACCCAATTGCGGGTCATACCGTAACGAATCACCTTGATCCCGCCGGCATTGGTGCCGATATTGCCGCCAATCTGGCTGGAACCGCTGGAAGCGAAGTCCACCGGGTAATATAAGCCCTGCTCTTGAGCGAAGGCTTGCAGCTGCCGGGTTATGACCCCTGGCTGGCAAACCACAGTACGGTCGTAAGCATTGAAGCCAAGGATCTGGTTCATGTAGTCGAAGGCGACGACAACCTCGCCATTGGCCGCCACGGCGCCGGCAGAAAGCCCGGTGCGCCCGCCAGAGGGTACCAGCGCCACCTTGTGCGCATTGGCCCAACGCACAATGGCTTGCACCTGTTCTATCGTTTTGGGGAAGACGATGGCGCTGGGCGCAGGCGGGTAATGCTTGGTCCAATCCTTGCCATACGCATCCAGGGAAACCGGGTCAGTCAGGACCTTGCCGGGGTCGACAAGGGTCATCAGTTCTTCAATAACAGCGGGGTGGGTCATCGCTGGAACTCTCGACTTATTCATGGTCACCCTGAGCACTCTTCACCTGTCGGGATAAGCTCAGATTGTGTCGCGTATGCTAGCATAGCCCTCCCGCTGTTCATGCTAAGGCTGCCCTCGCGCCTGGCATCACCCCTCGCCAATTTATCTCCGGGATACAGGTTTACGCAGATGAGCAAGACTTCTCTCGACAAGAGCAAGATCCGGTTCCTTCTTCTTGAAGGTGTGCACCAGAACGCGGTCGATACCCTCAAGGCCGCCGGCTACACCAACATCGAATACCTCACTGGTTCGTTGCCGGAAGCCGAGCTGAAGGAAAAGATCGCCGATGCCCACTTCATCGGCATCCGTTCGCGTACCCAGCTCACTGAAGAGATCTTCGACTGCGCCAAGAAACTGGTCGCTGTTGGCTGCTTCTGCATCGGTACCAACCAGGTTGACCTGGAAGCTGCCCGCGCGCGCGGTATCGCCGTGTTCAACGCGCCATACTCCAACACCCGCTCGGTGGCCGAGCTGGTGCTGGCCGAAGCCATCCTGCTGCTGCGCGGTATCCCTGAGAAGAACGCCTCCTGCCACCGTGGTGGCTGGATCAAGAGCGCGGCCAACTCGTTCGAAATCCGCGGCAAGAAACTGGGCATCGTCGGCTACGGCTCGATTGGTACCCAGCTTTCGGTACTGGCTGAGAACATGGGCATGCAGGTCTACTTCTTCGACCCGCTGACCAAGCTGCCATTGGGCAACGCCGTGCAGGTCACCAGCCTGAACGAGCTGCTGGGCCTGGCTGACATCGTCTCGCTGCACGTGCCTGAGCTGCCATCCACCCAGTGGATGATCGGCGAGAAGGAAATCCGCTCGATGAAGAAGGGCGCGATCCTGATCAACGCCGCCCGCGGCACCGTGGTCGAGCTGGACCACCTGGCCGCTGCCATCAAGGACAAGCACCTGATCGGCGCCGCCATCGACGTGTTCCCGGTCGAGCCACGCTCCAACGACGAAGAGTTCGAAAGCCCGCTGCGCGGCCTCGACAACGTGATCCTGACGCCGCACATTGGTGGTTCCACCGCCGAAGCCCAGGCCAACATCGGCCTGGAAGTGGCCGAGAAACTGGTCAAGTACAGCGACAACGGTACTTCGGTGTCCTCGGTCAACTTCCCGGAAGTGGCCCTGCCAGCGCACCCAGGCAAACACCGTCTGCTGCACATTCACGAAAACATCCCGGGCGTACTCAGCGAGATCAACAAGGTCTTCGCCGAGAACGGTATCAACATCTCCGGTCAGTTCCTGCAGACCAACGAGAAAGTCGGTTACGTGGTAATCGACGTTGACGCCGAGTATTCGGACCTCGCGCAAGAGAAACTGCAACAGGTCAAGGGCACCATCCGTTCCCGCGTCCTGTTCTAACTCTGGGTGCAGCATGAAAAAGGGAGGCCCTGAAGGCCTCCCTTTTTTTATTTCACTTCAACCGTGATCTTCTTCGACTCGACGCTAGTCTTGAACGGCACATGATACTGGTCACCCAGAATCAGTTGCAGGGTGTGCTTGCCTGGGGTCAGGGTAATGCTGGTTTCGGTCTGCGCCTTGCCGAAGTGCAACACTTGCGGCCCCGCCGGCAATGCGACGCCGGCCTCTGGCATCAGGCTGGTCGGCAGCGGCATGTCAGCCACCGGCTCTTTGTCGACATCCACCAGCAGGTGGTGGTGCCCGGTATGCGGGGTTTGGTCACCCGCAGGCTTGAGGCCCATACCTTCGATACCGAACTTGACGGTGAAGGTCTTGTCGACCGTTGCACCATCGGCGGGGGAAACGATGAAGACCTTCGCCTCCTTGGGCGGCTCCTGGCTCTTCAGGGCGTCTGCGGCACTGGCGAACACCGACGCACCCATCAGCAGACCGGCAACGGCAGCACGCGAAAATAGGCTGTTCATTCACTTCTCCTGTGATTCACTTATTGACCGCCGCCTGTAATCCAAAAGCGGCGGTAGTTCACCTTAGTTGAAATATGCGCCAAGGTGTTCACATTGCCTGACAGAAATATTTCAGTCAGGGTTAAACAATGCCGAGGCTTGAAGGTCATAGGCTGCGCTCGATCACGGCGAGGAAGAAAGCCGTGGCGATCGATTTCAAACTGCTAAAAGAAAAGGGGCATACATGCGTTCGACCATAGGGGTACTGCTGGCAGTACTGATCAGTCCATTGGCTCAGGCGGAGCTGATCGACGAAATCGCCGACCGGGGCGAACTGCGCATTGCCGTACAGGCCGAGAACTCGCCATACGCCTTCAAACAAGACGACCACCTGACAGGTTTCGACATCGAATTTGGCCAGGCCCTGGCCAACGAACTGGACTTGCGCGCCGAGTTCGTCGAAGCCCCATCTGCCGAAGTACTGACGGGCGTCGAGAGCGGCAAGTACGACATCGCACTCACCCCGTCGAGTGAATCGCTCACAGGCGACGGCCCGCTCGATGTGAGCCTGCCGATTGGCGAGAAGAAGCTGGTGATCCCGTTCCAGAAAGACAACCCGGCTTTTGAAAGCGCCGTAAACAATGCGTTGCAACGGTTGAAAGACAGTGGCCGGACTGCCGAGCTTGAGCAGAAGTGGTTCAAGGGTGTGCAGGAGACTGCAGCCGGGCAGTGAGGTCATATTTGCAACCTGTGCTGGCCTCTTCGCGGGTAAACCCGCTCCTACAGCGGCCTGGGTCCAACCACCGATGTGTGTCCACCACCGATCTACGTAGGAGCGGGTTTACCCGCGAATACGGTAGCGGCGGCGACGGTGAACGGCCAGGGATATTGGTCAGCAGGCCCGGCCTCTTCGCGGGTAAACCCGCTCCTACAGCGGCCTGGGTCCAACGCCCGATGTGTGTCCACCACCGATCTGTGTAGGAGCGGGTTTACCCGCGAATACGGTGGCGGCGGCGATAGTGAACGGCGGGGGAGATTGGCCAGCAGGGCCGGCCTCTTCGCGGGTAAACCCGCTCCTACGACAGCGGCCTGGGTCCAACGCCCGATGTGTGTCCACCACCGATCTACGTAGGAGCGGGTTCACCCGCGAAAAGGCCGGCACAGGTTCAAGCAGATCTATCAGCCAAAGCCCGCTGCGCCTGGTCCAGCTCCAGCTCGCTGAACACCTGCACGCCCGCCCGCCGCAGCAGCGCCGTGGTTACCCCTTCGCCCGCCACTTTCACACCACTGAAGGTGCCGTCATAGGTCAACCGGTTGCCACACGAAGGGCTGCCAGACTTCAGCACCGCTACGCGAATGCCATGCCGCCGCACCAGCTCCAGCGCCAACTGTGCACCGGCCAGAAACGCGGCACTGACATCTTCGCCCGTCACCGTCAGCACCTGCGTGTCGCCATCGAGCACTGCGCTGCCCTGCCCTCCCGGGATCTCCGCTGTCGGCCGCGGGGTCGGCAAGCCGCCGGCTACCTCCGGGCACAACGGCACCACCCGCCCTTCGGCCTGCCACTGCTGCAACAAATCGGGATGGCCGCTGGCCCGGCCGTCATAGCGTACTGGCTGCCCCAACAGGCAGGCGCTCACCAGCACCCTGGGCTTATCAGAACGGGTCATTGCCACGCCGCCTGAACCAGCCGGTCAACGACAGCCGCTCACGCCCGGCCGGCAGTACTTCGTGAGGCACCTCGCCCGACAGGAACACCACCAGGCAACCAGCCACTGGCTCGACATCGTGCTCGACACCGTCGGCCAGGAACATACGCAACTGGCCACCGTCATGCGGTTGCCAGCCTTCATTGAGGTAAAGCACCGCCGAGACCATGCGCCGGTCATCGTCGCGAAAGCGGTCCAGGTGCCGGCGATAGAACGCCCCCGGTGGGTACAGGGCAAAATGGCATTCAAAGTCTTCCAGGCCCAGGAACAGGCCCTGGTTGATCGCCAGGCGCAGCTGGTCCATGGCCACCAGATACTGGTCGCAAGCCTCGGCCTGCCCCGGGTCGATCCACTGAATCTGGTCACCGCGAATGGCTTCGCGCACCTCCTGGGTAGCACCGCGCCCAACCCCTGCAGGGTTGAGTTCGCCTTCGGCATCACGGCGCCGGCACTCGGCTGCCAGCGCGCGCACCAGGTCGGCAGGCAAAAAGTGCGCCTGCTGGGACCAGCCATGGGTGGCCAGATCGTCGACGACGGCCGCAAGCATCGGGTGTTCTGGGGATATGTGCATGGCGCGCATCATATCCATTCGCCCTGTCGCCGCACAGCGCCACTTGGCCGAGAAACACGCGGATATCTCGACAAACCGGCGCCGGGCCAAGGACAATAGCCACCTGCCGACAGGAGTCCTGAATGCGCCGTCTGTTTTCCCTGATTCTGCTGATGATCTGCACCATGCCTGTCTGGGCAGACAACCTGGATCAACTGTACAAGGCTGCCGGCTGGCCCGACCAGCGCGCCCACTTCAACGATGCCCTGACCGCTGCCCAGGAGCGCTACCGCAACAGTTTGCCACCCGCCGTGTACCAGGCGCTGGTCAACAACAGCAACCAGCGTTTCCAGGCTCAGGCGGTGGACCGTCGCGCCCAGGCAAAGCTGCGCGCCACCCTGGCCAACCCGGCACCGGCCCTGGCCTTCTTCCAGTCACCGCTGGGGCGCAAAGTGGTAGCGGCCGAGCTCAAGGCCACCCGCAAGGACGAACTGGCCAAGAACGCCAAAGGCCTGCCCAAGATCCAGGCCAGCGACGATCGTCTGCTGATCATCGGCCACCTGGCCCAGGCCCTGCCTGCGCGTGAAGCCGGCGCCGAAGTCAGCCTGGCCATCGCCGGTGTAGCCGCCGACAGCCTCAGCTCGATGATCCCCGGCCTGTTCGGCGGCGGCCAGGCCCAAAGCCTGCTGGATGGCCAGCGCCAGCGGCTGATGGGGCAGATTGGCGAAGACCTGAACAACACCCTGCTGTACGTCTACCGCGACCTGTCCGATGCCGAGCTGGAAGCGTTCGCCACCTTTGCCGAGTCGCCCGAGGGCAAGGCTTACTACCAGGCGGCCCTGGCCGCTGTACGCGCCGGCCTTGCGGTTGGCCAGAGCACCAACGACCTGAAGTGATCAGCCCAGGCGCTGGTCGATGAAGTCGAAGTAGCGCTGGCGGATGCCCGGCAACTCGTTGGCCAGGTGGTGACGGGCCTCGGGCAGCATCAGGATCTGCGGCTCGGCAAACTTGGCCTTGAGCACTTCAAGGTTGTGGGGCCAGTCCACGGTGCCATCCGCCTCCCCCTGCACGATCAATGGCCGTCGCGCACTGCGCGGTGCGGCCTCGATGCGTTTGACCCAGGCGATCAGTGCGCCCACCCAGGCCGTTGGCAGGCGACGCGGTTGCAGCGGGTCGGCCTCCAGGAACGGCAGGAAGGCCGGGTCGTTGGTGTTCTCACTGAAGCGCCGTTCGATGCCATTGACGAAGTGGCGCAGCACGCAATAACTGAACTTCGACCAGCGCCAGGAACATGGCCGCACCAGCGGCGCCAGCAGGATGACCTGGCCATCGACGGGGCTGCGTGCGCCCTGGTGCAGCAGGTGGTCCACGGCAATCGCCCCCCCTGTGCTCTGCCCACAAAGGTGCCACGGGTGAGGCATTTGCAGCGTTTGCGCCTGTTCGAACAAGGCCTCCAGCACCTGCTGGTACACCGAGAAGTCATTGATGCTGGCCCGCTCTCCGCTGGACAGGCCGTGGCCGGGCAGGTCACAGCTGATCACGGCGAAACCCTGCTTGAGTGCCCACTCGATCAGATGTCGGTAGAGGCCCATGTGGTCGTAATAGCCGTGCAGCAGGAACAGCGTCGCGCTTGGCTGCTCGGGCAGCCATGCCTGCCCGACCAGGTCGAACCCTGCTGCCTGAAAGCTGCCCAGCCAGCTGTGTGCCGGCAGGTTCAGGCCATAGAAGCGCTGGTAGTCCTGCGCTTGGGCCGACAGTGGCTGGCGAATGGTGAACGGCGCCAGGCTGGTGCGCAGGCAGTCGGGGTGAAAGGCAGGGGGCATCGGGTACATCCACATTGATGCAAGTATTGATCTGGAATCTTCAGCTCTGGCCGGCGCCATGGCAAGCTTGCTCACCTCGAACAACCTGCACCGCTCCCACAAAGGGCCACCGACGCTTCATGAATAGCCGAATCATCAAACCGCTGTGCACGGTAATCGCCTTGTTGGTCGCAGCCGTAATCCTCTGGCAGGCCTACACCACGTTCCAGGCCCGCTACCTGCGCCCGTTCGACAACCAGGCCACGCTGTTCGACGGCAGCCAGTTACAGCTACCTGCCGAGCTGACCGGTGCTGGCCCGATCCGCGTGGTGCATTTCTGGGACCCGGCCTGCCCATGCAACGTTGGCAACCAACAGCACCTGAGCGACCTTATCAGCCAGTTCGCAGGCCACGACGTTACCTTCCATGTGCTGCAAAAGCCCGGCAGCCACGGCCAGCTACCGGCCAATATCGGCGGCTTGCAACCCATCATCCACCTGCCCGGCAGCGAGCACCTGCCTGCCTCCCCGGCCGTGGCCATCTGGGACCGGCAAGGCCGCCTGGCCTACTTTGGCCCGTACAGCGAAGGTGCCGTGTGCAACGCCAGCAACAGCTTCATCGAGCCAATCCTCAAGGCGTTGCTCAACGGCCGCCAGGTCAACGCCTCCAATACCCTGGCGGTAGGCTGCTACTGCCCTTGGTCGGGCTGACGGACCCTCGCCGGGTTGCCCACCACCGTCGCGCCTGCGGGCACATCCCGGGTCACCACACTGCCGGCGCCGACGACGGCGTTATCACCGATGGTCACCCCCGGCAGAATGATCGCCGCACCGCCGATCCACACGTTATTGCCTATGGTCACCGGCCGCCCACTCTCCAGCCCGCTGCGTCGCACTTCAGGATCGAGCGGATGGTCGGCAGTGTAGATCTGCACGTTGGGGCCAATCTGGCAGTCGTCGCCGATACGCACCGGCACCACGTCAAGGATCACGCAGTTGAAGTTCATGAAGGTATTACGGCCAACGCTGATGTTGTAGCCATAGTCGCAATAGAACGGCGGGCGAATTACCGCGCCTTCGCCAACCTGGCCAAAGTGCTCTACAAGCAGCCCGTGGCGTGCGTCGTTGAGCAGTTCGACACTGTTGTTGTAACGGTGCATCCAGTGCTTGTTGGCGATCTGCTCGGCCTGTAGCTCGGGGCAGCCAGCGTGGTAGAGCTGGCCGGTGAGCATTTTCTGTTTTTCGCTGAGGGACATGGGATCTCCTTCCTGGGGCTATGCTCTGTTCGCGAATCCGCCGATGATCGGACCACATTTTTCGTTTGAATGCACAAGGAGTCTGAATGAAGCGCAGCCTGACCCTGCTGGCGGTGGTAGTCACCGTGGCCGCTGGCGCCGGTTACTGGTACGTGCAGGGCAAGCTGCCGCAGCGCGAGGGCGAGGTCGCCGTTGCCGGCCTGCAAGCGCCAGTCAGCGTGCGCTACGACGCCCGCGGCGTGCCACACCTGCAGGCGCAGACCGAGCCGGACCTTTACCGCGCACTGGGCTACGTGCATGCCCAGGACCGGCTGTTCCAGATGGAGATCATGCGCCGCCTGGCCCGTGGTGAGCTGGCCGAAGTGCTGGGCGACAAGCTGCTGCCCACCGACACCTTGTTCCGCAGCTTGCGCATACGCGAGCAGGCCGCGCTGATGGCCAAGCGGCAGGATCCGCAGGCGCCGGCAGGGCAGGCCCTGCAAGCCTACCTCGACGGGGTCAACAGTTGGCAGGCCAGCCACCCCAAGCCTACGGAGTTCGACCTGCTCGGCATCACCCCGCGCCCGTTTACCGCCGAGGACACGCTGAGCATCGCTGGCTACCTGGCCTACAGTTTTGCCGCCGCGTTCCGCACCGAGCCTGCTCTTACCTACATCCGCGACCAGCTGGGGCCTGACTACCTGAAAATATTCGACCTTGGCTGGCAACCCGAGGGCGCACTGGGCACGCCGCTGGCCGCTGCCGACTGGCAAAACCTGGAAGCACTTGCGCGCTTAAGCAATGAGGCGCTGGGCGACGCGGGCATCCCGCAGTTCGAAGGCAGCAACGCCTGGGCGGTCGCGGGTAGCCGCACCCGCAGTGGCAAGCCGTTGCTGGCCGGCGACCCGCACATCAGCTTCGCCGTACCTGCTGTGTGGTACGAGGCCGAGCTGTCAGCGCCCGGCTTCAACCTCTACGGCTATTTCCAGGCACTCAACCCGTTCGCTCTGCTCGGCCACAACCGTGATTTTGGCTGGAGCCTGACCATGTTCCAGAACGATGACGTCGACCTGATCGCCGAAAAGACCAACCCCGCCAACGCCGATCAGGTGATGGTCGATGGCCAGTGGCGCACATTGGAAAAGACCGAGCAGACGATTGCCATCAAAGGCAAGCAGCCGGTCACCATCAGCCTGCGCCGCTCGCCCCATGGCCCGATCGTCAACGACGCACTGGGCAGCACCACCGGCTCCACGCCAATCGCCATGTGGTGGGCATTCCTGGAAACCGAAAACCCGATCCTCGACGGCTTCTATCAGCTCAACCGCGCCGACACCCTGGGCAAGATGCGCGAGGCCGCCGCCAAGGTTCACGCGCCCGGGCTCAACTTTGTCTGGGCCAATGCCCGTGGCGACATCGGCTGGTGGGCCGCGGCAAAGCTGCCAATCCGGCCCGACGGCGTCGACCCGGCGTTCATCCTCGACGGCACCAGCGCGCAGGCCGACAAGCTCGGTTTCTACCCCTTCAGCGTCAACCCACAGCAGGAGAACCCGGCCCGCGGCTATATCGTCTCGGCGAACTACCAGCCACCGGCGGCGGTGCCGATACCGGGTTACTACAACCTGCCCGACCGTGGCCGTCAGCTCGATCACCACCTGGCCAACCCAGAAGTGAAATGGGACACCCAAAACAGCCAGGCACTGCAGTTGGACACCGCCAGTGACTATGGCCAGCGCACCCTTGCCCCGCTTCTGGCAACCCTGCGTGCAGTGGCAGAAGGTGATGAAGAGCAAGAGCTGGTCGAGCAACTGGCGGCTTGGGCTGGGGACTACCCGCTCGACTCGACCAGCGCCACGCTGTTCAACCAATTCCTTTATGAACTGGCATTCGCGGCTCTGCATGACGAGCTGGGCGACACCTGGTTCCCGGTGCTGATCAGCACCCGCGCCATCGACGCCGCCCTGCCACGCCTGGCAGCGCAAGCCGATTCACCCTGGTGGAACACCCGGGGTGGCAGCCAGCAAACCGACCGTACCGCCGTCGTGCGCACAGCTTGGCAAAGCAGCTTGAAGCACCTGCGCGACACCCTGGGCAGTGATCCGGCCAGCTGGCAATGGGGCAAGGCCCATACCCTGACCCACAATCATCCGCTTGGGGTGAAAAAGCCGCTGAACCTGCTGTTCAACGTTGGGCCGTTCGCCGCACCTGGTACCCATGAAGTGCCGAACAACCTCTCGGCGAAGATCAGCGCTGCGCCCTGGCCGGTGACCTATGGGCCGTCGACGCGGCGGCTGATCGACTTTGCCGATGCCGGACAGGCCCTGACCATAAACCCGGTCGGGCAGAGTGGCGTGCCGTTCGACCGGCATTTTGCGGACCAGGCTGAGGGGTATGTGCAGGGGCAGTATCAGCGGGCGCAGATGGGTGTGATCCCGGCGCAGAGTACCTTACGGCTGGTACCTACGAGGTAAGGGGCTGCTTTGCAGCCGCTTCGCAGCAAAAGGGCTTCTACGGTGCTGTGCAGACAGAGCTGAAGAAAAACGCCGACACAAGGTGTCGGCGTTGGCACATATCAGGCGTTACTAGCGAAATCAGAACGCGGGCAGTACGGCACCTTGGTACTTCTTGGCAATGAATGCCTTGACTTCCGGGCTGGTCAGGGCCTTGGCCAGTTTCTGGATGGCCTCACTGTCCTTGTTGTCCGGGCGGGCCACCAGGAAGTTCACGTAGGGCGAGTCGGCACCTTCGATCACCAGTGCATCTTTGGCCGGGTTCAGGCCCGCTTCCAGGGCGTAGTTGGTGTTGATCATGTCCAGGTCGACCTGGTCCAGCACACGGGGCAGCATCGCCGACTCAAGCTCGCGGAACTTCAGCTTCTTCGGGTTCTCGGCGATATCCTTGGGGGTGGCCAGGGCATTCTTCGGGTCTTTCAGGGTAATCAGGCCGGCCTTCTGCAGCAGCAGCAGCGCGCGGCCGCTGTTGCTGCCCTCGTTAGGGATGGCAACGGTTGCGCCTTCTTTCAGCTCGCTCAGGGCCTTGACCTTCTTCGAGTAGCCACCGAAGGGCTCTACGTGTACACCCACCACGGTTTCCAGGTGGGTGCCCTTACCTTCGTTGAAGTTCTGCAGGTACGGCAGGGTTTGGAAGTAGTTGGCGTCCAGACGCTTCTGGTCCACCTGCACGTTGGGCTGCACGTAATCGGTGAAGACCTTGATCTGAAGGTCCACGCCTTCTTTTGCCAGGGTCGGCTTGATCAACTCGAGAATTTCGGCGTGCGGTACCGGGGTAGCGGCAACCACCAGTTTCTCGGCAGCAGCGGCCAGGCCGGAGAACGACAGGGCAGCAGCCAGGGCAGTGGTCAGCAGGGTCTTCTTCATGGTAGTCCTTGTTCTGAAATCTGGGCCATCGACGATGGCGAATCGGGTGCCCAACCGGTTCACCTGTGGGCGTGAGGCGGACGATACCCAGTTTTTTTATTCCGTAACAATATCTTTTACTTAGTTGCTTATTCCAGAAGCAATGACATGAGCCTCTTTACCCAGGCGCGATGTCTAACGCGCGGGGCCAGGCAAGTCGAGGTCTTCTGGCAGGATCTCTTCGCCGTCATTGACCAGCAAGGCAAAGTGGATGACGTTCTCCAGTTCGCGGGTATTGCCCGGCCATAAATGCGCCTCCAGAACCCGCTGCGCCGCCTCGCTCACCAAGGGTACAGGCCGTTGCTGGCGCACGCTGTAGATGCCCACGAAGTATTCGGCCAGCGGCAGGATATCGCCCGGCCGCTCGCGCAGCGGCGGCAGTTCCAGCGCGCCCTCGCGCAGATACTGATACAGGCGCTCGTTGAAGCGCCCTGCGCGTACTACACGGGCCAGGTCGATGCTGGTGGCGGCTACCAGGCGAACATCCACCGGCTGTGGCTGCTGCGCCCCCACCCGAGTGACCTCGCGGTTTTCCAGAGCTGCCAGCAGCTTGCCCTGGATGGCCAACGGCAAGTCGGCAATCTCGTCCAGGTACAAGGTGCCGCCATTGGCCGAACCGAACCAGCCGGCGCGGCTGCTGGCCGTACCGCCATGGCTGCCGGCGCTATAGCCAAACAGCTCGGCATCGGCGTAGGTGGGGCTGATGGCCGCGCAGTTGACCGACACGAACAACCCTCCACGGTCGCTGGTACGGTGAATCTGCCGGGCCAGCAGCTCCTTGCCGGTGCCGGTCTCGCCACGGATCAGCACCGGCAAAGGTTGTGGCGCCAGGCGCTCAAGGTCCTCGCGCAACTGCTGCGAGCGCGGGTCGATGAACACCAGCGCCTTGGCACGAATACTCAGCGGGCTCTTGTCCAGCTCGGGGAAGGTCAAAAGCGGCTGGCCGAACGGGTTTTGAAACGTCATGACGAACTCCCGCCCCAGGCCCGTAATGGCCAGGCGTCAGACAAAGGGTAAACAGTAAGGGCGATCAGGCGCGGCGCAGTGCGCGCTGCTCGATCCGGCTCTGCAAGCGATACAGGTAGGCGAAGCCTTGTTCCCAGCGCTCATGACCGGACTTGACGTTGATGTGCCCGGCATTGCTCAGCAAACCCGCTTCGGCGCCCCATGCCTGGGCCAGGTACAGCGCCCGTGGCACGTTCACGGCCGGGTCGTTGTCCGAACTGACGACCTGGCTAGGGAACGGCAGCACCTCGGTAGGGATCGGTGCAAAGTTGCGCAGCACAGACGCGCAAGTGGGCCGCTCGACATCTGCCGGCGCCACCAGCAGTGCACCACGCACCTGCCGCAGCAAGGCCGGGCTTGCCTGCGCGGCCCAATGGGCGACAGTGATGCAACCAAGGCTGTGGGCAATCAGGATCACCGGCGAGCGCTCGGCGGCAATCGCCTGCTCCAGCGCGTGCACCCAGTCCTGCCGCTGCGGGGTGAGCCAGTCTTCCTGTTCAACCCGTGCACTGTTGGGCAGGGTGCGCTGCCAGTGACTCTGCCAATGGTTGTCTGGCGATCCTTGCCAACCCGGCACAATCAGGTAGCGAATCGACTCATTGCGCATGGGGACGCCTCCAGTAAGTTTGCGTGCTTGGAGACAAGTATAGGGAGGGCGAGATATTCGTAAAGGAATAAGAAGATATTTATTAATACCTATAAGGCATAACAGCATGCTTTCGCAGCTCGCCTGCGAAAGGCTGCAAAGCTGCCCTGTCAAACGGTCAGGCAAGAAAAACCCGGGACCATGCCCGGGCTCTCTTTTCCTTGTGCGACTCAGATATCGGCCACCTTCTGCCACACCTTCGGCCGGAAGAACAACGTCTCTCCCCGCGCCAATCCGGACAGGCTGTCATGGTCTTTCACCACCTCGGCCTCGATCAGCTCGCTCTGCCCTTCCACCTTCAAGGTCACCCGCGTGGTCGCGCCCAACGGCCGAATGTCGCGCACCTCCGCCGCATGGTGCCCTTCGGTCTCATGCCGCGACAGCGACACCTCGTGCGGGCGAAACAGCACGTGATGCCCTTCGCTCAAGGCCAGGCGGTTGGAGTCACCGAGGAAGTGGTAGACGAAATCGTTGGCCGGCTTATCGTACACCTCACCCGGCGAGCCGATCTGCTCGATCACCCCCTTGTTCATCACCACGATGCGGTCGGCCACTTCCATGGCTTCTTCCTGGTCGTGGGTAACGAACACCGACGTCAGGTTGATATCCTCGTGCAGCCGCGCCAGCCAGCGACGCAGCTCCTTTCGCACCTTGGCATCCAGCGCACCGAATGGTTCGTCCAGCAACAGCACCTTCGGCTCCACCGCCAGGGCGCGGGCCAGGGCGATACGCTGACGCTGGCCACCGGAAAGCTGCTCGGGGTAGCGGTCGGACAACCAGTCCAGTTGCACCATGTTCAGCAACTCATGCACCTTCTCGGCAATCTTGCTCTCGCTCGGGCGCTCGCCCTTGGGCTTCATGCGCAGGCCGAAGGCAACGTTGTCGAACACGCTCATGTGGCGGAACAGCGCGTAGTGCTGGAACACGAACCCGACATTACGGTCACGCACATCATGGCCGGACACGTCCTCGCCATGGAACACGATGTTGCCCTGGTCCGGGGTTTCCAGGCCGGCAATGATGCGCAGCAGGGTGGTCTTGCCACAGCCGGACGGGCCGAGCAAAGCCACCAGCTCGCCGCTGTTGATGTCCAGGTTGATGTTGTCCAGGGCCTGGAAGCTGTTGAAGCGCTTGCTGACGTTACGAACTTCGATCGACATGAATCATTCCTCCGCGGCGCTGTGGCGCAGGCGGTTAATACGGTTCTCGCTCCACTGCTTGAGCAGCAGGATGAAGAGCGCCAGGATCAGCAACAGGCTGGCCACGCTGAAGGCCGCGACGTGGTTGTACTCGTTGTAGAGAATCTCGACATGCAGCGGCAAGGTGTTGGTCACGCCACGGATGTGGCCCGACACCACCGACACCGCGCCGAACTCGCCCATGGCCCGCGCGGTACACAGCACCACGCCGTAGATCAGCCCCCATTTGATGTTCGGCAGGGTCACGTGCCAGAACATCTGCCAGCCGTTGGCACCGAGCAGCCGTGCAGCCTCCTCCTCTTGCGTGCCTTGCTCCTGCATCAGCGGGATCAGCTCACGGGCCACGAACGGCACGGTAACGAAAATGGTCGCCAGGACAATGCCCGGCAGGGCGAACACGATCTGGATATCGTGGTCCTGCAGCCACGGGCCGAGCAGGCCTTGCGCGCCGAACATCAGCACGTAGACCAAGCCGGCGATCACGGGCGACACCGAGAACGGCAGGTCGATCAGGGTGACCAAGATGCTCTTGCCGCGGAAGGTGTACTTGCTCACGCACCAGGCAGCGCTTACGCCAAATACCAGGTTCAGCGGCACCGAGATAACCACGGCGAGCAGGGTTAGCTTCAGCGCCGACAACGCATCGGGTTCGAATATCGCCTCGAAGAAGGTGCCAAAACCGCTCTTCAGCGCCTGCGATACCACGATCACCAGCGGCAACAGCAGGAACAGGGCGAACACCAGCCAGCCAAGGCCGATCAGGATGCGCCGTGATGTGGCGCTGCTACGGCGGGCGGCGTTGGCTGCGGCACTTGCACTCAGGGATGAACTGGACATGCCGGCCTCCTTCAAGGGGTTTCGATGCGGCGCTGCAGCAGGTTGATCAGCAGCAGCAGGATGAAGGAAACCACCAGCATCAACACGCCGATGGCGGTCGCGCCGGTGTAGTCGTACTGGTCGAGCTTGACCATGATCAGCAGCGGCAGGATCTCGGTCTTCATCGGCATGTTGCCGGCAATGAAGATCACCGACCCATACTCGCCCACGCCACGGGCGAAGGCCAGGGCAAAGCCGGTGAGCCATGCCGGCAGCAGGGCCGGTGCCAGGATGTGGCGGAACACCTGCAATGGCTTGGCGCCCAGGCAGGCTGCGGCCTCTTCCACTTCACGCGGGATGTCGGCCAGTACTGGCTGCACCGTGCGCACCACGAACGGCAGAGTCACGAAGGTCAGTGCCAGGGTGATGCCCAGCGGGGTGTAGGCAATCTTGAAGCCCAGGTCGGTGGCGAACTGGCCGACCCAGCCCTGCGGCGCGTACAGGGCAGTCAGGGCGATACCGGCCACAGCGGTGGGCAAGGCGAACGGCAGGTCGATCATCGCATCGATGATCTTGCGCCCGGGGAAGGTGTAACGCACCAGCACCCATGCCAGCAGGGTACCGATCAGCCCGTTGATGATGGCGGCGAACAGGGCGGTGCCGAAGCTCAGCTTGAGCGCAGCGATCACTCGCGGCGCACTGATGATGTTCCAGAACTGCTCGAAGGTCAGCTGCGAGGCATGGATGAACATGGCCGCCAGCGGTATCAGCACGATCAGGCTGAGGTACACCAAGGTGTAGCCCAGCGTCAGCCCGAAGCCGGGTATGACGGGGGAAATACGACGTGACATAAGTATCCCTGGTTGAACGCACTTGGCCCGGGAACGATCCCGGGCCGGTGCTAGCTTCTGAAATCCTGGGGCTGCTTTGCAGCCCATCGCGACACAAGGCCGCTCCTACAAATAGAACGCGTATCCCCTGTAGGAGCGGCCTTGTGTCGCGATGGGTCGCAAAGCGGCCCCGCTTTTCCTTGGCGATTACTGTGCCTGATAGATCTGGTCGAACACACCGCCATCATTGAAGAATTTCGGTTGTGCAGTTTTCCAGCCACCGAAGTCCTTGTCGATGGTTACCAGGTCCAGTTTCGGGAATTGCTTGCCGAATTCGGCAGCGACTTTCTCATCACGCGGGCGGTAGAAGTTCTCTGCAGCAATCTTCTGCCCGGCCGGGCTGTACAGGTGCTTCAGGTATTCGGTGGCAATGTCGGTATTGCCCTTTTTCTCGGCGTTCTTGTCCACCACGGCCACTGGCGGTTCGGCCAGGATCGACAGCGACGGCACGACGATGTCGAACTTGTCGGCACCACCGTCTTCCTTCAGCGCCAGGAAGGCTTCGTTTTCCCAGGCCAGCAACACGTCGCCCTGGCCGTTGTTGACGAAGGTGATGGTCGAGCCACGGGCGCCGGTATCCAGCACCGGTACATGCTTGAACAGCTCCTGCACATAGGCCTTGGCCTTCTCTTCGCTACCGCCGGCCTTCAGGCCGTACGCCCACGCCGCGAGGAAGTTCCAGCGCGCACCGCCGGAGGTTTTCGGGTTCGGGGTGATGACCGACACGTCCTTCTTGATCAGGTCGCCCCAGTCCTTGATGCCTTTCGGGTTGCCCTTGCGCACCAGGAACACGATGGTCGAGGTGTACGGAGTGCTGGCGTCAGGCAGGCGGGTCTGCCAGTTCTCGGGCAGGGTCTTGCCAAGCTTGGCCACTTCGTCGATGTCGCCGGCCAGGGCCAGGGTCACCACGTCGGCGCGCAGGCCGTCGATCACCGCACGGGCCTGCTTGCCCGAACCCCCATGGGATTGCTGGATTTTCACCTTGTCGCCCGGATGGGCCTGTTGCCAGTGTTTGATGAACTCGGCGTTGTACTGCTGGTACAGCTCACGGGTCGGGTCGTAGGACACGTTGAGCAGTTCGTAGTCCTTGGCGATGGCGGAACCGGCAAAAACAGCACTGGCCAGGGCGGCGAGCGCATAACGGCGGATGGACATGGTGAAGCTCCCGATTGGCATTTTTCTAGTTTTTGGATGTTGTGGCGCCGATCAGCCGGGCTTGTTGCCGGGCTGTTGCAGGCGGAACTTCTCCTTGCGCTCGATCTGTACGACCTGAGCGTTGTGCACGGTGATCTCCACCGCACCGAAACGCAGGTCGCGCAAGGCGCTCTGGATTTCACGCAAGATGGTGGCTTCGTCCTGACCGTCGATGCTACGCAGAGATGCACTCATGCTCGTTCTCCTTGGGGTGAAGGCGCCGGGCAGAGATTTGAAGGGGTTTGCGCCTGGCTTGAGGGCAATAGTAGTGAGGCGGGATTATTCTTAAAAATACTGTTTAAGAATTTTTATATAACCATTTAAAAGTACACGCCCTTGGCAGGAGCGGGTTTACCCGCGAATACGGTGGTCGATGCACCAGCGCATTCGCGGGTAAACCCGCTCCTACCAGGGGCCAGGGCCTTCAGGCGTGGTTCTGCGGCTCGCGGATCTTGTACCAGGCCACGTACAGCGCCGGCAGGAAGAGCAGCGTCAGCAAGGTCGCCACGATGATCCCGCCAATCATGGCGTAGGCCATGGGGCCCCAGAACACCTCGCGTGCAATCGGGATCATGCCCAGGCTCGCCGCCGCCGCCGTCAGCAGGATCGGCCGACGCCGGTGGTTGGTGGCCTCCACCACCGCATCCCACGGCGACAAGCCCTGGGCTTCGAACTCGTCTATCTGGGTCACCAGAATCACCGAGTTACGAATGATGATGCCCGCCAGCGCGAGGATACCGAGGATCGCCACGAAGCCCATCGGCGTACCCGTAGGCACCAGCGCCAGCACCACCCCGAT
This sequence comes from Pseudomonas sp. JR33AA, assembly GCF_021378985.1. Classification (NCBI taxonomy): domain Bacteria; kingdom Pseudomonadati; phylum Pseudomonadota; class Gammaproteobacteria; order Pseudomonadales; family Pseudomonadaceae; genus Pseudomonas; species Pseudomonas sp. JR33AA. The sequence goes on from NZ_JAJSAW010000001.1 coordinate 503,240, forward strand.
CAGCCCCAGCGGCGCCACGCTGACCACCAGAAACAGCTTCTGCACGCTGTGCAGCTGGATCATCAGGAAGGTCGCCATCAGGAACAGCATCAGCGGGATAACCTTGCGGATTGGCCCTTGTGCCTTGGCACTCTCCTCCACCGTACCGCCGGTAGCCACTTCGAAGCCCACCGGCAGCTTGCTGGCGAATTCGTCGATCTTCGGCTTCAGCTGAGCCACCAGGTCCGTGGGCTGGATCTCGCCATTGACCGAGGCCTTGATGGTGATGGTCGGCTTGCGGTCGCGGCGCCACACCAGTGGCTGTTCCAGTTCGTAGCGCACGGTGGCGAACGACAGCAGCGGGATCGATGTGCCGTTAGGGGTAAGAATTTGCAGGTTCTGCAGGGTATCAGGCGAGCCACGCTCGCTGTCTTCGGCACGCGCGACCACATCGACCAGGTAGATGTTGTCGTTGACCTGGGTGATCTGCACGCCACTGACGATGCTATTCATCACATTGGCAACATCTTCGGACGACAGCCCCAGCTGGCGTGCCTTGTCCTGGGCAATTTCCACGCGCAGCACCTTACCCGGCTCGTTCCAGTCGTAGATCATCTCGCCGATGTGCTCGTTCTGGTCGAGCAAGGTGGCTAGCTCGATGGCATGTTCGCGCACCTGGTCGATGTTGGCACCGCTGACCCGGTACTGGATCGGCCGGCCCACCGGCGGGCCCATCTCCAGCGATTGCACGTTGGTGCCGACGCCGACGAACTCTTCGCGCAGGATTTTCTGCAGGCGGTCCATCATGGCCTGACGCTCTTCGAAGCCCTTGCTGACAATCACCAGCTGCGCGTAGTAAGGGTTCTGCAACTGCTGGTCGAGGGGCAGGTAGAAGCGGATCGCGCCCTGGCCGATGTAGGTACTCCAGTGCACCAGGTCCGGGTCGTCCTTGATCCGTGCCTCGAAGCGGTCGACCACCTTGCGCGTTTCCTCGATCGAGGCGTTCTGCGGCAGGTTGAGGTCGACGAGAATTTCAGGGCGGTCCGAGGACGGGAAAAACTGGTTCTGCACAAAACGCATGCAGAAGATCGAAACGGCGAATAGCACCACGGTGCCGATGATGGTCAACCAGCGGTGGCGCATGCACCACAGCAATCCCCCTTCAAAAGCCCGCCCGACGCGCCCAGGCTCAGCCTCGTGGGCCTTGAGCTTGTCGCCTTTGAGGATATGCACGCCAAGCACCGGCGCGAAAAACACCGCCACCACCCACGACACAATCAGGGCCACGGCAATCACCGCGAACAGGGTGAAGGTGTATTCACCTGCAGAGCTGGCGTTGAGGCCGATAGGCACGAACCCTGCCACGGTCACCAAGGTACCGGTAAGCATGGGGAAGGCTGTGGAGGTGTAGGCGAACGTCGCCGCCTGCTCCTTGCTTTCACCCATTTCCAGCCGCGTGACCATCACCTCCACGGTAATCATCGCATCGTCCACCAGCAGGCCAAGCGCAATGATCAGCGCACCCAGCGAAATACGCTGCATGGTGATGCCGCTGTACTCCATGAACACGAACACCATGGCCAGCACCAACGGGATCGAGCAGGCCACCACCAACCCGGCGCGCACGCCAAGGCTGACAAAGCTCACGGCCAGCACGATCACCACCGCCTCGAACAGCGCGCTGGTGAAACCGCCGACCGCCTGCTTGACCACCACGGCCTGGTCAGAAACGGTGTGTACACCGACACCCACCGGCAGGTCCTGGACCACCTGGTCCATGCGCTTTTTCAGCGCCGCACCGAACACCTGGATGTTACCGCCGGCCTTCATGCCGATGGCCAGGCCAAGGGCTGTCTGGCCGTTGTAACGGAACATGGGCGAAGGCGGGTCGACGTAGCCGCGCTCGATGTCGGCGATATCGGCCAGGCGGAAGAAGCGGTCGCTGATCCTCAAGTTGACGGTTTGCAGGTCCTTTTCCGAGGCAAACTGCCCGGACGTACGCACCGAGATGCGCTCCGGGCCGGCCTCGATCATGCCGGCCGGCGTCACCGCATTTTGCGCTTGAAGTGCCTGCATCACCTGGCGCTGGTCAATGCCCAGGGCAGCCAGCTTGCGGGTGGAGAAGTTCAGGTACAGCACTTCGTCCTGGGTGCCGACCAGCTCGATCTTGCCGATGTTGGGTACATCGCGGACCTCGGCCCTTGCCTGTTCCACATAGTCCCGCAGTTGGCGCAGGGTCAGGCCGTCGGCGGTAAAGGCATAGATCGAACCGAAGACATCACCGAATTCGTCGTTGAAGCCCGGCCCCTGGATACCGGCGGGAAATTCGCCACGAATGTCCTGGATCTTCTTGCGCACCTGGTACCAGATTTCCGGGATGTCCTTGGCCTTGGTGGTGTCGCGAAGGTACACGTAGACCGTGGATTCGCCGGGGCGGGTGTAGCTTTTGGTGTAGTCGAGCGAATCGAGTTCCTCGAGCTTCTTCTCGATACGGTCGGTAACCTGGTACAGGGTTTCGTCCTGGGTCGCACCGGGCCAGCGGGTCTGGATGACCATGGTTTTGATGGTGAACGACGGGTCTTCCTCACGGCCCAGGTTGAAGTAGGAGAAAATCCCCATCAACAGGCCAACGAACATCAGGTACCAGACGAACGATTGATGCTTGAGCGCCCAGTCGGACAGGTTGAAGCTTCCTTTCATTGCGCATCCTCGTCGAAGGTGACCTTCTGGCCAGGCTTGAGGCTGTTGACGCCGGCGGTGACCACGCGCTCTCCGGGCTGCAGGCCGGTGCTCAGTACGATGCTGTCCGCGGTGCGGTCGATCAGCGCCACGTCACGGGTGGCCACGGTCTTGTGCTGCGTATCGATCACCCACACCTGGGTCTTGCCGTCGCGCTCGAGCAAGGCACTCAAGGGCAGTTCGCTGCGCGGGGACACTTCCGAGCTAAGGGTCACACTGATGGCGGTGCCGAGGTGAAAGGCCGCCGGTGTGCTGGCCAGGGTCAGGCGGGCACGGCGGGTACGGGTAGTGGCATCGGCCTGAGGCTCCAGTTCACGCAGACTGGCCGTGGTGTTGATGGTCGGGTCCAGTTGCGAGGCAACGGTGAAGGTCAGGCCTTTGCTCAACTGCTCGGCCAGGCCGATCGGCAGGTCGATTACCGCTTCCTTCACGTCCGGCCGGGCCAGGGTCACCACGGCTTGCCCGGCGGTAACGGTTTGCCCGGCTTCGGCCTGCCACGCGGTAATCACGGCAGCGTGGTCGGTACGCAGGGTGCTGTAGTCGAGCTGGTCACGGGCCTGGCTGACGGCGGAGCGCGCCTGCTCCAACGACGCGCTGGTGGTTTTCAGGTTGGTCTGGGCAATATCCAGCTGTGCCTGGGCGCCTACCCCACGGTCATACAGCTGCTGCTGGCGACGGGCATCGGCCTGGGCGTTGATCCACTGTGCCTGCACCTTGGCCAGATCGCCTTCGGCGGCGCGCAGCTGGTTCTGCTGGTCGGTCGGGTCCAGGGTGGCCAAGGTGTCGCCTGGTTTCACCTGGGCGCCCACGTCCAGCCAGCGCCGGGCAATGCGCCCGGAAACCCGGAAGCCCAAGGTGCTTTCGAAGCGCGCCTGGATAGTGCCGGCAAAGCGGCCCAGCTGCGACTGCACCTGAGGTTCGACCTTGACCGACAGCACTGGCCGGATCACCTCTGGTGCCTCTTCTTCACCAGTGCAACCGACCAGCAGCACACCGGCCGACAGCATCAGCAGCAGACGCTTCATAGCTCACCCCCTGGGCCCTTGGCGTCGACTTTCTGTACCTGCATGCCGGGGTGCAGCAACTGGCCGCCGTTGACCACTACGGTCTCGCCGCCTTTCAGGCCGCTGGCGACCACAATCTTGCCGGTGAGGTAACGGCGGATTTCGACTTTGCGCAGTTCCACCTTGTCGCCCTCGCCCACTACCCACACGGCAGGCTCATGCAAGGCCTTGGTCAGCGCCGACCATGGCAGCTCGATGCTGGGCCGGCCCTGGGCGTTGGTGGTGGCGGTAACCGGTGCCCCCAATTGCATCCCGGGCGGCACCTCCCTGAGCCCCACCTTGACCTGCACGGTGCCGCTTTGCGCCGACACGGTGGGGGTGATTTCGCGCACGAAGCCACGGGCCTGGACCTTGGGATCGTCCAGCAGGCTCACGACTACCCCGGCATCGCTGGGCGGCGCCACCAGTAGCGACTCGTAGACGTTGAACACCGCATCGCGGTCGCCATCGACGGCCAGGCTGAAGATCGGCATGGTCGCCTGCACCACTTGGCCAACCTCGGCCTGGCGCTCGGTGATGACCCCGGCGGCCTCGGAGACCAGTGCGGTGTAGCTCAGTTGCTCGTTGGCATTGGCCAGTTGCGCCTGGGCCGCCTTGAGTGCGCTCTGGTTGCTGCGCAGCGCGGCTTCGGCAGCATCGTATTCGCTCTGGCTGGTGTAGCCCTTGGGCAGCAGTTTTTGCTGGCGCACGAAGGCCGCGTTGGTCTGGGTAACTCGCGCCTGCGCGGCGAATACTTCCGCCTTGGCCGAGTCGACATTGTTCTGCAGGTCTTTCGGGTCCAACCGGGCCAGCACCTGGTTGGCCTTGACGTGGTCGCCCACGTCGACGCTACGCGAAATGATCTTGCCGCCGACGCGGAAGGACAAATCGGTCTGAACGCGCGCCTGTACGTCGCCGGTCAGGGTGACTCTGGCTGCGAAATCGGTAGGTTGTACCTGCTGCACACCCACCCGAGGCAGCGTCTCGGGAACCTCTTCCTTGCTACAGCCGGTGAGCATGTACAACAACCCCAGACAAACGACCGAAAGCGGACGCATCAACGCCATGCTGGCTCCTTGCTTGCGCACAAATGATTTGTGGGATGCGACTGTGAGCGTAGTTCAGGGTTCGATAAACATCACTGGCGGGGGCCATGCTGGCGTTTTTGGTGCCTGTGGGGGCCTCTTCGCGGGCACGCCCGCGAAAAGGCCTCCACAGCCAGGTATCAGTATCAGCCATATCCAGAAACCATCAGTCATCTGCCATCCCTGCTCCAACCGCTACCTTTCACGGGGAGGTTCACATTCAAGGAAGATCAAAATGCCGTTAGCCGAATCCCACCGACTGCGCCGTGGGCGCTTCTCCGAGCCTGGAAGGCTCTACATGCTGACCACCATCACGCACCAACGCAAACCACTGTTCCACGACTTGGCCCCTCTTCATTGGCTGATCGAGCTGAAAGAAGTGACATTAAGAACGCTGATGCGCAGGTTCAAATCACGCACAGCAATTGCCTTGCGCAAGGCCGGTATCGGGCACAAGCCGATATGGCAATCGGGTTACCAGGACCATGCGCTGCGGCGGGAAGAGTGTGTGGTTCATGTAGCCCGGTACATTGTTGCCAATCCCTTGAGGGCTGGATTGGTCAGAAGTATCAGGGACTATCCACATTGGGATGCGGTATGGCTTTGAATCGGTGCTGGAGCCTTCGCGGGCATGCCCGCTCCCACAGGGCTCAGCACAACCCTGAAGGCTGTGAGGTCCCTGTGGGAGCGGGCCCGCGAAAGGGTCAGGTCAGGCCGATGCAGCCACCTGCACCGAGCGCTTGACCTGCGGCTGCGAAGCGTTGGCTGCAGCACCCTCTTCGATCGCCTGCTGAATCGCCTTGCGACGACGCTCTTCGGCCTGGCGGCTGAAGTACCAGACGAAGAAGGTCACCAGTGATACCGACAGCAAAATCAGGCTGGCCACCGCGTTGATCTCAGGCTTCACGCCCAGGCGCACCGCCGAGAACACTTCCATCGGCAAGGTGGTCGAGCCAGGCCCGGAGACGAAGCTGGCCAGTACCAGGTCGTCCAGCGACAGGGCGAACGACATCATGCCGCCCGCCGCCAGCGATGGCGCGATCATCGGGATGGTGATCAGGAAGAACACCTTCCACGGCTTGGCACCCAGGTCCATTGCCGCTTCCTCGATCGACAGGTCCAGCTCACGCAGGCGCGCCGACACCACCACCGCCACATACGCCGCACAGAACGTTGTATGGGCGATCCAGATGGTGACGATACCCCGTTCCTGCGGCCAGCCGATCATCTGCGCCATGGCCACGAACAGCAGCAACAGCGACAGACCGGTGATCACTTCGGGCATTACCAGCGGCGCAGTGACCAGGCCACCGAACAGCGTGCGGCCCTTGAAGCGGGTGACGCGGGTCAGCACGAAGGCCGCCAGGGTACCCAGCGCCACCGCGGCCACGGCCGTGTAGCAGGCGATTTCCAGCGAGCGCATCACCGAACCCATCAGCTGGGTGTTGTCGAGCAGGCCGACGTACCATTTGATCGACCAGCCGCCCCACACTGTCACCAGTTTGGAAGCGTTGAACGAGTAGATCACCAGGATCAACATCGGCAGGTAGATGAACAGCAAGCCGAGCACCAGCATCAGCTTGGAGAAACTGAAGCGTTTCATGCGCGGCCCTCCATCTCTTTGGCCTGGCTACGGTTGAACAGCAGGATTGGCACGATCAGGATCGCCAGCATCACCACTGCCAGGGCGGACGCCACCGGCCAGTCACGGTTGTTGAAGAACTCCTGCCACAGCACTTTACCGATCATCAGGGTTTCCGGGCCGCCCAGCAGTTCCGGGATCACAAACTCGCCCACCACCGGGATGAACACCAGCATGCAGCCGGCGATGATGCCGTTTTTCGACAGCGGTACCGTGATCTTCCAGAAGCTGTTGAAGGTGCTGGAACCCAGGTCGGATGCAGCTTCGAGCAGGCTCGGATCATGCTTAACCAGGTTGGCGAACAGCGGCAGGATCATGAACGGCAGGTACGAATAGACCACGCCGATGTATACCGCCAGGTTGGTGTTGAGGATCTGCAACGGCTGGTCGATCAACCCGGTCCACAGGAGGAAACCGTTGAGCAGGCCGTTGTTGCTGAGGATACCCATCCAGGCATAGACGCGGATCAGGATCGCGGTCCAGGTTGGCATCATGATCAGCAACAGCAGGACCGTCTGGGTCTCCTTCTTGGCATTGGCAATGGCGTAGGCCATCGGGAAGCCGATCAGCAGGCACAGCAGGGTGCTGAAGAACGCCATCTTCAACGAACCCAGGTAGGCCGAGAGGTACAGCTCATCCTCGGTCAACAGCCCGTAGTTGGCCAGGTTGAGGACCACCTGGATCTTGTCTTCAACGTAGGTGTAGATCTCGGTATACGGCGGGATTGCCACGTCAGCTTCGGCAAAACTGATCTTCAGGACGATGAAGAACGGCAGCATGAAGAACAGGAACAGCCAGATGAACGGCACGCCGATCACCAGATGCCGCCCCTCCGGGACCAGACGCTGGAAGGCTCGCTTGAGCTTGCGCAGTTTCATGACCGCAGTACCACGCCGCTGTCGTCTTCCCACCATACGTACACTTCATCGCCCCAGGTAGGACGGGTACCTTGGCGCTCGGCGTTGGCGACGAAGGACTGGACGACCTTGCCGCTGGGCAGCTCCACATAGAACACCGAGTGGCCGCCCAGGTAGGCGATGTCGTGGATCTTGCCGCGCGACCAGTTGTGCTCGCAGGTTGGCTGCTGGGTGGTAACCAGCATCTTTTCCGGGCGCAGGGCGTAGGTGATGTGCTTGTCTTCCACCGAGGTGGTGATGCCGTGGCCCACGTAGATCTTGCGCTCCAGCTCCGGGCTGGCAATGATCGCGTAGCCTTCGGCGTCGTCGACCACGTCACCTTCGAACAGGTTGACGTTACCGATGAACTCGCACACCAGGCGGCTGGTAGGCGTCTCGTAGATGTCCACTGGCGAGCCGATCTGGGCGATCCAGCCCAGGTGCATGATGGCGATGCGCTGGGCCATGGTCATGGCCTCTTCCTGGTCGTGGGTCACCATCACGCAGGTTACACCCACGCGCTCGATGATCTCGACCAGCTCCAGCTGCATCTGCGAACGCAGTTTCTTGTCCAGTGCCCCCATCGGCTCGTCGAGCAGCAGCAGTTTGGGGCGTTTGGCCAGCGAGCGGGCCAACGCCACACGCTGACGCTGGCCGCCCGACAACTGGTGCGGCTTGCGCTTGGCGTACTGGGTCATGTGCACCAGCTTGAGCATCTCGGCCACGCGGGCATCGATCTCGGCCTTGGGCATCTTGTCCTGCTGCAAGCCGAACGCGATGTTCTGCGCCACGGTCATGTGCGGGAACAGCGCGTAGGACTGGAACATCATGTTGATCGGCCGCTCGTAAGGCGGCATGTCGGTGATGTCGACGCCATCGAGGAAGATCCGTCCTTCGGACGGGCGCTCGAAGCCGGCCAGCATGCGCAGCAGGGTGGACTTGCCAGAGCCGGAACCACCCAGCAGGGCGAAGATCTCGCCCTTGCGGATTTCCAGGGACACATCGTCCACGGCTACCGTTTCGTCGAACTTTTTCGTGACCCGGTCGATCTTGACCAGCACCTGCTTGGGTTGCTGGCCACCCTCGAGGGCTTTTTTATAGGCACCGGAGGCAACTGCCATGAGTGAAACTCCCAACAAGATTTTTGTGCCCGCGTGGCCTGTTCTACGGTGCCGTCGCGGGTCTGGATTTTTACTTGCCCGACTTGACCTTGGTCCAGCTGCGGGTCATCAGCCGTTGCACCTTGGGTGGCAACTCTGAGTTCACGAACATCTTGTTCAGCACTTCCTGCGGTGGGTAAACCGCGGCGTCAGTCCTTACGGCCTGGTCCATCAGGGCGCCAGCCTTGGGGTTCGGGTTGGCGTAACCGACGTAATCACTGACCTGGGCGATAACCTCAGGTTTCAGCAAATAGTTGATGAAGGCATGCGCCTCTTTGACGTTCTTGGCGTCCTTGGGGATCGCCAGCACGTCGAACCAGAGGTTGCCGCCTTCCTTGGGAATGGCGTAGGCCAGGTTCACGCCCTTCTTCGCTTCTTCAGCGCGGGCCTTGGCCTGGAACACATCACCCGAGAAACCTGCCGCGACGCAGATGTCGCCGTTGGCCAGGTCGGTGATGTACTTGGACGAGTGGAAATAGGTCACATACGGGCGCACCGCCAGCAGCTTCTGCTCGGCCTTGGCGTAATCCTTGGGGTCGGTACTGTTCGGGTTGAGGCCCATGTAGTTGAGCACCGCTGGCAGCATTTCGTCCGCCGAGTCGAGGAAGGCCACACCGCACTTGGAGAGCTTCTTCATGTTCTCGGGTTCGAACAGCACGGCCCAGGAATCGATGGTATCCACGCCCAGCGCGGCCTTGACCTTGTCGACGTTGTAACCGATGCCGTTGGTACCCCACAGGTAAGGCACCGCGTACTGGTTGCCCGGGTCGTTCTTTTCCAGGCGCTTCATCAGCGCCGGGTCGAGGTTGGAATAGTTGGGCAGAAGGTGCTTGTCGAGCTTCTGGAAGGCGCCCGCCTTGATCTGCTTGCCCAGGAAATGGTTGGACGGCACCACCACGTCATAGCCGGTGTTACCGGCCAGCAGCTTGCCTTCCAGGGTTTCGTTGGAGTCGAACACGTCTTGCACAGGCTTGATGCCCGTGGCTTTCTCGAAGTCCGCAAGTGTGGTCGGGCCGATGTAGTCGGACCAGTTATAGAAGTGCACCGTCGGCGCCGCTTGGACGCTGCATGCCAGCGTCAGGCCCGCGCCGGCCATCAAGGCCTTGCGGAATACAGAAATAGACAAGTGGGGGTCCTCACAATCAGTGCCTGGGTAGCGACAATGCTGCCGCACACGCAAAACCGGCGCGCAACTTAACTTCGCAGCTTCGATGCCGCAATCATCAATTACCTTTCAGTGGCTCTGGGCCGGAAAACCCGGCCCAGAGGTGTCGCATCGGGCTTACTTGCCTGACTTGATCTTCGTCCAGCTGCGGGTGATCACGCGCTGCACAGAAGCGTCAGGCGCAGCGATCGCGTACAGCTGCTTCTTCACTTCGGCAGGCGGGTAGATGCTTGGGTCGCTGGTGATGTCTTTGTCCACGAACGGGGTGGCAGCAGCGTTACCGTTCGGGAAGCGCACGGCGTTGGTGATTTCAGCCATGATTTCCGGCTGCAGCAGGAAGTTCATGAACGCGTAGGCAGCGTCTTTATGTTCGGCATCTTTCGGGATGGCGACCATGTCGTAGAAAGTACCGGCACCTTCCTTCGGAATGACGTAGTCCACTTTGACCTTGTCGCCCGCTTCATGGGCACGGGCCTTGGACTGCTCCAGGTCACCCGAGTAACCGACGGCTACACAGATGTTGCCGTTGGCCATGTCGCCGATGTACTTGGACGAGTGGAAGTAGGTAATCGAAGGACGGATCTTGAGGAACAGGTCCTCGGCGGCCTTCAGGTCTTCTTTCTTGGTGCTGTCGGTCGGCTTGCCGAGGTAGTGCAGCGCAGCCGGGAGCATTTCGGTCGGGGCGTCGAGGAAACTCACGCCGCAGCTCTTGAGCTTGGCGATGTTCTCAGGCTTGAACACCACGTCCCACGAATCGATCTTGTCCACGCCCAGCGCAGCCTTGACCTTCTCCGGGTTGTAGCCGATGCCGATCGAGCCCCACATATAAGGGAAGGCATGCTTGTTGTCCTTGTCGCTGGCATCGCCAACGGCCTTGAGCAGGTCGGGGTCGAGGTTCTTCCAGTTCGGCAGCTTGGACCGGTCCAGCTCCTCGTACACGCCCGCCTTGATCTGCTTGGCCAGGAAATTGTTCGAAGGCACGACGATGTCATAGCCCGACTTGCCTGCCAGCAGCTTGGCTTCCAGGGTTTCGTTGCTGTCGAAGACGTCGTACTTGACCTTGATCCCGGTCTGCTTTTCGAACTTGGCGATGGTGTCCGGAGCGATGTAGTCCGACCAGTTATAGACGTTCAACACTTTGTCTTCAGCCTGAACAGCGGAGGCCATGGCACCCATCAGGGCGGCGGCCAGCAACGTCTTGCCCATTTTATTCATGCGTAATGCTCCAGAATTTTTATTTAGCAACTGTCCAGCAGCCAGAACCCACGGTGCAGAGCGCGCGGCGACTGAAACAGCCGCTAGTCTGGCAAGTTACAAGGCCCTGTATCAAGGAAAGCAGGGCCCTGTAACGACTTAATGTCACAACGCTAGCCTAGCAAACGCTTATCGAATCGCCTCAAGGGTCAGGTCCAGGCACTTGCGCGCCTTTTCCACCAGTTCGTCGATCTCCGCATGGCTGATTACCAGCGGCGGCGCGATGATCATGGTGTCACCCACCGCACGCATGATCAGGCCGTTCTCAAAGCAGAAGGTGCGACAGATCATGCCCACGCCCTTGCCCTCGTAACGGCTGCGGGTGGCCTTGTCCTTGACCAGCTCGATCGCACCCAGCATGCCCAGGCCGCGCACCTCACCCACCAGTGGATGGTCCTGCAGCTCACGCAAACGCTTTTGCAAATACGGTGCCGCTTCCGTGCGCGCCTTCTCGACAATTTTCTCGTCACGCAGGATGCGCAGGTTTTCCAGGCCCACCGCAGCCGCCACCGGGTGGCCGGAGTAGGTGAAACCGTGGTTGAAGTCGCCGCCTTCGCTGATTACCTTGGCCACGGTGTCACGCACGATCACACCCCCCATGGGGATGTAACCGGAGGTCAGGCCTTTTGCGATGGTCATCAGGTCGGGCTTGAGGTCGTAGTAATCAGAGCCGAACCACTCGCCGGTACGGCCGAAGCCGCATATCACCTCGTCGGCGACGAACAGGATGTCGTACCTGGCGAGGATCTCCTTCACCTTCGGCCAGTAGGTTTCCGGCGGGATGATCACGCCACCGGCGCCCTGGATCGGCTCGGCGATGAAGGCTGCGACATTGTCTTCGCCGACTTCGAGGATCTTCTTCTCCAACTGCTCGGCGGCCCAGACACCGAATTCGTCAGGGGTCATGTCGCCACCCTCGCCGAACCAGTACGGCTGAGGGATGTGCACGATGCCCGGGATCGGCAGGCCACCCTGCTCGTGCATGCCGCTCATGCCACCCAGGCAAGCACCGGCGAAGGTGGAGCCGTGGTAACCGTTGATGCGACCAATGATGGTCTGCTTACGCGGTTTGCCCTTCAGCGCCCAGTAGTGACGCACCATGCGCAGCACAGTGTCGTTGCCTTCGGAGCCGGAGCCGGTGAAGAACACATGGGTCATGCCTTGCGGTGCGACATCGGTGATCGCCTTGGCCAGCTCGAGCGCGGGCGGGTGAGCGGTCTGGAAGAACAGGTTGTAGTACGGCAGCTCGCGCATCTGTTTTTCTGCCGCCTGCACCAGCTCCTCACGGCCGTAGCCGACTGCCACGCACCATAGGCCGGCCATGCCGTCGAGAATCTTGTGCCCCTCGCTATCCCACAAATGCACACCCTGGGCCTTGGTGATGATGCGCGGCCCCTTCTCCTTCAGTTGCTTGTAGTCACTGAAAGGTGCGAGGTGATGCTCCCCGCTCAGGGCTTGCCATTCACGGGTTTGCGGGTTGTTGACGCTCATGTGCTTCTCCGTTATTGGACCGCCGCGCTCCTGCGGCACCAGGGTTGATCAGACAGCGAACAGCAGGAACTCACGCTCCCACGAACTGATGACACGCTTGAAGTTTTCGTGCTCGGCGCGCTTGGTAGCGACATAACCGGTAATGAATTTCTTGCCCAGGTACTGCACCAGCGCACGGCTGTTTTCCATGCGTTCCAAGGCGTCTTCGATGGTCAGGGGCAGGCGCAGGTTGCGGCGTTCATAGCCACGGCCCTGCACGGGTGCGCTGGCCTCGATGCCTTCGACCATGCCGATGTAGCCACACAGCAGGCTGGCGGCGATGGCCAGGTATGGGTTGGCGTCGGCGCCCGGCAGGCGGTTTTCGACGCGCCGGCTTTGCGGGCCGGCATCCGGTACACGCAGGCCGACGGTGCGGTTTTCTTCGCCCCACTCCACGTTCACCGGCGCCGAAGTGTCGGGCAGGAAGCGGCGGAACGAGTTGACGTTGGGCGCGAACAGCGGCAGCGCCTCGGGGATGAACTTCTGCAGGCCGCCAATGTGGTTGAGGAACAGCTCGCTCATGCTGCCGTCTTCATTGCTGAAGATGTTCTTGCCGGTGGCCACGTCGACCACACTCTGGTGCAGGTGCATGGCACTGCCCGGCTCGCCGGTCATCGGCTTGGCCATGAAGGTGGCAGCCACGTTGTGCTTGAGCGCCGCCTCGCGCATGGTGCGCTTGAACACCAGGATCTGGTCGGCCAGGTGCAGAGCGTCGCCGTGACGGAAGTTGATTTCCATCTGCGCCGTGCCGTCTTCGTGGATCAGCGTGTCGAGGTCCAGCTGCTGCAGCTCGCACCAGTCGTAGACGTCTTCGAACAGCGGGTCGAATTCGTTGGCAGCTTCGATCGAGAACGACTGACGGCCGGTTTCCGGGCGACCGGAACGGCCTACCGGGGGCTGCAGCGGGAAGTCCGGGTCTTCGCTGCGCTTGGTCAGGTAGAACTCCATCTCCGGTGCGACGATCGGCTGCCAGCCCTTGTCAGCGTATAGCTTGAGCACTTTCTTCAGCACGTTGCGCGGCGACAGTTCGACCGGGTTGCCCTTCTTGTCGTAGGTGTCGTGGATGACCTGTGCGGTCGGCTCGATGGCCCACGGCACGAGGAACACGGCGTTCTCGTCAGGGCGGCAGATCATGTCGATGTCTGCAGGGTCGAGCAGTTCGTAATAGATGTCGTCGTCGACGTAGTCGCCGGTCACGGTCTGCAGCAGCACGCTCTCGGGCAGCCGCATGCCTTTTTCAGCGATGAACTTGTTGGTTGGCGAAATCTTGCCGCGCGTGATGCCGGTCAGGTCGCTGATCATGCATTCGACTTCGGTGATCTTGTGCTCTTTCAACCAATCGGTGAGCTGGTCGAGGTTGTTACTCATAAATACCTCAGGAGGTAAGGTGGTCCGCGACTTGATTCTGGATGGAGTCGATTGCTAAAGCAAAAACCCACGCGCAGAGCCACAGTGGATACACTGAAATCAGCTGTGTCCGTAATGAGTTCAAAAGGCAGAAAGACGAAGCGAAGGGCGGCAAGCCGCTACGAGGACGGGTCCGGAAACGCCAAACGTCAATTATTGCGGCCAGGGCGACCACGCCATTGACGAAGCTTGCAAAAACGACGGAAGTACCCGATTGCACCGCGCAGGCAGTACTTTCAGGTCGCGGCAAGCGGACCATGTGACCCTCGTATTATTGTGTTCTGGGTTGTGACCGAGCTTAGCCTTGTTCATTTTTTTACACAACACTTCCGTAAAAAATAAAACACGGCACGTTTGAGATCACCCTTTCAGGCGGAAATAGCGGATAATGGCCTGCCCCGATTTGCAGCAAATCTGCCGTAGATGTGCCATTTCAGGGCGTCATGGGGTTGGCTTGACATCAGTATGGCTTTTCGGTTGACTGGACCTGCAAGCCCCCCTTGATTGATATTTTTAACAACAAAGGTGTTGCATCATGTCGGTACCCCCGCGTGCCGTTCAGCTTAACGAAGCGAACGCGTTCCTTAAGGAACATCCTGAGGTTCTCTACGTTGACCTTCTGATTGCAGATATGAATGGTGTGGTGCGTGGCAAGCGCATAGAGCGCACCAGCCTCCACAAGGTTTACGAGAAAGGCATCAATCTGCCGGCCTCCCTCTTTGCCCTGGACATCAACGGTTCCACCGTCGAAAGCACCGGGCTGGGCCTGGACATCGGCGATGCTGACCGCATCTGCTATCCAATCCCCGACACGCTCTGTAATGAGCCGTGGCAAAAACGCCCTACCGCCCAGCTGCTGATGACCATGCACGAGCTGGAAGGCGAGCCGTTCTTCGCCGACCCACGTGAAGTGCTGCGCCAAGTGGTGAGCAAGTTCACCGATATGGGCCTGACCATCTGCGCCGCATTCGAGCTGGAGTTCTACCTGATCGACCAGGAGAACGTGAATGGCCGCCCGCAGCCACCACGCTCCCCCATCTCGGGCAAGCGCCCGCAGTCGACCCAGGTGTACCTGATCGACGACCTCGACGAGTATGCCGACTGCCTGCAGGACATCCTCGAAGGCGCGAAGGAGCAAGGCATCCCGGCCGACGCCATCGTCAAGGAAAGCGCCCCGGCGCAGTTCGAAGTCAACCTGCACCACGTGCCCGACCCGCTCAAGGCCTGCGACTACGCGGTACTGCTGAAGCGGCTGATCAAGAACATCGCCTACGACCATGAGATGGACACCACCTTCATGGCCAAGCCCTACCCGGGCCAGGCAGGAAACGGCCTGCATGTACACATTTCCGTGCTGGACAAAGATGGCAACAACATCTTCACCAGCGAGGATCCCGAGCAGAACGCCGCGCTACGTCACGCGATCGGCGGTGTGCTCGAGACCCTGCCTGCGTCCATGGCGTTTTTGTGCCCGAACGTGAACTCGTACCGCCGTTTTGGCGCGCAATTCTATGTACCGAACTCGCCAAGCTGGGGCCTGGACAACCGCACTGTGGCCCTGCGCGTACCGACCGGCTCGCCGGACGCCGTGCGCATCGAGCACCGCGTGGCCGGTGCCGACGCCAACCCATACCTGATGATGGCGGCCGTACTGGCCGGCGTGCACCACGGCCTGACCAACAAGGTTGAGCCGGGCCCACCGGTCGAAGGCAACTCGTACGAGCAGCACGAGCAGAGCCTGCCGAACAACCTGCGCGATGCCCTACGCGAGCTGGACGACAGCGAAATCCTGAACAAGTACATCGATCCGAAGTACATCGACATCTTTGTCGCGTGCAAGGAAAGCGAGCTGGAAGAGTTCGAGCACTCGATCTCCGACCTCGAGTACAACTGGTACCTGCATACCGTGTAATCGAAAACGCCGCCCCCATTGTGGGAGCGGCCTCGCGTCGCGATAGGGGTGCGAAGCGCCCCCCAAGATTTGCGCATCACGCCAATATTGTCGGGCCGCTTTGCGGCCCTTTCGCGACGCAAGGCCGCTCCAACATGGGCTGCGGTACAGGCTTACAGGGGCTTCTCGAAAATCTTCGAATTGCGCTGGTAGTTGTACAGCGAAGCCCGCGCCGCCGGCAGCCGCTCCACGCCACTCGGGGCAAAGCCGCGCTCGCGGAACCAGTGCGCAGTGCGCGTAGTCAGCACGAACAAAGTACTCAACCCCATCTGCCGTGCCCGGCTCTCGATGCGCTCCAGCAGCTCATCGCCACGCCCGCCATGGCGGTACTCCGGGTTCACCGCCAGGCAAGCCAGCTCCCCAGCCTCGGAATCGGCAATCGGGTACAGCGCCGCACAGGCGATGATCATGCCCTCGCGCTCGACCACGCTGAACTGCTCGATCTCTCGCTCCAGCACTTCGCGCGAACGGCGCACCAGGATGCCCTGCTCTTCCAGCGGGCTGATCAACTCCAGCAAGCCACCCACGTCCTCGATAGTCGCCTCGCGCACCACTTCGAATTGTTCCTGCGACACCAGCGTACCGCCACCGCCACGGGTGAACAGCTCGGTGAGCAGCGCGCCGTCCTCGGCATAGCTGACGATATGGCTGCGCGCCACACCGCCCTTGCAAGCTTCGGCCGCAGCATCCAGCAGTTCGCCCTGGTAATCGCTACCTAGACGCTGCAGATGCGGAGCAACCTGCTGCGGGCGCAGTTCGCGCACCAGTCTACCGTCAGCGTCCAACAGGCCCGGCTCGGCGCCGAACAGCAGCAACTTGTCGGCGCCCAGTTCGATGGCCGCGCGGGTAGCCACGTCTTCGCAGGCCAGGTTGAAGATCTCCCCGGTAGGCGAATAGCCCAAGGGCGACAACAGCACGATGGAGCGCTCGTCCAGCAGACGGCTGATGCCCTTGCGGTCGACCCGGCGCACTTCGCCAGTGTGGTGGTAGTCCACGCCTTCCAGCACGCCAATTGGCCGCGCGGTGACCAGGTTGCCGGAGGCCACGCGCAGGCGCGAGCCCTGCATCGGCGAAGCGGCGATGTCCATCGACAGCCGCGCTTCAATGGCCAGGCGCAGGGCGCCCACGGCATCGATCACGCAGTCCAGGGTGGCCGCATCAGTAATACGCATGCCCCGGTGATAGTGCGGCGTCAGGCCGCGATCGGCCAGCCGGCTTTCGATCTGCGGGCGCGAGCCATGCACCAGCACCAGGCGTACGCCCAGGCTGTGCAGCAGTACCAGGTCGTGGACGATATTGCCGAAATTAGGGTGTTCCACCCCATCGCCAGGGAGCATGACCACGAAGGTGCAGTCGCGATGGGCATTGATGTACGGGGAGGCATGACGCAGCCAGTTGACGTAGTCGGGCATGACAGGGCCTGTGGATAAGTGGACGGAGAACGGCGATTCACGGGGCGTTCAGGATCATCGTCGGAACAGGCTTGCGGTCACGCGCGGTCTCCTCTAGGCAGGAACGAATCAGTTCGATTGACGTTTAGTGCAGGCAATAGTGCCGGATCAGATCACGCAATAGACGCACGGTAGGCTCGATTCGTGACATTTCAAGGTATTCGCCAGGCTGGTGGGCGCAGGCAATGTCGCCAGGGCCCAGCACGATGGTCTGGCACCCCAGTTGCTGAAGATAAGGTGCTTCGGTGCCGAACGCCACCGCTTCAGCGCGATGGCCAGTCAGGCGCTCCGCGACCTGAACCAGTTCGACATCGGCAGCCTGCTCGAACGGCGGCACCTCCGGGAACAGCGGCGCGTAGTCGATGCGCACATCATGGCGCTCGGCTACGGGTACCAGCTTTTCGCGAATGGCCGCGCGCAGTTGCTCCACATCCATGCCCGGCAGCGGCCGCAGGTCGAATTCCAGGGCACACTGGCCGCAGATGCGGTTGGGGTTGTCACCGCCGTGGATGCAGCCGAAGTTCATGGTCGGGGTCGGCACGGTGAATTGGGGGTTGCTATAGGTGCGTTGCCATTGCTGGCGCAGGCCCATCAACTCGCCCATGACAGCGTGCATGGCCTCCATGGCACTGCGGCCCAGGCTTGGATCCGACGAATGGCCGCTGCGGCCGAGGATGTCGATGCGGTCCATGAGGATGCCCTTGTGCATGCGGATCGGCCGCAGCCCGGTAGGCTCACCGATGACCGCTGCACGCCCCAGTGGCTGGCCGGCCTCGGCCAGGGCACGGGCGCCGGACATGGAGCTTTCTTCGTCGCAGGTGGCAAGGATCAGCAGCGGCTCCTTGAAGTCGTGCTCCAGCAGCGGGATGACCGCTTCGATGACCAGGGCGAAGAAGCCCTTCATGTCGCAGCTGCCCAGGCCGACCCAACGGCCATCGGTCTCGGTCAGCTTAAGCGGGTCGCTGGCCCACAGCTGTTCGTCACAGGGCACGGTATCGCTGTGCCCGGCCAGCACCAGCCCTCCGGGGCCGGTACCACGGCTGGCCAGCAGGTTGAACTTGCCGGGGCTGACCTGCTGGATGTCGCACTTGAAACCCAGGTCGCCCAGCCACCCCGCCAGCAGGTCGATAACCTGGCGATTGGACTGGTCCAGCGCAGGTTGGGTACAGCTGACCGAAGGCGCGGCGATCAAGGCGGCAAACTGGTCTTTCAGCGTCGGCAACGGCATGCGCGTACTCCTTGGAAACGTTGCCCATCATAACAATGCCTATCGTTCGCAGGGCAAGCCCGCGAAGAAGCCACCACGATCCAACAGTCGACAGCCGACTGCTGTAAACTCCTTGCCGACCACGCCCCCTCTTTCGAGTCTGTGATGCACAAAGAAACCGAACTGAAGCTCCGCGCCAGCCGCGAGACCCTTGCCGCACTGCGCGAGCACCCTCTGCTGAAAAAGCGCAACAAGTCCGGCTGGCAGACCCGTGAACTGCTCAACCAGTACTTCGACACCCCCGAGCGTGAGCTGTCCGCCGCTCGTGTCGCGCTGCGCCTGCGCCGCGATGGCGACGCTGTCATCCAAACCCTCAAGTGCCGCGGCCAGAGCGTGGCCGGCCTGTCCGAGCGCAACGAGTACGAATGGAACCTGGACAAGGTCAAGCTCGACCTGAAGAAGC
Organism: Pseudomonas sp. JR33AA; assembly: GCF_021378985.1. Classification (NCBI taxonomy): domain Bacteria; kingdom Pseudomonadati; phylum Pseudomonadota; class Gammaproteobacteria; order Pseudomonadales; family Pseudomonadaceae; genus Pseudomonas; species Pseudomonas sp. JR33AA. The sequence goes on from NZ_JAJSAW010000001.1 coordinate 522,212, forward strand.
TGGACGCCACCTGCTGGCCCGAGCAACTGGCCAACCTGGACAAGAAAACCATCAAGCCGCTGTTCACCACCGACTTCAGCCGTGAATACGCTGAAATCGCCTGGGGCCGTGGCAAGAGCAAGGTGGTGATCGAGGCCGCGCTTGACCAAGGCTTCGTGATCGCCGGCAAGCGCAAGGAAGAGATCTGCGAGCTGGAGCTGGAGCTGCGTGAAGGTGAACCGCAAGCACTGCTGGAACTGGCTGCAGAACTGGCCGCCAGCCTGCCACTGATGCCGTGCGACATCAGCAAGGCTGAGCGCGGTTACCGCCTGCTGGAACCGGACAGCTACGAGCTGGACCTGCCGCATACCGCGCTGGAAGCCGAAATGGCCTTGGACGACGCCTATGCCGCCCTGGCCTGGCAACTGCTGGGCAGCAGCCAGCGCCTGGCCGAGCAGTACCGCCACAACGGCCACTGGCGCCTGCTTCAGGACTGGGTCGAGTGCCTGAGCGAACTGCGCGCACTCACCGCCAGCCTGGGCCAGGCAGCACCGCGGGCCACCACCCGCGACCTGCGCGCCAGCCTTGATGCCTTGCTTGAGGACTGGCGCCCGCTGGTTCAGGCCGGCAACGATGACGAAGACATCCGTCGCGCCGCGCCCGAGCAGTTCGCCGAAGAACTGGAAGACGTACGCTGGGGCCAGTTCTCGCTGGAGACCTCACGCTGGCTGATGGCCCGGGCCTGGACCACAGAGCGCAAGGGCCGCGGCGAACGCCAGGGCAAGGCACAGCTGGCCAGCTGGCTGGCACACCTGCTGGGCGAGGAAGGCCGCGCGCTGAAGCTGCCGCTGTACACCCAGCGCCCGGAAGACCTGGCCGAGCAGCTGCCACGTATCGAGCAACTTCTGGCCTGGCTGCACCACGCCCGCCAGGTGCTGGAAGCGCCGCAGATGGACCGCTTGTACGGCGACCTGAAAAAGCTGCACGAGCTGGCCGAGCAGCCCATCAGCGATGAAGTGCTGGAAGCGCGTATCGACCAGGCTCGGACGGTGGACCAGAGCCGCGGCTGGAAGCACCTGCTCAAGGCGTGATACCGCGTCGTCTGCTTCGCGGGTAAACCCGCCCCTGCACAGGATCCGCGCCAAGCGTGGAGCAAGTGTAGGACCGGTTTACCCGCGAATGGCTTCACCGCGACAGCGGCAGGCTAGTGGTGGACTTGATCTCAGAAAGCGCCACAATCGAATTCACCTCCTGAATTCCCGGCACGTTCGACAGTTTTTCAAAGAAGAACCGCTCGTAGGCCTCGATGTCCGACGTGACGATACGCAGCAGAAAGTCCACAGCCCCCATTAGCACATAACACTCCAGCACCTCAGGGAACCCACGGATCGCCTCGGTGAACTCGGTGAAGTTGGAGCGCCCATGGGCGTTCAGTTTCACTTCCGCAAAAATCTGCGTGTTCAGGCCGACCTTCTTGCGGTCCAGCAAGGTCACCTGCCCACGGATCACCCCTTCTTCCTTCAAGCGCTGAATACGCCGCCAGCACGGCGATTGCGACAGCCCGACGCGCTCGGCGATCTGTGCACTGGACAGCGAAGCGTCCTGCTGCAGCAGTTCGAGGATGCGACGGTCGTAGGCGTCCAGCTCGCTGTGCATTATTCATTCTCCAGACACGTTTTTTTTGAATGGAATAATTCACCATAAGGCGAAATCGCCCCATCATAGCGAAAAAATACCGCCCGCAACGTGCAAGAATTTCTCTCTCATTTTGCGGAGACCAGCATGAACGCACAGCCCCGTACCGACGCCTGGGCCGCCACCAACGCCCACAGCAACGTGCACTATCGCCTGCAGGCCGAGGCCGAGCCCGATAGCCTGTGCCGGGTGCTCAACCTGTTCGCCTTGCAGTTCCTGACCCCGCATAGCGTGCAAGTCAGCCAGCAGGATGACTGGCTGGATATCGAAGTCGGTATCGGCGGGTTGAGCTGGCACCGGGCCGAGGTGATTGCACAGAAGCTGCGTAACCTGGTGTGTGTGGGTGAGGTGAGCCTGACCAACGTACAGCGGGTGGCATTGGCAGTGGTCTGAGCGTCCGGCACAGGCGCAGCAAAATCCCGAAACCCTTCACCTCCGATCGCTTTTCGCCGCCCGGCTAGCCTTGATCAGCACTACCCGATCAGGCACGGACGCCAACCATGCATACCCCCGACAATCCGGCACTCGACCTCAAGCGCGTGCTCCAGGCCCTGCTCGCTGACCAGCACCTGCACGCCAGCGATACCCTGCACGTACTCGAACACGCCGCCGCCCACCCCGCTGGTCACCCGCTGGAGCAAATCGCCGCCTGCAGCCTGGAAAACCGCCAGCACCCCGGCCGGCCCCTGGACCTGGAGCACCTTTGCCAATGGCTGGCCGACAAGGTCGGGCAACCCTACCTGCGCATCGACCCAATGCAACTCGACCTGCCCCAGGTCACCGGTCTGATCTCCCCTGCCTTCGCCCAGCGCCACGGCATCCTCATCGTCGCGGCCGACGCCTCCAGCGTCACTGTCGCCAGCGCCCAGCCTTTCCAGGATGACTGGCAGGCCGATCTGGTCCGTAGCCTCGGCCGCTCGATCCGTCGCGTACTGGCCAGCCCGCAGCAGATCCGTCAGTCAGCGCAGTCGTTCCACCGTCTGGCCCAGTCGGTAAAAGGCGCGCAATACCAGCAGTCGGCCAGCCTGGGGGAACTTGAGCAATGGCTGGAGCTGGGCAAACGTCAGGCCGAGGCCAGTGCAGACGACGCGCATATCGTGCATATCGTCGATTGGCTGTTGCAGTACGCCATTGAGCAACGCGCCAGCGATATCCACCTGGAACCGCGCCGCGAACAGGGCCAATTGCGCTACCGCATCGATGGCCTGCTGCACACCGTCTATGCCTTCCCCGCCGGGGTCACCCTGGCTCTGGTCAGCCGCTTGAAACACCTGGGCCGCATGGACGTGGCTGAGAAGCGCCGGCCGCAGGACGGCCGGCTGCAAAGCCGCCTGCCCGGCGGTGGCGAAGTGGAGCTGCGGCTTTCGACCCTGCCCACCCCGTTTGGCGAGAAACTGGTGCTGCGCCTGTTCGACCCGCAACAGTTGCAAGAGGGCTTCGTACGCCTTGGCCTGCAAGGCCAGCAACTGACCCAATGGCAGAGCCTGCTACGTCAGCGCCAAGGCATCATCCTGGTCACCGGCCCCACCGGCTCCGGCAAAACCAGCACGCTGTACACCAGCCTCAAGCTGCTGGCCACACCCCAGGTCAACCTGTGCACCATCGAAGACCCGATTGAGCGCCTGGAGCCAGCCTTCAACCAGCTGCAGGTGCAGCCCGCGCTGGACCTGGGGTTTGCCAATGCGGTCAGGGCCATGCTGCGCCAAGACCCCGACATCATCATGATCGGCGAAATTCGCGACCGCGAAACTGCCCTGGTCGCGGTGCAGGCAGCGCTGACCGGGCACCTGGTGCTGTCGACCCTGCATACCAACGACGCCTGTGCAGCAATTACCCGCTTGCAAGAGCTGGGCGTGGCCGACTACCTGATCAAGGCGACACTTATCGGGGTGATGGCCCAGCGCCTGGTGCGAACCGTCTGCACGGACTGCCAGGCAGGTTCATCAGCCACCTGCCGAGCTTGCCGCGGCACCGGTTATCAGGGGCGCACGGGATTATTCGAACTGCTCGAGCCCAGCGACACCTTGCGCGCGTTGATCGGCCCTCATGCCGACCTGACCCGTTTGCGGCGCCAGGCGCTGGCCGATGGCCTGGTTGACCTGCGCCGTTGCGGCGAGGCCAAAGTGGCCGCTGGGCAGACCCGTGCCGAGGAAGTGCTGCGTGTCTGCAACTGACGAAAAGTCCTTTGTATTCAAGGAACTTGCCTTGCCCGAAAAGATCCAAGCGCGCACCTTCAACCATCACCCTTCGAGGTGTTTCAACATGCGTCTCAAAACCGCGATTGCCGCCGCTACCTTGCTTTCGCTGCCGCTTGGCTCGGCCATGGCCGATACCTTCTGGCGTAACGTGATGACTTCCGGTGCTACCACGGCGTCGAGCTACCTCACCTCGCGGGATCACAAGCTGGTAGTGGCCGCGCAGGATGACGCCAGCAGCTTCGTCGCCAGCGAAGGCGCTATCCGCGGGCCGTTCCTGGAAGCGGCCATGCGCGAGGCACGGGCAGAGAACCCTGGGATGCAGGCTTCCGACATGGAATTGGCCAATGCCATCCTGGCCAGGAATGCAGTAGCCGAGTAACCGCGTCGCCTGCTTCGCGGGTAAACCCGTTCCTACAGGCACCCGCGAAGCATCCAACACCAACCTCAGCGATAAGCCTCCACCGGCACACACGCACAGAACAGGTTCCTGTCCCCATACACGTTGTCTACCCGGTTCACCGCCGGCCAGTATTTGTGCTGGCGCACGTGAGCGCTGGGGGCCACCGCCTGCTCCAGGCTATACGGCCTGTCCCACCCTCCCAGCACATCAGCCAAGGTATGCGGTGCATGCTTCAGCGGGTTGTTCTCCGCTGGCCAGTTGCCCTGCTGTACTTCGTCAATTTCCGCCCGAATCGCCAGCATCGCCTCGACGAACCGGTCCAGCTCGGCCTTCGATTCACTTTCGGTCGGCTCCACCATCAACGTGCCCGGCACCGGGAACGACATGGTCGGTGCGTGGAAGCCATAGTCCATCAGGCGCTTGGCCACGTCCTCTTCGCTGATGCCAGTCAGTGCCTTCAACGGCCGCAGGTCAAGGATGCATTCATGCGCCACGCGTTTGTTGCGCCCGCGGTAGAGCACCGGGAACGCCGCGCCCAACTGGCTGGCCAGGTAGTTGGCCGAAAGAATAGCCACCTCGCTGGCGTCGGCCAGCTGCGGCCCCATCATGGCGATGTACATCCAACTGATCGGCAAGATGCTTGCGCTGCCCCAGGGCGCGGCGCTGACCGCGCTGTTGTTCGGGTCCAGCCCAGGCACCGGCACCACCGGGTGGCTGGCGACGAACGGCTTGAGGTGCGCCCGGATACCGATCGGCCCCATACCCGGGCCGCCACCGCCGTGGGGAATGCAGAACGTCTTGTGCAGGTTCATGTGTGAAACATCGGCCCCAATGTCTGCCGGGCGCGCCAGGCCCACCTGGGCATTGAGGTTGGCACCGTCCATGTAAACCTGGCCGCCGTGCTGGTGCACCACATCGCAGATTTCGCGTATCCCCTCTTCGTACACACCGTGGGTCGAGGGATAGGTGATCATCAGGCACGACAGGCGCTCCCCGGCCGCGTGTGCCTTGGCTTTGAGGTCGGCTAGGTCGACGTTGCCATCGTTGTCGCAATCGACGATCACCACTTCCATGCCGGCCATTTGTGCCGACGCCGGGTTGGTGCCGTGGGCCGACGACGGGATTAGGCACAACGTGCGCATCGGCTGATGGCGGCTGCGGTGATAGCGCGTAATGGCCATCAGGCCGGCGTATTCCCCCTGAGCACCGGAGTTGGGTTGCATGCAGATCGCATCGAAGCCGGTGATCGCGCACAGCCAGCTTTCCAGTTCGTCGATCATTGCTTTGTAGCCTGCCGCCTGGGCCGCCGGGGCGAAGGGGTGCAGCTGGGCAAAGCCGGGCCAGGTGATGGGGATCATCTCACTGGTGGCGTTGAGCTTCATGGTGCACGAGCCCAGCGGGATCATCGACTGGTTCAGCGCCAGGTCCTTGTTCTCTAGCTGCTTGAGGTAGCGCAGCATCTCTGTTTCGCTGTGATGCAGGTTGAACACGGGGTGGGCGAGAAATGGCGTGCGTCGCACCAGGCTGGCGGGGATGCCTTCAGGCAGGGCAAGCTGGTCGAGGGCAGTGATATCCAGGCCATGATCCACCCCCAGGAAGATGTCGAGCAGGCGCAGCACCGTCTGTTCGTTGCAGGTTTCGTCCAGGCTCACACCCAGGTGCCCGCGACCGAGAATGCGCAAATTGATGTGCGCGGCCTCGGCGCTTTCAATGATGGCCGCCTGGGCACCGCCAACATACAGGGTAAGGGTGTCGAAGAAGTGCTGATTGAGGCGTTTGATGCCTTTGGCCTCAAGGCCGGCAGCCAGGATGAAGGTCAGCCGGTGCACACGCTGAGCGATGCGTTGCAGGCCTTCCGGGCCGTGGTACACCGCGTAGAAGCCGGCCATGTTGGCCAGCAGCACCTGGGCGGTGCAGATGTTGGAGTTGGCCTTCTCGCGGCGAATATGCTGTTCGCGGGTCTGCAGGGCCATGCGTAATGCGGTGTTGCCACGGGCATCGCGCGACACGCCGATGATGCGCCCCGGCATGGCCCGCTTGTAGTCCTCGCGACAGGCGAAATAGGCCGCGTGAGGTCCGCCGTAGCCCATGGGCACACCAAAGCGCTGGGTCGAACCCAGCACCACATCGGCGCCCAGCTCTCCGGGCGGCGTCAGCACCACCAGGCTCAGCAGGTCAGCGGCTACACAGGCCAAGGCCTGCTGGTTGTGCAACTGGTCGATCAGCGGGCGCAAATCGCGCACCTCGCCGTGGGTGTCGGGGTACTGCAGCAAAGCGCCGAACACCGAGTGCTTGGCAATGTTATCCACAGAATCGACGATCAGCTCGAAGCCGAAGCCCTCGGCGCGGGTCTTGAGTACCGATAGGGTCTGCGGATGGCAGTGCTCGTCGGCAAAGAAGGCGTTGCTCTTGTTGCGCGCCACCCGCTTGGCCAAGGCCATGGCCTCGGCGGCAGCGGTGGCTTCATCAAGCAGCGAGGCATTGGCCAGAGCCAGGCCGGTGAGGTCGATGACCATTTGCTGGAAGTTCAGCAGCGCCTCCAGCCGGCCTTGGGCAATTTCGGGTTGGTAGGGCGTGTAGGCGGTGTACCAACCGGGGTTTTCCAGCACGTTGCGCAGGATGACCGTGGGGGTGATCGTGCCGTGGTAGCCCATGCCGATGAGGCTGGTCCAGACCTGGTTCTGTTCGGCATAACCGGCAAGCTTGGCCAGGGCGGCTTGCTCGTCCAGTGCCGCGGGGAGGTCGAGGGGGCGATTGAGGCGGATGTCGGGGGGAACTGTCTGCTCGATCAGCTCGTTGCGGCTGGCGAAACCCAGCGCGTTGAGCATGGCCTGTTGCTCTGTGGCATCGGGGCCCAGGTGGCGGCGCAGAAATGGGTTGAGCTCTTGCAGTTGATGCAGGGATGGCGACTGGGACATGGCGACGCTCTCTTCCTAGACCAGGCCTCATGGAGACTTACAAGTCTAGGAAGGGATTGCCGATTGTGCGGGGAAACTTGTTTGCAGGCCCGGCCTCTTCGCGGCTAAAGCCGCTCCTACAGGCGCTGCACCCGTCTCGAACGCAGCGCTGTACTTGTGTAGGAGCGGCTTCAGCCGCGAAACAGGCGACGCGCTCTTACTCGCCAATCAGCGCCTGGTAGCCAGCCGCATCCAGCAGCTTGTCCAGCTCGGCCGGGTTGCTTGGCTTCAATTTGAAGATCCAGGAATCGTAAGGCTCTCCGTTGAGCAGTTCCGGGCTGTCAGCCAGCGCTTCGTTGACCGCAATCACTTCGCCACCGACCGGGGCATAGATGTCCGAAGCGGCCTTGACCGACTCCACCACACCCGCAGCGTCGCCAGCGCCAAAAACTTTGCCGACTTCAGCCAGCTCGACGAATACCACATCACCCAGAGCTTCCTGGGCGTGATCGCTGATACCCACGGTCACGCTGCCGTCGGCTTCCAGGCGAGCCCACTCATGGCTTTCGGCAAAACGCAGGTCGGCGGGGATATTGCTCATGTCTTGAATTCCTCGATTGGCTCAGCGGTACGCCCGCCGGTTATAAATTGTTCAGATCAGGATCTTTCCGTGGCGCACGAAGGTCGGTTTGACCACCCGCACCGGGTACCACTTGCCGCGAATTTCCACCTCGGCCCGATCACCGGTAGCCATAGGCACGCGCGCCAACGCAATGGACTTGCTCAGCGTAGGTGAGAAACTACCACTGGTGATCTCCCCTTCGCCAATGCCGGCTACACGCACTACCTGATGGGCGCGCAGTACACCACGCTCTTCCAGCACCAGACCCACCAGTTTTTCCTGCACGCCGCGCTTGAGTTCCGCAAGCAGGCCGGCCCGGCCGATGAAGTTGCGGTCGGCCGGTTCCCAGGCGATGCTCCAGCCCAGGTTGGAGGTGAGCGGGGTGTAGGTTTCGTCGATGTCCTGCCCGTACAGGTTCATGCCGGCTTCCAGGCGCAGGGTATCGCGGGCGCCCAGGCCGCTTGGGGCGATACCGGCGCCGACCAGGTCGTTGAAGAAGGCCACCGCCTGCGCGCCGGGGAAGATGATTTCCAGGCCATCTTCACCGGTATAACCGGTGCGGGCAATGAACCAGTCGCCGTCGGCATTGCCTTCAAACGGGCGCAGTTCGCGGATCAGTGCAGCGCGCGCCGGGCTGACCAGGGCCGCGACCTTTTCGCGGGCATGCGGCCCCTGAATGGCAAGGATGGCCAAATCTGGGCGGACCTGGAAATCAACGGAAAAACCGGCACGCTGCGATTGCAGCCAATCGAGCACTTTGGTACGGGTGGCAGCGTTGTTGACCAGGCGATAGCCGATTTCCGTGCGGTAGACGATCAGATCATCGATTACACCGCCCTCTTCGTTGAGCAGTGGGCTATACAGCGCCTTGCCGGTGTCGTCGAGGCGGGCCACATCGTTGGCCAGCAAGCGCTGCAGCCAAACGGTGGCATCAGCGCCGTCGACATCGATTACGGTCATATGGGAAACATCGAAGACGCCGCAGTCGCGGCGCACCTGGTGATGCTCCTCGACCTGCGAGCCATAGTGCAGGGGCATGTCCCAGCCACCAAAATCGACCGTCTTGGCGCCTAGCGCCAGGTGCAGGTCATACAAAAGCGTGCGCTGTCCCATGGGTTTCTCCTTCCGGGCGTGGCGAAGCGGCGGCGGTCGATGACGTTGGGTCGTCAGCTTTTCTTGTTACTCACACCCGCCGCGCGAATGCCGCGCATTGTAGCCGCAAGGTCGCAAGCTGACATCCTCAGAGACTGTGACCGGGTCGACGGGCCGAACGGCGAATCAGACCGATGACCGGCAGCAGTCCCACCAATACCAAGGTCAGTGCCGGCAGCGAGGCGCGCGCCCACTCGCCCTCGCTGGTCATCTCGAACACCCGCACGGCGAGGGTGTCCCAGCCGAACGGCCGCATCAGCAAGGTGGCGGGCATTTCCTTGAGCACATCGACGAACACCAGCAGCGCGGCGCTAAGTGCCCCCGGCACCAGCAGCGGCAGATACACCTTGAAAAACAATCTTGCGCCACCAACACCCAGGCTGCGCGAGGCTTCAGGGAGTGACGGGCGGATGCGCTCCAGGCTGCTCTCCAGCGGCCCGTAGGCCACCGCGATGAAGCGCACCAGGTAGGCCAGCAGCAACGCCGAGAGGCTGCCCAGCAGCAGCGGCTTGCCGGCGCCGCCCAGCCAGCTGGACAGCGGGATGACCAGATGGTTGTCGAGGTAACTGAAGGCCAGCATGATCGATACCGCCAACACCGAACCGGGCAGGGCATACCCCAGGTTGGCCAGGCCGACCCCGGCGCGGATACCGCCCGTCGGTGCCTGGCGCCGGGCGAAGGCCAGCAGCAGCGCCACGCACACCGTGACCAGCGCCGCCATGCTGCCCAGGTACAGGGTGTGCAGCACAAGGCCGACATAACGCTCATCCAGGTCATGCCGACCGCGTTGCCAGAACCACACCAGCAACTGCAGCAGCGGGATGACGAAAGCGCAGGCAAACACCAGCAGGCACCAGCCACTGGCCAACAACGCCTTGAGACCACGCAGGTGATACAGCGCCTGCACGCGCGGCCGTTCGTTGCCGCTGCGGCTGGCACCGCGGGCGCGGCGCTCGCCGTACAGCACCAGCATCACCGCCAGCAGCAACAGGCTGGCCAGCTGGGCCGCACTGGACAAACTGAAGAAGCCGTACCAGGTCTTGTAGATGGCCGTAGTGAACGTGTCGAAGTTGAAGACGGCCACTGCACCGAAGTCTGCCAGGGTTTCCATCAGCGCCAAGGCGATACCGGCACCGATCGCCGGCCGAGCCATAGGCAGGGCCACCCGCCAGAACGCCTGCAGGGGCGATAACCCAAGTACCCGCGCCGCCTCCATCAGGCCCTTGCCCTGAGCCAGGAAAGCCGTGCGCGCCAACAAGTAGACATAGGGATAGAAGACCAGCACCAGGACGGTAATTACCCCGCCGGTGGAGCGCACCCGAGGCAGGCGCATTGGCCCCAACACCTCGCGCAGGGCGCTTTGCACCGGGCCGGCAAAGTCCAGCAGGCCGACGAAGACGAACGCCAGCACGTAAGCCGGGATGGCGAACGGTAACATCAGCGCCCAGTCCAGCCAGCGTCGGCCGGGGAAGTCGCAGAGGCTGGTGAGCCAGGCCAGGCTGACGCCCAGCACGGTGACACCAATGCCCACCCCCACCACAAGGGTCAGGGTGTTGCCGAGCAGGCGAGCCATCTGGGTGTCGAGCAGGTGGGACCAGATCTGCAGGTCGATGGATTGCCAGGACAACAGCAGCACGCTCAGGGGCAGCAGCACCAAGGCGGCGATCAGGGAGACCGGGAGGTACCAGCGGCGTTGAGAGGTGTGGGGCAAATTGAATGTCTCTGTGGCTGATTTGCGACCGCTTTGCGGTCGTTCGCGGGTAGACCCGCTCCTACGGGGACCGCGCAAGGCAGTGCAGATCCTGTAGGAGCGGGTTTACCCGCGAAAGGGCCCTGACGGGCCTAAAGAGGATAAGGCCTGGCGCTTAGTTGTAGCCAGCCCGATCCATCAAGCGAATGGCTTCAGCCTGGCGCTTGCCGGCAATCTCCACCGGGATACTGTCGGCCTTGAAGCTGCCCCACGCCGCCACTTCCTCCGACGGCTTCACCTTCGGGTTGGCCGGGAATTCCTGGTTGATGTCAGCGAACAGCTTCTGCGCTTCTTCGCCGGTCATCCATTCCACCAGTTTCTTCGCGGCTTCCGGGTGTGGCGCATGCTTGGTCAGGCCGATGCCGGACAGGTTCACGTGCACGCCCCGGTCCCCCTGGTTGGGCCAGAAGATCTTCACCGGCAGGTTCGGGTTCTGCTTGTGCAGACGGCCGTAGTAGTAGGTGTTGACCACGCCCACATCACACTGCCCGGCCTCGATGGCCTGGATCACCGCGTTGTCGTCGGAGAACACATCGGTGGACAGGTTGTTGACCCAACCTTTGACGATTTGCTCGGTCTTGGCCTCACCGTGGGTTTCGATCAGGGTGGCGGTCAGCGACTGGTTGTACACCTTCTTGGCCGTGCGCAGGCACAGCCGGCCTTCCCACTGTTTGTCGGCCAGGGCTTCGTAGGTGCTCAACTCCTCGGGCTTGACCCGCTCGGTGGAGTAGATGATGGTGCGTGCGCGCAGGCTCAGGCCGGTCCAGTCATGGGACGAGGCGCGGTACTGCGACGGGATGTTCCGATCGATGACGTCGGACTTGATCGGCTGCAGGATGCCCATCTGCTCGGCCTGCCACAGGTTGCCTGCATCGACGGTCAGCAACAGGTCGGCCACGCCGTTGTTGCCCTCGGCCTTGATGCGCTGCATCAGCGGGGCTTCCTTGTCGGTGATGAACTTGATCTTGACCCCGGTCTTGGCGGTATAGGCATCGAACACTGGCTTGATCAGCTCGTCGATACGCGAGGAGTACACCACCACTTCGTCCGCTGCCTGGGCAGTGCCGCCGAACAGGGTCAGGGCCAAGGCGGCCAGTAGGGGCTTGCGTGGCAACATTTTAAGCACTCCTCGATCGTATGAGAGGTGCGAATGGTAGTGAATCCCATTTTCTGGCTCACCTACCTAGGCGTTACCGGATGTTGCAGAGGAGATTGTGTCCCTCTGTGGGGGCGGCCTTGTCGCAAAAGGGCCGCAAAGCGGCCCCGCCCCTCTCAAGCCTTGGCCAGATCCGGCAAGTCACCACTCAAACCCAACGCCTGGCGCACAAACAGCGCCTTGGCCTCCGGCATCTGCTCCACCAGCTTCAACCCGCTGTTGCGCAACCAGCGCAACGGCAGCGGATCGGCCTGGAACAACCGCTCGAAGCCCTCCATCGCCGCCATCAACGCCAGGTTGTGAGGCATGCGCCGGCGCTCGTAACGGCTCAGCACCTTCACATCGGCCAGTCTCTCGCCGCGCTCGCAAGCGTTGACCAGCACCTCGGCCAGCACCGCCGCATCGAGGAAACCGAGGTTCACACCCTGCCCGGCCAACGGGTGGATGGTGTGCGCGGCATCGCCAATCAATGCCAGGCCTTCACCCACATAGCGCTTGGCGTGGCGCTGGCGCAGCGGCACGCATACCCTTGGGTCGGCCTGCAAAACGTCACCCAGGCGGCCCTCGAAGGCACGCCCGAGGGCCTGCAGGAAGGCCGCTTCATCCATCGCCATCAACTGCTCGGCATGCTCCGGAGTAGTCGACCATACGATTGAGCACCAGTCTTGCTGGCCATCGCGGCTCAACGGCAAAAAGGCCAATGGTCCTTCATCGGTGAAGCGCTGCCAGGCCGTGGCCTGGTGCCCGGCGCTGCAACGCACGCTGGTGACAATGGCATGGTGCAGGTAGTCCCATTCGCGGGTTTCGCAGCCGGCCAGACGCCGCACCGCCGAATTGGCACCGTCGGCGGCGATCACCAACGGTGCACGCAATTGCCGGCCATCCGCCAGGGTCAGCAGCCACTCATCGCCAGAGCGGCGTAATTGCTCCAGCCGCGCATTGGCCAGCAGGCCGATGTCGCTGTCGTGCAGGCGCTCCAGCAGGCCGTCCTGCACCACCCGGTTCTCGACGATATGGCCGAGCACCTGGGCATGCACACTGGCCGCCGAGAAGTGAATCTGACCGGTACCGCTGCCATCCCACACATGCATGTCGGAATACGGCGTGGCGCGTCGCTGGGCAATGCCGTCCCAGGCGCCAAGGCGCTCGAGGATGCGCTGGCTGGCCGCCGATAACGCGCTGACACGCGGCTCGAACGGGGCCTGGGCATCGAAGGGGACGACCGTCAGCGGGCCACCATCGAGCAACAGTATTTGCAGGCCACTGTGGCGCAGCGCCAAAGCCAGGGCGCTGCCAACCATACCGGCCCCCACAATCAACAGATCTGCGCGCATTTTCATGCCTTACGCCAGCCTCGCTTGCGGCTTGAGCCGCACGTATAGGGTTTTATCGACCCGCGCCACCAACTCGCCGGCGCCATCGCGGATATCGACCTGCAAACGCGGCAGGCATTTCTTGCCGGTGGCGGCCTGCTGGCGGATTTCCTCCAGCAGCGCATCATCGACGTGGAATTCGGCATAAACCGGGCCTTTGCCCGGCGAGATGAAATCGATGCTGGCGGCCTTGTCCCAGACGATGTAGTCGCGCCCCAACTGCTCGATCAACAGCAGCATGTAGAACGGATCGACCATGGCATACAGGCTGCCACCAAACTGGGTACCGACGTAATTGCGGTTCCAACGAGTCAGTTTCATCGCCACCTTGACGCTACGCAGGTCCGGGCTGATGTGCTGCACACGGATACCGGCCCCCAGGTACGGTGGGTAGAGGTTCAGCAGCCAGCGCAACATGCGCGCCCGACGTGCCAGTTTACGCGGGTTGCTCATGCCTGGCCCCGCGGATCAGGGCGGGTGCCCAGGCCCATGGCCTGGCGGGCGAACCAGCTTTTTGCCGGTGGTAACAGGTCGAGCCCGAGCAGGCCAAGGTTGCGCCCGGCGGTCAGCAACGGCTGATTGCTGCCGAACAGGCGGGTGACCTGGTCAGAGAAGCCGATGGTCATCGCCTGGTCCAGGCGCTGGCGCTGGTGATAGGCCTGCAGCGTGGTCAGGTCGCCAGGCTGCTGTGGCCCCGCCAACAGCGCTTGGGCCAGGGACTGCACGTCACGCAACGACAGATTGAAACCCTGGCCCGCAATGGGGTGCAGGCTGTGTGCTGCGTTGCCCAGCACCACCAGGTGCGGTCGCACCTGCTCCTGGGCCTCGATCAAGGACAGCGGGTAGAGGTGCCGTGCGCCCACCTGGCGCAGCGCGCCCAGGCGGTAGCCGAACACACCCTGCAGTTCGCGCAGGAAGCTGCGCTCGTCGATGTCGGCCAGGCGCCGCGCATCCATGCCCTGGCGGGTCCACACCAGTGCGCAGCGGTTTTCCGGCAACGGCAGCAAGGCCATCGGGCCTTCTTCGGTGAAGCGCTCGAAAGCCTGGCCGCCATGGGCCTCACCCGGAGTAATGTTGGCGATCAACGCGCTCTGCTGGTAAGGCGTGTGGCGCACATGGATACCCAGCTGCTCGCGCAGGCCAGAGCGACCACCATCGGCCAGTACCGCCAGGTCGCACTCCAGCTGGGTGTCATCGTTCAGCCGCAGGCGGTAACCGCGCTCGATGGCCTGCATCGAGGTCACTTCGGCCGGGCAGCGCCAGCTCACCACCTCGCTGTCCAGCCCTTGCCACAGGCACTGGCCGAGCCAGGCGTTTTCCACCACGTAACCCAGCGCCGGTACGCCTTCTTCCAGGGCATCCAGGCGCGTGGCGCCAAAGCGACCACGGTCGGACACGTGAATCTGGCGAATAGGCTCGGCGCGGCGGCCGATGGCCTGCCACAGGCCCAGTTGCTGATAAATCTGCTGGGTGCCGAATGACAATGCCGACGAGCGCGCATCGTAGCTGGGCTGGTAGCTGTCGCCGGGGGCGAACGGCTCGATCAGCAGGATCTTCCAGCCGCGCGCCTTGGCACCGGCCTGCAGGGCCAACGCCAGGCTTGCGCCAACCAGGCCACCGCCGATGATCGCCAGGTTTACCCGACTCATGCCACGGCCTTGCGGGCAGCCTGCATCAGCGCCTCGATCTCGGCGACCGTACGCGGCACGCCCGACGTCAGGATTTCACAACCTTGCCTGGTCACTACCACGTCATCCTCGATCCTTACCCCAATGCCGCGCCACTTTTTGGCCACGGCCTGATTGTCGGCGCCAATGTAGATACCCGGCTCCACGGTCAGCGCCATGCCGGGTTCCAGTACCCGCCACTCGCCGCCCACCTTGTACTCGCCCACGTCGTGCACATCCATGCCCAGCCAGTGCCCGGCGCGGTGCATGTAGAAAGCGCGATACGCTTCGCTGTCGATCAGCGCCTGCACATCACCTTCGAGCAAACCCAGCTCCACCAGGCCCGCGGTGATGACCCGCACGGTCGCCTCATGAGCGTGGTTCCAGTGCTTGCCGGGGGCTATTTCGGCAAACGCCGCCGCCTGTGCCTTGAGCACCAGCTCGTAGATGGCCTTCTGCTCAGGCGAAAACCGCCCACTGACCGGGAAGGTGCGGGTGATGTCGCTGGCATAGCAGTCGATTTCGCAGCCGGCGTCGATCAGCACCAGGTCGCCATCCTTGAGCGGCGCATCGTTCTGTTGATAGTGCAGGATGCAGCCATTGCGCCCGGCCGCAACGATCGAGCCATAGGCCGGCATCTTCGCCCCGCCCTTGCGGAACTCGTAGTCCAGCTCGGCTTCCAGGCTGTACTCGTGCAGCCCGGCGCGGCAGGCCTGCATGGCCCGCACATGGGCCCGCGCAGAAATGTCTGCGGCAGCACGCATCACCTTCACTTCCGCCGCCGATTTATACAGGCGCATATCGTGCAGCAGATGATCCAGCGCAACGAACTCGTTCGGTGGCTGGGCGCCCAGGCGTGCCTTGGAACGGATCACGTTGATCCAGTCCATCAGCCGACGGTCGAACTCCGGGTTGCTGCCCATGGCGCTGTAGACCCGCTCGCGGCCTTCGATAAGGCCGGGCAGGATCTCGTCGATATCGGTGATGGGGAACGCATCGTCAGCGCCGAAATCGCGCACCGCCCCTTCCTGGCCGGCCCGCAGGCCGTCCCACAGCTCGCGCTCGGGGTTGCGTTCACGGCAGAACAGCACGTACTCGCCATGCTCGCGCCCTGGAATCAAAGCAATCACCGCCTCGGGCTCCGGGAAGCCGCTGAGGTACTGGAAGTCGCTGTCCTGGCGGTACACGTGCTCGACGTCGCGGTTGCGGATGGCAACCGCGGCGGCGGGCAGAATGGCGATGCTGTTGGGGACCATCTGCGCCATCAGCGCCTTGCGCCGACGGGCATACTCGGCCTTGGGAATGTGGCTCATGGGCAGACTACCCCTGGTTGATCAGTGCAGCGAGGGCTTGGGCGCGGGTGCGGCCGGCTTGGCCAGTTCGGAGAACAGCAGCAGGGGCGCCACGCGCAGGTATTCCATGACTTCCATGTAGTCGCTCTCGCCGTCCTCGGACTCTTCGAGCGCTTCCTGGACCTGCGAAATGGCCACCAGGTCCTGCAGCACTTCCTTGGCCTCGTCGGACAAGTCCTTACCGCCAGCGTTCAGGCCGAAACCGGTCACGAAGCCTTGGCACCACTGGCCCAGCGCCGTGGCGCGGTCGCTCAGCGCAGCATCGTCGGACGGCAGCAGCAGGACGATCGCCATGTCGTCGCTGGTCAGCTCGCCCTTGACCATTTCCTGCAAGCCGACCAAGGCGTTGCGGACACTGTCACCAGGCTCGATTTCCAGCAGTTGGGCGGCATCGGCCAACCAGGCATCGGCATCGAAGCCGGCACCGGCGCAGCTGCGGCCAATCAGCAGGCCGTGCAGTTCGGCCGGGGTGACAGGATGGCCATTGCTCGAGAGCAGCATGGCGAAAGCGTTGTAGGGCGATTGAGTATTGGGCATGGGCAGCTAGGCGCCAGACGGCGCAATGTCTAGAATGAAGACCTTGTATCCTAGCACCGGCAGGCGCGCCAAGACCATCGGCACTGGCCGTTGCCGCCCAGCGAGAGGCATCATCGCCAGGTGACTCAACGACGGAGCGAATCGAGTGCAACCCACGCAAGAGAACGACCTGCAGGCACTGATGAGCCGATTCGAGTTGCTGATCGAACGCGTCGAGCAACTAAAACGGCAAAATGCACTCCTAGTAGCTCAGGAAAAATCCTGGCGCGAAGAGCGCGCCCACCTCATCGAAAAGAACGAGATCGCCAAGCGCAAAGTCGAGTCGATGATTTTACGCCTCAAGGCTCTGGAGCAAGACTCATGAGTTCAAGCAATAGCGTCACCGTGCAGATCCTCGACAAGGAATACTCGATCATCTGCCCGCCGGAAGAGCGCAACAACCTGGTCAGCGCTGCGCGCTACCTGGACGGCAAGATGCGCGAGATCCGCAGCAGCGGCAAGGTGATCGGTGCCGACCGCATCGCGGTCATGGCGGCGTTGAACATTACCCACGAAATGCTGCACCGCCAGGAAGACCGCAACGATGCGCCGGTCAGCGGCACAAACCGCGAACAGGTGCGCGACCTGCTGGATCGGGTAGATAAGGCTTTGTCCGACGACACGGATACCAAAATCGGCTGAGATTGGTATACTGGCGCCACTCCCTGGGGGATGCGCCAGTCGGTTATGTCCCTGAGCCGATACGCACAACCACGGGGGTTGCACGCTGGGGCCGGTGTGCATGTCCGCCCGACGGAAAGCCTTAACGCCCCCTGCAATCTCCACCTTGAACTTTCGGGTTCAAGGGCTACACCGATAGCGGTCTTATCGGGGAGCCTGAATTTTCTTGCCCGCCCCCGGCGGGCAATTCGTTTTGGCCAGACCTTCCGGGTGCAGGCCAGCACATCTGGGATCGCTCGTGCCATGACCGACACCGCGCCGCTCACCCGCCCCCAGCTTCGCCGCCTGCTCCGCAACGCTCGCCGCGCACTTACCCCTGCCCAGCAACGCCAGGCCACCCTCGGCCTGTACCGCCAGCTGGCGCAACACCCCTTGTTCCGCCGCGCCCGCCACATTGCCCTTTACCTGCCCAACGACGGTGAAATCGACCCTCGCCTGCTGATGCGCGAAGCCCAGCGTCGCGGCAAGTGCACCTACCTGCCGGTGCTGCACGCCTGGCCGCGCACGCGCATGGTGTTCCAGCGTTTTGAGCAGGGTGAGAAGCTCAAGCCCAACCGCTTCCGTATTCCAGAGCCGATAATCGATCGCAAACGCCAGCGGCCGATCTGGGCGCTGGATCTGATTCTGCTACCGCTGGTCGGTTTTGACGAAGTGGGCGGCCGTTTGGGTATGGGCGGTGGCTTCTATGATCGCAGCCTGGCCTACCAGGCGCGTCGGCAAACCTGGAAAAAACCGTTGCTGCTGGGGCTGGCGCATGAATGCCAGAAGGTCGAGCGGCTGGCGCAGGCCAGTTGGGATGTACCGCTGCAGGGTACGGTATCGGACCGTGGCTGGTACCTGGCGCCACGTTGAGCGGCGCCAGCGGGGGGGTATCAACGTTGTGGCTGGCTGGCGTCGACCGGCATCTGATAGGCGGTGTCCAGCTTGCGCTCCCAGAACCCTTGCGCATAACCGGTTGTGACCACACCCAGGCCAAAAATGAACACCAGGATCCACAACAGATCCGGCTTTTTACGTTGATTCATCGAAGATTGCCCCCCAGGCAAACTGTTCAGCACTCGGCGATATTCTGGGTACCGCCGGTGCATGCGCCTTAAACGGGGCGCATTTTCCGACAACCTGCGTCCACACGCAAACCTTGACGCCAACCGGCTGTCGGTTTCGTGCAACAGGTTATTTCAAACCTTTTCAGGAGCAGCATCCATGGCCTACTGGCTGATGAAATCCGAGCCCGACGAGCTCTCCATCGAAGCCCTCGCACGCTTGGGTGAGGCGCGCTGGGACGGCGTGCGCAACTATCAGGCACGTAATTTTCTGCGGGCCATGAGCGTGGGTGACGAATTCTTCTTCTACCACTCCAGCTGCCCGCAACCCGGCATCGCCGGCATTGCCAGAATTACCCGCGCGGCCTACCCGGACCCGACCGCGCTGGACCCGGAAAGCCATTATCACGATGCCAAGGCCACGACTGACAAGAACCCGTGGAGCGCGGTGGATGTGGCCCACGTACAAACCTTTCCAAAGGTGCTGGAGCTGGGGTGGCTGAAACAGCAGGCCGGTCTGGTCGAGTTGCCGCTGGTGCAAAAAGGCAGCCGCCTGTCGGTCATGCCGGTTACGCCCGAGCAATGGGCGGTGATTGTCGCGTTGCGCTGAATACGCAGCTAAGGTCAAGGGCTTGACCGACATCAACACGCCACACATGGCCGGCGGCCATGATGTACTGTGCATGACCGCAAGGATGCAAAACGATGAACCGATACGCCCCTAGAATCTTCGCCACTGCACTGATCGCACTGCTCGCTGCAGCTGGCGGGCTGGGGTACTGGAAGTCGCTTCATGACCAGTTGCCCGAAGGCCTGAGCATGGGCAACGGCCGCCTTGAAGCCACCGAAGTGCAGATCGCCAGCAAGATCCCCGGCCGCCTTGCCGAAGTACTGGTCGATGAGGGCGACAACGTCACCCGTGGCCAGCTACTGGCACGCATCGACACACGCACCATGGAAGCCCAACGCAGCCAGGCCGAAGCCGAAGTGCTGCGCGCCCGGGAAAACTACGCCGCCGCCCAGGCCAGCGTGCAACTGCGCCAGAGTGAACTGCTGTTGGCCAGCCAGGAGCTCAAGCGCGTACGCGAAATCTTCCAGCGCAAGTTCGCCAGCCAGCAGTTGCTCGACCAACAGCAGGCGCGCTTTGACACGGCCAACGCAGCAGTAGTCGCTGCCCGCGCCCAACTGGCAGCGATCAAGGCCGCTATCGGCGCCGCCGAAGCGCAAGTGGCGCAGCTCACCAGCGAAATCGACGACAGCAGCCTGCGTGCGCCCATCAACGGCATCATCCAGCTGCGCCTGGCCGAACCCGGTGAAGTGCTAGGTGCCGGCGGCCGTGTGCTGATGCTGATCGACCCAAGCGATCAGTACATGAACCTGTACCTGCCGGCGTCCACCAGCGGCCAGCTGACCGTAGGCGACCAGGCGCGCATCGTGCTCGACGCTCTGCCCGAGCGCGCGCTGCCGGCCAAGGTGGCCTTTGTCGCAGCCAAGGCCCAGTTCACCCCCAAACAGGTGGAAACCCGCGACGAACGGCAAAAGCTGGTGTTCCGTGTAAAACTGCGCCTGAGCGACCCGGGCGCCGTGCCGCAAGCCAAACCAGGCATGCCAGGCGCCGGCTATGTACGCACGGCTGAGGTGGACTGGCCGGCCAACCTGCAATGAACGCCCCGGCACTGCTGGCCGAAGGCATCAGCCACCGTTATGGCGACCTGATAGCCCTCCATCCACTAGGCTTCAGCCTCCCTGTGGGCACCCGCTGCGCGCTGATTGGCCCTGACGGGGCTGGCAAATCGACCCTGCTGGGGCTGATCGCCGGCGTGAAACGCCTACAGCAGGGAGAGCTGCAGGTGCTGGGCGGCTCGATCCGCCAACGCCGCCATCGCACGGCGCTCTACCCCAAAGTGGCGTTCATGCCGCAGGGGCTGGGCAACAACCTGTACCCGGAACTGTCGATCAGCGAGAACATCCGTTTTTTCGCCACCCTGTTCGGGCTGGGTCGCCGCGAGTGTGAACAGCGCATGGCCAATCTGTTGCAGGCCACCGACCTGCAGCGCTTTGCCCAGCGCCCGGCCGGCAAGCTGTCGGGCGGCATGAAGCAGAAGCTCGGCCTTTGCTGCGCGCTGATCCACGAACCAGACCTGCTCATCCTGGACGAGCCGACCACCGGCGTCGATCCACTGTCGCGGCGGCGCTTCTGGGAGCTGGTGGAACAGGTTCGCGCACAACGCCCGCAACTGACCCTGCTGGTGGCTACCGCCTACATGGAAGAAGCTGAACAGTTCGAGCATTGCCTGATGCTCGATGGCGGCCGGCTACTGGCCGCCGGCCCTAGCCACGAACTGGCTGCAGTAACCCCGAGCGGCAAGCTGGATGATGCGTTTACCCACTACCAGGGCGCGGGCAAGGGGCAGCATCAACCCCTGGCAATCCCGCCGCGTCAGGCCACGGACGGCCCGGTCGCCATCGAAGCACACGACCTGACCCTGCGCTTTGGCGACTTCACAGCGGTGAACAAGGTCAGTTTCGCCATTGGCCGCGGTGAGATCTTCGGCTTCCTGGGTTCCAACGGTTGCGGCAAGACCACCACCATGAAAGTGCTCACCGGCCTGATGCCGGCCAGCGAGGGCAGCGCCAGCCTGCTGGGTCGCCCGGTGGACGCCAGCGACCTGGCCACACGCAAGCGGGTCGGCTTCATGTCGCAGAGTTTCTCTCTGTATGGCGAGCTCAGCACCCGGCAGAACCTGGCCCTGCATGCCCGCCTGTTCGACTTGCCCAAAGCCGAGAGCGCCCAGCGCATCGATGAGCTGATCGAGCGTTTCGACCTCGCCGCTATCGCCGACCAGCCGTCTGGCGCCCTGCCCCTTGGTTTGCGCCAGCGCCTGTCGCTGGCGGTGGCTGTTCTGCATCGCCCGGAAGTCTTGATCCTCGACGAACCCACCTCCGGCGTCGACCCAGCTGCCCGCGACGACTTCTGGCGCCTGCTGGTAGAGCTGTCCCGCGAGCAGGGCGTGACCATTTTCCTCTCCACCCACTTCATGAACGAAGCCCAGCGCTGCGATCGTATTTCGCTGATGCACGCCGGGCGGGTGCTGGCCTGCGACACACCCGATGCCCTGCAGCACCAGTACCAGGGCGACACGCTGGAGGACGCGTTCGTTCGCTGCCTGGAACAGGCCCAGGAACTGGCCCCAGCCGCCACCGACAGCAGTGTGCTGGAACAGGCGTCCACCCCCACCCTACCACTACGCCAAGGTTTCAGCCTGCGCCGCCTGCTGGCAGTGGCCAGCCGTGAAGGCAAGGAGCTGCTGCGCGACAAGGTGCGCCTGGCCTTTGCCCTACTGGGTGCACTGTTCATGATGGTGATCTTCGGCTACGGCATTTCACTGGATGTGGAAAACCTCGCCTTCGCCGTGCACGATCAGGACCAGAGCCCGCAAAGTCGCGCCTACCTCGAGGCCTTCCGTGGTTCACGCTACTTCGCCGAACAGGCGCCAATCCGCGACAGCAGCGAGCTGCACCAGCGGCTGCAACGCTCGGAAATCAAACTGGCACTGGAAATTCCGCCCGGCTTTGGTCGCGACCTGTACGCAGGACGCCAGCCGGTGGTGGCTGCCTGGCTCGACGGTGGCATGCCGTTCCGCGCAGAAACCAGCCGCAACTACGTGGAAGCCGTGCACCAGGCCAACCTGGAGCAACTGGCAAAGGCCAGCCCACAACCGCAGTCGCGCCAGGACCCGGTGCGCCTGGAAACGCGTTTCCGCTACAACCAGGATGTGGTCAGCGTGAACGCCATCGGCCCGGGCGTGATGGCGCTGATACTGGCCTTCATTCCAGCCATGCTCACGGCACTGGGCATCGTGCGCGAGAAGGAGCTTGGCTCCATCACCAACTTCTACGCCACTCCCCTCACCCGCCTGGAATTCCTGCTTGGCAAGCAGATGCCCTACCTGGCTGTGAGCCTGGTCAACCTGGCGCTGCTGGTGGCGATGAACCGCTGGCTGTTCGCCGTACCGCTCAAGGGCAGCGTACTGGCTTTGGCATGTGGCGGCATGGCCTACCTGCTGGCAACCACCAGCCTGGGCCTGCTGATTTCGGCATTCACCCGCACCCAGATCGCCGCCATTCTCGGCACGATGATCATTACCAGCCTGCCGACCATCCAGTTTTCCGGGCTGATCGTGCCACGTTCATCGCTAGAAGGCGCGGCAGCGGTGATGGGCCAGTTGTTCCCGGCGGGCTACTTCCTCGACATTGCAGTCGGCACCTTCACCAAGGCGTTAGGCCTGCGCGAGCTGTGGCCGCAGTGCCTGATCCTGCTGAGCTTCTTTGCCGCCTTCACCGGCCTGAGCCTGGCAATGCTGAAAAAGCAGGAGGCCTGACATGTCGCGCCTGAACCATACCCTGCGCCTGGGCCTGAAGGAACTGACCAGCCTGCGTCATGACAGCGTACTGCTGCTGTTCCTTTTATATGCCTTCAGCGTGGCAATCTACATGCCGGCAGCCGGCTCGGTGATCGGCGTACACAACGCCAGCGTGGCGGTGGTGGATGAAGACCATAGCCTGCTCTCGCGCAAGCTCAGCGAAGCCCTGCAACCGCCCGAGTTCCAACCAGCCGTGCCACTGCCTCCGGATCGCCTGGACCAGGCCATGGACAGCGGCCAGTACACCTTCGTCATCA
Source organism: Pseudomonas sp. JR33AA (assembly GCF_021378985.1). Lineage (NCBI taxonomy): Bacteria > Pseudomonadati > Pseudomonadota > Gammaproteobacteria > Pseudomonadales > Pseudomonadaceae > Pseudomonas > Pseudomonas sp. JR33AA. The sequence continues at coordinate 545,434 of NZ_JAJSAW010000001.1, forward strand.
ACGTACCGGTGAACTTCCAGAGCGACCTGCTGGCCGGGCGCTCGCCGGAGCTGCAAATCAACGTCGATGCCACGGCCATGAGCCAAGCGTTCATGGGCGCCGGCTACATCGGCCGCATCTTCGAACGTGAACTGCTCGACTATAGCCAGCGTGGCAACGTGCAAAGCCCGGTGCTGATCAACCCCAAGGCGCTGTTCAACCCCAATCTGGAGGGGGGCTGGTTTCTGGCCGTGATCCAGATCGTCAACAACATCACCATCCTGGCGATCATCCTCACCGGCACCGCGCTGCTGCGCGAGCGTGAACATGGCACCCTCGACCACCTGCTGGTGCTGCCGCTGACCGCGCTGGAAATCATGCTGGCCAAGATCGGCAGCAACGCGCTGGTGGTGGTGATCTGCACCTGGATTTCGTTGGTGGTAGTCGTCAAAGGCGCACTGGGCGTGCCGCTGTCCGGCTCGATGGGGCTGTTCCTGGCCGTGACCGCGCTGTACCTGTTCGCCAGTACATCGCTGGGCATTTTCCTCGCCACCCTGGCGCGCTCGACGCCACAGTTCGGCCTGCTGGCGATCCCGGTGATCATACCGATGCTGTTGCTGTCCGGCGGCAGCACACCACTGGACAGCATGCCGCAGTGGCTGCAGTGGGTGATGCAGGGCTCACCGTCGACGCACTTCGTCAGCCTGGGGGCTGCGATCCTGTTCCGCGATGCCGGGTGGGCGGTGGTATGGCCGGATATCCTGGCGCTGGGCCTGATCGGCCTGGTGTTCTTCAGCGTGGCCCTCGCGCGGTTCCGCCGAACCCTGGCGTCCTGAGCAAGGACGAGGGCTTGCGCAATCCCCGCGGGGCCGGACTTGCAACTATCAGCGGTTATTGCACGATCAGGTTGTTGAACAGCAAGTCTTCAACGATCGGCTTGCCCTCTTCTGCTTCCAGTACCTGCTGCACCTGCTTCAATGCCTCCTGGCGCAGGTGTTCCTTGGCTTCGACGTTGCTCATGCTGTCCACCGTCTGCTGAGTGAACAGTGCCACCAGCTGGTTACGGATCAGCGGTTCGTGGTGCTTCACCGTCTTGGCCGCTTCGTCGCCGGTCACGCGCAGGGCCACGTCAGCCTTGTATACGCGCAGCCGCGGGCTGCCGTCGAGCGCATAGTTGCCAACGAAGGGCGGGCTCAGGCTGATGTAGGCGACCTTGGGCACCCCTTCCTTGGCTTCCTCGGCCATGGCCGCAGCCGGCAGCAGCAGCGCCAGCACCATCAAGATCCACGCTTTCACGAATTCGCTCCTCAATACAGTTGGCGCCAGCTTACCCAGCACACCGCTCAAACCCAAGCCCGGGCTTATGCCGGCCCATCAGGGCGGGCCATGCTCGTTGACCCGCCAAGCGGCCCTCCTACACTTATCGGCCACTACCCGCAAAGGAATAGCCCCGATGAAAGCTGTGTTGTGCAAAACCCTAGGTCCGGCGCGCAACCTGGTGCTGGAAGAGGTGGCCAGCCCTCTGCCGAAGAAAAACGAGATACTGCTGGACGTGCAGGCTGCCGGGGTCAACTTCCCCGACACCTTGATCATCGAAGGCAAGTACCAGTTCCAGCCACCGCTGCCGTTCTCTCCAGGTGGCGAGGCAGCGGGCGTGGTGGCCGCCATCGGCGAAAAGGCCGGCGCGTTCAAGGTAGGCGACCGGGTCATGGCGCTCACCGGCTGGGGTGCGTTCGCCGAGCAAGTGGCGGTGCCGTTCTATAACGTGCTGCCGATCCCGGCGAGCATGGACTTCACCACCGCTGCGGTCTTCGGCATGACCTACGGCACCTCGATGCACGCCCTGCGCCAGCGTGGCCAGTTGCAAGCAGGCGAGACCCTGCTGGTATTGGGCGCTTCCGGCGGGGTGGGCCTGGCGGCGGTGGAGATCGGCAAGGCCATGGGCGCGCGGGTGATCGCGGCGGCCAGCAGTGCCGATAAACTGGCCGTGGCCAAGGCTGCCGGGGCGGATGAGCTGATCGACTACAGCCAGGCCAGCCTGCGCGAAGAAATCAAGCGCCTGACCGGCGGCCAGGGCGTGGACGTGATTTACGACCCGGTCGGTGGCGAGCTGTTCGAGCAAGCGGTGCGCGGGTTGGCCTGGAATGGCAGGCTGCTGGTGGTGGGTTTTGCCAGCGGCAGCATCCCACAGCTGGCGACCAACCTGGTGCTGCTCAAGGGCGCAGCGGTATTGGGCGTGTTCTGGGGGGCATTTGCCCAGCGCCAGCCGGAGGACAACGCGGCCAACTTCCGTCAGCTGTTTGCCTGGCATGCCGAGGGCAAGTTGAAGCCGCTGGTGTCGCAGACTTATCCACTGGCAGACGCCGGGGCTGCCATTGAGAAGCTGGGACAACGGCGGGCTGTGGGTAAGTTGGTGGTGCTGGCCAGGTAAGGCAGGACCGGCCTCTTCGCGGGTAAACCCGCTCCTACAGGCACGTTCCCAAGGATGTTGCAAACCTGTAGGAGCGGGTTTACCCGCGAAGAGGCCGGTACAGGTTACTCACACTTCCCGCAGATTGTGGCAACGCCTGAATCGCGCTTCCAAATTGCGATCGGGCATCTGGTGACTGCGCAGTGCATTCAAGGTCTGCTCGACATAGTCACGCGTAGTGCCATAACGGCCCTTGGCACTGGCCAGGATCTGGCTGAGCAAGGTATCTGGCAAGTTGCCGGCATAACACGGCAGATGCCGCTCCAGCACAAAGCCCAAGGCCTGCACCTTACTACCATCGCCCAGGCGGCAGTTGAGCCAGTGCGGCCGGTATGCCGGATACGGCATCTCGCGTTGCCACAGGGCCATCAGCGAGTCGTCCAGGTTGCGCTCATCCAGTCGGTAGGCAAAGCCGCTGCAGGAGCCACCGCGATCCAGGCCAAACACCAGGCCGGGCGTTTCCGGGGTACCGCGATGTTCATGCGACCACAAGTACAAGCCACGGTGATAACCATGGACCCGCGCGCGCTGGCGCTCCACCGAATTGCACTCCGGGCGCCAGATCAACGAACCATAGGCAAACAGCCACACCGGCCCGCCCTGATGCCTGGACATGGTTGTTTTCATGGAGCTGAACAACTGTTCGCGAGTATGTTGCTGACCGAAATCAAGTGCCGGAGGGTATGAAACTTCCCAAGACATACTTTCAAGTGCCGACATAAGCTGCCGCCATTATTCCTGTGAACTACGGATGTAGCGAGATTCGATTACGCTGCGGCCCCAGGCCGCTGAACCCAGGGCGCTTGCAGTAACCATAGGCTAGAATTGCAGGAATACTCAAGCCCTTGAGCACGCGTTTCATACACGGCCCCGACGACTGGGAATTATTGTTTCAGCAACTGTGAAAGTTATTGGCCAAGGCGGTAACAATTACCGCCTTATACCCACAGTTTCAAACTTCGGTTATTAACCGCGCGGCGCGTAGGCGAATACATCGGCACGCATGCGGTGGGCATCCATACCGGCTTCGACCAAGGCGTCGAGCGTGGCGTAGATCATGTTCGGTGAGCCGCTGGCATACACATGCACGCTATTGAGGTCGGCAATGTCGTCGCAGACCGCTTCATGCAGCATGCCGCAGCGGCCTTCCCAGCCGCACAGGTCGCTGACCACCTGATGCAGGAACAGGTTAGGCAGACGCTGCCATTCGTCCCAGTGCTCGATCTGATAGAAGTCCTCAGGCCGGCGCACCCCCCAGTACAGGTGTACCGGGTGCTTGAAGCCCTGAGCCCGGCAATGCTCGACCAGGCTGTGCATCTGGCCCATGCCGGTGCCGGCGGCAATCAGCACCAGCGGCCCGTCGGGCAGCTCGGCCAGGTGGGTGTCGCCAAACGGCATTTCGATGCGCGCCAGGCCATCTCGCCTGAGCTGGTCGATCAGTTGCACCGCACTGGGCTCACGCGCCAGCACATGCAGCTCCAGTTCACGCCCGGCATGTGGCGCGGACGCCAGCGAGAAGGCTGCCGGCTTGCCGCCCTCACGTTCGATCATCAGGTATTGCCCCGCGTGGTAGCGCAGTGGCTTGCCTGCAGGCGCACGCAGGCGCACCCGCCAGACGTCGCCACCGACGTCGACGCACTCACTGACGCTGCACGCCAGTTTGCGCACTGGCAGTTCGCCCAAGGCAAGCACGCCGTCCCAGAGCAACACGCAGTCCTCCAGCGGTTCGGCAATGCAGGTGAACAACTCGCCATGGTCGCGGACTTCGCCATCCTGGCGAACCCGTCCTTCAACCAACAACGCGGCGCAAACATGGCAATTGCCATTGCGGCAGCTGTTTGGGCAGTCATAGCCCAGCCGCCGCGCTCCATCCAGGATCCGTTCCCCGGGCTCAAGCGCCAGCACCGCCCCGGACGGCTGCAACGTTACCTGCATCAATCTATTCCCAACTGATCCCACAGCTCATCGATACGGCGGGTGACGGCTTCATCCTTGACGATGACCCGGCCCCATTCGCGTGTAGTCTCGCCCGGCCACTTATGCGTCGCGTCCAGGCCCATCTTCGAACCCAGCCCCGACACCGGTGACGCGAAGTCCAGGTAGTCGATCGGGGTGTTGTCGATCATTACCGTATCACGCTTGGGGTCCATGCGCGTGGTAATGGCCCAGATCACATCGTTCCAGTCACGAGCGTTGATATCGTCATCGGTGACAATAACGAACTTGGTGTACATGAACTGTCGCAGGAACGACCACACACCCAGCATTACGCGCTTGGCGTGGCCTGGGTACTGTTTCTTCATGGTCACCACCGCCATGCGGTACGAGCAGCCCTCCGGCGGCAGGTAGAAGTCGGTGATTTCCGGGAACTGCTTCTGCAGGATCGGCACGAAGACTTCGTTCAGCGCCACGCCGAGGATGGCCGGCTCATCTGGCGGCCGGCCGGTGTAGGTGCTGTGGTAGATCGGTTTTTGCCGGTGGGTGATGCGCTCGACGGTGAGCACCGGGAAGCTGTCCACTTCGTTGTAGTAGCCGGTGTGATCACCGTACGGGCCTTCCGGGGCCATTTCGCCTGGGTGGATCACCCCTTCCAGGATGATCTCGGCGGTTGCCGGTACCTGCAGGTTGCTGCCACGGCATTTGACCAGCTCGGTGCGGTTGCCTCGCAACAGGCCGGCGAAGGCGTACTCGGAGAGGGTGTCCGGGACCGGGGTAACCGCGCCGAGAATGGTCGCCGGATCAGCGCCCAGGGCCACGGCGACCGGAAACGGCTGGCCGGGGTTCTTCTCACACCACTCTCGGTAGTCGAGGGCGCCGCCACGGTGGCTGAGCCAGCGCATGATCACCTTGTTGCGGCCGATCACTTGCTGGCGGTAGATGCCCAGGTTCTGGCGGTCCTTGTTCGGGCCACGGGTCACGGTGAGGCCCCAGGTAATCAGCGGCGCCACGTCGCCAGGCCAGCAGTGCTGAATCGGCAGTGCGCCAAGGTCGACATCGTCACCCTCGATCACCACTTCCTGGCACACCGCGTCCTTGACCACTTTTGGCGCCATCGACACGACCTTCTTGAAGATCGGCAGCTTCGACCAGGCGTCCTTCAGGCCTTTGGGCGGCTCGGGCTCCTTGAGGAAAGCCAGCAGCTTGCCGATTTCCCGCAGTTCGCTGACCGACTCGGCGCCCATGCCCATGGCTACCCGCTCCGGCGTACCGAACAGGTTGCCCAGCACGGGGATGTCGAAGCCGGTGGGCTTTTCGAACAGCAATGCCGGGCCCTTGGCACGCAGGGTGCGGTCGCAGACCTCGGTCATTTCCAGGACGGGGGAGATCGGTACCTGGATGCGCTTGAGCTCGCCGCGCTGTTCCAGGCCACGGATGAAGTCGCGCAAGTCGCGATACTGCATGCAGAAGCCTCGTGTTGGCCGTATCGGTCGGGGTGCAGAGTGTAGCGCCGTTCGGGCCTTGTTTGGGGGTGAAAATGCATTGGGGCCGCTTTGCACCCCTTCGCGGGCAAGCCCGCTCCTACAACGGCCGCAGTGACCTGTGTAGGAGCGGGCTTGCCCGCGAAGGGCCGCAAGGCGGCCCCAATTACTGCCTGATCGGGAAGCTTACTTGCGCTTCATCGACAGGAAGAACTCATCGTTGGTCTTGGTCTGCTTGAGCTTGTCGACCAGGAACTCGATGGCGGCGATTTCATCCATCGGGTGCAGCAGCTTGCGCAGAATCCACATACGCTGCAGTTCGTCGTCAGCGGTCAGCAACTCTTCGCGACGAGTGCCGGAACGGTTGATGTTGATGGCCGGGAACACACGTTTCTCGGCGATGCGGCGGTCCAGCGGCAGCTCCATGTTGCCGGTGCCCTTGAACTCTTCGTAGATCACTTCGTCCATCTTCGAGCCGGTTTCAACCAGCGCAGTGGCGATAATGGTCAGCGAACCGCCTTCCTCGATGTTACGCGCAGCACCGAAGAAGCGCTTGGGCTTCTCGAGGGCGTGGGCGTCAACACCACCGGTCAGTACCTTGCCGGAGCTCGGGATCACGGTGTTGTAGGCACGTGCCAGTCGAGTGATCGAGTCCAGCAGGATAACCACATCTTTCTTGTGCTCGACCAGGCGCTTGGCCTTCTCGATCACCATCTCGGCAACCTGCACATGGCGGGTTGGCGGCTCGTCGAAGGTGGAAGCAACCACTTCGCCACGCACGGTGCGCTGCATTTCGGTCACTTCTTCCGGGCGCTCGTCGATCAGCAGGACGATCAGGTGGCACTCGGGGTTGTTACGGGTGATGTTGGCCGCAATGTTCTGCAGCATGATCGTCTTACCGGCTTTCGGCGGGGCAACGATCAGGCCGCGCTGGCCTTTGCCGATCGGGGCGCACAGGTCGATGACGCGGCCGGTCAAGTCCTCGGTGGAGCCGTTACCGGCCTCCATCTTCAGGCGCTTGTTCGGGAACAGCGGCGTCAGGTTTTCGAACAGGATCTTGTTCTTCGCGTTTTCCGGGCGGTCGAAGTTGATGGTATCGACCTTCAGCAGGGCGAAGTAACGCTCCCCTTCCTTCGGTGGGCGGATCTTGCCGACGATGGTGTCGCCGGTACGCAGGTTGAAACGGCGGATCTGGCTGGGCGAGACATAGATATCGTCCGGGCCGGCCAGGTAGGACGCATCAGCCGAACGCAGGAAACCGAAACCATCCTGGAGAATCTCCAGCACGCCGTCACCCGAGATCTCTTCGCCGCTTTTCGCATGCTTCTTCAGCAGGGCGAAAATCACGTCCTGTTTGCGCGAACGGGCCATGTTTTCGATGCCCATCTGTTCGGCCATTTCCAAAAGATCGGTAATCGGCTTTTGCTTGAGTTCAGTCAGGTTCATAAGGGGAATGACGTAATCATGTAAGAAGGGAGAATTAAGCTTCTGGCTTAATGAGGCCGCGCCGCTGGATGGCGACAGGATCGCGTACTGATTCGAATTAGGGATGCTTCGGCGACGGCATGTAGAGGGCACTGGAAAAGCAGTGCGAGGCCGAATGTAACACTTGCTTTTTTCTGCGTCTAGTGCTCTGAAAAAGAAAAGCCCCGCATTTGCGGGGCCTTTTCACATCACAGGTGGGCGTCGAGGAATGCGGCCAGCTGCGATTTGGACAGTGCACCTACCTTGGTGGCTTCGACGTTGCCGTTCTTGAACAGCATCAGCGTCGGGATACCACGCACACCGTGCTTGGCCGGGGTTTCCTGGTTCTCGTCGATGTTCAGCTTGGCGACGGTCAGTTTGCCCTCGTAGGTGGAAGCGATGTCGTCCAGAACCGGAGCGATCATCTTGCATGGACCGCACCATTCAGCCCAGTAGTCGACCAGTACCGCGCCTTCGGCCTTCAGGACATCGGCTTCGAAGGAGGCGTCGGTGACATGTTTGATCAGATCGCTGCTCATGGATATCTCCAGGGTCGTAAGCAAAAAACGTGGCCCATGATAGCCGCACCCACGCCGGACAGGAAGCCACGTACGATTGAGTGTAACTATAGTTGCGCAAGACGCCGCGAATCGAAACTGTCATATGGCCGTCATAGAATCGAATGGCACATTGCCTTGCATCAAGGCCAGTACAACGGCTGAATGTCACGCGTTGGCGATAGCCTGCTATCGTGGCACGATTGCCAGGTTAACGACCGAGAACAACCAGATCATGCCGCATACCATCGCGAAGAACCTGTCCCTGATCGCCGCCATCGACCTTGGCTCCAACAGTTTTCACATGGTCGTGGCCAAGGCCCACCATACCGAAATCCGCATCCTTGAGCGGCTCGGCGAGAAGGTTCAACTGGCCGCCGGCATCGACGAAGAGCGCATGCTCAGTGAAGAGGCAATGGTAAGAGGCCTGGATTGCCTCAAGCGCTTTTCCCAGCTGATCAATGGCATGCCGGCAGGCGCCGTGCGTATCGTCGGTACCAACGCGTTGCGCGAAGCGCGCAACCGTAACGAATTCATCCAGCGCGCCGAAGCCATCCTCGGCCACCCGGTGGAGGTCATCTCCGGCCGTGAAGAGGCCCGCCTGATCTACCTGGGCGTGTCGCACACCCTGGCCGACACCCCCGGCAAGCGCCTGGTGGCCGACATCGGCGGCGGCAGTACCGAGTTCATCATTGGCCAGCGCTTCGAGCCGCTGCTGCGCGAAAGCCTGCAGATGGGTTGCGTGAGCTTTACCCAGCGCTACTTCCGCGACGGCAAGATCACCCCGGCCCGCTATGCCCAGGCCTACACTGCCGCGCGCCTGGAACTGATGAGCATCGAAAATGCCCTGCACCGCCTGACCTGGGATGAGGCCATCGGCTCATCCGGCACCATTCGCGCCATCGGCGCTGCCATCAAGGCCGGCGGCCTGGGCAATGGCGAGGTCAACGCCGAAGGCCTGGCCTGGGTCAAACGCAAGCTGTTCAAGCTGGGCGAGGTCGACAAGATCGACTTCGACGGCGTCAAGCCAGACCGCCGCACCATCTTCCCGGCTGGCCTGGCGATTCTCGAAGCGATCTTCGATGCCCTGGAACTGAACCGCATGGACCACTGCGACGGCGCCCTGCGCGAAGGTGTGCTGTTCGATCTGCTTGGCCGCCACCACCACGAAGACGTGCGCGAACGCACCCTGAACTCGCTGATGGAGCGCTATCACGTGGACCAGGGCCAGGCGGCGCGCGTCGAGCGCAAGGCATTGCACGCATTCGACCAGGTGGCAGACGCTTGGGACCTGAAAGAGGGAAACTGGCGCGATCTACTGGGCTGGGCCGCGAAAGTGCACGAAATCGGGTTGGACATTGCCCATTATCACTACCACAAGCACGGCGCCTATCTGATCGAGCACTCGGACCTGTCGGGCTTTTCCCGGGAAGATCAGCAGATGATGGCCCTGCTGGTACGCGGCCACCGCCGCAACATCCCCAAGGACCGTTACGCCGAACTGGGTGATGAAGGGGTCAAGCTGCTGCGCCTGTGCGTGCTGCTGCGCTTTGCCATCCTGTTCCACCACATCCGTGGCACGCAGCAAATGCCAAAGGTAGAGCTGCACGGCGGGGACAACAGCCTGGATGTAGCCTTCCCTGAAGGTTGGCTGGAGCAGAATCAGCTGACCCAGGCCGACTTCGCCAACGAGGCGGAGTGGCTGGCCCGGGTCGGCTTCGTCCTCAGCGTACGTTGAGCACCGGGTTGCTCAGGCGCTCCAGCAGGGTCGCCTGAACGCTGCGCGGGTTCTGGTTGCCGGTCGGGGTGCTGCGCACGTAACGCCCGTCTGGCTGCAAGGTCCAGGCATGGGTATTGTCGGTCAGGTAGCCTTCCAGCTCCTTCTTCACCCGCAGCAACAGCTTCTTGCCCTCCACCGGGAAGCAGGTCTCGACACGCTTGTCGAGGTTGCGCTCCATCCAGTCGGCGCTGGACAGGTAGATCTGCTCTTCGCCGCCATTGAGGAAGTAGAACACCCGCGTGTGCTCAAGGAAGCGGCCAATGATCGAACGCACCTGGATGTTGTGCGAAACCCCCGGAATACCTGGGCGCAGGCAGCACATGCCACGCACCACCAGGTCAATTTTCACGCCCGACTGGCTGGCCTTGTACAAGGCCTTGATGACTTTGGCGTCGGTCAGCGAGTTGAACTTGGCGATGATGTGCGCCGGCTTGCCTTCAAGGGCGAACTGGGTTTCCCGCGCGATCATGTCGAGCATGCCCTTTTTCAGGGTGAACGGCGCATGCAGCAGCTTCTTCATGCGCAGGGTCTTGCCCATGCCGATCAGCTGGCTGAACAGTTTGCCGACGTCTTCGGTGAGCGCATCGTCAGAGGTCAGCAGGCTGTAGTCGGTGTACAGGCGGGCGTTGCCGGCGTGGTAGTTACCGGTGCCCAGGTGCGCATAGCGCACGATCTCGCCCTGCTCGCGGCGCAGAATCAGCATCATCTTGGCGTGCGTCTTGAAGCCGACCACACCGTAGATCACTACCGCACCGGCCGCTTGCAGGCGGCTGGCCATCTGCAGGTTGGACTCTTCGTCAAAGCGCGCACGCAACTCGATCACCGCAGTGACCTCCTTGCCGTTACGCGCTGCGTCCACCAGGGCATCGACGATTTCCGAGTTAGCCCCCGAGCGGTACAAGGTCTGGCGCACGGCGAGCACATGCGGGTCCTTGGCGGCCTGGCGCAGCAGATCGACCACTGGCGTGAAGGACTCGAACGGGTGCATCAGCAGGATGTCCTGCTTGCTGATCACGCTGAAAATGTTGTCAGCGTTCGCCAGCAGCTTGGGGATCGCCGGAGTGAACGGTGTGTATTGCAGCTCCGGGTGGCTGTCCAGGCCGGTGATGCTGAACAGGCGGGTGAGGTTGACCGGGCCATTGACCTGGTACAGCTCACTTTCGCTGAGGCTGAACTGCTTCAACAGGTAGTCCGACAGGTGTTTCGGGCAGGTGTCGGCCACTTCCAGACGCACGGCGTCACCGTAGCGGCGCGAGAACAGCTCGCCGCGCAGCGCGCGGGCCAGGTCGTCGACCTCTTCAGAGTCCAGCGCCAGGTCGGCGTTGCGCGTCAGACGGAACTGGTAGCAGCCCTTCACCTTCATGCCCTGGAACAGGTCGTCGGCGTGTGCGTGGATCATCGACGACAGGAACACGTAGTTTGCACCCGGGCCGCCCACCTCTTCCGGCACCCGGATAACCCGCGGCAGCAGGCGCGGTGCCGGTATGATCGCCAGACCCGAGTCGCGACCGAAGGCGTCCACCCCCTCGAGCTCGACGATGAAGTTGAGGCTCTTGTTCACCAGCAGCGGGAACGGGTGAGTCGGGTCGAGGCCAATCGGGGTAATGATCGGGGCAATTTCGTCGCGGAAGTAGCGGCGTACCCAGGTCTTGAGCTTGGGTGTCCAGTAGCGGCGGCGGATGAAGCGGATCTGGTGCTTTTCCAGCTCAGGCAGCAGCACGTCGTTAAGGATCGCGTACTGGCGCTCTACCTCGATGTGCACCAGTTCGCTGATGCGCGCCAGCGCCTGGTGCGGCTGCAGACCATCGGCACCGGCCTGTTCACGGGCGAAGTTGATCTGCTTCTTCAGGCCTGCGACGCGAATCTCAAAGAACTCGTCGAGGTTGCTGGAGAAGATCAACAGGAACTTGAGGCGTTCCAGCAGCGGGTAGCTCTCGTCCAGTGCCTGCTCCAGCACGCGGATATTGAACTGCAGTTGCGAGAGTTCGCGATGAATGTACAGGCTGCTGTCGTCCAGGCCAGGGACGGCGATGGCCGGGGACGGCGCGGGCGCCGGAGCCACAGGCTCGGCCACCTGCTCCGCTACAGGCTCAGCCGCCGGAGGCAGGTCTGGCGGGGTCTGCAGCATCTCTTCTGGGAGCTCCTGAGCATCCTTGATCGCGACAGGGCTTAGCACTTCATTATTCATCTGGCGTTCCTGAGGACGTTAACGCCCTATCATCTATTGAGCGGCAAGATAAGCGCCCATTATGACGCCCGTGTTACACATATGGGCAAGCCGTGGCAAGGGGCCTCTGGCATTGTCTGCGCTGGAATTGTTCACGTCGAGACACATTTGGACACTTTCACGAACGCGCGCGAAGGGGTAGGCTGCGCGTTCATTTCGCCAGCACCTCAGAAAATGCTTCAACAATTCCTGCAGGATTTCGGCTACTTCGCCCTTTTTCTAGGCACCTTCTTTGAAGGCGAGACCATTCTGGTGCTTGCGGGATTCCTTGCGTTCCGCGGTTACATGGATATCAATCTGGTGTGCCTGGTGGCCTTCTTCGGCAGCTACGCGGGCGACCAGTTGTGGTACTTCATGGGCCGACGCCACGGGCGCAGGATCCTGGCGCGCAAGCCGCGCTGGCAGGCAATGGGCGACCGGGCGCTGGACCACATCCGCCGCCACCCCGATATCTGGGTGCTGAGTTTCCGCTTTGTCTATGGTTTGCGCACGGTCATGCCGGTGGCCATCGGCCTGTCGGGTTACCCGCCACGCCGCTACCTGCTGCTGAACGGGATTGGCGCGGGCATCTGGGCAGTGGCCCTGGGCGCCGCCGCCTACCACTTCGGCGCCATCCTCGAAGGCTTGCTGGGCAACGTCAAACGTTACGAGCTATGGGTGCTTGGCGGCCTGGTGGCGCTGGGCGGCCTGCTGTGGCTGCGCCGGCGCTTCCGTACTCTGCGCGCGGAGCGCAGGGCGGCGAGCCAGGCCCAGCCCCCAGAGGCTGAGCAGGCTGTAAGCCACGAGCAGAAACCAGGCCAGCGGCGCGACCACCGCTAAGCCCAAGGCGCCGGCCAGGTACAGTGCCGGCGCATTCAGACACAACCGCGCCAGCTCCAGGCGTGCAGACCAGGGCCGGTTCTCCAGCAACGCGCCCAGCACGAACAAACCAAAAGCCATCAGTGACCAGCCGAGCACCAGCGCGGCGGTCGGCACGCGGTCGGCCACGTCCATCAGGTAGCTGCCCAAGGCCACATAGACCACGAACTGCGCCGCCACATAGGCTTGTTGCCCGCGGCCCAGGGCAACCTCGAACTTGCGAAACAGCGCCAAGTCCTGCTTGGCCTGTGGGTAGCGTGCGGCCACATCGGCCGGACGCCAGCCGGTAGGCATGAACCAGATACGCAGCTTGTCCCACAGGCTGGTGGTGCGCCGGGCGTCGTGCCAGAGCTGGGCATAGTATTGCAGGTTGGCCCATAGCGGGTTCCAGCTGGCCAGCGGCGTGGTCACCCCGAACACCACCGGCTCGGCCGGGTCTTCCTCCTTGAAGGTACCGAACAGGCGGTCCCAGAGAATGAACACACCGCCGTAATTGCGATCCAAGTAAGCAGGATTTTGCGCATGGTGGACGCGATGGTTGGACGGCGTGATCAACACCCACTCCAGCCAGCCAAGTTTAGGGATATGCCGGGTATGCACCCAGAACTGATACAGCAGGTTGAGCGAGGCCACGGTGATGAACACCAGTGGCGGCACACCCAGCAGCGCCAGCGGCAGGTAGAACAGCCACGAGAAGATGAACCCGCTACTGGTCTGGCGCAGCGCCGTGGTGAGGTTGTACTCCTCGCTCTGGTGATGCACCGAGTGCGCAGCCCACAGCACATTGCGCTCATGCCCCAGGCGGTGCAGCCAGTAGTAGCAGAAGTCGTACAGGACAAAGGCCAGCAAGCAGACCCACCCTGCCTGCGCCGGCAATTGCAACAGCGCCAGGTGTTCGAACGCCAGGGCATAGGTGACCAGCCCTATGCCTTTGGTCAGCAGGCCGGTACTGGTCGACAGTGCGCCGGTACTCAGGCTGTTGATCGAGTCGGCCAGGGTGAAATTGTGCTGGCCGCGCACGCGGTCGGCGACCAGTTCGACGGCTATCAGCACAAAAAAGAACGGCACGGCCAGCAGTATCAGGTCCATGGGCGCGACCTCAGGCGTTATCCACCAAGATTAGGCCGCCCCCGCAGGAATCCCTATGGCGACATCTGCCAAACTAGAGGACATTTAGCGCCTCGACACTGGAGTAATGAGCATGACAAAAAAAGTAGCGGTGATTCTTTCCGGCTGTGGCGTGTATGACGGCGCCGAAATCCATGAAAGCGTGATCACGCTGCTGCGCCTTGACCAGCGCGGTGCGCAGGTGCAGTGCTTCGCGCCGAACATCGCACAGATGCATGTAATCAACCATCTGACCGGCGAAGAAATGCCCGAATCGCGCAATGTGCTGGTGGAATCGGCGCGCATCGCCCGCGGCGAGGTCAAGGATATCCGTGAAGCCAAGGCCGAAGACTTCGATGCGCTGATCGTACCGGGCGGTTTCGGGGCGGCAAAAAACCTGTCCAACTTTGCCGTGAAAGGCGCCGACTGCAGCGTGATCCCAGACGTACTGGCCTTGGCCGAAGCCTTTGCCCATGCTTGCAAACCCGTTGGCCTGATCTGCATCTCGCCGGCGCTGGCGGCAAAGATCTATGGGCCGGGCGTGGTCTGCACCATCGGGAGCGATGCCGACACTGCGGCGGCTGTCGAGAAGATGGGCGGCACCCATGAAGAATGCGATGTACACGACATTGTCGAAGACACCCAGCGCAAGCTCGTGACTACCCCGGCGTACATGGAGGCCAAGTCGATCAGTGAGGCGGCGGGCGGGATCTACAAGCTGGTGGACCGAGTGCTGGAGCTGACGCACGAGTAAGTGACTGCGTTGGTTTCTTCGCGGGCATGCCCGCTCCCACAGGTACAGCGCAGGAAGGGCACTCGGTACCTGTGGGGCACCGCCTGTAGGAGCGGGTTTACCCGCGAACACCGGCAGAGCCGGTGCCATCCACCGCGCCAGCCTGGGCTGTCACCGACAGGAACCGTGTCAGCGCTCAGCCTTTCGAAAGCCGGGCAATGATCCGGTCCAGCGCATTGGCAAACGCCTGCTTCTCGCGTTCGCCATAAGCCGCCTGCCCTCCCCCCACCTGCCCCTGCTCACGCAGCTCGGTAAACAGGTTGCGCGCCGCCAGGCGGTCGCCCATGTTGCGCTCGTCGAACTCACGCCCACGCGGGTCCAGTACCGCCACACCCTTTTTCACCAGGCGGTCAGCCAGCGGCACGTCGCTGCAGATCACCAACTCGCCAGGCATTGCGTTTTCCACAATGTAATCGTCGGCCGCATCCATGCCGCTGGGCACCACGATCAGGCGCACGATTGCGAACGCCGGCTTGGCCACAGCCTGCCCCGCCACCATCACCACCTCGAACTTGCGCTTGAGGGCGAACTTGACGATCAGATCCTTGGCCGCCTTGGGGCAGGCGTCGGCATCGATCCATACACGCATTGGACACACTCTCCATGAACTCAATGCACCCATCATGCCTGAAGCGTAGCGAAAGCTGGAGCAGGCCAACGCTTGAAAAATGGCGCCAGAATTTCAATTACCGCTTATCCGACCGCGCCACTGCGGCTAAACTCGCCACAGCTTCAATGGCCTGCCCGAGCGCGCAATGAACCACCCTCACGAAATCCGCCCTGATCTGGACGAAGGCATCGACCGCAAGGTCCTGGCGACATTGCGTGCGCGCTTCCTGCACTTGAACCAAGGCCGTCTGCAGCGGGCAAAGGAAGGCCTGTCAACGCGCCAGCAACAGGTGCTGTCGCTGTTGCCACTGCTGTTTCACGTGAACCACCCGTTATTGCCGGGTTACGTCTCCGGCAGCACCCCTGCGGGCGTATCGGCTTACGAGCCAAGCGCCGAGCTGGTGGCAGATGCCCAACGCCTCGCCCGCTCGTTCACCTACAAGGCCCAGCATGGCAACCCACCACGCCCGATCCACGGCCTGTTCCTGATGGGCAGCCTGGGCTCGCTGGCGCAGGCCGAGCACAGCGACATGGACCTGTGGGTGTGCCATGCGCCCGGCTTGCCCGAACAGCTGCTGGGTGAGCTGCGCCGCAAGTGCCAGCTGCTGGAGGCCTGGGCGGCAAGCCTGGGCGCCGAAGCACACTTTTTCCTGATCGACACACAGGGTTTCGCCCAGGGCCAGCGCGATGGCCAGCTCGGCTCCGACGACTGCGGCACTACCCAGCATTACCTGCTGCTGGACGAGTTCTACCGCACTACCCTGTGGCTGGCCGGGCGCACGCCGCTGTGGTGGCTGGTACCGGTGTACGAGGAGCACAACTACTACAGCTACACGCAGACGTTGCTGTCCAAGCGCTTTATCCGCAGCGAGGACGCCCTTGACCTCGGCAACCTGGCGCACATTCCGCCCGGTGAGTTCGTCGGCGCTGGCCTGTGGCAATTGTTCAAAGGCATCGACTCGCCCTACAAATCGCTGCTCAAACTGCTGCTGACCGAAGCCTACGCCGGCGAACACCCTGCGGTACGCTGCCTGAGTCTGGACTACAAGCAGGCCGTGTTTGCCAACCAGCTCGACCTCGACGAGCTGGACCCCTACGTGATGGTCTACCGGCGCATCGAACGCTACCTGCTGCAACGCGGCGAACCCGCGCGCCTGGAGCTGGTCAGGCGCAGCCTGTACCTGAAGGTGAACAAGAAACTCAGCGACCAGGGTCGCAGCCATGGCTGGCAACGCCGGCTGCTGCAGCGCCTGGCCGACGAGTGGGGCTGGGACCAGCGCCAGTTGGCCCTGCTGGACAGCCGCAGCCAATGGAAAGTGCAGCAGGTTGCCGTCGAGCGGCGTGAGCTGGTGGCCGAGCTTAACCTCAGTTATCGCTTCCTCAGCCAGTTCGCTCGCACCCAGAACGCCAGCAGCCGCGCCGACCAGCGCGACCTCAATGTGCTGGGCCGGCGCCTGTACGCAGCTTTCGAGCGCCGCGCCGGCAAGGTCGAAGTGATTAACCCCGGCATCGCCCCTGACCTCGCCGAAGGCACCCTGACGCTGGTTCAGGCACCCAACCGCAAGGAGCCGGGCAGCTACCACTGGGAGCTATACCGCGGCAACCTGAGCACCTATGAGGTGCAGCACTTCAGCCCGATCAAACGCTGCCGCGAGCTCCTCGAACTGCTGACCTGGGCCCATCGCAACGGGGTGGTCGACAGCAGCACCCGCATGGCGCTGCATCCAGGGGCCAGCGACCTCGGGGAATTCGAGCTGTTCAACCTGCTGGGCTGTCTGCGGCACAGTATCCCCCTACCCTTGCCGACCGTCAGCGAAGTGCGCCTTTTGCAGCCCAGCGTTGCCGATGAGGTGTTGTTGCTGGTCAACGTCGGCGTCGACCCGCTGCGCCACCACCGCGACCTGAACGTTCTGATGACCACAGAGCGCACCGACGCGTTGAGCTACGCTGGCGTGCGCGAAAACCTGGTGCTGACCCTGGACCAGGTCACCGTCAACAGCTGGAACGAGGTGCTGGTCCAGCGCTATGACGGCGAACACGCGCTGGTGCGCTGCCTGCGCGACTTCCTCAACAGCCCGGCGCAGCGCGGCCACCGGCCACGGGTGCGGGTACGCTGCTTCTGCCAAAGCCGCGCCCAGCCAATCGGCCAGCGTGTAGAGGAAATTTTCGACACCGTGCAGCTGCTACGGGACCAAGGGCTACACCACCGCTACCTGTTGCAAGTGGCCCAACACACCCATGTGCTGGAACTGTTGCCCGAGCATGTCAGCCTGACGACCCTGGCCGAGCATGAGGCGCTACTGGCCCACTTGGGCGAAGAGCGCGCTGCCTACAGCCCGCTGTACCTGGATGCCAATGCGCTGCAGGACCACGACCTGCGCCTGGTGCTGGAGCAAGGCCGGCCAGCCTGCATACAGGTGTTCTACCGCCTGCAGGGCGGCTGGGCCGACGTGTATGTGCTGGATGAGTACAACGCATTGTGGCAACAACGCCTGCCGCTGCATGACGAAGCGCATCTGCTGTTGCCACTGCAACGTTTTCTGCGCTCGGTGGTGATGCGCCGCGATGCCCGGCTGCCCCTCGATAACCTGCGACCCGCCTCGCTGGATATCCACTACGCGCAGCTGTTGCCCACCGGCCCAGGCAAGGCACGCAACATCGAGCCGCGCCTGGCCCCGGCCGAGGGCAGCGACCAGCCTTACTATGAGGTACAGGCGATTATCCAGGCCGGTGTAGCGGGTGTGGCGCATGTGACGCTGTATTGCGGCCAGCAGGAGTTTTCCGAGCTGGAACATGGTGAGCAGCTGTACGCGGTGGTGGCCAGGCAGATCATCGGTCAGCGCCGTGGCGCAGCACAGTACCGGTGCTACATCACCGACCTGGATTTGTCCGAGTTGCTGGATGACCGGCTGGGGGCAACACAGGTCTACCTGAACTACAAGCGGGTGCTGGAGCAGGCTTTGAATGAGGGGCTGGAGCAGGTTTTGGCCCAGGGCGCCTGAACGCGTAGCACAAGGCGGCTACATAGCGCGCGTCCCTCTGTAGCAACAACCTTGCGCTGCAAACGGGCCGCCAAGCGGCCCCCTGGCCCCTACAGGTCGTAATCGCCCGCCGCCTCCGGCTGGTACTCCACTTCCAGCAGCTTCAGCTTGAGGGTCTTGCCACCCGGTGCCGGCCAGTCGATCTGCTCGCCCACCGACAGCCCCAGCAAGGCGCAGCCAATCGGCGCCAGGATCGAGACCTTGCCTTCCGGCCCGGCATCCTTGGGGTAGACCAGTGTCAGGTGGTAGTCCTTGCCGCTGGCTTCCTCACGGCAGTGCACCCGCGAATTCATGGTCACCACGCCCGCCGGCACTTCCTCGTGACCGACCACCTGCTCGGCGCGGTCAAGCTCGTCCTGCAGGGCGAGCACACCCGGCGTACTCTCGTCGAGGCTGTCGATCAGACGCTCCAGACGCTGTACGTCCAATCGGGTGAGGATGAGGGAAGGCTTGGTGCTCATGATCCAGTCAGACTCCTTTGAACAGGCAGTTTTCAATGTGCAAATAAAGCAAAACCCCGCCCAAGGGCGGGGTTTGAGAAGGCTTTGGCGTCAACGACGCAGAACCTGACACTACCACAGCCGGGCAAATACTCAAGCCCCTACGCTCAGTGTGGCTTGGTCTGCTCGCGCAAGGCCTGGGCCTCGCGGCAGATCTGCCGACGCCGTTCGTCATCGGCCGAGCGCCATTCGCGAATGTGCTCGACATGCCGGTGGCAACCGGTGCACACCCGCTGTTCGTCCAGCCGGCATACGCTGATGCATGGTGATGGCACTGCGGGGCTGACGTTGCTGTAGAGTGGCTTGGGCGGCCGAGCCTGGGCGCTACTCATGTCAGATTTCGTCGAAGTCCAGCTTCTCGCCGGCCCGCTCCCAGACGATACGCTCGAGCATTTCACCCAGCAACTCTTCGCTCTTTTCGCATACCCACTTGCCGCTGTCTTCGTCGTAATCGAAGTGGAAACCACCGGAGCGGTCGGCAAGCCACAGCTGGCGCAGTGGCTCCTGACGGCTGAAAATCAGTTGGGCGCCGCCCTCGAACTTGACGGTCAGGACACCGGCGGAGTTCTCCATGTCCAGGTCCAGACCGCTCTCGTCGAACAGATCTTCCAGGGCCTGTTGGGTCGCGTCGACCAGATCATGGAAACGCGCTTCACTCAAACTCATTGCAGGAACCTCGAAATTGGCTGCGTTACAGGCAAGCCGGGCAAGATACGGGCGCTTGCCGCCGAATGCAAAGGTTTAGCCGTTACCTTCACCGGCCTCTTCGCGGGCAAGCCCGCTCCAACAGGGGGCTGCGCAGAGGCTAAGCATAGCCCGCCCGGCGGACCGGTCCTTGCATAGGCAAGCCGCCGGTCGCTCGGTATACTCGGGCGCAATACTGCATTTTTCTAAGGATTTCACCCATGAAGCGCCTGATTTCCTCCTTCGCGGCGCTGGTCGCTGTTGCCTGCCTCGTTTCGGCCTGTGGCCAGAAAGGCCCGCTGTATCTGCCTGAAGATGGCGATAACGGCAAAGCGCACAAGTCGCACCAGCACCAGCCAAAAGCCAAGCCGGCCCCGGCACAAGAACAGCAGTCCGAGCTGCAGTCCGAGCCCGAGCAGTCGCCAGCGCAGTAAGGAAACCAGATGAACGCTTTCAACTACCGCGACGGTGAGCTGTTCGCGGAAGGCGTGGCCCTGTCGGCCATTGCTGAACGTTACGGCACCCCCACCTATGTGTACTCGCGCGCCCACATCGAGGCCCAGTACCGTAGCTACGCAGACGCCCTGCAAGGCACCGAGCACCTGGTGTGCTTCGCGGTCAAGGCCAACTCCAACCTTGGTGTGCTGAACGTGCTGGCGCGCCTGGGCGCAGGCTTTGACATTGTTTCCGGTGGTGAACTGGAGCGTGTACTGGCCGCTGGCGGGCGTGCCGACCGCGTGGTCTTCTCCGGCGTTGGCAAAACCCGCGAAGACATGCGCCGCGCCCTGGAAGTTGGCGTGCACTGCTTCAACGTCGAATCCACCGACGAGCTGGAGCGCCTGCAGGTAGTCGCCGCCGAAATGGGCAAGGTTGCCCCGGTATCGCTGCGGGTCAACCCGGACGTCGATGCCGGTACTCACCCGTACATTTCCACCGGCCTTAAAGAAAACAAGTTCGGCATCGCCATCGCCGATGCCGAGGTCATCTACGTGCGCGCCGCACAGCTGCCGAACCTGGAGGTGGTCGGTGTCGACTGCCACATCGGCTCGCAGCTGACCACCGTCGAGCCATTCCTCGACGCCCTCGACCGCCTGCTGGTGCTGGTCGACCGCCTGGCCGAGTGCGGCATACACCTGCGCCACCTGGACCTGGGGGGCGGTGTCGGCGTGCGCTACCGCGACGAACAGCCACCACGGGTGGCCGACTACATCAAGGCCATCCGCGAACGCGTGGGCGAGCGCGACCTGGCCCTGGTGTTCGAGCCAGGTCGTTGCATCGTCGCCAACGCTGGCGTGCTGCTGACCCGCGTGGAATACCTCAAGCACACCGAACACAAGGACTTCGCCATCATCGATGCAGCGATGAACGACCTGATCCGCCCGGCCCTGTACCAGGCCTGGATGGGTGTCAGTGCGGTCAAGCCACGTGCAGGCGAAGGCCGTGCCTATGACCTGGTCGGCCCTATCTGCGAGACTGGCGACTTCCTCGGCAAGGACCGCGTACTCAACCTGGCCGAGGGTGATCTGCTGGCCGTAGAGTCCGCGGGCGCCTATGGTTTTGTCATGAGTTCCAACTACAACACCCGCAGCCGTTGCGCTGAAATCCTGGTCGACGGCGACCAGGCGTTCGAAGTACGCCGCCGCGAGACCGTCGCCGAACTGTATGCTGGCGAAAGCCTGCTGCCGGAGTAAGCCCATGCTGCTGCGTTTTACCAAGATGCATGGGCTGGGCAACGACTTCATGGTCCTGGACCTGGTCAGCCAGCACGCGCACATTCAGCCCAAGCACGCCAAGCAATGGGGTGACCGTCACACCGGCATCGGCTTTGACCAGTTGCTGATCGTCGAGGCACCGAACAACCCGGAAGTGGACTTCCGCTACCGCATCTTCAACGCCGACGGCTCCGAGGTCGAGCAATGCGGCAACGGTGCACGCTGCTTTGCCCGCTTCGTGCTGGACAAGCGCCTGACCGCGAAAAAACGCATCCGCGTGGAAACCAAGAGCGGCATCATCGTGCTGGACGTGCAGAACGACGGCCAGGTGAGTGTCAACATGGGCCCGCCGCGCTTCATCCCTGCCGAAATTCCCTTTGTCGCCGACGCACAGGCGCCAAGCTACCCACTGGAAGTTGACGGCAAGTTGTATTCGATAGCCGCCTTGTCCATGGGTAACCCGCACGCCGTGCTGCGTGTCGACGACGTGTTGACTGCGCCTGTGCATGAGCTGGGCCCGAAGATCGAAAACCACCCACAATTCCCACAGCGGGTGAATGCCGGCTTCATTCAAGTCATCGACCGCCACCGCGCCAACCTGCGCGTGTGGGAACGCGGCGCCGGCGAAACCCAGGCTTGCGGCACCGGCGCCTGCGCCGCAGCCGTGGCGGCGATCAGCCAGGGCTGGATGGATTCCCCGGTGTCCCTCGACCTGCCCGGTGGTCGCCTGCACATTGAATGGGCCGGCCCCGGCAAGCCCGTGATGATGACGGGCCCAGCCGTACGCGTCTATGAAGGACAGGTTCGTCTCTAAACGAGTAACCGCCATGACCGATCAGCCCAAGGTTGTACCCAAGCAGTCCGCCGAGCTCGATGCCGAAGCGGTGGTCGCCTACCTGCGCGCCCACCCCACCTTCTTCGCCGAGCACGACGAGCTGCTGATCGAACAGCACATCCCGCACCAGCGTGGCGACAGCGTGTCGCTGGTGGAACGCCAGCTCAAGCTGCTGCGTGACCGCAACATCGAAATGCGCCATCGCCTGTCGCAACTGATGGACGTGGCCCGCGACAACGACCGGCTGTTCGACAAGACCCGCCGGCTGATCCTTGACCTGCTCGATGCCGGCAGCCTGGAAGAAGTGGTAATGGCGGTCGAAGACAGCCTGCGCCAGGAGTTCCAGGTGCCCTTCGTCAGCCTGATCCTGTTCGGCGACAACGTCGCGCCGGTCGGGCGCTGGGTCAGCAATGCCGAGGCGCAGCAAGCCATCGGTGCCCTGCTGGGCGGTGGCAAGACCGTCAGTGGCAACCTGCGCGAGCACGAGCTGGCTTTCCTGTTCGGTGAAGAACAGCGCCGCGAAGTGGGCTCCAGCGCCGTGGCAGCTCTTGAGTACCAAGGGCTGCATGGGGTACTGGCCATCGGCAGCCGCGACCCACAGCACTACAAAAGCAGCGTCGGCACCCTTTTCCTTGGCTATATCGCCGAGGTGCTCGGCCGCGTTGTGCCACGCGTTACCCAGACCTTGCGCTCGGTACGCTGATGAAACGCCAGCTGGAGGCTTATTGCGCACACCTGCGCAACGAGCGCCAGGTGTCGGAGCACACCTTGCTGGGCTACCGTCGCGACCTGGAAAAAGTCATCGCCTACTGCGAAAAACACGGCATTGCCGAGTGGCAGGCGCTGCAAATCCAGCAACTTCGCCAGCTGATCGCCCGCTTGCACCACGATGGCCAGTCCCCGCGCAGCCTGGCACGCCTGCTGTCGGCAGTGCGCGGCCTGTACCGCTACCTCAACCGCGAAGGCCTGTGCCAGCACGATCCGGCCACCGGCCTGAGCGCGCCCAAAGGTGAGCGTCGGCTGCCCAAGGTACTGGATACCGATCGCGCCCTGCAGCTGCTCGATGGTGGCGTCGACGACGACTTCATCGCCCGGCGTGACCAGGCGATCCTCGAGCTGTTCTATTCCTCGGGCCTACGCCTATCGGAACTGACCAACCTCGATCTTGATCACCTCGACCTCGCCGCCGGCCTGGTGCAGGTACTGGGCAAGGGTGGAAAAGCCCGTGTACTGCCGGTGGGTCGCAAGGCTCGCGAGGCGTTGCAGGCCTGGTACCGTTTGCGCGGTATCGGCAACCCGCGCGACCGTGCCGTGTTCATTACCCGACAGGGCAATCGCATCAGCCCCCAGGCGGTTCGGCTGCGGGTAAAGGCCGCCGGTGAGCGTGAGCTGGGCCAACACCTGCACCCGCACATGCTTCGCCATTCCTTCGCCAGCCATGTGCTGGAATCATCCCAGGACCTGCGCGCGGTGCAGGAGATGCTCGGCCACGCCGACATCAGCACGACGCAAATCTACACCCACCTGGACTTCCAGCACCTGGCCGCGGTGTACGACAGCGCCCACCCTCGGGCCAAACGCAGCAAAGGCACAGACTCATGAGCATCAAGCTGATCACCTTCGACCTCGACGATACCCTATGGGACACCGCGCCGGTGATTGCCACCGCGGAAGTCGTGCTGCGCGACTGGCTCGAGGCCAATGCACCAACCCTCGGCAGTGTGCCGGTGGAACACCTGTTCGCCATCCGCGAGCGCCTGGTGCAAGCAGAGCCCGGCCTCAAGCACCGCATCAGCGCCCTGCGCAGGCGTGTACTGTTTCATGCCTTGGAAGAGGTCGGCTACAGCGAGCAGCACGCACAGGCGCTGGCCAACGAAGGCTTCGAAGTGTTCCTGCATGCCCGCCACCAGGTGGAGATCTTCCCAGAGGTGCAGCCGGTGCTTGAGATTTTGCGCCATCAATACATCCTGGGCGTGGTCACCAACGGCAATGCCGACGTCAGCCGGCTGGGGCTGGCGGATTACTTCCGCTTTGCCCTGTGCGCCGAAGACCTCGGCATAGGCAAGCCAGACCCGGCACCATTCCTTGAAGCGTTGCGCCGCGGCGAGGTGGACGCAGGGGCGGCGGTGCACATCGGCGATCACCCTGGCGATGACATTGCTGGCGCCCAGCGCGCCGGTTTGCGCGCGGTGTGGTTCAACCCGCAAGGCAAGGCGTGGGCTGGCGATCAGGCGCCAGATGCCGAGATCCAGCGCTTGTCGCAACTACCTGACGTGCTCGCGCGCTGGCGCTGACGGGGGCCGCGCAGGCCCTGAACCCTGTGGTGAAGCTATGGGAGCGGGCATGCCCGCGAAGAGGCCGACCCAGGCAACACAAAACCCACAGGCATAAAAAAACCCGCAGCGACGGCGGGCTTTTTTGCGATCAGCCACTCAGATAGGGCGGCTGCCGTACTTGTTGTCTGGCTTCTTGGGCGGGTCAGCGACCACGTTGGCCTCGACTTCCTGCACCTTGCCACCGCGAGAAAGGAATTCTTCCATCGCCTTGGCCAGTGCATCACGCTCTTTCTGCTTGGCTTCCATGCTCGGCAACTCGTCTATCGAGACTGCCGCCTTGGATTTGCCCTTGGCAACGGGTGCCGGGCTGCTGTCGTCATCGCCAGCGTCTTCCACGCCGTCATCAGCCGCCCCTTCAAGAACCTCATCACCCTCGTCTTCGTCGCCTACTTCGAGGTCATCATTTTCCAGATCGTCGTCGCTCATGTTCTACCTCATGACTTGCGAAAAGCAGGTGGGTTTATAGACCAGTGCAGCCGTAGACCGGCAGCCACCAGTGAAAATTCAACTGGCCGTGGGTTAGGCCACTGCCCTTGGGTCGGCACTCCTGATGGGTGCGGCACCCAGCAGACCCTGCTCCTGGCAGGACCTGACAAATCCATTAGCCCCTGCTGGCCACACGCTATTGGCAAGCCTAGCAAAGGCTGGCGAAGAGTGTGGACTACTCGTCAAACACCCTTCGGCGCGCATTCTAGCGCGCCCGTGAAAAAAGCAAAGCGCCATAAACGCCCTGTGGCTTGTAAGTTTTTTACCTACGTCACGAACGTGTCGAATAAACCGTTTGCCGTGCGGGAAATGCTGAAAAACTGGCAAAAAAATGCCCGGCAAGCCGGGCAAATTTTTACCGCGTCGCAGTTACAGGTTGTAGCCGCGCTCGTTGTGCTGAGCCAGGTCGAGGCCGACCGACTCTTCTTCTTCGTTGACCCGCAGGCCCATCACCACATCCAGCACCTTGAGAATCACGTAGGTGACGATGGCGGTGTAGACCACGGTGAAAATCACACCCTTGGCCTGGATCCAGACTTGCATGCCGATGTCGGTGACGGTACCGAAGCCGCCCAGCGCCGGGGCCGCGAACACACCCGTGAGGAGGGCACCGATGATGCCGCCCACACCGTGCACGCCGAAGGCATCCAGCGAATCGTCATAGCCGAGTTTGCGCTTGAGCGTGGTGGCGCAGAAGTAGCAGACCACACCCGAAACCAGGCCGATAATCAGCGCGCCAATCGGCCCGACGGTGCCCGCAGCCGGGGTGATGGCGACCAGGCCAGCAACCACGCCCGAAGCGATGCCCAGAGCACTTGGCTTACCGTGACCGACCCACTCGGCGAACATCCAGCCCAGGGCGGCGGCGGCGGTAGCGATCTGAGTGACCAGCATGGCCATGCCGGCAGTACCGTTGGCGGCAGCCGCAGAGCCTGCGTTGAAACCGAACCAGCCGATCCACAGCATCGCTGCGCCCATCAGGGTATAGCCGAGGTTGTGCGGGGCCATCGGCGTGGTCGGGTAGCCCTTGCGCTTGCCCAGCACCAGGCAGCAGACCAGGCCTGCGATACCGGCGTTGATGTGCACCACGGTGCCGCCAGCGAAGTCCAGTACGCCCCAGTCCCACATCAGGGCACCGTCACCGCTCCACACCATGTGTGCGATCGGCGCATACACCAGGGTGAACCAGATACCCATGAATACCAGCATCGCCGAGAATTTCATGCGCTCGGCAAAGGCGCCGACGATCAATGCCGGGGTGATGATGGCGAACGTCATCTGGAAGGTGATGAACACCGCTTCAGGGAACAGCGCGGTGGCCGAGGTCAGGCTGTCAGGCGTGACGCCGCTGAGGAAGGCCTTGGAGAAGCCGCCAACGAACGAGTTGAAGTTGAGCACGCCCTTTTCCATACCGGCGGTATCGAAGGCCATGCTGTAGCCGTAGACGACCCACAGAATGCTCATCAGGCCGGTAATTGCAAAGCACTGCATCATCACCGACAGCACGTTCTTGGAACGCACCATGCCGCCATAGAACAGGGCCAGGCCCGGAATGGTCATGAACAGCACCAGCGCCGTTGCGGTCAGCATCCAGGCGGTGTCGCCGGAGTTCAGCGCTGGGGCAGCTTCCTCTGCCAGGGCAAGCCCGGGCATTACGAGGGACAATAGGGCTCCTAGCCCTGCGATCTTACGCAGAGTCATGTTGTTTTCTCCTGGGGCGTTGGGTTTGGTGAGGCTTTGTTGCTGCTTAGATCGCGTCGGTATCGGTTTCGCCGGTACGGATGCGGATTGCCTGCTCCAGATTCACCACGAAAATCTTGCCGTCACCGATCTTGCCGGTGTTGGCTGCCTTGGTGATGGCTTCGATTACCCGATCAAGGTCTTTGTCATCGATGGCGACATCGATCTTCACCTTGGGCAGGAAATCGACCACATATTCAGCGCCGCGATACAGCTCGGTGTGGCCCTTCTGGCGACCGAAACCTTTGACTTCGGTGACGGTGATGCCCTGCACGCCGATTTCCGACAGCGACTCGCGCACGTCGTCCAACTTGAACGGCTTGATGATGGCTGTGACTAGCTTCATGAAACTCTCTCCCGATTTGGTGGACTTGCCCCAGGAAAACAAACCCGTCTCAAGTCTAAGCGCAGCGGTTGGCTTTGTAACGCGTCGTCGGCATCCGGCTCCGCGTGCGCACTGCCTGGTCACAAGGAACTGCTTCAGTGCATGGCTCGTACAGGTCTTTGCAGAAACCTTGCCAGTTCCGACAAAACGCCGGAAAACAGAGCGTTATGTGATTTGGTCGGGATTGGCCAGTCGCCAGCATGGGAAACATGCACAATTTCGGTGCGCAGCGGCCGGGCAAGCTGCGCGAAAAATGTGCACCGGATTAAAAACCCCATGCGATCTTTTGTGGGAGCGGCCTTGCGTCGCGATTGGGGTGCGAAGCGCCCCACGATTTGTGCCCTGATGCTGACATCGCCGGGGCCGCTGTGCGGCCCAATCGCGACGCAAGGCCGCTCCCACAATGGCCAATGTGCACTCAGGCGCCAGGTTTGTGCGTGCTACACTGGCGGCCATTTCTCCGTTTCAGTGGACAGCCCCATGCTCGCGCCCAAAGCCCTTCTCGATGCCCTGAGCGACCAGGCCTCGCGCCTGTTCAGCAGCGATGCCGCCCAGCCCCGTGCGGAACTGGAAAGCCAGTTCAAAGTGTTGATGCAAGGTGCCTTCAGCAAGCTGGATCTGGTCAGCCGCGAGGAGTTCGACAGCCAGATGGTCGTACTGGCGCGCACCCGCGCACGCCTTGAGGCCCTGGAAAAACAGGTAGCCGAGCTGGAAGCGCGGCTGAACCCAACCTCACAGGATGAGTGAATGCAGCCCTCCAGCGCATACCCGGTACTGTTGTTTTCCTACGGCACCTTGCAGGATAAAGCCGTGCAACTGGCCAACTTTGGCCGTGAGCTGAGCGGCCAGGCAGACCGTATGCCGGGCTACCGCCTGGACTGGGTCGAGATCACCGACCCGGGCGTACTGGCGACCAGCGGCAAGTCCCATCATCCCATCGTTTGCCCCAGCAGCCAGGCCAACGACAGCGTGGCCGGCATGGTTTTCCAGATCAGCGAAGACGAACTGGCAGCGGCGGACCGCTATGAAGTCGCCGACTACAAGCGCGTCGCCGTCACCCTTGCATCGGGCCTGACAGCCTGGGTGTATGTGCGCGCCTGAGCCCGTCCGCTGCAGGTTGAGCCCGCAACGATCCGGCGTGGGTAAAGGCCTGTTGCGGTGGTAGCTCACTTGCATGCAGTGTGCCGCGGAACAACGCCGCCCCGCACTGAGTAAACAACGTTTTCACCCGGTTGTGCGAATTGAGGATCTGGGCCTGGATATCACCAATGGCCGTATCCCTTGGTTGCAAGCTGGCCGCTCGGTTGACCCATTCGATGGCGGCAAAGCGGCTTTGCTTGCGGGTGCCATGCCCCTGCATCCAGGCCAGCCCCAGTTCGGCGCTGGCACGCCCTGCAAGCCACGGGTCCGGGTGCTCGACCAGGCTCAGCAGGTAAGCAACCGCTTCGGCTCGCTCCTGCGCCTCACCAAACCGGCGTAACAAAATCCCCAGATGCAAACGCGCACGCGCGTTGATCTGCGCGTTGCCCAGCGCGTCGACAAGCAAGCGCCTGACCGCCAGCATGGCACTGCGCTCGTTCAAGTCCTCATCGCCGTCCATGCGCAAGCAGGCCAGTTTGTACTTGGCCTGCCTGCTGCCCGCCTCCACCGCACGCTGCAGCCAATACCCGGCTGCCTCGTCATCCAGGTAATGCGCCGGCGTGTTGGCCAGGCCGCCATCGTGCAGCTCGTACAAGGCCAGGGCAGCACCCGGCAGGTTAAGTTCGGCGCAGCGTTCATACAGGTAGCAGGCTACTTCATGCCGGTTGGCTGACCACAGCAACCGGGCCACGGCAAGCACTTCGAACCCCGGTGCCTGGCCCGCGCACTGGCGATTCACCGCCCGTTGCAACCATAGCCTTGCCTGCTCGGCCGAGCGTGGCAGCGCCCACAGCCCGAAACGGTGCCCGGCCGCGCGCAAAGCACAGGCAGCAGCATGTGAACGGCCGTCACACAGGCGCTCAATAGCGCCGTGTAACAGTTGCCTCTCATCTGCCATGCCATCGCGCAGTATCAGCTCGGCCAGACAGCGAAAAGGCACGCCCATGGCGCGGATGGCGCCCAGATCGGCATTGCACGCCAAGCTCGCGGCAAAATCGCGCATAGCGCCCGCATGGTCGCCCAATGCCCTGCTGCGCAGCGCCCCCCGCCATGCCAGAACGACAGCGCGTTCCCTGGGCCTCAACGGGCGTTGTGACCAATCTTCGAACACGTGCTGCCAGTCGGCGACGGCCTGCAACTTGTCAGCCTGTGGCAGCATCAGCCGGGCTTCGACGGCCATCCAGTGCAGCGCATTACGCAAGCGCTCGTCCCAGGTTGCGCACAATGGGCCATTGGCCAACAGCTCGAGCGCATCGAGACTGCCGCCCCTGCGGGGCAGCAGGTAAACAGCAAGGGCCTGGATCGCTTCGAAGCAACCGGGGCGGGCGATCAGCGCATGGCGCAGCCAGTAATAGCGAGGGTCTTCGTTTTCATGGTCGACCCGCCCGCCCAGGTAGAGCGGCAGCGCCTGTGGCAGCTCCGCCAAGGGCAGCAACCCATGCTTCACCAGCAACGGCGCTGCAGCTTCCTGTACCTCTACATCGGCATGGGCGCTGGGCCTGAAGCGTGCAGGCTCTCCCTGAAACAGTTGGCGCAGCCAACCAGGCTCATGGAACTGCGCACTGATGCGCAGCATGCCAATGGCCGCTGCCACGGGGTGCGCAGAGCGGTCCATGGCACGCAACAGGTGCGCCGTGGCGGATTCACAAATTTGCGCGACAGCCAGCGAACGTGCAGCGTTGGGTTGGCCATCAACCTGCACCTGGCAGGCCCGTTGGAAGCAGTGCATGCCCATTACCACTTGTGGGTGGTACGCCCTGGGGCACGCGTCAATCCAGGCTCTGAGCACTTGGCTCAGGGCCCTGTCGCCCTGGTTTTCCTCGTCGAGCAGCATGTGCCCTTCAATGGCCGCCAGGTAGGCTGGAAACTCGCCGGGCGGGGCTCGGCGCCACTGAGCCTCTAGCCTGTCGAAAAAACGGTTGAGTTCAACGAATGCACTGGCCTGCACCAGTTCGCGGATTGCCTGGTGCGTGCGGGTGAGCATTTGCACGGTGCAATACCTCAAGTCCATTTGAAAGAAGACGCAGTGCCATCCCATGGCAACTGCGGTTGCCCACAACACTAAGTCATACCTGACGGCTGCGCAAAGCCTATTGGATCCATTTTTGCCGAAGCGCATGAAAGCGCAGGGAAAACCCCTGCCCTGAAAAACCACGACGCACACTTGTTGCGCCGGCATTGGCAGCACTGGCTATTCTTTGCCCAGCCGCAGGAAGCGGCATTTCCAGCAACAACGGAGTGTTCATGTCCCTAGCCCTCGTCAACAGCCGCGCCCAGGTAGGCGTGCAGGCACCGGCGGTCAGCGTCGAAACCCACCTGGCCAACGGCCTGCCTCATCTCACCCTGGTCGGCCTGCCCGAAACCACGGTCAAGGAAAGCAAGGACCGGGTGCGCAGCGCCATCGTCAACTCCGGGCTGAACTACCCGCAGCGGCGCATTACCCAGAATCTCGCCCCCGCCGACCTGCCCAAGGATGGCGGCCGATATGACCTGGCCATCGCCCTGGGCATCCTCGCCGCCGACGGCCAGGTGCCGATTGCCACCTTGGCCGATATGGAATGCCTGGGCGAACTGGCGCTGTCGGGGAAATTGCGCCCGGTGCAGGGCGTGCTGCCTGCGGCTCTGGCGGCACGCGAAGCAGGCCGGGCGCTGGTGGTACCCCAGGAAAATGCCGAGGAAGCCAGCCTGGCCGGCGGGTTGGTGGTGTATGCGGTGGGCCACCTGCTGGAGTTGGTCGCCCACCTGAACGGCCAGGTGCCGCTGCCGCCCTACGCAGCCAACGGCCTGATCCTGCAGCAACGCCCCTACCCGGACCTGAGCGAAGTGCAGGGCCAACTGGCGGCCAAGCGAGCCTTGCTGCTGGCTGCGGCCGGGGCGCACAACCTGCTGTTCACCGGGCCGCCCGGCACCGGCAAGACCTTGCTCGCCAGCCGCCTTCCCGGGCTGCTGCCACCGCTGGACGAGCACGAGGCGCTGGAAGTGGCGGCAATACAGTCGGTCAGCGGGAAAGCGCCGCTGAACAGCTGGCCACAGCGCCCCTTTCGCCACCCCCATCACTCTGCGTCCGGCCCGGCGCTGGTCGGTGGCAGCAGCCGGCCGCAACCTGGTGAAATAACGCTCGCCCATCACGGTGTGTTGTTTCTCGACGAGCTTCCGGAGTTTGAGCGGCGCGTACTGGAAGTACTTCGCGAGCCACTGGAGTCAGGTGAAATCGTGATTGCCCGTGCCCGCGACAAGGTGCGTTTCCCCGCGCGCTTCCAGCTGGTGGCGGCGATGAACCCCTGCCCTTGCGGCTACCTGGGCGACCCCACTGGCCGCTGCCGCTGCAGCACCGAGCAGATCGCGCGCTATCGCAACAAACTGTCCGGTCCACTGCTGGACCGCATCGACCTGCACCTGACCGTGGCTCGCGAGAGCACTACGTTGAACAACCAGCCTTGCGGTGAAACCAGTGCCGATGTCGCCGTCAGGGTGGCTGAAGCGCGGGAGCTGCAGCACAGGCGACAAGGGTGTGCGAATGCGTTTCTCGACCTTGAGGGTTTAAGGCATCACTGTGGGTTGGTAGCGGCGGACCAGGTCTGGCTGGAAGGGGCCTGCGAGCGGCTGACCTTGTCGCTACGGGCGGCGCACCGGTTATTGAAGGTGGCGCGGACATTGGCGGACCTGGAGCGGTGCGAAACAATTGGCCGGACGCACCTGGCCGAGGCGCTGCAGTATCGCCCAGGGAGCAGTTAGATTGCCAGGGCTGTGCCCCTGTAGGAGCGGGTTTACCCGCGAAGAGGCCGGCACAGTCACTACCTCACTGACCGCCAGCCAAAGCCTCTTCAACCACCTTCAGCAGCACCTCTTCAGAAAACGGCTTGCCAAGGCAGGCCAGCGCCCCAAGGCCCATCGCTGCCCGGACCGAGCCATCATCCCAATGTGCCGACATGCAGATCACCGGCAAGCGCCTGCCCCGCTGTGCCAGCTCACGCTGTACCTCCAGCCCGCTCATCCCCGGCATCTTCAGGTCCAGCAACACACAGCCCGCCTCGCCCGCCAGTGGCGAGGCCAGGAATGCGTGCCCGGCGGAAAACGACAAGGTCTCGAACCCCGCCGAGCGCAGCAGGTTGGCCAGGCTTTTGCGCACCGAGGCATCGTCATCGACGATGCACACCCCTCTGTTCATGCGCCGCCCAGGCTCGCAGACCGCGCTCCGAGGAGGTTGTGCATGGCCGCAAGCTCCAGCAGCGAGCGGGACTGCATCTTGTTCATGATGTTCTTCTTGTGCACCTTGGTCGTCACCTCGCTGGTGCCGATCTGCCTGGCGATCTGCTTGTGCGACAAGCCGCCTACCACCAGCGAGAAGACCTGGCGCTCACGCTGAGTCAGGCGCTGGTACTTTTCCTCGACCTGCCGCGCCTGCAGCCACTTGCGGCCTTCGGCCACGGCACGGGCGCGCACTGCCTGCAACAGGGTCAGCAGCTGGTCTTCATCGAACGGCTTGGTCAGAAACTCCACCGCCCCGGCGCGCATGGCCTGGACGGTCATCGGGATGGTGCCGAAGCCGGTCATGAACACGATCGGCCAGGGCAGCGCCAGCCGGCACAGCGCATCCTGTACCTCCAGGCCGCTTGTACCGGGCAAGTGCATGTCCAGCAGCAGGCAGGCACAGGGGGTTTCCAGGCGGGCCTCGAACAGCGCCTCGGCACTGGCAAACAAGTGGTGCGGGATGTCCTGCGAGCGCAAAAGCCGGCCCAAAGCGGTGCGCACTGACGGGTCGTCATCCACCACCAGCACCGGCACATTCACGCCCTCATCAAGCGGCTCGACAGCCTCGGCCAGGTTGCGCAGCAACGACCCGCCCACTGCCTGACCAGGCACCTCGAGGCTGATCTGCGCGGCCAGGCGATAGCCCCGGCGCGGCACGGTCTGGATCAGGCCGCGGTCGCCAAAGGCTTTGCGCAGCAAGGACACCTGCACCTGCAGGTTATTGTCCTCGACCACCGTACCGGCCCATACCTGGCTGAACAACTCGTCCTTGCCGACCACGCGGCCCTTGGCCCTGATCAGCGTGGCCAGCACTTCGAAAGCACGCCCACCCAACAGGATCGGTTTGCCGTCGATAAAGACTTCGCGCCGCTCCAACGACACCTGGGCATTGCCTATTCGGATCATGGCTTCCTCGCGCGGGCACGGGCGTGTTCGCTGTCCGGGGCAGCCTAGGCCAGCGTACGCGTTCAGACAATTATCCCGAGGGATAGGTTGGCCTGAGGACTATACAAAAGCCCGCCAGCCCCCAGGGGACGATAACGGACAACAGCGTGCCCGTTTCTGCCAAGCAGGCTGTAACCCGCATCCATGCTGGGCCCGCTGCGTATACTCGCGCCTCGGGATGTCGCTAGCGGGGGTGCTTTATGCTCGATGAACGCCTTGCCCACAGGCCCATCGATTACGACCAGTCACTCGACGAGGGCTGGCTGAACCGGTGCGAGATAAGCGCGCTGGGCCAGGAAGGTGAACTCAGCTATTTCCGCCTGTGCGACCCCGCTTCACATCAAGCCTGGATCGCCGTGCGCGCGCCGCTCGAAGCCCCTTCCGCCTGTCAGCGCCTGGAACGTGACTACCGCCTGCAACTGGACCCGCAGTGGGCGGTGATCCCCTCGGCGTTCGTGCGCTCGGCCGAAGGCCCGTTGCTGGTGTACCCGGCCGGGCGCTCAGTCGCCGACCTGATCGCTGAAGGCCCTGCGGCGCTGGAGCCATTTTTCGACATCGCGGTGAACGCTGCCCAAGCGTTGGCGCAAGCGCACGAACGCAATGTACTGCACGGTACACTGCAGCCCGAGCATGTGAGCCTGCGCGCTCACCAGCGGGTGCGACTGGGCTTCTTTCGTGCCGACCCGGCAGAGCGGGTCAGCGCACAGGGCACCCCGCTCGGCAACTGGGCCTACCTGGCGCCGGAGCAGGTTTGCCCGCACGGTAGCAGCAGCGACCGACGCAGTGACATCTACGCCCTGGGGGCGATCCTCTACCAGTTATTGGTAGGCGAGCTGCCACTGGCCGGGCGCGACACGCAGCATTGGCGACAGCTGCATGCCGGCGTGCAGCCGCGGGCGGCCTGCGAAGTGGACAGCAAGGTGCCGCCGCCCCTCAGCCTGGTCCTGGCAAAGGCCTTGGCCAAAGAGCCGGACGCCCGCTACCAGAGCGCGCGCGCCCTTGCAGCGGACTTGGCTCACTGTCAGCGGCAGTGGGCCGCCCACAAAACCATGGCACCCTTCACCCCAGGCTGCGCCGACCCGGTAGCGCCCGGCCACGCACGCCTGTATGGCCGCAGCGCCGAGCAAAAGGCTATCACCCTGCTGCTCAAGGCCTTGCATCGCGACAGCAAACCACAAGCCCTGGTCATCAACGGCGCTGCTGGCATGGGCAAGTCGAGCCTGGTCAAAGCAGCTCTCCAGGCCAACGCCGAAGGTTACTGGGCCGTCGGCAAGTGCAACAGCCACACCCAAACAGTTCCCTACACGCCCTGGATCGAAATACTCGGCGCCCTGACTTCCCAGCTGCTGGCCAAGAACAGTCAGGACCTCGCCACCCTGCGCCGCGAAATCCAGCGCCGCATCAAAAGTCATGGCCGTCTGCTTGGCAAGCTGGCCCCGGACCTGCAACTGATTCTCGGCTCCCTGCCCCCATTACCCGCCAAGCCCACGCGCCTTGCGTTGCAGAAGGAACTGCACGCGATCATTGAATTCCTGCAGGTTTTCAGCCGGCCTGGCCAACCGCTGGTGCTGTTCTTCGACGACCTGCAATGGGCCGACGACGCCACCCGGCAACTGCTGGCCCAACTGCTGGCTAACGCGCCAGCCAACCTGCTGCTGCTTATCACCCGGTGCAACGAGCCCACCACCAGTGCACCGTTGGCCATACCTGCAGCGGTGCGAAGCACCACGCTGAACCTGCGGCCACTGGCCGTGGGGGCAGTGACCGAGCTGATTGGCGAGCGCTTCCATGTTGCCCCCGAAGAGGCCTTTCAGCTGGCCGAACTGGTGCACCGCAAGACGGCGGGCAACCCGTTTTTCATCAACCAGATTCTCAGGGCCATGGTCGAAGACCAGCTGTTCATCTTCGACACCCAGGCCATGCGCTGGTCATGGTGCCTGCAGGCCGTGGCCCGGCACTGCTATGCCGACAATGTCGCCGACCTGATGATCCACCGCCTGGAGCGCCTGGCGGCACCGCAACGCGAGCTGCTGCGGGTCGTCAGCGCGGCGGGCAGCCACTGCGACGAACGCCTGCTTCGGCAGGTACTTGCCCAACCCCCGGGCGAGCCATTGAAAGCCTTGATCCGCGCCGGTTTCCTGCAACCGGGCCAGAATGGCTTAGGTTTCACTCATGACCGGGTGATGGAGGCCGCTTATGCACTCACGCCCGGGCACGCGCGCGCCTCGCTGCATGCACGCATCGCCCTGGCCATGCATCAGGCTTGGCCAGGGCGAACGCACGAGGTGTTGTTCGAGCTCGCCAGCCAGCTGCAACGCGCCAGCCCCTGCGGGTTTGCAGCGGATGACTGCGAAGCGTTCCTGCAGCTTTTACGCGAAGCCGCATCCCGGGCTCGCGACGCCGGCGCCTTCGAGCAAACCGCGGGCTACCTGCACACCGCCGAGCAGTTGCTGCACCACAGCGCCACGCTGGAAAGCCGCGCCACGCATGGCTTTGCCATCGCCTGCATGGCGACGGAGTGCGACATGCAACTGTCACGAACGAACGCGGCCCAGGCCCGCCTCATTGAATGCCACCAGCGTGCTCGCTCAGTGTTGGACCAGGCGCGGGCGTGCCGGCTGCAGGCACTGCTGTACACCTTGCGCGGGGACTATCAGGCGGCCATCGACAGCGCCCTGGCCGGCCTGGACTTGCTGGGTATAAGCCCGGTGCGGGGCGTCGACTGGCAACAGGTCGAGGCCAGTCATGCCCATGTGCAGGCGTTGGTCGAACAGAAAGGCCGGCATTGCCTGGCGTCGCTGCCGCGCACCGATTCGGAGGAAGTGACGGTTGCCATAAGCCTGCTGGCCACTCTGTCGTCATCATTCTTTGTGAAGGACGACATCTGCTTCCTGCACCTGGCCAAGCTCATGGAGATGTCGCTCCTGCACGGCGTTGCCCCTGGCAGCACCTACGGCATGGCCTGGTACGGCGTGATGATTGCCGAGCGTTTTGGCGCTTACCATGATGGCCATGCCTGTTGCCTGGCCGCGCTCAAGCTGATCGAGCGCCACGGTTTCGACGCTGATTTGACCAGCGCGCTGCTGGCCCTGGACCAGGTCAGCGCCTGGACCTCGCCCATGGAATTCGCCCGACGCACCGCGCTGGACGCGGTCGACTCGGCCCGCCTGAGCGGTGACCTGGCGATGAGCTGCTATGCCTGCAACCATCTGGTTTCAGACTCGCTGTTCATGGGCCGCTACCTGCCGGACGTGGTCGAGGAAGTGGCGCAAGGCCTGGCCACCGTGCGTCACCACGGTTACCGCGATATCGAGCTGATCCTGCAGGCCCAGCAAGCGTTCGTCGCCAACCTGAGCGGCATGCCCTGCCCGGCCCCGGCCACTGCCTCAAGGTCGCCCACCACGCGGTTCTTCCAGCACCTGTTCGCCGCCATGTGCGCTTTCTACATGGGCAATATCCCGAAGGCCATGCGCGACCTGGCATTGGCCGGTGACAACAGCTGGGCGGCACCGGCGCACATCAACCTGGCCGACTATCACCTGTTCCGCGGCCTGGCGCTGGGCAGCCCCGAGGCCCAAGACAGTCTTGCCAACAAGCTGCAGGAACTGCAGGCCCTACGCGAGCGCTTCAGCCGCTGGGCCGGCTTCAACCCGGCCACCTTCCGCAGCAAGCAGTTGCTGATCGAGGGTGTCATCGCCAAGCTCGAAGGCGACGGCCTGGCCGCGATCCGCTGCTTCGACCAGGCGCAAATCGCCGCCACCGCTGCCGGTTTCATCCACGAGCAGGCACTGGCCCATGAACAGCTGGCCGAAGTGTGCATCCCCAGCGGCCTGATCTCCGGCGCCAACCTGCACCTGCGTATCGCCCGCGACTGCTTCCATATCTGGGGTGCGACCGGCAAGGTGCACCAGCTTGAGACGTTGCATCCGTTTCTGCGCACCCAGCCGATTCAGGAGACCTATCGCGCCACCCACCAGGCCAGGCTGGACCTCGAAGCCGGCATTGAAGCCGCGCGGGCGCTGTCCGAGGAAGTGCTGCTCGAAGGCCTGATCGAAACCCTGATGGGCCACTTGACCCAGCACTCCGGCGCCGACCATGGTGTGCTGCTGATTGTAAGCGGAGCCGAGTTCCAGATGGCCGCCCTGGCCTATATCGACGATGCCGGGCTGCACGTGAGCATGGACAACTGCCAGAAGTTCATGACCCAGGCACCGTTGTCGGTCATCAACACCACCATGCGCACCCGCAAACCGCTGGTGCTCAACGATGCCCTCAGTGAGTGCCCTGAAGCCTTCCGCCAACAGCTGCAAGCGCGCAACGCCCGCTCGGTGCTGTGCCTGCCGCTGGTGATCCAGGGCGTGCTGATCGGCCTGGTATATCTGGAAAACCGCCTTGTGCCGAACCTGTTCGGCGGTCAGCGCCTGGCCATGCTGGAAATCCTCGCCTCGCAGGCAGCAGTGTCGCTACAAACGGCCAAGTTCTATACGCGCCTGGCCGAGGAAAACCAGATCCGCGCACAGATGGAGGCTGAGTTGCGCCGCTCGCGTGCAGAACTGGCGCGCAGTGCGCACTTGCAGGCGATGAATGAGCTGTCAGCGTCCATCGCCCACGAGATCAGCCAACCGCTACTGGGCATCGCCTCCAACGCTGCGGCCAGCCTGCGCTGGCTGAAACGCCCCCATCCCGACCTGGAAGAAGCGATTGCAGGCCTGGAGGACATCCGCAACGACAGCGAACGGGCCGGCAACATCGTGCGGGCGCTGCGGTCGCTGGCCAAGCAGTCACCGATGCAACTCAAGGCGGTGAAGCTGGACGAACTGATCCGCGAGGTCGTGCGCCTGACCTCAGCCGACGCCGCCAAGGGCAAGGTGGATGTGCAGACGCAGTTAAAGGCCGGGGTGTGCGTGACAGCCGACCCGGTGCAGTTGCAGCAGTTGGTGTACAACCTGATTACCAATGCCCTGGAAGCATTGGCGGGGTATCGCACTGACGGGGTGCTGAAGATTGCGTCGGCGGTGGTCGAGGATGGGGTGGAGATCTGCGTGGACGACAACGGGCCGGGGATCGCGGCGGACGAGCGGGAGCGTGTATTCGATGCGTTTCATACCACCAAGGCCGGTGGCATGGGGATGGGCCTGGCGATCTGCAGTTCGGTGGCTCAGGCCCACGGCGGGCAGCTGCAGGCGCTGGTGTCGCAGCTGGGTGGATGCCGGATTCGTTTCAGTCTGCCGGTGAGTCACGCATAGCCTGTGCCGGCCTCTTCGCGGGTAAACCCGCTCCTACGGTCGGCGCGGCCGCTGTAGGAGCGGGTTTACCCGCGAAGAGGCCAGTACAGGTTTACATCAACGCGCGGCCAGCGCCGCGTAGCTGTTCATCAGGTTGCGGTAGTTGGGAATACGCTGCGACAGCAGGTTGCCCAGCCCTTCGATGTCGTTGCGCCAGTCGCGGTGCAGTTCGCAGGCCACCGAGAACCAGTTCATCATTTGCGCACCCGCCTGGGTCATGCGCACCCAAGCCGCTTGCTGCACGGTTTCGTTGAAGGTGCCCGAGGCATCGGTCACCACGAACACTTCAAAGCCTTCCGCCAGCGCCGACAGGGTCGGGAAGGCCACGCACACATCGGTCACCACACCGGCGATGATCAGTTGCTTGCGGCCCGTGGCCTTGATTGCCTTGACGAAGTCTTCGTTGTCCCAGGCGTTGATCTGGCCCGGACGGGCAATGTATGGCGCATCCGGGAACATTTCTTTCAGCTCGGGCACCAGCGGGCCATTCGGGCCTTGTTCGAAGCTGGTGGTGAGAATGGTCGGCAGGCCAAAGAACTTGGCCAGGTCGCCCAAGGCCAGCACGTTGTTCTTGAATTCATTGGGCGAGAAATCCTGCACCAGCGAGATCAGGCCGGTTTGATGGTCGACCAGCAGCACTACGGCGTCGTCTTTGTTCAGGCGCTTGTAATCGGGTTGGCTCATGGGGTGACTCCTTGGGTTGGGATAACGGGCCGGCACTGTCCGCAGGGGGTTATACCGGCGGATAGCTTCGGCTTAAGAAAGTACCTGCGCCTGCCGCCAGGCCTTGGGTGGCTGGCCGACCAGGCGGCTGAAGGCGCGGGTGAAATGGGCCTGGTCACAAAAGCCGCATTCCAGGCTCACATGGGTGATAGGCGCCTCGGTGGCAAGCAAGCGCTTGGCCTTTTCCATGCGCGCCAGCAGGCGCCAGGCCTGGGGCGAAAGGCCGGTGTTGACTTTGAATGCGCGGGAAAAGTGGCTGCGGGTGAGGTTGCATACCGCGGCGATCTCAA
The DNA here is from genome assembly GCF_021378985.1 of Pseudomonas sp. JR33AA. Taxonomy (NCBI): domain Bacteria; kingdom Pseudomonadati; phylum Pseudomonadota; class Gammaproteobacteria; order Pseudomonadales; family Pseudomonadaceae; genus Pseudomonas; species Pseudomonas sp. JR33AA. The sequence continues at coordinate 585,050 of NZ_JAJSAW010000001.1, forward strand.
TGATCGACAACGGGCTGTGCAACATCAGCTCCTTGGCCCGGCGCAGCCGCGCGGGCGTGAGTGCGCCGGGGGTTTGCAGCGGCGCTTCGGGCGTCCCAGGGTACATGGCGACTCTCCTGTTCAATGCAGAAAGTCTCGCCCCAGGCACATGACGAAGTCCTGAGCCAAACCTGAATTGTTGTTAATTGTGCGCTGCTGGCCCTGGGCGTTTCGCCGATATCTTAAGATGCGTTTCGTATTCAGCTTCTGGCCGCTACAGCGGCCGGCATTCAAGGCGAAAGAGGTATGCAGGAAAAACCCGCCCACCGCACCGTGGCCATGGTGCTGTTCAACGATGTGCTACTGCTGGATGTCACCGGTCCCATGGATGCATTCGCCATCGCCAACCGGTTCTTGCCTGCAGAACGGCAATATCGGCTGCTGACCTTGGCCGAGGGGCAAGCAGCGGTACGCGGCTCATGCGGCCTGAAGGTAGTGGCAGACCAGCGTCTGGAAGACTTGCCGGAGGGCGTCGACCTGCTGCTGGTGCCGGGCGGCCCAGGGGCCTATGACATCGCCCTGCCAGGGATCGAGCGCTGGCTGCCCAAGGCAGTACGCCAGGCGAAGCGCTTCGGCGCCATCTGCACCGGGGTGTTCCTGCTGGGGCGGGCCGGGTTACTGAACGGCTATCGCTGCACTACCCACTGGAACTACGTGGAGCGCCTGGCACAGGCGTTTCCCGAGGCCAAGGTGGAGACCGAGCAGATTTACGTGATGGACCGCTGCCTGATCACCTCGGGCGGTATCACTGCCGGGATCGACCTGGCACTGGCAGTGGTCGCCGAGGACCATGGCAAGGCGCTGGCCCTGGAAGTGGCCAAGGTACTGCTGGTTGCCCGCCACCGTCAGGGCGGGCAGACACCCTACGGGCCGTTGCTGGCTGCGGTACCACGCGATGACTCGCCGATTGCCCGGGTGCAGGCCTATATCGTCGACCACATCGAGCAAGCGTTCACCGTACAGAAAATGGCCGAACTGGTGGCCATGAGCGGGCGCAATTTTGCCCGGACGTTTCAGCGTGAGGTGGGCATCACGCCGCTGCAGTACCTGCAGAATGCGCGCATCGATCGCGCGCGCAAGCTGCTCGAATGCGGTGACCTGCCGATGAAGGTGGTGGCGGCGCAGTGCGGGTTTGGCAGTGACCGGCACATGCGCAAGGTATTCTGCGAGCGAATTGGCATGACGCCGGCGCAGTATCGGGCGCAGTTTGGTGGCGGTGAACAGTCGGATTAGCGCTGCCTTCTTCACGGGCGCACCCGCGCCCACAGAGACGACACAGGCCTTGAAGCCTGGGTAGGCGCCGGCATCGATTGTCAGCCTGATCAGGACAATGTTTCTTCCCGTCAGCTGATTGTCTGACGCCACCCCACCCCTCAGAATTGTCCGTCAACCTGTTCGAACGCTGCCCCGGCAGCTCATGGAGTACGAGCCAATGCCACACGAAGGCAGCCTTCTACAAACCGCGGTGATCTTCCTGCTTGCCGCCGTCCTCGCCGTCCCTCTGGCCAAGCGCCTGCAACTCGGTGCCGTGCTCGGCTACCTGCTCGCCGGTGTGGTCATCGGCCCGCAAGCACTTGGCCTGATCCGCGACACGGAAAGCGTGGCGCACATTTCCGAACTGGGCGTGGTCTTGCTGCTGTTCATCATCGGCCTGGAACTGTCGCCCAAACGCTTGTGGCTGATGCGCAAATCGGTGTTTGGTGTTGGCACTGCCCAAGTGTTGCTGACCGGCGCAGTAATCGGCGCCATCGCCCTGTTCGGCTTCAGCCAGACGCTACCAGCAGCCATCGTGCTCGGTCTGGGCCTGGCGCTGTCGTCCACCGCCCTTGGCCTGCAGAGCCTGGCCGAGAGCAAGCAGCTCAACGCCCCGCACGGCCGGTTGGCGTTCGCCATCCTGTTGTTCCAGGACATCGCCGCGATCCCGCTGATCGCCTTGGTACCGCTGCTGGCCGCCACTGGCCCGGACACCAACCACGGCGACAGCCTGCAACACGGCCTGAAAGTATTCGCCAGCATCGCCGTGGTGATCATCGGCGGTCGCTACCTGTTGCGCCCAGTGTTCCGCACCGTGGCTCGCACCGGTCTGCCGGAAGTGTCTACTGCCACCGCACTGCTGGTGGTGATCGGCACTGCCTGGCTGATGGAGGAAGCGGGTATCTCCATGGCCCTTGGCGCTTTCCTCGCTGGCCTGCTGCTGGCCGACTCGGAATACCGCCACGAGCTGGAATCGCAGATCGAACCCTTCAAGGGCCTGCTGCTGGGGCTGTTCTTCATCAGCGTGGGCATGGGTGCCAACCTGCACCTGTTGCTGGAAATGCCATTGGTGGTGCTGGGCCTGACCCTGTTGCTGGTGGCCGTGAAGCTGCTGTTGCTGATAGGCGTTGGCCGCCTGGTCGGTGGCCTGAACAGCGCCAGCGCCCTGCGCCTGGGCATGGTACTGGCGGCTGGTGGCGAGTTCGCCTTCGTGGTGTTCAAGCTGGGCAAGGACCAGGGCCTGTTCGACACCCAGACCTACGACCTGCTGCTGATGACCATCACCCTGTCGATGGCCATCACCCCGCTGCTGATGCTGGGATGCGCCCGCGCCCTCAAGCGCCCGCAGCCGGTGCGCGAGGTGCCCGAGCAGTACAAGCAGATCCAGACGGATACGCCGCGGGTGGTGATCGTCGGCATGGGCCGTATGGGCCAGATCGTCGCGCGCATCCTGCGGGCGCAGAAGATCCCGTTCATTGCCCTGGAGACCTCGGTGGACACCATCGAGATGACCCGCATGTTCGAACAGGTGCCGGTGTTCTACGGCGACCCGCTGCGCCCGGAGGTGTTGCACGCCGCCAAGGTGGGTGAAGCTGAGTATTTCATCATCACCGTTGATGACCCTGAAGCCGCCATTCATACCGCCGAACGGGTGAAGCGTCTGTACCCACACCTGAAGGTGCTGGCCCGGGCGCGCAACCGCCAGCATGTGCACAAACTGGCGGATGTGGGCGCCGAGCCGATTCGCGAGACGTTCTACTCCAGCCTGGAAATGACCCGCCGGGCACTGGTGGGGTTGGGCCTGAGCGATGAACAGGCGGCGGACCGCATTGCACGGTTTACCCAGCATGACGAAGAGGTGCTGGAGGCCCAGGGACAAGTGCGTGATGACCGGGCCAAGGTGATGCAGACGGCCAAGGAGGCGCGGGTGGAGTTGGAGCGGTTGTTTAAATCGGATGCGGGTTGAGGCCTTGGGGCGCATGCCTTGAGGGTTGTAGTGCCTGTGAGATCGAGCGCCGCGCGGGCGGCGCTCGATCTCATGGGCGCCCAAAAACTATCGCCAGGCACCTGGAAGCCATCATGCAATTTCCTGACGATCACCTCGCCGCCATTACGCACAAAAAAACCATCACAAGATCGTCTAATTCTCAGCGGGGTCCTACTTCCCCGCGAACCATTTCCTACGTTCACGCCAATCCCGAGGAATTATCCTACGCATCGTGTCGACGCCCGTCTGATTGTCCGGGGAAGTCCTGCTCTCTAGGCTAACCAGGTCGCTGTCGGTTCAGCGATCGGGTGTGGAAACCCGGCAGGTAATCGGAATGGCAGTTGTCATGGCAGCTGCGCGCGGGAGGCCGAATGGCCTGCCGGGGTTCCGATAGCCCGGCTTTCCACCCCGCGTGCAGCCGCCACCCTTCGCGTGGAAACGGATGGTGCCGGCCAACCTCTATCGGAGTTTGGCTATGAAAAAGATTGTCCCCGATCCACCCCTCCCCAACACCACCCAACGCTCTTTCAGCCGCTGCGATGCCGGCCATCCCCCATTGTTCACAGTAAACCCGGGCGTCTCCGCCCACGACGCCCTCGTGCATGTCGCCCAGTACCTGCGCGGCGCCTACGACTGTGGCTACAAAGCCTTGGAGCATCCGCAAAAAATGCCGAGAAGAAAGGCCAGAACTCCTGGCTGGACGAACAATTACCCGACCTCAGAACACTTGCACGTGAGTTACGTATCCTGGCTATCGAAGAACTAGCCCCTGCTGATTCGCATGACGCTGCAGTCGAGGTTGCTGCACAGCATCTGGGCTTGGATAGCGAAAACTCTGAGGTAGTCAGCATCAGCAGCCCACTGGGCGACATCCGGATTCAGCGCAGCTGTATCTACCACATCGTCGAGAAGAGACAGGACGCCCGGGAACGCTATGTAAAGGTAGCGCTGGATACATTAGCCGGACCTTTTGAGGTATGGCAGGTCGCTTACACCAATGACACCTTCAGGCTAGCCTTCATTGGCGTCTACGAAACGAGGCGCCAGATGCTGGTAATCGTGACCCTCGACAACGGCAAAATGCTGTGGAATTTCATGCAGTGCGATGCAAAAGCACTGAACAAACATCGCCACGGGCTGCTGCTCTACAAGCGGTACAATTTTCTGCCAAGAAAAGAAAAGGGCCACTGTCACCAGTGGCCCTGTATTTGCGCTTGATATTCATATACACACCCTCAAGCAGGGGTGTGGAGGTCTCACCCGACGCTGATGATTCAGCCATCGACGGGGTTCCTACGCCAGCTTTTACCGCTGAATGGCAGCTGGTTTCGCGCTCAGTTCAAACGCTAACAACACTCTACGATCAAGTCAACGGTAGCCCCAAGGGGAGGCTACCCATCAGGTTACTTAGTGTCACTTACCCGCAGTCAGCGCGTTATAGCTGGTCATCAGGTTGCGATAATCCGGAATGTGGTTGGAGCAAAGTGCAGCCAGCCCTTCGACATCGTTACGCCAGTCGCGGTGCAGCTCGCAGGCCACGCCGAACCAAGTCATCAGTTGGGCACCCGCCTGGCTCATGCGGTCATGGGCAGCATCACGGGTCATTTCGTTGAAGGTGCCGGAAGCATCGGTCACCACGAACACGTCGAACTCTTCTTCCAGGGCAGACAGGGCCGGGAACGCTACGCAAACTTCGGTCACCACACCGGCAATGATCAGCTGCTTCTTGCCAGTCGCCTTCACCGCCTTGACGAAGTCCTCGTTGTCCCAGGCGTTGATCTGGCCAGGGCGGGCAATGTATGGCGCGTCCGGGAACAGGGCTTTCAGTTCCGGCACCAGCGGGCCGTTGGGGCCTTGCTCGAAGCTGGTGGTGAGGATGGTCGGCAGGTTGAAGAACTTGGCCAGGTCAGCCAGCGCCAGTACGTTGTTCTTGAACTTGTCCGGCTCGATATCGCGCACCAGGGACAGCAGGCCAGCCTGGTGATCGACCAGCAGTACGGCGGCGTCGTCTTTGTTCAGGCGGTTGTAGGTGAATTTGCTCATGGTCTGTGCTCCTAAAGGTTATGAATTTTTCAGCAATCCGGGGTGTTTCGCGTTGATGGGCACAGATTAAAATCATCACCTTTGCGGCGGTAGTTAGCAGAATCGGGCTTTAGCGTTCTGATTTATGAACGATGGATGTGTGGGGGCTGTGCCGGCCTCTTCGCGGCTAAAGCCGCTCCTACACGCGAAGAGGCCGGCACAGGCAACCCAATACCCGGAGACCGATCATTGGAAGACCTCAACTCCCTCTACTACTTCACCCAGGTCGTCGAACATGGCGGCTTCGCCCCGGCCGGGCGGGCGCTGGACATGCCCAAGTCGAAGCTCAGCCGGCGAATCGCCGACCTTGAAGACCGCCTGGGTGTGCGGCTGTTGAACCGCACCAGCCGGCACTGCTCGCTGACCGAAATCGGGCAGGCCTATTACAACCGTTGCCTGGCCATGCGTGTGGAGGCAGAGGGCGCAGCGGAGATCATCGAGCGCAACCGCAGCGAACCACGCGGCCTGGTGCGCATCAGCTGCCCGACCACCTTGCTCAACTCCTGGGTCGGGCCGATGCTGACCCGCTACATGCTCAAGTACCCGCAGGTGGAGCTGTTCATCGAAAGTACCAACCGCCGTGTCGACCTGCTGCATGAGGGCTTCGACATCGCCCTGCGGGTGCGCTTTCCGCCGCTGGAGAACACTGACATGGTGATGAAGGTGCTGAGCAACAGTACCCAGTGCCTGGTCGGCCAGCCTCAATACCTGGCGCAACTGCCCAAAGGGTTTGACCCACAGCTGCTGGGCACACTACCCAGCGTGCATTGGGGCAGTGCCCAGCGCGAGTACCAGTGGGAACTGTTCCAGGGCGAGGACAACAGTCGCAGCATCGTCATCCCGCATACACCACGTATGGTGACTGATGACCTGTTTGCCTTGCGCCACTTCGTGGTAGCCGGAGTGGGGATTGCGCACTTGCCGCGGGTGGCGGTGCGTGAGGACCTGGCGGCAGGACGTCTGGTTGAGCTGATTCCGGACTGGCACCCGCGCTGCGGCATCGTGCATGCGATCTTCCCATCGCGACGAGGGTTGCTGCCTTCGGTGCGAGCGCTGATCGATCATCTGGCTGAGGAGTTCGCCATCAGCGACATGGCTTGAGTGCCTGGCTGGCTGAGCCGGCCTCTTCGCGGGCATGCCCGCTCCAACAGGTGTTGCACAAGGCTCGGAGCCGGTGGTGGCCCTATAGGAGCGGCTTTAGCCGCGAAAGGGCCGGTACAGGTAATGCAAATCCCCACCCAGCACACCCTTACAAGACCTTGGGTCTACTCTTCTTCCACACTCCCGGATCATCCCCCGGAGCTCCCCATGATCCGCGCCACACACGGACCAGGCCGCGCCCTGCTCGCCACCCTCGCCCTCTGGCCGGCGCTGAGCCACGCCGAAGCGCCCGGCTGGTCGCTGCTCAGCCGCAACTACTTCCTGCACAGTGACTTCCGCTCGCCCTCCGGCAGCGGCCAGAACTACCGCCAGGAATGGGCCCAAGGCTTCATCGGCGAGGTCCGTTCCGGCTTCACCGAAGGCATTGTCGGTGTCGGTATCGATGCCCACGGCTTTCTTGGCCTCAAGCTCGACGGCGGCCGCGGCCATAGCGGCACCGGCCTGCTACCACGCGACAGCGATGGCCGCGCCGAGTCCGAGTACGCCAGCGCCGGCGCCGCGCTCAAACTGCACCTGGGCAACACCCAACTGCGCTATGGCGAGATGATGGTGGAAACCCCGGTGTTCGACACCGGTGACAAACGCCTGCACCCGGAATACGCCACCGGCTGGTGGGTAGAAAACACCGACCAGCCCGACTGGCGCCTGCAGGCCGGGCGTTTCACTGCCTTCAACAACCAGGACAACAGCTCCACCCACGACGATTTCAGCGGCTACGGCGCCAGCACCCACAACCGCGCAATCAGCCTGGCCGGTGCCACTTTCGCACCCAACGGGTCGTTCGGCGCCGCACTGTATGCCGGGCAGCTGGAAAACACCTGGCGCCAGGCCTACCTCAACCTGAACCTGGCCGAGGGCAACTGGCGCCTGGACGGCAACCTGTACAAAACCCGCGACACCGGCAACGCCAGCGCCGGGGCAATCGACACCCTCGCCTACAGCCTGCTGGCCAGGTACAGCTTCGGCGCCCAGGCGCTGAGCCTGGCCTACCAGAAGGTCGAGGGCGACACCCCGTTCGACTTCGTCGGCGGCGACTCCATCTACCTGGCCAACGCGATCAAGTACGCCGACTTCAACGGCCCTGGCGAGCATTCGTGGCAACTGCGCTACGACCTGAACTTCGCCACCCTCGGCGCACCTGGCCTGAGCCTGATGGGCCGCTATGTCAGCGGCCGCGGCATCGACGGCAGCCATGCGCCTGCGGACGGCGCCTACGTGAACCAGTACGGCGACGGCGGCAAGCACTGGGAACGCGACATCGACCTGAAATACGTGGTGCAGTCGGGGGCAGCCAAGGACCTGAGCCTGTCGTTCTCCCACGTCAGCCACCGCGCCAACCAGGCCCAGGCGGGCGATGATATCGACCGCATCTACCTGATCATCGAATACCCACTCAAAGGCAGCTTCTGACATGAGCACATCCCCTTCAGGTGCCTGGAGCCCGTTGCGTAACATCACCTTCCGCATGCTGTGGATCGCCACCATCGCCTCCAACATCGGCACCTGGATGCACGAGGTGGGCGCCGGCTGGCTGATGACCACGCTGTCGGCCAGCCCGCTGCACGTGGCATTGATCCAGGTAGCCGGCTCGCTGCCGATGTTCTTCCTGGCCCTGCCGGCTGGCGCAGCGGCGGACATCGTCGACAAACGCCGCTACCTGTTGCTGGTGCAACTGTGGATGTCTTGCGTAGCGGTTGTGCTGGCGGCCCTGACGTTGCTCGGGATGATGAACGTCACCTTGCTGCTGGTGCTGACCCTGGCACTGGGCATTGGTACAGCGCTGATGATGCCGGCGTGGAGCGCACTGACACCGGAACTGGTGGGCAAGGAGGACCTGGCCAACGCGGTGGCGCTTTCCAGTGTCGGCATCAACGTGTCACGGGCCATCGGCCCGGCACTGGCGGGGGTGGTGGTGAGCATGGTCGGCCCGTGGCTGACCTTTGCCCTGAATGCCATCTCGTTCGCGGGTGTGATCCTGGTGTTGTTCCTGTGGAAGCGCGAGGTTAAGGAGCCACTGCTGCCGGCGGAACGCTTCGTTGGCGCCATGCGTACCGGGTTGCGCTTTGCCCGCAGTGCCAAGCCGTTGCAGGCTGTAATGCTACGCGCGTTGGCGTTCTTTTTCTGCGCCAGCGCCGGCACTTCGCTGCTGCCGCTGATCGTGCGTGGCGAGATGCGCGGCACCGCAGCGGACTTCGGCCTGCTGCTGGCGGCCATCGGTATTGGCGCAGTGGCGGGTGCCACCTTGCTGCCGCGCCTGCGTGAGCGCATCAGCCGTGACCGCCTGGTGCTACTGGCCAGCCTGCTGTATGCCCTGTTCCTGCTGGCACTGGCACTGGTGCGCAATTTCTATGCGCTGCTGCCAGCGATGCTGCTCAGCGGCGCGGCATGGATCGCGGTACTGTCAAACCTGCAAGTGGCTGCACAGACTTCGGTGCCAGCCTGGGTACGGGCGCGGGCGTTGTCGGTATACATTCTGATCTTCTTCGGCGCCATGGCCTGTGGCGGCCTGCTGTGGGGCACGCTGGCCAGCCATGCAACGATCACCTTCAGCCTGCTGCTGGCCGCAGGCGGCCTGGCGCTGGGTACCTTGCTGACCTGCAAGGTGGCGCTGCCGGAAACCGAGGCCGAGGAGCTGACGCCGTCGCTGCATTGGCCGGTGCCGGTGCTGAGCGATGACATGGACAAGGAAGTAGGACCGGTAATGGTCACCGTCGAGTACCACATCGCCCCCACCAAGGCCGAGGCGTTCCAGCAGGCCGCGCGGGAGCTGGAAGCGATGCGCAAGCGCAATGGCGCATTGTCGTGGGGGTTGATGCGCGACAGTGCTGATCCGGCGTTGTGGCTTGAGTTCTTCTTCGAGGAATCGTGGCTGGAGCATCTGCGGCATCACCACCGGGTGACCCGTGGTGAACTGAAGATCGAGGCGCGGGTGCGAATGCTGCAGACCGATGGGGTGGAAGTGCGGATTCGGCATTTGTTGGCTGGCGGGGAGCATAGGGCTCAGCATTGATGCTGGCATTTGCGGCCCTTTCGCGGGTAAACCCGCTCCTACAACGGCCTGTGTCCAACACCCGGTGTGTGTCTACCGTTGTAGGAGCGAGTTTACCCGCGAAAGGGCCGGCACTGAAGACACAAAAAAGGGGCCAGTCATTGGCCCCCGTTCTTAACATCAGCTCAGCTTAAAAAGCGAAGCACGAACAGCCCAGCGCCCCCCAGAAGCCTTGGAAGTCATTGACCGGAACACTCGATTTACGTGCCTTGTCATGGCTGTGTGCGTGCACCCCGCACGGCCCCGAACACTGGTGTACGGCTGCCGCCAGCGAAGGCGTACCCACACGCCAGTGCCCCGGCACCTTGGCAACCGGCGACCACTCGGGCAAGACCGGCACCTGGGGTGTGCCTAGGCGATCGAATTCACCCGCCGCATACACCACCTTGCCATCTACGATGGTCAACACCGACTCGATGCCCTTGATCGCCTCTTCATCGACGCTGAAGAAGTCCAGCGACAATGCTGCCAGGTCGGCCAGCTGGCCCACCTTGATCTGGCCCTTCTTGCCTTGCTCGCTGGAGAACCAGGCGCTGCCCTGGGTGAACAGTTGCAGCGCGGTGTCACGGCTCAGGCCTTCCGGGTACAGCTCCATGCCACCGACCGTCTTGCCGCTGACCAGCCAGTACAGTGAAGTCCATGGGTTGTAGCTAGACACCCGCGTGGCGTCGGTACCCGCGCCCACCGGCACGCCCATCTCGAGCATGCGTTTGATCGGCGGGGTCTGCTCGGCGGCCTTGGCGCCGTAGCGGTCTACGAAGTACTCACCCTGGAAAGCCATGCGATCCTGGATGGCAATACCACCGCCCAGCGCACGCACGCGTTCGATGTTTTGCGGGGTGATGGTTTCGGCGTGGTCGAAGAACCAGGGCAGGCCGTTGAATGGAATGTCGCGGTTGACCTTTTCGAACACGTCGAGCATGCGCGTGATCGATTCGTTGTAGGTGGCGTGCAGGCGGAATGGCCAGCGCTGCTCGACCAGGTGGCGCACCACCGGCTCCAGTTCTTCTTCCATGGTCTGCGGCAGGTCCGGGCGCGGCTCGAGGAAGTCCTCGAAGTCGGCAGCAGAGAACACCAGCATTTCGCCAGCGCCATTGTGGCGCAAGAAGTCGGTACCGCTGTGCAGCTTGACGCTGGAGGTCCACTTCTTGAAGTCGTCCAGTTCTTCCTTGGGCTTCTGGGTGAACAGGTTGTAGGCGATGCGTACGGTCAGCTGATCCTTGTCGGCCAGCTCCTGAATCACGGAGTAGTCGTCGGGGAAGTTCTGGTAGCCGCCGCCGGCGTCGATGGCGCTGGTCAGGCCCAGCCGGTTGAGCTCACGCATGAACTGGCGAGTGGAGTTGACCTGATACTCCAGCGGCAGCTTGGGCCCCTTGGCCAGCGTGGCGTAGAGGATCATCGCGTTAGGGCGGGCGATCAGCATGCCGGTCGGGTTACCGAACTTGTCGCGCTGGATCTCGCCACCCGGCGGGTTCGGCGTCTCCTTCGTGTAGCCGACGGCCTTGAGCGCGGCGCGGTTGAGCAGTGCGCGGTCGTACAGGTGCAGCAGGAACACCGGGGTGTCGGGTGCGGCCTGGTTGATTTCCTCAAGGGTGGGCATGCGCTTTTCGGCGAACTGGAATTCGTTCCAGCCACCGACCACGCGCACCCACTGCGGGGTAGGCGTGCGCGCAGCCTGGTCCTTGAGCATGCGCAGGGCATCGGCCACTGATGGCACCCCTTCCCAACGCAGCTCGAGGTTGTAGTTCAGACCGCCACGGATCAGGTGCAGGTGCGAGTCATTGAGGCCTGGGATCACCGTGCGCTGCTTGAGGTCGATGATTTGCGAGGCGGCACCCTTGTGGGCCATGGCCTCGGCGTCGCTGCCCACGGCGATGAAGCGGCCGTCCTTGATGGCGACGGCGGTCGCGGTGGGCTTCTCGCGGTCAACGGTGTGCAGTTTGCCGTTGAACAGAATCAGGTCGGCGGTCATGGAACCTCCTTGCGTGGATGCGTGAGCGGAACCGGCTTGGCCGGTGAAAGGCAATGCGGACCAGAGCGCGCCAGCAGCACCGAGCACAGTGCTGGTGGCGAGGAACTGGCGACGGGTCTTGTCGTTGCGGTCCTGGGACATGGGCTTCTCCGACTAGGGGCCGGCAGGGGGACTGCGAAGCATGCCGGTTGATGTAAGGCCCGGGCTTGAATGGATGTGCGGTGGGTTGAAGAAGGTTAGCCCTGGTCAAGCTTTTTGCTGCCTGGGCCGGCCTCTTCGCGGGTAAACCGGCTCCTACAACGTCTGCAGGAGCGGGTTCACCCGCGAAGGTCTCCCACCATTACCGCTGAAGGAACGCCAGCAGGTCCTCATTCAGCTGCTGCGCATGGGTCACCGCAAACCCGTGCGGCGCCCCGGCATACACCTTCAGCTCGGCGCCGCGAATCAGCTCCGCCGCCTGCTTGCCGGTGGTCTCGAACGGCACGATCTGGTCGTCATCGCCATGGATCACCAACGTCGGCACATCGACCTTGGTCATGTCGGGGCGGAAATCGGTCTCCGAGAAGGCCGTCACACAATCCAGGGTGCCCTTGATTGACGCCATCAGCGCAATGTTCAGGGTCTGCGTCTGCACACCCTGGGACACCTGCTGCCCATGGTTCAGGCCGTAGAACGGCGTGGCGAAATCGGCGATGAACTGCGCGCGGTCGGCACGCAGGCCGGCCTGGATGCCCTCGAACACCGACAGGTCGACACCGTCAGGGTTGTCCTCACGCTTGCCGAACACTGGGGTCACCGCGCCCAGCAACACCAGCCCGGCCACCCGCTCGCTGCCGTGGCGGCCGATATAGCGGCTGACATCACCGCCCCCCATCGAGAAGCCCACCAGGGTGACGTCGCGCAGGTCGAGGTGCTCGATCAACTGGGCAATGTCATCGGCGAAGGTGTCGTAGTCGTAACCGTTCCACGGCTGGCTCGAGCGGCCGAAACCCCGGCGGTCGAAGGCGATGGCGCGGTAACCGCGGCTGGCCAGGAACTCCATCTGCGAATCCCACATGTCGGCATCCAGCGGCCAACCGTGGCTGAACAGCACGGGCTTGCCGCTGCCCCAGTCCTTGAAATAGATCGAAGTGCCATCGCGGGTAATGAACGTGCTCATAGCGGTATCTCCTTGAACGTTTCGAGGTGAAGGCGTCGGCTCAGCCGCGCAGCCAGTTGGCGCAGCGGCGGGTTACCCAGGGCATGATGTAGAACACCACGGGCAGGATGACGAACAGGTTGACGATCAGGTTGCCGGTGATCACGCCGCCCAGCTGCGGGAAGCGTGCAAACAGCGGCGCCAGCAGTTGCGGGATGACCATGGTCATCGGGCAGATCACCAGGTAGGTCAGCAGCGCCTGTTTCCAGCGCGGCGGTTGCGCTGCCGGGGTGCCCGGCGAGCTATCAAGCACCTTGTGTTGCAGGCATACGGTCACCACTTCGCGGTTGTCATGGAGTGCGGTGTTCATCGGCGTTCCTTGGGATGAGCTTGCCCGCATCCACTGTGCAACGGCGGACGGGCGCTGGATTGGATAGGTGTGCTGCCCCGGGCGGGCACCGATTGGCGGTGCCCGCGGCGATTGCGCTTACTTGTTGGCGTTGAAGGCGTTGTAGCTGGTCATCAGGTTGCGGTAGTCCGGGATGTGGTTGGAGCACAGCGCGGCCAGGCCTTCGACATCGTTGCGCCAGTCGCGGTGTAGCTCGCAGGCCACGCCGAACCAGGTCATCAGTTGGGCACCGGCCTGGCTCATGCGGTCATGGGCAGCATCGCGGGTCATTTCGTTGAAGGTGCCGGAAGCATCGGTCACCACGAACACGTCGAACTCTTCTTCCAGGGCAGACAGGGCCGGGAACGCTACGCAAACTTCGGTCACCACACCGGCAATGATCAGCTGCTTCTTGCCAGTCGCCTTCACCGCCTTGACGAAGTCCTCGTTGTCCCAGGCGTTGATCTGGCCAGGGCGGGCAATGTATGGCGCGTCCGGGAACAGGGCTTTCAGTTCCGGCACCAGCGGGCCGTTGGGGCCTTGCTCGAAGCTGGTGGTGAGGATGGTCGGCAGGTTGAAGAACTTGGCCAGGTCAGCCAGGGCCAGCACGTTGTTCTTGAACGCGTCCGGCTCGATGTCGCGGACCAGGGACAGCAGGCCAGCCTGGTGATCGACCAGCAGTACGGCGGCGTCGTCTTTGTTCAGGCGGTTGTATTTGAAGTTGGACATGGGGTAGCTCCTAAGGGTTTTGATGTTCAGTAAGTTGGGTGTTTCGCGTTGATGGGAGAAGATTAAAACCATCACCTTTGGAGCGGTAGATAGCGGTTTTTGGCTTTAGCGTTCTGTTTTGTGAACGCTGGATTGGCGTTGGATTTGCCTGGCCTCTTCGCGGGTAAACCCGCTCCTACACCGACTGCGCGAATAGGCTCGCACAGGCCCCATTGCCTGAAACAGCAACCTGCTCTATTACTACCCCCAGCCCTCCCTACACCCGAGACCACCATGCTGGCGTTCATCCAGTCGTCCCCGTTGTTGCTCGGTTGCACCCTGATTCTGCTCGACCTCGTGCTTTGGCAACTGATCCCCATTCAGCGCCATGCCTGGCGTATCAGCGCGCGCCTGGTGATTTTCCTGCTGTTCAGCTCGGTGCTGATGGCCGCCGGCATGAGCCCGCTGCAACCCCCGCCGTGGCCCGACGATCTCTCGCGCAACCTGATGGCCACGGTATTGGCCATCGGCTGGTGGCTGTTCGGTGCGCGCACGGTGACCGTGGTGTTCGGCCTGTTGCTGGTGGCCCGTGGCAGCCATGGCGGGCGCTTGCTGCAGGATGTGCTGGGGGCGTTGATCTTTCTCGCCGCCGTGGTCGCGGCCGCAGGCTACGTGCTGCAACTGCCGGTGAAGGGCCTGCTGGCCACCTCCGGGGTAATGGCCATTGTCATCGGCCTGGCGCTCCAGAGCACACTGGCTGACGTATTCAGCGGCATCGTGCTGAACACCACACGGCCCTATCAGATTGGCGATTCGATCTCGATCGACGGTACCGAAGGCAAGGTCCTGGACATCGACTGGCGCGCCACGCGCCTGCTGACCGGTACCGGCAGCCTGGCGGTGATCCCCAACTCGGTGGCGGCCAAGGCGCGGCTGCTCAACCACAGCCGCCCTGCCGATGTGCACGGGGTATCGATCAGCGTGGTGGTCCCGGCCAAGGTGCGGCCCAAGCGCGTGTTCGATGCGCTGGAAAAAGCCTTGCAGGGCGTCAGTGCCATTCTTGCGACCCCGAAGCCGAAGGTGACGGTAAAGGCCTCGACTCTGGAGTCGGTGGAGTACGAGGCCAGCGGCTTCGTGGCCGATGCGGGCGCCAAGGGCGATGCACGTAACCAGCTGTTCGACCTGGCGCACCGGCATCTGGAGGCCAGCGGGGTGATGTGGAATGTTGACCTGGCCTTGCCGCCGCGCAGCCGCCAGCGCGAGGTGCTGGATGAGGTTCGAGTGTTCCGCTCGCTAAGTGATGAAGAGCGCGATGCGTTGAGCCAGCGCATGACTGCAGTCGAGTACCTCGCGGACCAGGTGATCCTGGGGGTGGGCGAGCATTCCGATCATCTGCTGGTGATTGGCAGCGGTGTGGTATCGGCATCGGTGCGCGATGGAGACAAGCGGCTGGAGGCCGGGCGCATGGGGCCGGGAGAGGTGCTTGGGATCGAGGGGATCATCGACGACGAAGACTCGCTGGCCGAACTCCGCACGCTGACCAGTTGTGTGCTGTACCGGATCGACAAGGAACAGGTGAAGAGCTGTTTGCAGCAGCGTGGCGAAGTGCAGACGGCTTTGAGCAAATTGCAGCGGTTCCGGCGGCAGAGCCGGGAGTCGTTGTTGTTGCAGAAGCCGGCTTCAATCAAGAAGGGCGGCTTCCTGAGTTGGTTGCACAAGTGAGCCTGTGCTGGCCTCTTCGCGGGTAAACCCGCTCCTACAGTTGTTCACCGCCTGAGAGGGCGGTGGTGACCGGGAGGAGCGGGTTTACCCGCGAAGAGGCCAGTACTTACAACACAACCCTCAGGCACTGCCCCGCGTGGTACAGCGAGAAGCCAGACTCATAGAACGCGGTCCGCAGCGAAGGTGCGCTGACACCGCTCATCGGCGAAAACGGAATCGGCAGGCTGTCCGCCTCGCCCTTGAGCAGGAATTCGGCAAACGCCCGGCCAATCACGGTGCCGGTGGTATTACCGCGCCCGTTGTACCCGGTCACCGCCACCAACCCAGGCGCCGGCTCGAACAGGCGCATCAGGTGGTCAGGGGTGAAGTCGATGCAGCCGGTCCAGTGCATTTCCCACTCGACCTTGCCCAGCTCCGGGTAGTAATGGCTCTGGATACGGTCGGCCCAGCTGCGCACGAACCACGCCGGCTTGTTGTCGACCCGGCCCAGGCTGCCGAGCAGCAGGCGGCCCTGATCGTCGCGGCGGATGCTGCTGAGCACAGTGCGGGTGTCCCACGAACCTTGGCCATGTGGCAGCACCTTGTCGGCTGCAGCGCCCTGCAGCGGCTTGGAAGCTACCTGGTAGTAATAACCGCGGAAGAACTGCTTCTGCAGGTTGCTCCAGTCGCCTTCGGTATAGGCACCGGTGGAAATCACCACCTTTTCGGCGCGCACAGTGCCACGCGCAGTCTTCACCCGCCAGCCATCACCTTCACGCTCCAGGCCTTCGACCGAAGACTGCTGGAAAATCTTGCCGCCCAGGCGCGTCACGGCAGCCGCCAGCCCCTGGGTGTAGCCCATGGGGTTGATAGTGCCGGCACGGCGATCAAGCAGCGCAGCGGAAATCTTGTCGGTACCGCAGTATTCCTGGCACTGGGCGCCGGTCAGCAGCTCGACGTCGGCACCTCGGCGGCGCCATTGTTCGTGCCGCGCTTCGAGGTCGGCGATACCGGTGGCGTTGTGCGCCATGTGCAGCGTGCCTTTGTGCTGGGCCTGGCAGTCGATGCCGAGGCGCTCGATCATGGCGAACACTTCAGCCGGGGCTTCGCCAAGCACCTTGTTCAGGCGGCTGCCCTGCTTCTGGCCAAGGGTGGCCTCGACGTCGTCGGGGCGGATCCAGGTACCGGCGTTGACCAGGCCGACGTTACGCCCGGAGCCACCGTGGCCGATCTTCCAGGCCTCCAGCAAGATCACCGACTTGCCCTGTTCGAGCAGGTGGATGGCCGCCGACAGGCCGGTAATACCGCCGCCGATCACGCAGACATCGGCCTTGTGCTCACCGGCCAGGGCCTGGGCGGCGACGGTCGGTTTGCTGACGTGTTCCCACAAGCATTGTTGACGCAGTTCGGACATGGCCGGCTCCAGCAATTTGTTCTTGTTGGGGCCGCAGGGCGGCCCATTCGCGGGTAAACCCGCTCCTACAGGGGTCGGTGTCGCTTGGACGAACCCTGTAGGAGCGGGTCTACCCGCGAACCGGGGGCCAGGCCCCCGGCGATGCAGCATCAATACATCAATCGAACACGATACCCTGCGCCAGCGGCAGCTCACGCGAGTAGTTCACGGTGTTGGTCTGACGACGCATGTAGCCTTTCCAGGCATCCGAGCCCGACTCACGCCCACCGCCGGTTTCCTTCTCGCCACCAAACGCACCGCCGATCTCGGCGCCGCTGGTGCCGATGTTGACGTTGGCGATGCCGCAGTCGCTGCCCGAGGCGCTCTGGAAGCGCTCGGCTTCACGGATGTCGGTGGTGAAAATGCACGACGACAGACCTTGTGGCACTTCGTTGTTCAGGCGCAGGGCCTCCTCGAAGTCGTCGTAGGCCAGCACGTACAGGATCGGTGCGAAGGTTTCGTGGCGCACCACGTCACTTTGCGCCGGCATTTCAGCAATAGCTGGCGAAACGTAGTAGGCGTTCGGGTACTGGTCGGCCAGCTGACGCTCGCCACCAAATACCTGGCCACCTTCGTCGCGGGCCTTGGCCAATGCGCCCTGCATGGCGTCGAACGACTGCTTGTCGATCAGCGGGCCAACCAGGTTGTCTTTACGTGGGTCGCCGATGCGCACCTTGCCGTAGGCGGCTTTGACGCGGGCAACCACTTCGTCCTTGATCGAACGGTGCACGATCAGGCGGCGCAGGGTGGTGCAACGCTGGCCGGCGGTGCCGACAGCCGAGAACAGGATGCCACGCACAGCCAGGTCCAGGTCTGCGCTGGGGGCCAGGATCATGGCGTTGTTGCCGCCCAGTTCCAGGATGCTGCGGCCGAAGCGGGCAGCAACGCGTGGGCCGACTTCGCGCCCCATGCGGGTGCTGCCGGTGGCGCTGACCAGCGGTACACGCGGGTCGTCGACCATGGCTTCGCCCGCTTCACGGCCGCCGATCACCAGTTGTGCCAGGCCAGCCGGCGCATCGCCGAAGGCTTTCAGGGCTTTTTCGAACAGCGCCTGGCAAGCCAGGGCGGTCAGCGGGGTCTTCTCGGACGGTTTCCATACCACCGAGTTGCCGGCCACCAGGGCCAGGGCGGTGTTCCAGGCCCACACGGCAACCGGGAAGTTGAAGGCGCTGATCACGCCGACCACGCCCAGCGGATGCCAGGTTTCACGCATGTGGTGGCCTGGGCGCTCGGAAGCGATGGTCAGACCGTACAGCTGGCGCGACAGGCCAACGGCGAAGTCGCAGATGTCGATCATTTCCTGCACTTCACCCAGGCCTTCCTGGGTGATCTTGCCGGCTTCGATCGAGACCAGCTCGCCGAGGTCGGCCTTGTGCTCACGCAGCACTTCGCCGAACAGGCGCACCAGTTCGCCACGGCGCGGAGCCGGCACACTGCGCCAGGCTTCGAAGGCGCTCTGGGCCTGATCGATGCGGGCGATGGTCTCGGCCTTGCCGAGCAGTTTCACCGAGGCGATCTGGCTGCCGTCGATCGGCGTGTGAACAGGGTAGTCGCCCTGGGTGTAAGCCTCGGCGGCAACGCCAAGGCGCTCGAGCAATCCAGCAACCATTTGTGCATCTCCTACATCGGTGATGGGGTGGAAAAATGATGTGGATCAGTATTAATCCGATCACATAGGTACAACAAACGACCTTTATTCCGCATATCATTCCGCCAGGTAATGATTTGAGCCGCAGAGACCGCTATGTCAAAACGCCTGGTACCCTCCATGACCGCCCTGCAGTGCTTTGAAGCTGCAGCCCGCCATCTGAGTTTTACCCGTGCTGCCGAAGAACTGCACCTGACCCAGAGCGCGGTCAGCAAGCAGGTGGCACAGCTGGAAGACATGCTGCGCCACCATCTGTTTCTGCGCATCCGCAGGCGCTTGCAGCTTACGCCAGCCGGCAGCCTGTACCTGGCAGAGGTCAACAAGATCCTCACCCAGGTGGATATGTCCAGCCGCTATGTGCTCACCTACGGCGAGCAGACCGAGATACTGAAAGTAGCCACTCAACCGAGTTTTGGCGTGCGCTGGTTGATCCCGCACCTGAAGGGTTTTGGCAAACGGCACGGCAATATCCACCTGGACATTCGCAACGAGATGGAGCCGTTCGCCCTGCTGCAGGGATCGGCTGACGTGGTGTTCTTCTATGGCCAGGGCACCTGGCCGGGGGCCACCTGCGTGGAGCTGTTCCGCGAAGAGGTGGTGCCGGTGTGTGCGCCAGAGCTGCTGGCCGGGGGCACGCTGACCGGTGCCGAGGCGCTGGCCGAGTTGGTGCTGCTGCAAAGCACCTCGCGCCCGGAGGCCTGGCATGAGTGGTTCCTGGAGCAGGGCCTGCAGAGCGTCAGCGCCTACCACGGGCCGCGCTTCGATACGTTCTATATGGCGTTGAGTGCAGCACAGGCCGGGTGCGGGGTGGCGCTGGTGCCGCGCTACCTGGCGGCGAAGGAACTGGCCGACGGTAGCCTGGTGGTTCCTTGGAACCACGCGATGCGCAGTACAGGGGCGCACTATCTGGCGTACGCCGAACATGCGGCGGAGGTGCCCAAGGTGAGGGCTTTGGTGGAATGGATTCGCGAGCAGTTGCAGGTTTGACGGCCTCTTCGCGGCTTTAGCCGCGAAAGGGCCGTCGAGGTCGATCAAAAAAGGAATGACACACTCACTTTTTTTCGCTTGTGAGCAAAGTGCATTCCCAGCTTTCATGTAAGTGTCAGAACCCAACCAGGAAGCTAGCGATGCCCGCCAACGATTTCGTCAGCCCAGACAGCATCCGCGCGCAGTTCTCTGCCGCCATGTCGCTCATGTACAAACAGGAAGTGCCGCTGTACGGCACGCTGCTGGAGCTGGTGAGCGAAATCAACCAGCAGGTAATGGCCCAGCACCCCGAAGTGGCCGAGGCCCTGCGCTGGACCGGCGAAATCGAGCGCCTGGACCAGGAACGTCACGGCGCCATTCGCGTCGGCACCGCCGAAGAACTGGCCACCATCGCCCGCCTGTTCGCCGTCATGGGCATGCAGCCGGTCGGCTACTACGACCTCAGCTCCGCTGGCGTACCGGTGCATTCCACTGCCTTTCGCGCGGTACACGAGCAATCGCTGCATGTCAGCCCGTTCCGTGTGTTCACCTCGCTGCTGCGCCTGGAGCTGATCGACAACCCGCAGTTGCGCGAGCTGGCACAAAGCATCCTGGCCAAGCGCCAGATCTTCACCTCCCGCGCCCTCGAACTGATCGCCCAGTGTGAGCGCGAGGGGGGCCTTGACGCCGCGGATGCAGAGACGTTCGTGCAGGAAGCGCTGCACACCTTCCGCTGGCACCACGACGCCACCGTCACGGCCGAGCAATACCAGCAGCTGCACGACCAACACCGCCTGATCGCCGATGTGGTGGCCTTCAAGGGCCCGCACATCAACCACTTGACCCCGCGTACCCTGGATATCGATGCAATCCAGCTCGGCATGCCTGCCAAGGGCATCCCGCCGAAGGCCGTGGTTGAAGGCCCGCCCACGCGCCGCCACCCGATCCTGCTGCGTCAGACCAGCTTCAAGGCCCTGCAGGAAACGGTCGCCTTCCGCGACCAGCAAGGCCGCGAAGGCAACCACACCGCACGCTTTGGCGAAATCGAGCAACGCGGCGCGGCGCTGACGCCGAAAGGTCGCCAGCTCTACGACAAGTTGCTCGACGCTACCCGCGCGGCACTGGGTGGCGCTCCGGCCGAAGCCAATGCCGAGCGCTACATGGCGCTGCTGCAGGCAAACTTTGCCGAATTCCCGGATGACCTGGCGCAGATGCGTGAACAGGGCTTGGCATACTTCCGCTACTTCGCCACCGAGAAAGGCCTGGCCGCACGCGACCAGGAAGGCCGCCCGACCACCCTGCAAGGCTTGATCGACGCGGGCCACGTGCACTTCGAGGCGCTGGTGTACGAGGACTTCCTGCCGGTGAGTGCGGCGGGGATCTTCCAGTCCAACCTGGGTGACGATGCGCACGCCGAATACGGCAGCAACGCCAACCGCGAAGCGTTCGAAGCGGCGCTGGGGCTGCCGGTACAGGATGAGCTGGCGCTGTATGCGCAAAGCGAGCGCCGGTCGCTGCAGGCCTGCGCACAGGCGTTGAACCTGGGCTCGATGTAAATCTGTACCGGCCTGTTCACGGGCGAGCCCTCGAACAGGCCGGTACAGGTGATCAAAGAGGCGGCAGGATTTCCACATCCGGCAAATCCATTGCCGCCACCTCGCCTTCCAGGAACGCACTCAACCGCCGCAACCGCTCGCCGCCTCGCCGGGTGCGCGGCCACACCAGGTAGTAATCCATGCCGCTGGGCACCGCCGTCGGCCATGGCAGGCTCAAGCGCTTCTGCGCCACATCTTCGGCCACCATCAGCAAATCGCCCATGGATATTCCGTAGCCACGCGCCGCGGCAATCATGCCCAGCTCCAGGGTATCGAACACTTGGCCGCCCTTGAGCGACACCTTGTCGCCAAGCCCCATACGCTCCAGCCATTCCCGCCAGTCACGCTTGTCCACCGTGGGGTGCAGCAGCTCGATAGAGGCCAGCCTACGTACATCCCAAGGTTCCTCGTCGAGCAGGTCCGGCGCACCGACCGGGATCAGTAACTCAGGGAACAGCTTGCGCACTTCCCACTCCGCCGGGAACACCCCATCACTGAGCAACACAGCGCAATCGAACGGCTCCTGGTTGAAGTCCACATGGTCGACATCCATCCAGGCACTGGTCAGTTGCACCTCATTGCCCGGCTGCAGGTGGCGAAAGCGGCTAAGGCACGCCAGCAACCAGCGCATGGTCAGGGTCGAGGGGGCCTTCATGCGCAGTATGTCGTCTTCGCCACACAAGGTTTCGCAGGCCCGCTCAAACGCCGCGAAGCCCTCGCGCACGCCCGGCAGCAGTACCCGACCCGCTTCGGTAAGCTGCAGGCTGCGGCCACTGCGCACGAACAGGCGGCAGGCAAAATGCTCCTCCAGCGTACGGATATGCCGGCTGATGGCGCTTTGGGTGATAGAAAGCTCTTCGCCTGCACGGGTGAAGGAACTTAGCCGCGCGGCAGCTTCGAATGCGCGCAGGGCATACAGCGGTGGTAGCTGGCGTGGCATGAGGCACCTGCAATATGGGCGTGTGAGGCAAGTCCGAAAAGCCTATATACATGAGTTCAACTCATGCCAACTATCGCTTTTATCCTTTTGTGCAAAGTTGACCGAAGCTTCAGAATCGCCCTTCGTTGATCACCCCAGAATGAAGGACTGCCCCCATGCACGTCGCGCCCACCACAGAACTCAAGGCTTTGCTGCGCCTGGCCGGGCCGCTGATTGCCTCGCAGTTGGCGCACATGCTGATGGTGCTGACCGACACCCTGATGATGGCCCGCATCAGCCCTCAGGCCTTGGCGGGTGGTGGCCTGGGGGCGGCCAGCTATTCGTTCGTATCGATCTTCTGCCTGGGCGTGATCGCCGCAGTCGGCACGCTGGTGGCCATTCGCAAGGGCGCCAATGACATCGAGGGCGCCACCCGTCTGGCGCAAAACGGCCTGTGGCTGGCCTGGGCCTTGGCGTTGTTCGCCGCGCTGGTGCTGTGGAACCTTCAGCCGGTACTGCTGCTGTTCGGGCAAAAGCCCGAAAACGTGGCCTCGGCCGCCGAATTCCTCACCCTGCTGCCACTGGCCCTGCCCGGCTATCTGACCTTCATGGCCTTGCGTGGCTTCACCAGCGCGCTGGGCCGTTCGACCCCGGTGATGGTCATCAGTGTGTTCGGCACGGTGCTCAACTACCTGTTCAACGTGGCACTGATCGAAGGCATGTTCGGCCTGCCCAAGCTGGGCCTGATGGGTATCGGCCTGGTCACTGCAGTGGTGTCGATGGGCATGGCCATTGCCTTGGCGTTGTATATCCGCTGGCACTCGGCCTATGCCGCCTACCCGCTACGCAAGGGCCTGTCACGCCCATCACTGGCGGCCCTGCGCGAGCTGTGGCGGCTGGGCCTGCCCATTGGCGGTACCTACATGGTGGAAGTGGGCCTGTTCGCCTTCGCCGCGCTGTGCATGGGCGTGCTGGGCAGCACCGAGTTGGCCGCGCACCAGATTGCCCTGCAGATCGTGTCCACGGCATTCATGGTGCCGACTGGCTTGTCCTATGCGGTGACCATGCGCGTGGGCTTGTACTACGGCGCTGGCAACCTGCTGGCGGCGCGCAGCGCCGGGCGGGTGGGCATCGGGTTCGGGGCCATGATCATGTTTGCCTTCGCCGCCCTGTTCCTGCTGCTGCCCGAGGCGCTGGTAGGGCTGTTTATCGACCGTAATGACCCGGCCTTTGCCGCGATCTTCCAGGTGGCCGTGCAGTTGTTGATGGTGGCGGCGTGGTTCGAACTGTTCGACGGCATGCAGACGATTGCCATGGGCTCGATCCGTGGGCTGAAAGATGCCAAGACCACCTTCCTGATCGGGCTGGTGTGCTATTGGCTGGTGGGGGCGCCGAGTGCCTGGCTGTTCACCTTTACGCTGGGCGGTGGTGCAGTAGGGATCTGGTGGGGGCTGGCGCTGGGGCTGGCCTGTGCGGCGGTGGCGCTGACCTTTGGCTTTGAGTGGCGGATGAAGCGGTTGTTGGGAAAGGCTTGGGCTGCCGGGAAGTCGACGGCTTCTGCCTGACGTGGGAGCCTCTTCGCGGGTAAACCCGCTCCTGCAGGATTGCGCAGTCCTTTGTAGGAGCGGGTTTACCCGCGAATACGGTGGTGGCGGCAACGGTGAACGTCTGGTGGAGACTGGCCAGCAGGCCCGGCCCATTCGCGGGTAAACCCGCTCCTACAGGACAGCCTCCAACTGGCGTCCGGGCGCCTGCAGCAAATACGCCATCAATTCCCCCACCGGCAGCGGCTTGCTGACCAGGAAACCTTGCACCTGGTCGCAGCCAAACCCGCGCAGCAACGCCAGTTGCTCTTCACTCTCCACACCCTCGGCGACCACCTCGAGGTTGAGGTTGTGCGCCAGGTTGATCATGGCGTGTACCAGCTTGCGGTTCTCTTCACGCATTTCCATTTCCGCAACAAAGCTGCGGTCCACCTTGAGCAAGGTGATCGGCAGGCTGTTGAGGTGCACGAACGAAGAGAACCCGGTGCCGAAATCATCGAGCGAGAAGCGCACGCCCAAGCGGCCCAGCGCGTCCATCGTCTGGCGCACCACTTCGTTGCGGCGCATCACCGCCGTCTCGGTCAGCTCGAACTCGAGCCAGCGGGCATCCACACCGTGCTCGAGGATCAGGCGACTCAACGTGGCCAGTAGCTGGCTGTCCTGGAATTGGCGGAAACTCAGGTTGACCGCCATGTGCAGGGGTTCCAGGCCGCGCTCGCACAATGCCTGCATGTCACGCAGGGCACGGGAAATCACCCAATAACCCAAGGGCACGATCAGGCCGCTCTGTTCGGCCAGTGGCACGAACTCACTGGGTGGCAGCAGCCCGCGCTCGGCATGACGCCAGCGCACCAGCGCCTCCAGGCCAACAATGCACCCGTCAGCCAGGTTCAGGCGGGGCTGATAGTGCAGCTCCAGCTCGTCGCGGCGCAGGGCACGGCGCAACTCGCTTTCCAGGTCGGCAAGGCTGCGGGCGTTGCGGTTGATGCGTTCGTTGAACACATGGAAGGTGCAGCCCTGGCTGCCCTTGGCCTGACGCATGGCGATGTGCGCGTGCCACATCAGCGGATCGGCGCCGCTCTGCGCGCGAGCATGTGCAAGGCCCAGGCTGCAGCCCAGCAGCAGGCTTTCGCCGTCGATCCAGTAGGGCTCGGCCAAGGCCTCGACGATGCGTTCGGCAATCCATTCGGCGCGGTTGGCATCGCGACGGGTGTCGATCAGCAGGGCGAACTCGTCGCTACCCAGACGAGCCAGCTGGTCGCCCGCCTCCAGCTGATGCTTCAGCCGTGCCACCACCTGCAGGATCAACCGGTCACCGCTCTGGTGGCCCAGGGCGTCGTTGACGTGGCGGAAGTTGTCCAGGTCCAGGTGGCCAAGCGCGACACCACGGCCTTCGTTCTCGGCCAGGCGTGCATTGAGCAAAGCCTGAAAACCCTGGCGGTTGGCGATGCCGGTCAGCGGGTCCTGCTCGGCAAGGCGCTGCAAGGTGGCGACCAGCACCCCTCGCTCCCGCACATGGCGCAGTGAGCGGCGCAGGGTATCGGCGTTGAGCTGGTCGCGCACCAGCCAGTCACTGACAGCGCTGGGCGCTGCCTCTGGCTCGTGTTCAAGCAGCAGGATAGTCGGCAGCTCGCAACGCCCGGGGGCGGGCTGCAAGCCGGGTGTTGCCAGCACGACGGCCTGGCGATCATGGCTGAACAGGCTGTCGACCGCCTCCCAGTTTGGCGCAGTCAGTAGCACGGCGCTGCCACCCAGTGCAGGCATGCACGCGTGCAACGAGGCAGCCCATTCCGGCTCATCGGCCAACAGCAGCAAACGCAAAGGTTCGACAGGCGTGGACAAGCGGGCTCCTTAGGGCTTGACGGTGCAACAAGATCGGTAGGGCATGCTACTGCATTCAATGAAAATGATTTTCACTTTTATGCATGGCTTTTTCGAGCGTAGCATTCCGACGTATTTTGTCGTGCATCCTGCGCGAAACGAGACAAACCGGCAAATATGATTTTTTCAGCTACTAGCATTAGTGACACTAATGCTTAGCCGGACAAAAGTCTGACTCAGACGTCAGACGGTCGCGCCACAACGGCCCCATGCCTGTTAGAATGCGCGGCTATTTTCTGGCGACCTCCGGTTTCTAGCATGTCCCGACTCAATCCCCGGCAGCAGGAAGCCCGTGACTATGTCGGCGGCCCTCTTTTGGTGCTCGCCGGTGCAGGTTCGGGCAAGACCAGCGTGATCACGCGCAAGATTGCCCACCTCATCCAGAACTGCGGCATCCGCGCCCAGTACATCGTGGCGATGACCTTCACCAACAAGGCCGCGCGCGAGATGAAGGAGCGGGTCGCCACCTTGCTGCGCCCGGGGGAAGGCCGTGGCCTGACCGTGTGCACGTTCCACAACCTGGGCCTGAACATCATCCGCAAGGAACACGAGCGCCTGGGCTACAAGCCGGGTTTCTCGATCTTCGACGAGTCCGACATCAAAGCGCTGCTGTCGGACATCATGCAGAAGGAATATTCCGGCGACGACGGCATCGACGAGATCAAGAACATGATCGGTGCCTGGAAGAACGACCTGATCCTGCCGCCAGAAGCCCTGGAAAAGGCGCGCAACCCACGCGAGCAGACCGCCGCCATCGTCTACACCCACTATCAGCGCACGCTCAAGGCGTTCAACGCGGTGGACTTCGACGACCTGATCCTGCAGCCGGTCAAGCTGTTCCAGGAGCACCCCGAGGTGCTGGAGCGCTGGCAGAACCGCGTGCGCTACCTGCTGGTGGACGAATACCAGGACACCAACGCCAGCCAGTACCTGTTGGTGAAAATGCTGATCGGCATGCGCAACCAGTTCACCGTGGTGGGCGACGACGACCAGTCGATCTACGCCTGGCGCGGTGCACGCCCCGAGAACCTGATGCTGCTCAAGGAGGACTACCCCTCCCTGAAGATCGTCATGCTCGAGCAGAACTACCGCTCCACCAGCCGCATCCTGCGCTGCGCCAACGTGTTGATCGCCAACAATCCGCATGCGTTCGAAAAGCAGCTGTGGAGTGAAATGGGCGTGGGCGACGAGATACGCGTGATCCGCTGCAAGAACGAGGAAGCCGAGGCCGAACGCGTGGCCATGGAAATCCTCACCTTGCACCTGCGCACCAACCGCCCGTACAGCGACTTCGCCATCCTGTACCGCGGCAACTACCAGGCCAAGCTGATCGAACTGAAGCTGCAGCACCACCAGGTGCCGTATCGCCTTTCGGGCGGTAACAGCTTCTTCGGCCGCCAGGAGGTCAAGGATTTGATGGCCTACCTGCGCCTGCTGGTGAACCCGGACGATGACAACGCCTATCTGCGGGTAATCAACGTGCCGCGCCGCGAGATCGGCTCCACCACTTTGGAAAAGCTCGGAAACTACGCCACCGAGCGCGGCATTTCGATGTACGCCGCCAGCGAAGAGCTGGGCCTGGGTGAGCACCTGGACGCGCGCTACACCGAGCGTTTGCAGCGCTTCAAGCACTGGCTGGACGGGGTGCGCCACAAGGTTGCCCTGGAAGACCCGATTGCCGCGCTGCACGAAATGATCCGTGACATCGATTACGAGAACTGGATCCGCCAGCAGACCGCCAGCGACAAGGCTGCAGAGTTCCGGATCAGCAACGTCTGGTTCCTGGTGGAAGCGCTGAAAAACACCCTCGAGAAGGACGAAGAGGGTGACATGACCATCGAAGACGCCATCGGCAAGTTGGTGCTGCGCGACATGCTCGAGCGCCAGCAGGAAGAAGAAGAGAACGCCGAAGGTGTGCAGATGATGACCCTGCATGCCTCCAAGGGCCTGGAATTCCCCTACGTGTTCATCATGGGCATGGAAGAGGAAATCCTCCCGCACCGCTCCAGCATCGAGGCCGACACCATCGAAGAGGAACGCCGCCTGGCCTACGTGGGTATCACCCGCGCGCGCCAGACCCTGGCCTTCACCTTCGCCGCCAAGCGCAAGCAGTACGGTGAAATCATCGACTGCACGCCCAGCCGGTTCCTCGACGAACTGCCTCCGGACGACCTGGCCTGGGAGGGCCTGGACGATGCGCCGGTCGAGGTGAAGGCCGCCCGCGGCAACAACGCCCTGGCCGATATCCGGGCAATGCTCAAACGCTGATCAACCATTACTCTTTAACTTTGCCGCCTCCAGCGGCAACCTTTGTTACATCGAGGAAATCACAGTGGAAGCACTGCATCAGAAGATTCGCGAAGAAGGCATCGTGCTTTCCGACCAGGTTCTCAAAGTCGACGCGTTTCTCAACCACCAGATCGATCCGGCGCTGATGCAGTTGATCGGTGACGAGTTCGCCCGCCTGTTCGCCGATGCCGGCGTGACCAAGATCGTCACCATCGAAGCTTCGGGCATTGCCCCGGCGGTGATGACCGGTCTGAAACTGGGTGTGCCGGTCATCTTCGCTCGCAAGCACCAGTCGCTGACCCTGACCGAGAACCTGCTGACCGCCTCGGTGTATTCCTTCACCAAGCAGACCGAGAACACCGTGGCCATCTCGCCGCGTCACCTCAACAGCAGCGACCGCGTGCTGGTGATCGACGACTTCCTGGCCAACGGTAAAGCCTCGCAGGCGCTGATCTCGATCATCAAGCAGGCAGGTGCCACCGTGGCGGGCCTGGGTATCGTGATCGAGAAGTCGTTCCAGGGCGGCCGTGCCGAACTGGACAGCCAGGGTTACCGCGTTGAATCGCTGGCCCGGGTGAAGTCGCTGGAAGGTGGTGTGGTCAGTTTCATCGAATAAGGCCTCACCGCCCCGGCGTAGGAACGGGTTTACCTGCGAATGCGATGGCAGATTCAATATCGCATTCGCGGGTAAACCCGCTCCTACACGGGGCCAGTGTGCGCAAGCGATTATCTTGTAGCCTGTAACCCTGCCAGCAGTAGCCGCTGATAAAGCTCCTCCTTCAACCCTTGCGCAACCTCCAGCCCCATCCGCGCCAGATGCCGCTCATAACCCTCCGGCCCCGGCGCATCCAGCGCGGCCTTGCCCAGCTCCAGCACCTCGCTCAGCTTGAACTTGCTCTTCAACCAGTTCAGCGCCCGCAACAGATCCCGTTCCTCGGCCGTAAAATCCGTGCCCAGCGGGTACTCCGGGAACAACCGCGCATGCTGTGCCCTGATCGCCTCCAGGCGTTGCGGGGTATTGTCGGTAAAGCGCGCCGCCAGCTGAAAGTCGTCGGCAAGCTTGCCAGCTTCTTTGGCCTGCCTGATCAGGCCCGGCTGGAACCGCGAATCGCTCACCGCCAGCAACCGCGCAATCACCTCGCTGTCGGTCTGCCCACGCAAGTCAGCAATACCGTACTCGGTCACCACGATATCGCGCAGGTGCCGGGGGATGGTGCAGTGGCCGTAGCGCCAGAACAGGTTTGAGGTCACCTCTGCGCCTGCCTCGCGCCAGCTGCGCAATAGCAGGATCGAACGCCCGCCCTCCAGCGCATGGCCCTGGGCAACGAAGTTGTACTGCCCGCCCACACCACTGAGTACCCGGCCGTCTTCCAGCTGGTCGGCCACCCCGGCGCCGAGCAGGGTCATGCCGAACGCGGTGTTGATGAAGCGCGCATCGCGACGCTGGCGGCGCTTGAGTTCCTCCTGCCCATATAGCTCGTTGATGAAGCTGATACGGGTCATGGCAAACTGCGCGCGCTGCTCCAGCGACATCTCGCGCAAGCGCTGGTAGAACGTTTGCGGGCCGAGGAAAAAGCCGCCATGCAGTATTGCGCCCTGCTCGTCCGCCGGGCGTCTTAGCAGCCCTGCTTCGGCCAGCACCAGCAGGCCGTTGACGAACATCTCGCTGCAGCCGTACAAGCCGTGGGTAAAAGTGTCCAGGCCCCCCTCTCGCTCGATCAAAGCCTGCCACGGTCCGACATCCAGCGCCTTGAGCACCGCTCGGTAACCGGCATTGTCGCCCTGACGTGCCAGCAATGCCGCCGCAACCGCATCGCCCATGGCGCCAATGCCGATCTGCAGCGTACCGCCATCGCGTACCAGGCTGCTGGCGTGCAGGCCGATGCAGTGGTCCTGGATGCCAACCGGCATGTTTGGCGTGGAAAACAGCCGGCGTTGCTCGACTTCATCGAGCAGCAGGTCGAAGGCATCGATGGGCAGCTCGGCATCGCCTGGCATGTAGGGCAGTTCGGCATGCACCTGGCCCAGCATGAGGATGGTTTCGCCTGCAGCGCGGCGCTTGGCGATCATCGGCAGCAGGTCGAGGGTGATGTCTGGGTTGCAGGCCAGGCTCAGGTGCACGGGCTTTTCGGGAGTGGCGGCCACCAACTGGGCGACCAGGTTAAGGCCCTTGGCATTGATATCACGTGCGGCGTGGCTGTAGTTGCTGCTGACGTAGTCCTGCTGGGCCGATTCGCTGTGCAGCAGGCTGCCGGGCTGCATGAAGAACTGTTCGACCCGAATATTGGATGGCAACGTGTCGTTGCGCAGGTCTGTGAGGTAACTGAGCTCTTCGTAGTCAGCGAACACTCGCTCGACGAAGGGTTCGAGAAAGCGCCGCTGCAGGCCGTCGCCCAGTGGCGGGCGGCCGAGGGAAAGTGCGGTATAGAGGGTCAGGCGCCGTTCGGGCAGCTCGCGTACGCGGGCGTAAAGTGCGTTGACGAAGGCATTGGGCTTGCCCAGTCCCAGCGGCAGGCCCATGTGGATATGGGCTGGCAGGCGCGCCAGGACTTGCTCGACAGCCTGGTCGATGGAGCAGAGGTGCATCGGGGCCTCCTGAGACATCCATGGGTTCAGGGGTTGGACATAGGGCTGAAGTAATTGGTTGCCCGCAAAGAGGCCGGCACAGGCAACAAAAAAACAAAGCCCGCCATCAACGGCGGGCCTTATGCAATTCAGCTGTAAATCACAGCCCGGACATTTTCTTGATTGCCCCTTTCAGGTCTTCATCGGAGCAGTCGGCACAGGTGCCCTTTGGCGGCATGGCGTTGATGCCGGTAATGGCCTTGGCCAGGATGCCATCCAGGCCGCCCTGGTGGTCGGCGCGCTCTTTCCACGCCGCGGAGTCACCAATTTTAGGCGCGCCGAGCAAGCCGCTGCCATGGCAGGCATTGCAGTGCTTGGCGATGATTTCATCCGGCGTTTTGGCGCCCCCGCCACCCGCTGCAGCGGCCACTTCCATGCCTTTGCATTCCTGGCCCTGGACGCACACCTGGCCAACCGGCTCCAGGCGTTTGGCAATGTCGTCATTGGTCGCAGCGGTTGCGTTCATTGCCCAGAGGGCGAATATGGCTGCTGGTACGGCCAGCATCTTCTTGATTTGATTCACGCGAACACCCTCATGGTGGCTAATCACGCTCGCGGCCACGGATCGGCGAGCGTTGAAAAGTATAGCGGGAACCCAGAGGCCGTGAAACGACCCCACACAGGAAAGGGGTATTGCCGAATCAATGCACTGCGCTGGATCAAAAGTTTGAAGGCGTCGCCGCACTGATCAGCCGCGCCGGCTGGTCGAATGGGTTGCGGAAGCGGTGCGGGCGGGTGCTTTCGAAGTAGTAGCTGTCGCCTTCTTCGAGCACGAAAATCTCGTTGCCGACCACCAGCTCCAGGCGGCCTTCAAGCAGGATACCGGTCTCCTCGCCGTCGTGGGTCAGCATCTCGGCACCGGTGTCCGCACCTGGCGGGTACACCTCGGTCAGAAAAGCGATGGCACGGTTGGGGTGCGACTTGCCCACCAGCTTCATGGTCACCGCACCGTCCGAGATATCGATCAGCTCGTGGGCCTTGTAGACGATCTGAGTGGGGCTTTGGGGCTCCAGCTCGACCGAAAAGAACTCGACCATGGACATGGGAATGCCGCTCAGCACTTTGCGCAGCGAGCTGATAGAGGGGCTTACGCTGTTCTTCTCGATCATCGAGATGGTGCTGTTGGTCACGCCAGCACGCTTGGCAAGTTCGCGCTGCGACAGGCCCTTGAGCTTGCGGATGGCTTGCAGTCGTTCGCCGACGTCCAAAGCTGGAGCCTCCTGAAACGGTGAAAGGGGGGTGGATGTGAACGATATCATGGCAATGCCGTTCAGTATTTACAACACACCGCCCCAAACGTGTCCGCTTCAGCGTCTCATTCGCCGACGTAGTCCCGTGGTACTCGCTTCAGGTTGCAGAAGATCTGATAGGGAATGGTGCCCGCATGCGCGGCCACTTCACTGGCCAGCACCTGCTTGCCCCATAGTTCGACCGGGCTGCCGACAGTGGCTTGCGGTACGTCGGTGAGGTCGATGCTGAGCATGTCCATCGACACCCGGCCGATCAGCTGGGTGCGCTTGCCGGCGACCAGCACCGGGGTGCCGTTGGGCGCCTGGCGCGGGTAGCCATCGGCATAGCCCATGGCGACCACACCCACGCGGGTCGGCCGAGGGCTGACAAACTTGGCACCATAGCCCACCGGCTCGCCGGCAGGCAGCTCGCGCACGCTGATCACCCGCGATTGCAGGGTCATCACCGGTTGCAGGCGTGCGGCCTCGGCTTGCGCCACTTCGAACGGCGTAGCGCCGTACAGCATCAGGCCTGGGCGCACCCAGTCGCTGGGGGCTTGCGGCCAGCCCAGCACACCGGGTGAGTTACGCAGGCTGCATTCGGCGGCCAGGCCCTGTCGGGCAGCTTCGAACACGGCGATCTGCTGGGACGTCGCGTCAGCGTCCAGTTCGTCGGCGCGAGCGAAGTGGCTCATCAACACGATGCGCGAAACCTTGCCACTGGCCAGCAGTCGCTGATAGGCATCGTGGTAGTCCTTGGGGTGCAGGCCAACGCGGTGCATGCCACTGTCCAGCTTCAGCCAGACGGTGAGCGGCTTGTGCAGCGGGGTTTTCTCGATGGCTTCCAGCTGCCACAGCGAGTGCACCACGCACCACAGGGCGTGCTCGGCGATCAGTGCCAGTTCGCTGGCTTCAAAAAAACCTTCCAGCAGCAGCACCGGGGCATTGATACCGGCGGCGCGCAGTTCCAGCGCCTCCTCGATGCAGGCCACGGCAAAGCCGTCGGCCTCGGCCTCCAGGGCCAGGGCGCAGCGCACGGCGCCGTGGCCATAGGCGTCAGCCTTGATCACGGCGAGGGCTTTGGCACCCGTCAGTTCACGGGCCAGACGGTAGTTGTGGCGCAGGGCCTGGAGGTCGATCAGGGCGCGGGCGGGACGCATGGCGGCTGCCTTATGGTGGTTCGGGTTGAAATCGGTGGTGGATTCTTCGCGGGCTTGCCCGCTCCCACAGGTAATGCACAGCGTTCAATAGCTGTGGTGTTCCTGGTGGAGCGGGCAAGCCCGCGAAAGGGCCGGCACAGGCTATTACTGCTGGTGAACCGGCGCGCTTTGCCCGTGCTTGGCCACTTCCGGGTTGTTGCCATAACGGGAAATGTCCAGGCCTTCGGCACTGATCTGCGGCTTCTTGCGCGCAATCAGGTCGGCCAGCAAGCGACCGGAACCACACGCCATGGTCCAGCCCAAAGTGCCGTGACCGGTGTTCAGGAACAGGTTGCGGAAGGCCGTGGCGCCGACGATCGGCGTACCGTCCGGGGTTGCCGGGCGCAGGCCGGTCCAGAAGCTGGCCTGGCTCAAGTCACCGCCGCGAGGATAAAGGTCGTTGACGATCATCTCCAGTGTTTCGCGCCGGCGCGGGTTCAGCGACAGGTCAAAACCGGCGATTTCAGCCATCCCGCCAACGCGGATGCGGTTATCGAAACGGGTGATGGCGACCTTGTAGGTCTCGTCGAGAATGGTCGAGGTCGGAGCCATGTCGGCGTTGGTGATCGGCACGGTGAGCGAGTAGCCTTTCAATGGATACACCGGAGCCTTGATGCCCAGCGGCTTGAGCATCTGTGGCGAGTAGCTGCCCAGCGCCAGCACGTAGCGGTCTGCCGTCTCCAGCTTGCCGTCGATCCACACGCCATTGATGCGGTCACCCGCGAAGTCCAGGCGCTGGATGTCCTGGCCGAAGCGGAATTCCACGCCCAGCTTCAACGCCATGTCGGCGAGCTTGGTGGTAAACAGCTGGCAGTCGCCAGTCTGGTCGTTCGGCAGGCGCAGGGCGCCGGCCAGGATATCTTTCACGCCGGCCAGGGCGGGTTCGACGCGGGCAATGCCGTCGCGGTCGAGCAGCTCGTAGGGCACACCGGACTGTTCGAGTACGGCAATGTCCTTGGCCGCAGCATCGACCTGGGCCTGGGTGCGGAACAGCTGGGTGGTGCCCAGGCTGCGGTTTTCGTAGTTGATGCCGGTTTCGGCGCGCAGCTCGTCAAGGCAGTCACGGCTGTACTCGGACAGGCGCACCATACGCTCCTTGTTCACCGCGTAACGGCTGGCGGTGCAGTTGCGCAGCATCTGTGCCATCCACAGGTACTGGTCGACGTCGCCCGTGAGCTTGATGGCCAGGGGAGCGTGACGCTCCAGCAGCCATTTGACTGCTTTGAGCGGCACACCAGGGGCAGCCCAGGGCGAGGCATAGCCGGGCGAGATCTGGCCGGCGTTGGCAAAGCTGGTTTCCATGGCCACCGCCGGCTGGCGGTCGACCACCGTGACCTCGAAACCTTGCCGGGCCAGGTAGTAGGCACTGGCGGTTCCGATTACACCGCTACCAAGTACCAGAACTCGCATCGTTTTATCCCTCACACGCGGCGCGCCGCATACATTTATTGAAATGGCATGAATGGGCGCAGTATAGGAATTTGAGACCAGTGCAATTCACTATATAAAAGCCTATTATTGGCGAGAATTCTCGGCAAAATCGCCTTTCACGGAGGGGCATCCCCTATGAGAACCCAGCACCAGACCAAGCGTGAACTGGACAAGATCGACCGCAACATCCTGCGCATCCTGCAGAATGACGGGCGTATTTCCTTCACCGAACTGGGCGAGAAAGTTGGGCTGTCCACCACCCCTTGTACCGAGCGGGTTCGCCGCCTGGAGCGCGAGGGCATCATCATGGGCTACAACGCCCGCCTGAACCCGCAGCACCTCAAGGGCAGCCTGCTGGTGTTCGTGGAAATCAGCCTGGACTACAAGTCGGGCGATACCTTCGAGGAGTTCCGCCGCGCGGTCTTGAAGCTGCCCCACGTGCTGGAATGCCACCTGGTGTCCGGCGACTTCGACTACCTGGTGAAAGCGCGTATTTCGGAAATGGCCTCGTACCGCAAGCTGCTCGGGGACATCCTGCTGAAACTGCCGCATGTGCGCGAATCGAAGAGTTACATCGTGATGGAAGAGGTGAAGGAAAGCCTCTGCCTGCCGATCCCGGACTGAGGCTAGACCAGCACCTGGCGGGTGGTGGCAATGAACTGGTGGACCAACTGTTCAGCGGCGGAGTCGATCATCGGTTCAGGGCCACGACCACGCGGGCAGGCCATGCGCGGGGTGGTACCGAACAGCCGGCAGATCATCGGCCGCTCTTCATACACCGTGCAGCCGTTGGGGCCCAGGTGCACACAGTCCAGACGCTCCAAAGCCGCGTCCTGCTCAGCCTGGGACTTGCGCGGCAGGCGGGCCATTTCCTCCGCCGAGGTGGTGACCGGGCCGCAGCAGTCGTGGCAGCCGGGCTCGCACTCGAAAGAGGGGATGAGTTCGCGCAGGAAGTGGATCTTGTGGCGGTTGCAGGACATGGCTTGGTACAAAGCTGAGAGATTGGCGGGATTATAGGCCGATTTGCCCACCACCCTACCCCAGCTTATCCTCCTCCCTCTAGCTCACCCGCCACAGGACCGACTCAATGATCCACAGCGCGCAGCACGCCGCATCCTATTACGCCGCCAGCAGCGCGCCACACCCCGACCACGCCTTCCTGCAAGGCGAACACAACGCCGACGTGTGCATCATCGGCGGCGGCTACTCGGGCCTGAACACCGCCATCGAGCTGGCCGAGCGTGGTTTCTCGGTCATCCTGCTGGAAGCGCGCAAGCTTGGCTGGGGCGCCAGCGGGCGCAATGGCGGGCAGCTGATTCGCGGCGTCGGCCATGGCCTGGAGCAGTTCCTCCCGGTCATCGGCGAGGAAGGCGTACGCACCATGAAGCTGATGGGCCTGGAGGCCGTACAGATCGTCCGTGAGCGGGTCGAGAAGCATGCCATCGCCTGCGACCTGACCTGGGGCTACTGCGACCTGGCCAACAAACCTGCCGAGCTGCTGGGCTTTGCCGAAGACGCCGAAGAGCTGCGTAGCCTGGGCTACGCGCATGAGCTGCGGCTGGTCGGCAAGGACGATATCCACAGCGTGGTCGGTGCCGATTGCTATGTGGGCGGGCTGATCGACATGGGCTCCGGGCACTTGCACCCGCTCAACCTGGCGCTGGGTGAAGCGGCCGTGGCTGCCCGCCTGGGCGTAAAGCTGTTCGAGCAGTCCGAGGTGACCGGCATCGACTATGGCCCTGAAGTACGGGTACAGACCGCACAAGGCCGGGTACGGGCCAAGACCCTGGTACTGTGCTGCAACGCCTACCACAACGACCTCAACCGCGAGCTGGGCGGCAAGGTGCTGCCGGCGGGCAGCTACATCATCGCCACCGAGCCGCTGGGCGAAGAACGCGCACGCGCGTTGTTGCCGCAGAATATGGCGGTGTGTGACCAGCGCGTGGCGCTGGACTACTACCGCCTGTCCGCGGACCACCGCCTGCTGTTCGGCGGTGCCTGCCACTATTCAGGCCGCGACCCGAAGGACATCGCCGCCTACATGCGGCCGAAGATGCTCAAGGTGTTCCCGCAGCTTGCCGACGTGCGCATCGACTACCAGTGGGGCGGCATGATCGGCATTGGTGCCAATCGCCTGCCGCAGGTTGGCCGCTTGGCCAGCCAGCCGAACGTGTACTACGCCCAGGCCTACTCGGGCCATGGGCTCAACGCCACCCACCTGGCTGCGCGCCTGCTGGGTGAAGCCATCAGTGGCCAGGAAAGCGGGCGCTTCGGCCTTTTCAACAAGGTGCCGCACATCACCTTCCCTGGCGGCAAGCACCTGCGCTCGCCACTGCTGGCGTTGGGCATGCTGTGGCATCGCCTGAAAGAGCTGACTTGAGTGCTGTGCGGCCCATGAACTGCGCCCTGACGTTGGACAAAAATCCAATCTCAGGGCGTTTCACATGAGCAAACCCTGGGTAGCCGTGTCAGTCCTTCCAGAAGGGTTTCTGCCCTTCGATCCGGGCCTGCTCCCAGCTCAGCCCGACATCGCGCAACTCGTCATCGGTCAGTTGCAGCAACGCCCTGCGGGTATGCCAGCGATGCAGCATCAGCCCCCAACGCCCCAAACCCTCTGGCGCGTTGAACACCTTGGCCTGCTGCCCGGCTTCCAGTTCCTTGGCCAACAGTTGCAAGCGCACATCGCTCATGCCACCCATCACCGCCTCCTCCCGTTCAGTTGTTACCGTGGAGAAAGCATGCGCGTCGGCACCCTCGACAATACAGATCCAATACAGCCTTATTATTCCCATACAGAATTGGCCGCCGACCGACTGAATGCTGTATTTTCGGGCCAACTGTACCGGTCGCTATGCCAATGCAGCGCAGGAGTATGCCGTGACCCTCTACCTGAATCTCGCCGAAATACTCGGCGCCCGCATCGAGCAGGGGCTCTATCGCCCCGGCCAGCGCCTGCCGTCTGTGCGCGCACTGAGTGAGGAGCACGGGGTCAGCCTGAGCACCGTGCAGCAGGCCTATCGCATGCTCGAAGACAGCGGCATGGTCTCGCCACGGCCCAAGTCCGGCTACTTTGTCAGCGACCAACGGCAGTTGCCGGCACTGCCCGCAGTCAGCCGCCCGGCCCAGCGCCCGGTGGACATCTCGCAGTGGGAACAGGTGCTTGAGCTGGTGCGCAGTACGCCACGCCAGGATGTGGTGCAACTGGGCCGCGGCATGCCCGACATCGACAGCCCTACCCTGAAGCCACTGCTGCGCAGCCTTGCCCAGTTGAGCCGACGCCAGGACATGCCTGGCCTGTACTACGACAACATCCACGGTAATCTGGCCCTGCGCGAACAGGTGGCCCGGCTGATGCTCGACTCCGGCTGCCGCCTGGGGCCGGCCGACCTGGTGATCACCACCGGCTGCCACGAGGCGCTGTCATGCAGCATCCGCGCGGTCTGCGAACCAGGTGACATTGTCGCGGTCGACTCGCCCAGCTTCCACGGCGCCATGCAAACCCTCAAGGGCTTGGGCATGAAAGCGCTGGAAATCCCCACGGACCCGGTCACCGGCATCAGCCTGGAGGCGCTGGAGCTGGCCCTGGAGCAGTGGCCGATCAAGCTCATCCAGATCACCCCCAGCTGCAACAACCCGCTGGGCTACATCATGCCCGAGGCCCGCAAGAAGGCCCTGCTGAGCCTCGCCCAACGCTATGACGTGGCGATTCTGGAAGACGATGTGTACGGCGACCTGGCCTATACCTACCCACGCCCACGCACCCTGAAGTCGTTCGACGACGATGGCCGCGTGCTGCTCTGCAGTTCGTTCTCCAAAACCCTCGCGCCCGGCCTGCGGATCGGCTGGGTGGCACCTGGGCGCTACCTGGAACGCGTGCTGCACATGAAGTACATCAGCACCGGCAGCACCGCCAGCCAGCCTCAGTTGGCCATCGCTGACTTCATCGCCGGCGGGCACTACCAGCCCCATGTACGGCGCATGCGCAGCCAGTACCAGCGTAGCCGCGACCTGATGAGCGACTGGGTGACCCGCTATTTCCCGGCAAGCACCCGGGTCAGCCGGCCCCAGGGCGGCTTCATGCTGTGGGTGGAATTACCCGAACAACTCGACACGCTTCGGCTGAACCGCGCTTTACTGGAGCAGGGCGTGCAGGTTGCCGTAGGCAGCATCTTTTCGGCCTCGGGCAAGTTCCGGCACTGCCTGCGCATGAACTTCGCTGCCAGGCCAACGCCGCAAATCGAAGCCTCCGTGCGTAAGGTCGGTGAAACCGCCCTTCGTCTACTGGATGACGAAAGCGCCGACGCGTAACTTTGCGCCGCCCGTCACGGTCAAACCTCAAAAGCCCTTGCTGCACAGGACGGTCCACCCTTGAGACTCCAGCGAGCCTTGCCTCTGCTGCTGGTGTTGTTGCTCGGCCTTGCCGGTTGCACAAGCATCAGCGCGCCCCGCGAAACCAGTCAGGCGTTGCCTGCCCACGACTCGGCCTTTGGCCGCTCGGTGCTGCGCCAGGCCGCGCCCTATGGCGGCCGCTCGGGCTTTCGCCTGCTGCCCAACAGCAACGAGGCATTTCGCGCCCGCGCCGAACTGATACGCAACGCCCAGGCGAGCATCGACCTGCAGTACTACATCGTCCACGACGGCCTCAGTACCCGCGCCCTTGTGCATGAACTGCTGCGCGCTGCCGACCGTGGCGTGCGCGTGCGCATCCTGCTCGACGACACCACCAGCGACGGCCTGGACACCGTCATGGGCACCCTCAATGCCCACCCCAACATCCATATCCGTGTGTTCAACCCATTGCATCTGGGGCGCAGTACCGGCGTTACGCGCGCCGTGGGCCGGCTGTTCAACTTGTCGCGCCAGCACCGGCGCATGCACAACAAGCTGTTCCTGGTGGACAACAGCATGGCCATCGTCGGCGGGCGCAACCTGGGCGACGAGTATTTCGATGCTGAGCCCAATCTCAACTTCACCGACATCGACCTGCTGGGCGTGGGCCCGGTAGCCGAACAGCTGGGGCACAGCTTCGACCAGTACTGGAACAGCGCTCTCAGCCGGCCGATCACCGATTTCCTCTGGCATGACCCGGATGCCAGCGACCTGCGGGCCAGCCGCCAGCGCCTGGAAGTGTCGCTGGCCAAAGCCAGGACCCAGCGCAAGGCCCTGTACGACCGCTTGATGGCCTACCAGTCGCAGCCGCGCCTGGATGTGTGGCGCAACGAGCTGATCTGGGCGCACGCCCAGGCGCTATGGGATGCACCCAGCAAGGTGTTGGCCGAAGACGAACCGGACCCGCAGTTGCTGCTGAGCCAGCAACTGGCACCGGACCTGGCTAACGTGCACCGCGAGCTGGTCCTGGCATCGGCCTACTTTGTACCGCGCGAACCGGGGCTGCTGTACCTGACCGGCCGCGCCGACGCTGGCGTTTCGGTGAAGCTGCTGACCAACTCGCTGGAAGCCACTGATGTGCCGGCAGTGCATGGAAGCTATGCCCCCTATCGGCGCGCCTTGCTTGAGCACGGGGTGCAGCTTTACGAACTTCGCCGCCAGCCAGGCGACCCCAGCGCGGGGCGATTGAGTTTCCGTGGCAGCTCGGATTCGAGCCTGCACACCAAGGCGATCGTGTTCGACCGGCGCAAGACCTTCATCGGCTCGTTCAACTTCGACCCGCGCTCAGTATTGTGGAACACCGAGGTCGGGGTACTGGTGGATAGCCCGGAGCTGGCCGAATACACCCGCGAACTGGCCCAGCAGGGTATGGCGCCTGCGCTGAGCTATCAGGTGAAACTGGTAGGTAACAAGCTGGTATGGGCAACCGAGGACAATGGCCAACGGCACGTGCTGACGTCTGAGCCGGGTGGGATCTGGCGGCGGTTCAATGCTTGGATCAGCAAGGCGGTTGGCCTGGAGAAGATGCTGTAGCTGCGATTCCGGGGGCCTTGCGCCCCAAAATCATCAGGCAGAAACCGGCTCGAAGGCTCCGCGCCGCCGGGTCAATACCACCAACCCCGCAGCCCCGGCCGCCATCAGCAATAGCAACGCATGCCCGCTGATCCACTGGCTCCCCGCCCCCGCCAACAACGGCCCGAGCAAACAGCCAATACCCCACAGCTGGGCCACGTGGGCATTGGCCCGCACCAACTCATCATCCCGGTAACGCTCACCGATCAGCACCAGCGACAAGGTGAACAAGCCGCCGGCACTGGCGCCGAACAACACCCACAACGGCCAGATAACCGGTGTGTGCAACAGCAGCGGGATTGCCAGGCTGGACACCAGCAGGGTCACCGCACAGCCAGTGAACAGGGTACGTCGCGACATATGGTCGGCCAGCGCGCCGATGGGTAACTGCAGCACCGCATCACCCACCACCACGGTACTTACCATGAACAGGGCGATTTCGGTGCTGAAGCCCTGCTGCAGGCAATACACCGGCAGCAACGTGAGGATCATCGCCTCGAACGAGGCGAACAGGGCAATGGCCCAGGCAATTACCGGCAAGCGTCGGCAGAAGGCGAACAGGTCGCCAAAGGTGACATTGCAGGCTTCGGTGCTCGGCGCTCCACCACGCCCTAGCAGAACCAGCGGCGCGGCCAGCAGCAGGCCGGTCGCCGCCCAGAAGCCGAAGTCGTCATCAGAGCCGAGGAAGCCCAGCACCAAAGGCCCGGCCAGCTGGCTCAGGGCGTAGCTGCTGCCATACAGCGCCACCAACCGGCCACGCCACTGTTCGACCACCAGTTGGTTGATCCAGCTTTCGCC
Source organism: Pseudomonas sp. JR33AA (assembly GCF_021378985.1). NCBI lineage: Bacteria > Pseudomonadati > Pseudomonadota > Gammaproteobacteria > Pseudomonadales > Pseudomonadaceae > Pseudomonas > Pseudomonas sp. JR33AA. The sequence continues at coordinate 626,067 of NZ_JAJSAW010000001.1, forward strand.
GAGGATGAACACCACGGTCAGGGACATGCCGATCATCAGCCGCAGCAGCAGCCACAACGGGTAGCTGGGCAGCAGCGCGAGCAGGCCAATCGACAGCGCCCCGCCCCACAGGCACAGGCGCATCGCCGAAGGAACGCCAACCCAACCTGCCAGGCGGCTGGCCAGGCTGGCACCGGCCAGTACACCCAACGCCGGCATTGCCGCCATCACGCCGATGGCGAAGCTGCCGTAGCCCCAGGCTTCCAGGCGTAGGGATACCAGCGGCATGCTCACACCCAGCGCTAGGCCAACACTGAGCACCGATGCCAGTACAGCGAAATAGGTACCCCAACGCATTGCAGCCTCCTGGGCCAACGATTTTCCATGACCCATTCGCGGGCACGCCCGCTCCCACAAATACATCACAGTATTCAAGACTTGTGATGTACCTGTGGGAGCGGGCGTGCCCGCGAATGGGCCGCAAAGCGGCCCCTTACGATTACAGCTTGATCCAGGTCGCCTTCAGCTCGGTGTACTTCTCCAGTGCGTGCAGCGACTTGTCACGGCCGTTGCCCGACTGTTTGAAGCCACCGAACGGCGCGGTCATGTCGCCGCCGTCGTACTGGTTGACCCAGACGCTGCCTGCACGCACGGCACGGGCGGTCTTGTGGGCCTTGGAAATGTCCGAAGTCCAGATACCCGCTGCCAGGCCATACGGGGTGTCGTTGGCAATGGCCACGGCTTCTTCGGCGGTGTCGAAGGCAATCACCGACAGCACCGGGCCGAAGATTTCTTCCTGGGCAATGCGCATGGCGTTAGTCACGCCGTCGAAGATGGTCGGCTCGACGTAAGTGCCGCCGGTCTCTTCCAGGGTGCGCTTGCCGCCGGCCAGCAGCTTGGCGCCGTCCTTGTGGCCAGCCTCGATGTACGACAGCACGGTGTTCATCTGCTGGGTATCGACCAGGGCACCGACCGTGGTCTGCGGGTCCAGCGGGTTGCCTGGCTTCCAGCCTTTCAGGGCCTCTACCACCATCGGCAGGAACTTGTCCTTGATCGAACGCTCGACCAGCAGGCGGGAACCTGCCGTGCACACTTCGCCCTGGTTGAAGGCGATCGCGCTGGCCGCGGCCTCGGCGGCAGCTTGCAGGTCCGGGGCGTCGGCAAAGACGATGTTCGGGCTCTTGCCACCGGCTTCCAGCCAGATGCGTTTCATGTTCGACTCGCCCGCATAAACCATCAACTGCTTGGCGATCTTGGTCGAACCGGTGAACACCAGGGTATCGACGTCCATGTGCAGGGCCAGGGCCTTGCCCACGGTGTGGCCATAGCCTGGCAGCACGTTCAGCACACCAGCCGGGATACCGGCTTCGATCGCCAGTTGGGCAATGCGAATGGCCGTCAGCGGCGATTTTTCGGACGGCTTGAGCACGACCGAGTTACCGGTGGCCAACGCCGGGCCGAGCTTCCAGCAGGCCATCAGCAGCGGGAAGTTCCAAGGTACGATGGCACCGACCACACCTACCGGCTCGCGGGTAACCAGGCCAAGCTGGTCATGCGGAGTCGGGGCAACTTCGTCGTAGACCTTGTCGATGGCTTCGGCAGTCCAGTGGATGGCTTGGGCCGCACCTGGGATATCGATGCTGGAGGAGTCGCCAATCGGCTTGCCCATGTCCAGCGTTTCCAGCAGCGCCAACTCTTCGACGTTCTTGCGCAGCAGGTCGGCGAAGCGGATCAGCTTGGCCTTGCGCTTGGCCGGGGCCAGCTGCGACCACACGCCGGAGTTGAAGGTGGCACGGGCGTTTTCAACAGCGCGGTTGGCATCGGCCAGGTCGCAGCTGGCAACCTTGGCCAGGAAGCGTCCGTCGACCGGGCTCAGGCACTCGAAGGTTTCACCGGATACGGCATCGGTGTATTCGCCGTTGATGAAGGCACGGCCTTCGATCTTCAGTTGCTGGGCACGTTGTTCCCAGTCCGCACGGGTCAGGGTGGTCATACGAAACTCCTCCTCTTGTTTAGGTGCAACGCCGCACTGAGGACTCACAGGCGTTGTCAGAATTCTGGCCGGGCGCCAAGCGCACACTGGCAAGCGATACCCTAAACCAGCCGGTGTAAACTATCAATATATTTGACACGAGAGGCTCAAAAGCCTACTGATGTTCATTTTATTAAACAACAACAGGAGCCGAACCATGAGTATTGATAGCATCATCGACTTCGCGCAGGTCATCACCGAAGCTGAACGCTACCGCCCGGCTGCAGAGAAAATTCTCAAGGGCGAGCCGGACCAGGCGGTCTACAACCATTATTCCAGCCCGTGTGGGCAGTTTGCCGCTGGCGTTTGGGAAGGCGAGGTGGGGCAATGGACGGTGAATTACACCGAGCACGAGTACTGCGAGATCGTCCACGGTGTTTCGGTGCTGCGCGACCAGGACGGCGAGGCGAAAACCCTGCGTGCCGGCGATCGGTTCGTCATCCCCGCCGGCTTCAAGGGCACCTGGGAGGTGCTGGAGCCGTGCCGCAAGATCTATGTGATGTTTGAGCAGAAGTAACCACAGAAGTATCTATGTAGCGCAGGCAGCGCGCAGGCATGCGTGAGGATGGCCCTGCCCAGGTCGGGCCATCCAACTTCAACAGGAAGAACGCCATGACCAACGAAGAAGTCCTGCAAGCCCTTGCCCACCTGGTCGGCACCCCTTACGCGCCAGCGCTCAAAGACACCATCCGCACCCTCACCGGCCGCCCCCGGGTGGTCGGCCCCAACGAGATATGCACACGCGAGCACGATGTCGAGCGCATCCAGATCAAGGCCGGTGCCGACCTGCTGATCCAGGGCTTCGACTTCAACTGACCCTGCAGCAGGCATAAAAAAACCCGCCTCCTTTCGGATGCGGGTTTTTTTCAGGTCGCCGATCAATTACTTGATCTTGGCTTCCTTGTACACCACGTGCTTGCGAACAACCGGATCATATTTCTTGATCTCGATTTTGTCCGGGGTGGTGCGCTTGTTCTTGTCGGTGGTGTAGAAGTGGCCGGTACCGGCACTCGAAACCAGACGGATCAATTCACGCATGATGCTCTCCCTTAAACCTTGGCGCCAGCTTTACGGATGTCAACCAGAACGGCGTCGATGCCGCGCTTGTCGATGATACGCATGCCTTTGGCGGAAACGCGCAGACGCACGAAACGCTTCTCGGATTCAACCCAGAAACGGTGGTGCTGCAGGTTCGGCAGGAAACGACGACGGGTTTTGTTGTTTGCGTGGGAAATGTTGTTCCCGGTTACTGGACCCTTACCAGTAACTTGACAGACTCTCGACATGACTCAGCCCTCTAAAACCACATGCCCAACCCGGCATGGGTTGGCCGCTTAATCTCTCAGTCTTTGGCGCCTGAGCGCCGTGATTCTGGAGGCCTTATCGACCGGATCCGCTTATGCGACAGGCCGAGCCCCTAGAAAAGAGCGCTGCTTTATACCAGAAAGAGTTGGCTGCAACAACAGTAGATGCACATTACCGCTAGCCAGAACGCGCCGGGCCAGCATAGCGGCAGGCCCCGCCAGTCGTCGACCGCTCGTCGCAAGATTTGCAAAAAAGGGTGTGGTCATTTGCCGGCGGGCGCACTAGGGTAGGCCTTTTCCAGACTGCACTGGCAGATGGGCCACTGACAGCCAAGGAGCCACCATGCGTGCCGCCGCACTTTCCTTATTGTTCACCTCCCTGTTCGCCGCAGGCGTAGCCCAGGCCGCTCCGCTGAGCGTTTGCAGCGAGGCCAGCCCCGAAGGCTTCGACGTGGTGCAGTACAACTCGCTCACCACCACCAACGCCACCGCCGACGTGCTGATGAACCGTCTGGTGGAGTTCGATGCGGCTCAAGGCAAGGTGGTGCCGAGCCTGGCGACCGGCTGGACGGTATCGGCCGACGGCCTGGTGTATGACTTCACTCTGCGCGATGACGTCAAGTTTCACAGCACCACCTACTTCAAGCCAAGCCGCAAGCTGAATGCCGACGACGTGCTGTTCAGCTTCCAACGCATGCTCTACCCGGCCCATGCCTGGCACAAGACTGCGCCGGGCGGCTACCCGCATGCCCAATCGCTGCAGCTGGGCAGCCTGATCAAGGCGATCGAGGCGCCTTCGCCGAACACCGTGCGCTTCACCCTCAGCCACCCGGACGCCACCTTCCTGGCCACCCTGAGCATGGGCTTCGCCTCGATCTACTCCGCCGAATACGCCGACAAGCTGCTCAAGGCCGGCACGCCGGAGAAGCTCAACAATCAACCGATCGGCACTGGGCCGTTCGTGTTCCAGCGGTTCCAGAAAGACGCCGTGGTGCGCTACCGCGCCAACCCGGATTACTTCGCCGGCAAGCCGGCGGTCGACCCGCTGATCCTCGCCATCACCACCGATGCCAACGTTCGCCTGCAAAAGCTCAAGCGTGGCGAGTGCCAGGTTGCCCTGTCGCCCAAACCGCTGGACATTGCCGAAGCGGGTAAGGACGGCAACCTCAAGGTGTCCACCACCCCGGCATTCATGACTGCCTTCGTCGCCATCAACAGCCAGCACCCGCCGCTGGACAAGCCGGAAGTGCGCCAGGCCATCAACCTGGCCTTCGACAAGCAGGCCTATCTCAAGGCCGTGTTCGAAGACTCTGCGGTGGCCGCCAACGGCCCGTACCCGCCCAACACCTGGAGCTACGCCAAGGACCTGCCCGGCTACCCGCTGGACCTGAAGAAAGCCAAGGCTCTGTTGGCCAAGGCCGGGCTGTCCGATGGCTTCAGTACCACCATCTGGACCCGGCCCTCGGGTAGCCTGCTCAACCCCAACCCCAGCCTTGGCGCGCAGATGCTGCAAGCCGACCTGGCAAAGATTGGCGTGAAAGCGGAGATCCGCGTAATCGAATGGGGCGAACTGATACGCCGCGCCAAGGCCGGCGAGCATGACTTGCTGTTCATGGGCTGGGCGGGCGACAACGGCGACCCGGACAACTTCCTCAGCCCGCAGTTTTCCTGTGCGGCGGTCGAGTCAGGGACCAACTTCGCGCGCTTCTGCGACACCCGCCTGGACCAGCTGATCAGCGCCGGGCGTACCACCAACGACCAGAGCGTGCGCAGCCGGCTGTACCAGCAGGCACAGACGCTTATCCAACAGCAGGCGCTGTGGGTGCCACTGGCGCATCCGACGGCGGCGACCTTGCTGCGCCAAGGCGTCGAGGGGTACCAGGTGAGCCCGTTCGGGCGGCTGGACTTCAGCAAGGTGACAGTGACCAAGTAAGCCTGTACCGGCCTCTTCGCGGGTGAACCCGCGAAGAGGCCGGTACAGGCAGCACAAAGGCTCCCGCTTTCCTCAGGCGACAATCCACCCATGCTCGACCATCGACAACGGTTCCCCATCGCCGATGATGATGTGGTCCAGCACCCGCACGTCGATCAACGCCAGCCCCCGCTTCAATGACAAGGTCAAATGCACATCGTCCTGACTCGGTTCACTGATCCCTGAGGGATGGTTGTGGCACAGGATCAATGCCGCAGCGTTGTGCACCAACGCCCGCCGCACCACCTCTCGCGGATAGACACTCGCCCGATCTATCGTGCCCCTGAACAGGATCTCAAATGCCAGTGGCCGGTGCTTGGTATCGAGAAACAGACACCCGAACACTTCGCTGGCCTCATGCCTGAGCATGGCTTTCAAGTAGCGTCGCACCGCTGCCGGGCTGTCCATGGCTGATTCCCGCTCAATCGACGTTGCAAGGTGCCTGCGCCCGATCTCAAGCAGTGCCTGCAGCTGGCTGTACCTCACCGGGCCCAACCCAAGCTCGCCGACGAAGGCCTCGCGGTCGGCCTCCAGTAACCGGCGCAAGCTGCCGAACTTCACCAACAAGCCTCGCGAAAGCTCCACGACATTACGCCCACGTACGCCCGAGCCGAGAAAAACGGCCAGCAGCTCCGCGTCTGTCAGGCTCCCTGCCCCTCGCTGCAACAACTTCTCCCTAGGCCGTTCTTGCGCCGGCCACTCCCTGATGTTCATTCCACCCCTGCCTTTGCTGCGGCCCATTTCGGCCCTGTGTTAATCTATTTCGCCTCGTACATGCGACGTTCCGCCGCAGGCATTTTCAAACGTCGTCGCCCGCTCTCACTGGAAAAAGGCAAGCCTATGCAGCGGCTGTATCGCAAGCGCATCGTTCTCGGCGTGGGTGGCGGCATTGCCGCCTACAAAAGTGCCGAGCTGATTCGCCGTCTCCTGGAGCACGGCGCGCAGGTGCGCGTCGTCATGACCCGGGGTGGTGCCGAATTCATCACCCCGCTGACCCTGCAGGCGCTGTCGGGCCATCCGGTGCACATGGACCTGCTCGACCCGGCCGCCGAAGCAGCCATGGGCCATATCGAACTGGCCAAGTGGGCGGACCTGGTGCTGATCGCCCCCGCCACCGCCGACCTCATGGCACGCATGGCCCAGGGCATGGCAGACGACCTGCTGACCACGCTGGTGCTGGCCACCGACGCCACCGTCGCCGTGGCCCCGGCCATGAACCAGGCCATGTGGCGCGACCCGGCCACCCAGGCCAACCTCGAGCTGCTCAAGAGCCGTGGCATTCAGGTGTTCGGCCCGGCATCCGGCAGCCAGGCCTGTGGCGACGTCGGCCTGGGGCGCATGCTCGAAGCCACCGAGCTGGCCTGGTGCGCCGCGGAAAGCTTCAAGCGCCAGGCACTGACCGGTAAGCACGTGCTGATCACCGCCGGGCCGACCCAGGAAAACATCGACCCGGTGCGCTACATCACCAATCATAGCTCCGGCAAGATGGGCTTCGCCCTGGCCGAAGCGGCCGCCGAAGCAGGGGCTCGGGTGACCCTCGTCACAGGCCCTGTGCACTTGCCAACCCCTGACCGGGTCAGCCGCATCGACGTAGTCAGCGCGCGGGACATGCTCGCGGCCTGTGAAGCGGCCATGCCGTGCGACCTGTTCATTGCCTCGGCAGCGGTTGCGGACTACCGCCCCGAAGTGGTTGCCACACAAAAACTGAAGAAAGATCCTACGACCGGCGACGGCATGCTGCTGCAGATGGTGCGTAATCCCGATATCCTTGCCACCATTGCTGGCCGCAGCGACCGCCCCTTCAGCGTCGGCTTCGCCGCCGAAACCGAACACCTGCTCGATTACGCCACGCGCAAGCTCAAGGACAAGAACCTCGACCTGATCGTCGCCAATGATGTGGCCAACCCCAGCATCGGCTTCAACAGCGAAGAAAACGCCTTGACCGTGATCGACCGCCAGCAGCACCAGACTCTCTTCGCGCAGACCAGCAAGGGCAAGATTGCCCGGCAACTGGTCGCCTTCATCGCCGATCGGCTCAATCAGGTTCAATAAGTTACATGCACGCTCTTCAAGCCAAGATCCTCGACCCACGCCTGGGTTCCGAATTCCCCCTGCCGGCCTACGCCACCCCTGGCTCCGCCGGCCTGGACCTGCGCGCCCTGCTCAAGGAGGACACCGTCCTCGAGCCAGGCCAGACCCTGCTGATCCCTACCGGCCTGTCGATCTACATCGGCGACCCGGGCCTGGCGGCGATGATCCTGCCCCGCTCGGGCCTGGGTCATAAGCACGGCATCGTGCTGGGCAACCTGGTCGGCCTGATCGACTCGGACTACCAAGGCGAGCTGATGGTGTCGTGCTGGAACCGTGGCAATACGCCGTTCACCATCGCGGTTGGCGAACGTATCGCCCAGCTGGTGCTGGTTCCGGTGGTACAGGCCCACTTCGACATCGTCGAAGCGTTCGATGAAAGCCAGCGTGGCGCTGGGGGCTTCGGTCACTCCGGCAGCCACTGAGCCGGCAAATGACCGTTCAGGCCAAGGATGGCGAACTCTCTGGCGAAAGCACCGTCCAAGCGTTCAGTTTGCGCCTGCCCAGAAAGCCTTTGACTAATGGAGCTTCCAGAGATGAACGATATGGCCCACCTGGTCCCCGCCGCATTGCCCGACAGCATTTTCCGCGCCTATGACATACGCGGCGTGGTCGGCAAGACCCTTCACGCCGAAACCGCCTACTGGATCGGCCGCGCCATCGGCGCGCAAAGCCTGGCCCAGGGCGAACCGCAGGTTTCGGTAGGGCGCGATGGCCGCCTGTCGGGCCCGATGCTGGTGGAACAGCTGATCAAGGGCCTGGTCGATGCCGGTTGCCAGGTCAGCGACGTCGGCCTGGTGCCCACCCCGGCGCTGTACTACGCGGCCAACGTGCTGGCCGGCAAGTCGGGCGTGATGCTGACCGGCAGCCACAACCCGTCGGACTACAACGGTTTCAAGATCGTCATCGCCGGCGACACCCTGGCCAATGAACAGATCCAGGCCCTGCTGACGCGCCTGAAAACCAACGACCTGACCCTGGCCCAAGGCCGCGTGGAGAAGGTCGAGATCCTCGACCGCTACTTCCAGCAGATCGTCGGCGACGTAAAGCTGGCGAAAAAGCTCAAGGTGGTGCTGGATTGCGGCAATGGCGCCGCTGGCGTGGTTGCACCGCAACTGATCGAAGCCCTGGGCTGCGAAGTGATCCCGCTGTTCTGCGAGGTCGACGGCAACTTCCCCAACCACCACCCGGACCCGGGCAAGCCTGAGAACCTCGAAGACCTGATCGCCAAGGTCAAGGAAACCGGTGCCGATATCGGCCTGGCCTTCGACGGTGACGGCGACCGCGTCGGCGTGGTGACCAACACCGGCAGCATCGTCTACCCCGACCGCCTGCTGATGCTGTTTGCCCAGGACGTGCTGTCGCGCAACCCGGGCGCCGAGATCATCTTCGACGTCAAATGCACCCGCCGCCTGACCCCGCTGATCGAACAGCATGGTGGCAGTGCCTTGATGTGGAAAACCGGCCATTCGCTGATCAAGAAGAAGATGAAGCAGACCGGTTCGCTGCTGGCAGGCGAGATGAGCGGTCACATCTTCATCAAGGAACGCTGGTACGGTTTTGACGACGGTATCTACAGCGCCGCGCGCCTGCTGGAGATCCTCAGCAAGACCGAGCAGAGCGCCGAAAACCTGTTTGCCGCCTTCCCGAGCGATATTTCCACGCCGGAAATCAATATTGATGTGACCGACGAGGGTAAATTCAGCATCATTGATGCACTGCAACGCGACGCCGACTGGGGCGAAGCCAACCTGACCACCATCGACGGTGTGCGGGTCGACTACGCCAATGGCTGGGGCCTGGTTCGCGCCTCCAACACCACCCCGGTGCTGGTGCTGCGTTTCGAGGCCGACAGCGACGCCGAATTGCAACGTATCAAGGATGTTTTTCGCACCCAGTTGCTGCGGGTAGAGCCTGAGCTGCAACTGCCGTTCTGACCGACTATCTGTTCCTTACAGGAGCCCTGCATGACCCTCGATCGCGATGCCGCTTCCCATGTAGCCGAGGTTTTGTCCGAAGCACTGCCTTACATCCGCCGCTTTGTCGGCAAGACCCTGGTGATCAAGTACGGCGGCAACGCGATGGAGAGCGAGGAGCTCAAGACGGGCTTCGCCCGTGACATCGTGCTGATGAAGGCTGTGGGCATCAACCCTGTGGTGGTCCACGGTGGTGGCCCGCAGATCGGTGACCTGCTCAAGCGCCTGTCGATCGAAAGCCACTTCATAGACGGCATGCGCGTCACCGATTCGGCGACCATGGACGTTGTCGAGATGGTGCTGGGCGGCCAGGTCAACAAAGACATCGTCAACCTGATCAACCGCCACGGCGGCAGCGCCATCGGCCTGACCGGCAAGGACGCAGAGCTGATTCGCGCCCGCAAGCTGACTGTCAGCCGCCAGACGCCTGAGATGACCACGCCGGAAATCATCGACATCGGCCACGTGGGCGAAGTGGTGAGCGTGAACACCGACCTGCTGAACATGCTGGTGAAGGGCGATTTCATTCCAGTGATCGCGCCAATCGGCGTGGGCGCCAACGGTGAGTCGTACAACATCAACGCCGACCTGGTGGCGGGCAAGGTAGCCGAGGCGCTGAAAGCCGAGAAGCTGATGCTGCTGACCAACATTGCCGGCCTGATGGACAAGCAGGGCCAGGTGTTGACGGGCCTGACCACCGAGCAGGTAAACGAACTGATCGCTGACGGCACCATTTATGGCGGCATGCTGCCGAAGATCAAGTGCGCGCTGGACGCGGTGCAGGGCGGCGTGAACAGCTCGCACATCATTGATGGCCGCGTGCCGAATGCGGTGCTGCTGGAGATTTTCACCGACAGCGGCGTGGGTACCCTGATCACCAATCGCAAGCCGCGCTGATTGGTCGGTTAGCCTGCACTGGCCTCTTCGCTCGAGCCTGGCGCTGCCCCCTGTAGGAGCGGGTTTACCCGCGAAAGGGCCAGAACAGGCGACACAAAAAAGGCGACCCTCTGAAGAAGGTCGCCTTTTTTCATTTCTAGGCCAGGATCAGATCCCGTACTGCGCCCGATAGGCCTCGACAGCCGGCAGGTGCTGCTTCAACTGTGGGTCGTCAGCCAGGAACTCCAGCACCTGGGTCAGCGAAACAATGCTGACCACCGGGATACCGAAGTCGCGTTCCACTTCCTGGATCGCCGACAGTTCGCCGTTGCCGCGCTCTTCACGGTTCAGGGCGATCAGTACACCAGCGGCTTTGGCCTGCTGGGCGTTGATGATCTGCATGACCTCACGGATGGCGGTACCGGCGGTAATCACGTCGTCGATGATCAGCACGTCACCGGCCAGCGGCGCGCCGACCAGGCTGCCACCTTCGCCATGGTCCTTGGCTTCCTTGCGGTTGAAGCACCATGGCACGTCGAGCTGATGCTGGTCGGCAAGCGCCACCGCGGTAGTCGCCGCCAGAGGGATACCCTTGTAGGCCGGGCCGAACAGCACATCGAACGGGATCTTGCTATCGACGATGGCGGCGGCGTAGCAACGCCCCAGCTCAGCCAGTGCGGAGCCGGTGTTGAACAAGCCGGCATTGAAGAAATATGGGCTGGTACGCCCCGATTTCAGGGTGAATTCACCGAAACGCAGTACCCCGCGATCGATGGCAAAACGGATAAAGTCGCGCTGATACGGCTGCATGAATAGTCCCGGACACCACGGATTTAGCTAAATGGGTTGAGCTCGGGTATCATACACGCACGAGATTTTTGGGGCCATTTATGCGGATCATCAGTGTGAACGTAAATGGCATTCAGGCTGCGGCCGAGCGTGGTTTGCTCAGCTGGCTGCAAGCCCAGAATGCCGACGTCATCTGCCTTCAGGATACCCGCGCCTCGGCCTTTGAACTCGACGACCCAGCTTTCCAGCTCGATGGCTATTTCCTTTATGCCTGCGACGCGGAGGTGCCTGCCCAAGGTGGTGTGGCCCTTTACTCGCGCATGCAGCCCAAGGCAGTCATCACCGGCCTGGGCTTCGAGACAGCCGACCGCTACGGGCGTTACCTGCAAGCAGATTTCGACAAAGTCAGTATTGCCAGCCTGCTGCTGCCTTCGGGCATGAACGGCGACGAAGACTTGAACCAGAAGTTCAAGTTGATGGACGACTTCGCCAAGTACCTGGACAAGCAGCGTCGCAAGCGTCGCGAATACATCTATTGCGGCTCGTTCTACGTGGCGCAACAGAAGCTCGACATCAAAAACTGGCGTGACAGCCAGCAGTCGCCAGGCTTCCTGGCGCCAGAACGCGCCTGGATGGATGCGATCACTGGCGAGATGGGCTACGTCGATGCCTTGCGCGAAGTCAGCCGTGAAGGTGACCAGTACAGCTGGTGGCCGGACAATGAGCAGGCCGAAATGCTCAACCTGGGCTATCGGTTCGACTACCAGATCCTCACCCCGGGCCTGCGCCGCTTCGTGCGCAACGCTCGCCTGCCACGTCAGCCACGCTTCTCCCAGCATGCGCCGCTGATCGTCGACTATGACTGGACGTTGACCATCTAAGATGGCATTGGGGCTGCTTCGCAGCCCCAACTGCTATTTGATCGGCCGCCAGATCATCGGGTAGCGATACGGCTTGCCCTCATTCGCCCGCACCGCCGCAATGATGATCAATATCATCACCGCCACCGCCAGCATGGCAAACAGTACCAGCCCGATAAACACGAACATCAGCAGGAAGCAGATAAACCCGGCAATGGTCACGCTGATTTGAAAGTTCAGCGCCTCTTTGCCCTGGGCGTCGATAAAAGGGTCTTGCTCGCGCTTGAGGTGCCATAGCACCAGCGGGCCCAGCAGGTGCCCAAGCGGCACTACCAGGCCCAACAACGCGGAAAGGTGGCAGAACATCGCCCATTGCCGGATTTCGGCATTGGGCGGGGTGATCGACAGGTTTGAATCGCTCATGCCCCGCACCTCCTTGACTGGCTTCAGTCAGCCAGTGCCGCCTGCTGCAGCTCGAAAATCTCGTTCATGCCCTTCTGCGCCAGGGCGAGCATGGCGTTGAAGTCTTCCGGCTGGAACGGTGCGCCTTCGGCAGTACCCTGCACTTCGATGAAGCCACCGGCGCTGGTCATGACCACATTCAGGTCGGTTTCGGCTGCGGAGTCTTCCAGGTAATCCAGATCGAGCACGGCTTCGCCCTGGTACATGCCTACCGACACGGCAGCAATCATGTGCTTGAGCGGGTTGCCGCCCTTGAGGCCGCCGCGCTTCTTGATCACTGCCAAAGCGTCGCACAAGGCAACCATGGCGCCGGTGATGGACGCGGTACGGGTACCGCCATCGGCCTGGATCACGTCGCAATCGACGTACAGGGTGATGTCACCGAGCTTGCTCATGTCCAGCGCGGCGCGCAGCGAACGGCCGATCAGGCGCTGGATTTCCAGCGTGCGGCCACCCTGCTTGCCACGGCTGGCTTCGCGTTGGTTACGTTCGCCGGTGGAGCGCGGCAGCATGCCGTACTCGGCAGTCAGCCAGCCTTGGCCCTGGCCTTTGAGGAAGCGCGGTACACCGTTTTCAACGCTGACCGTGCAGATGACTTTGGTGTCACCGAACTCGACCAGTACCGACCCTTCGGCGTGCTTGGTGTAGTTGCGGGTGATGCGGATCGAGCGGAGCTGATCGGCAGCGCGACCACTTGGACGTTTCATCTGGGATACCTGTACTGGGACTTTGAATCTGCCGAGCATTATAGAGCCCGCAGCCCAGGGAAGACATGCCTATTGTCGTGCCGGCACAGCCCGTCGCCTTTTCCTACCGCAGTAGCTCCCCGTCGGTAACATAGGCGGATTGGGCGCCACGGCGACACTGCGCTACAATCCTGCGCCTTGCAGCCGAGAGGCTCCCACCGTTCATTCATCTACGCGAGGTACTCCCCATGGTGCATAGCATGACCGCTTTTGCTCGTGTCGAGCGCGCCGGCAGCCAAGGCACCCTGGTCTGGGAGCTGCGTTCGGTCAACCACCGTTACCTGGAGCCGCACCTGCGCCTGCCCGAGGCCCTGCGCGACCTCGAAGGCGGCGTACGTGAGGGCCTGCGCCAGGGCCTGTCACGCGGCAAGGTGGAATGCACCTTGCGCCTCAACGAAGACAGCAATGGCAAACCCCTCAAAGTGGACCATGAGCGCGCCGCGCAACTGGTCGCCGCCGCCGAGGAAGTGGCCGGCCTGATCAAGCAGCCGGCCCCCCTGAACCCGCTGGAAGTGCTGTCATGGCCAGGCGTGCTGGTAGCCGACACCAGCGACCCCCAGGCACTGAACGCCGAGGCCATGGCGCTGTTCGACGAAGCGCTGGCCGAACTCAAGGCCGGGCGCCAGCGCGAAGGCCAGGAACTGGCGCGGCTGATCAACGAACGCCTGGACAACATGGCCAGCGAAGTCACGACCCTGCGCGCCCTGGTGCCGCAGATGCTGGCGGCGCAGCGGCAGAAGATTCTCGACCGCTTCGGCGACATGCAAGCCGAGCTGGACCCACAGCGCCTGGAGCAAGAGATGGTGCTGCTGGCCCAGAAAAGCGACGTGGCAGAGGAACTCGACCGCCTCAGCACCCACGTCACCGAAGTGCGCCGTGTGCTCAAGGGTGGCGGCGCCGCTGGCCGGCGCCTGGACTTCCTGATGCAGGAACTCAACCGTGAGGCCAACACCCTTGGCTCCAAGGCCTTCGACCCACGCAGCACGCAAGCGGCGGTCAACCTGAAGGTATTGATCGAACAGATGCGTGAACAAGTACAGAACATCGAGTAAGGCCACCCCAGACCATGAACCACAGCAGCGGCACCCTCTACATCGTTTCGGCCCCCTCGGGCGCCGGCAAGACCAGCCTGGTCACCGCCCTGACCAAAGACGACCAACAGATCCGCGTCTCGGTCTCGCACACTACCCGCGCCATGCGCCCGGGCGAGCAGCACGGGGTGAACTATCACTTCGTCGTCCACGAGGAGTTCAAGACGCTGATCGCGCAAGGAGACTTTCTGGAGCATGCCGAAGTGTTCGGCAACTTCTACGGTACTTCGCGCAGCGCGCTGCAGCAGACCCTGGATCAAGGCTACGACCTGATCCTGGAAATCGACTGGCAAGGTGCCCAGCAAGTGCGCAAGCTGATGCCGCAGGCGCTGTCGGTGTTCATCCTGCCTCCAAGCCAGGAGGCGCTTCGCCACCGCCTGGACGGGCGCGGGCAGGACAGCGAAGAGATCATTGCCGGGCGCATGAAGGAAGCGGTCAGCGAGATGGTGCACTACGACGAGTATGACTACGTGATCATCAATGATGATTTCGACGCGGCGCTGGCAGACTTGAAAGCGGTGTTCCGCTCGAATCGGCTGCTGTTGAAGAAGCAGCAGCAGCGTCATGCGGCGCTGCTGAAGCAAATGATCGGCTAAAGATCGATGGGGCTGCATTGCAGCCCCATTGGTTTATTCCTGTAGTGGCAAGGTAGCCTGCTGACGCAGGGTAGCCCCGAGGAAGTACGCCGGCGCACGCATGCGCGACAGCATCATCAGGCCGATACCAAGCACCGAGATGATCGCGGCAATCACGAACACCAGCCCCAGCCCGCCCACATGCGAGCCGCTGCCGAAGTCCGGCGAAGCACTGTCGATGGCGGTGCGCACGAAAATCACCGACAAGATCACCCCACCCACCAATGGGCACAGGCCGCGCATGATGAAGTGGCGCAGGCTGTCGAACAGGCTGCCGCGGAAATACCAGACGCAGGCAAACGCGGTCAGCGAATAGTAGAAGCAGATCATCATGCCCAATGCCGTGATGGTATCTGCCAGCACGTTCTCGCTCAGCGTACGCATGGTCACGTAGAACAGGCCTGCGGCCAGGCCGGCGCAGATGGTGGCATAGCGTGGCGTTTGCGAGCGCGGGCAGACGCTGGCGAACTTCTGCGGTACCGCACCGTAATAACCCATGGCCAACAGGGTGCGCGCCGGCGCGACGAAGGTCGACTGCAGCGACGCCGCCGTACTGGCCAGCACGGCGATGGACATCAGGATCGCCAGCGGCCCCATGACCGGGCCGGCCAGGTGGGCAAAGACGTTTTCCTGGATGCGCGGGTTGTTCAGGCCCAGACCCGTTTCGCTGATACCGGCAAACTGCAGGGTGGCGATGGCGGTGAACAGGTACAGACCGAGGATCAACATCACGGTCCAGGTAGCGGCCTTGCCCGGCACCTCTTCGCTGCCCACCGATTCTTCACTGACGGTCAGGCAAGTGTCCCAGCCCCAGAAGATGAAGATCGACAGTGACAGGCCAGCGGCAAAGGCCGAGAACGACTCGACACCGAACGGGTTGAACCAGGCGAAATCGAACGCCAGCGGTGGCGGCGCGGTGGTGCCGCCGAAAGCGGCGAAAGCAAAGCCGATCAACACCAGCAACTGCAGGGCCACCAGGCCGTACTGCACAGTCATTGTGGTGGCGATACCCCGACAGCAGATCCACACGGCCAGGCCGATGAACACACAACAGGTAACGATGTTGATCAACAGGTTGTCGGCCAACGCTGCCAACTCATGCTTGCCAGTGATCTGGCCAAGGAACAGGTAGAAGAAGTCCACCGCCACACCTGCCAGGTTCGACAGCACGATCGTGGTGGCAACCACCAGTCCCCAGCCGCCGATCCAGCCAATCATCGGGCCGAATGCACGCGCCGACCAGGTAAACGACGTCCCGCTGTCCGGCTCAGCCGAGTTCAGCTCGCGATAGCCCAGGGCCACCAGCAGCATCGGCAGGAAGCCCACGATGAACACGGCCGGCAGGTGGGCGCCCACCTCACGCACGGTAGGGCCAAGGGCCCCAGTCAAGGTATAGACCGGCGCGATGGTGGAAATGCCCAGCACCACGCTGGCCAACAGGCCCAAGCGGCCCTTGGCCAGGCCTTTGCTGCGCTGAGTGTTGCCCGCGTCGGCCGCCACATCGGGTGGGCGGCCGGCTTCTGTGTAATTGCTCATGAGTATTTGCCGTAAATTTTGGAATTGTTTTAACAAGCCTTGAGTACAAGGCTCGCTTTCACTCATTGAAAGCTTGCTATCGGGGACGAGTCATCCGAGACCTTCGGCTGACGTCAGAATCATTCCTGCCGTGAGCCCTCCCGTGCTGCGTAGGCATTGCAGGCCTCGCGAAACGCCTGAAACAGACGCAGCGAGACCGGGTTTTCGGTGAAGCGCCACTCGGGGTGCCACTGCACCCCGAGCACAAAGCCCGGCGCTTCGGGCATGGACACCGCCTCGATCAGGCCATCCGGGGCCCGCGCCTCGACGCGCAGGCCCGGGGCCAGACGGTCGATGCCCTGACTGTGCAGCGAGTTGACCTCGAACTGTGCGGCCAGCCCCAGGCGCTCGAACAACCCGCCAGGCTCGATGCTGACCGAGTGGCGAGGGCCATATTGCACTTCCAGGGGGGCGTCCTCAGGTTCGCGGTGGTCAAGGTAACCAGGCATTTCCTGCACACGCTGATGCAGGCTGCCGCCAAGGGCCACGTTCAGCTCCTGGTAGCCTCGGCAGATGCAGAATACGGGCACACCGACGGCAATGGCTGCCTGCAGCAGCGGCAGGGTCAGGCGATCACGCGCCAGATCATGCCGGGTCCCCGCCACACTGGGGGCGCCATTGTAATGCTGCGGCTCGATATTAGAAGGCGAGCCGGTAAAAACAATGCCGTGCAGACGGGCCAGCAGCGCTTGCGTGTCGCTGCCGCCATCACGGGCCGGCAAGATCAGTGGCAAGCCGGCAAAGCCGGCCGCCTCGACATACTTGTCGCCCACCGTGTGCGACGAGTTCTTCCCCACCTGCTGACGGCAGGCGCTGATACCGATCAAAGGGACCGCATTTGCGCTCATGGGCTTACACCGTGTGCAGGTACCAGTTGTACTCGAGGTCGGAAATCGATACCTCGAACTCGGCCAGTTCGCTTTCCTTGCAGGCCACGAAGATATCGATGTAGTCCGGGCTGATGTATTGGTTGAGGACTTCGCTGTCATCCAGCGCGCGCAGTGCATCGCGCAGGTTGTTCGGCAGGCTTTGCTCCAGTTGTTCGTAGGAGTTGCCTTCGATCGGCGCCTCGGGCTCGACCTTGTTGGTCAGGCCATGGTGAACGCCGGCAAGGATGGCCGCGAGCATCAGGTAAGGGTTGGCATCGGCGCCGGCTACACGGTGCTCAAGGCGCACATTGTCGCTGCTGTCGGTGGGCACGCGTACGGCCACGGTGCGATTGTCCAGGCCCCAGCTCGGCGCATTGGGCACGTAGAACTGCGCGCCGAAACGGCGGTAGGAGTTGATGTTGGGGCACAGGAAGGCCATCGACGCCGGCATGGTTTCCAGCACGCCACCGATGGCGTGGCGCAGTGTATCGCTTTGCAGCGGATCGTCACTGGCGAAAATGTTCTTGCCGGTTTTCTTGTCCAGCAATGAGATGTGCACGTGCAGCCCGTTGCCAGCCTGGCCTGGATAAGGCTTGGCCATGAAGGTGGTGTCCATTTCATGGTCGTAGGCGACGTTCTTGATCAGGCGCTTGAGCAGGATCGCGTAGTCGCAGGCCTTCAGCGGATCCGCCACGTGATGCAGGTTGACCTCGAACTGCGCTGGGGCGCTTTCCTTGACGATGGCGTCGGCAGGCAGGCCCTGTTCCTTGGCCGCCTCGAGCATGTCCTGCAAGCAGTCGGCGTACTCGTCGAGGTCGTCGATCAGGTACACCTGGGTCGACTGCGGGCGCTTGCCTGAGATCGGCGAGCGCGGCGGTTGCGGGCGGCCATTGAGGTTGTCCTGGTCGATCAGGTAGAACTCCAGTTCGAACGCGGCGCAAATATCCAGGCCCAGGTCGTCGAACTTGCTCACCACCTGGCGCAGCACTTCACGCGGGTCGGCGAAGAACGGCTGGCCATCGAGCTCGTGCATGGTCATCAGCAGCTGGGCGGTGGGGCGCTTCTGCCACGGCTCGTCCGACAGCGTGCCGGGGATCGGGAAACAGATGCGGTCGGCGTCGCCGATGTCCAGCCCAAGGCCGGTGCTTTCTACAGTGGAGCCGTTGATATCAAGGGCGAACAGCGATGCGGGCAGGTTGATGCCCTTCTCGTACACCTTGTGCAGGCTGGCCCGCTCGATGCGCTTGCCACGTACCACGCCATTCATGTCGGAGATCAGCAGGTCTACGTACTGCGTGTCCGAATGGGCCTGGAGGAAGTCATTCATCTCGCTGGAAGAACTGGCGCACGGGGTTACCGACGTCATGGTGTACATCCTTTGATGTGCTGCGGCGATGTGGGGATACGGCTGGCGCCTCACGGGCGACGATGGTTGCAGCTGTTGTTCTTTTCACTTTCCCATCGTGGGGACTGGTTACCCGACCGGGCGCATTGATTCCGGGGGGCCGTTTCACTATAAAATGGCCCAGACGCAACAGACATTGGCAATTTGGCAAGCAGAGCGTGCATCAATGCAATATCAGATAACCCACGCAGACCTCTCTCTGGTCCTGGCACTGGAACGTGGCCGCTCGCTGGCCAAAGCCGCCGAACTGCTCAAAGTCGACGTGTCGACCGTGTTTCGCTCGATCCGCCGATTGGAGTCGGCGCTGGGCACCGCCTTGTTCGTCAAAAGCCGAAAGGGCTATCTGCCGACTGACACCGCCCAGGCCTTGGCCGAACAGGCCGAACGTGCCGAGCAGGCGCTGGAAGCGGCGCGCATTGCCATGACCAGTGGCGAGCAGGTAGTCAGCGGCACGGTGCGCCTGACTTGCACCGAGGCGGTGATGCACAGCCTGTTGCTGCCTGCACTGGCCGAGTTCATGTCCAACTACCCGGCCTTGTCGCTGGAGATGGGCACCTCCAACACCTTCGCCAACCTCAGCCGGCGCGACGCCGACATCGCTCTGCGCCTGACCAACACACCTCCGGAGCACCTGGTTGGCCGCAACCTGGGTTCGACCTCTTATGTAGTCTGCGGCCAGCCGCAGTGGCGCGAGCGCCTGAGCGAGTCCCCCGCCAGCGTGCCGTGGATAGCACCAGACGACTCGATGCAGGACCACCCTACGGTGGTCTGGCGCAACCAGCAACACCCGGGCTTGAGCCCGCGCTACCAGTGCAGCAGCATGTCGACCATCGCCCAGTTGGTAATGGCCGGCCTGGGCGTGGCAGCACTGCCGGACTACATGGTGCATGCGCTGCCCGGGGTGGATGCACTCAGCGGCCCCCTGCCCGGCTGCGACACTCAGCTGTGGTTGCTGACCCGGCCGGATTGCCGGGCGTTGCGCTCGGTGCAGACCTTGTTCGAAGAGCTGACCCCGCGGTTGCGTGACGCGATGCTCTGAGGTTATCGTCAGGCTCATGCACTGAGGGGGTCTGTTCCGGCCCTTTCGCGGGTAAACCCGCCGCTACAAGCTACGCGGCCCCTGTAGGAACGGGTTTTACCCGCGAAGAAGCCAACGCGAGCCTGAAGGTACCACCCGGCAAAACAGCGCTTCCCTATTGGCTGGTGAATTTTTATACTATCGAGTCCGCCTGCCCATTAATGGGCTGCACGCCCACCGCATTTGCTACTGAGGAAGACCATGGCCCGCGTAACTGTTGAAGACTGCCTGGAACACGTGGATAACCGCTTTGAGCTGGTCATGCTCTCGACCAAGCGCGCTCGCCAGCTGGCGACCGGCGGCAAAGAGCCACGCGTTGCGTGGGAAAACGACAAGCCTACCGTTGTTGCCCTGCGTGAAATTGCCGAAGGCATCGTCACCAACGAGTTCATCGCCGCTGAAGAGATCGTCACCGAGGATCCGGTGTTCGCCGCGTTCGAGGACGAGAACAACGAGGCTGTCTGATTGATGCCAGGTCGACGTCGTACGGCGCAAGGCCCTCTTCCTCGGCAGGAGGTGAACCCATGCCGGGTATAGAAGCCTTGGCCGAACGGCTGTCGACCTATCTTGGCCCCGAACAGGTCAACCTGGTCCGGCGTGCCTATTTCTACGCCGAACAGGCCCACGATGGGCAACGCCGCCGCAGTGGCGAGCCCTACGTGACCCACCCGCTGGCCGTTGCCAGCATCCTCGCCGACATGCACATGGACCATCAGAGCCTGATGGCTGCCATGCTGCACGATGTGATCGAGGACACCGGCATCGCCAAGGAAGCCCTCAGCCAGCAGTTTGGCGAGACCGTGGCCGAACTGGTCGATGGGGTCAGCAAGCTGACCCAGATGAACTTCGAGACCAAGGCCGAGGCGCAGGCGGAAAACTTCCAGAAGATGGCCATGGCCATGGCCCGCGATATCCGCGTGATCCTGGTCAAGCTGGCCGACCGCCTGCACAACATGCGCACCCTGGAAGTGCTGTCTGGCGAAAAACGCCGGCGCATCGCCAAGGAAACCCTCGAGATCTACGCCCCCATCGCCAACCGCCTGGGCATGCACACCGTGCGCGTGGAGTTCGAAGACCTTGGCTTCAAGGCCATGCACCCGATGCGCTCGTCGCTGATTCATCGTGCAGTAAAGAGTGCACGCGGCAACCGCAAAGAGATCGTCGCCAAGATCGAGCACTCGCTGGCCAACTGCCTGGCCGCCGACGGCATCGAGGGCGAGGTCAGCGGTCGACAGAAACACCTCTATGGCATCTATAAGAAGATGCGCGGCAAGCGCCGTGCCTTCAACGAGATCATGGACGTGTATGCCTTCCGCATCATTGTCGACAAGGTTGACACCTGCTACCGCGTGCTCGGCGCCGTGCACAACCTGTACAAGCCGCTGCCCGGACGCTTCAAGGATTACATCGCGATCCCCAAGGCCAACGGCTACCAGTCGTTGCACACCACCCTGTTCGGCATGCACGGCGTGCCCATCGAAATCCAGATCCGCACTCGCGAAATGGAAGAGATGGCCAACAACGGCATCGCCGCACACTGGCTGTACAAGTCAAACGACGACGAGCAGCCCAAGGGCAGCCACGCGCGTGCCCGCCAGTGGGTCAAGGGTATCCTCGAACTGCAGCAACGTGCCGGCAACTCCCTGGAATTCATCGAGAGCGTGAAGATCGACCTGTTCCCGGACGAGGTCTATGTGTTCACGCCCAAAGGCCGGATCATGGAGTTGCCCAAAGGCTCCACGGCCGTCGACTTCGCCTACGCGGTGCACACCGACGTTGGCAACAGTTGCATCGCGTGCCGCATCAACCGCCGCCTGGCGCCGCTGTCCGAACCGCTGCAAAGCGGCTCGACAGTGGAAATCGTCAGCGCCCCGGGCGCTCGGCCAAACCCGGCCTGGCTCAACTTTGTGGTCTCAGGCAAGGCACGCACGAATATCCGCCACGCGCTCAAGCAACAGCGCCGCTCCGAATCCATCAGCCTGGGCGAGCGCCTGCTGAACAAGGTACTCACTGGTTTCGATAGCAGCCTGGAGAAAATCCCCCAGGAACGCATCGAGTCTATTCTCGCCGAGTACCGCCTGGAGCAGATAGAAGACCTGCTCGAAGACATCGGCCTGGGCAACCGCATGGCCTATGTGGTCGCGCGCCGCCTGCTGTCGGCCGAAGGCGAACAGCTGCCGGCGCCAGAAGGCCCGCTGGCGATCCGCGGTACCGAAGGCCTGGTGCTGAGCTACGCCAAGTGCTGCACGCCGATCCCGGGTGACCCGATTGTCGGCCACCTGTCGGCCGGCAAAGGCATGGTCGTGCACCTGGAGAACTGCCGCAACATCAGTGAAATCCGCCACAACCCCGAAAAGTGCGTGCAACTCTCCTGGGCCAAGGACATCACTGGCGAGTTCAATGTCGAACTGCGTGTCGAACTGGAACACCAGCGCGGGCTGATCGCCCTGCTGGCCAGCAGCGTCAACGCCGCCGACGGCAACATTGAAAAGATCAGCATGGACGAACGCGACGGCCGTATCAGCGTGGTCCAACTGGTGGTCAGCGTGCACGACCGCGTGCACCTGGCGCGTGTGATCAAGAAGCTGCGTACCCTGACCGGTGTGGTCCGCATCACCCGCATGCGTACGTAGTCCGCCAACCGCAAGGAGTCATCATGAGCAAAACCGTCATCAACAGCGACAAGGCCCCTGCCGCCATCGGCACCTACTCGCAGGCGATCAAGGCCGGCAACACCGTGTACATGTCGGGCCAAATCCCTCTGGACCCCAAGACCATGGAACTGGTCGAAGGCTTCGAAGCCCAGACCGTGCAGGTGTTCGAGAACCTCAAGGCCGTAGCTGAAGCTGCTGGCGGTTCGTTCAAGGACATCGTGAAACTGAACATCTTCCTCACTGACCTGAGC
Source organism: Pseudomonas sp. JR33AA (assembly GCF_021378985.1). Lineage (NCBI taxonomy): Bacteria > Pseudomonadati > Pseudomonadota > Gammaproteobacteria > Pseudomonadales > Pseudomonadaceae > Pseudomonas > Pseudomonas sp. JR33AA. The sequence goes on from NZ_JAJSAW010000001.1 coordinate 648,709, forward strand.
CACTTCGCCAAGGTAAACGAGGTGATGGGCCGCTACTTCGAACAGCCCTACCCAGCCCGCGCCGCCATCGGCGTTGCCGCGCTGCCGAAAGGCTCCCAGGTCGAAATGGACGCCATCCTGGTCATCGAATGATGCCCTGGTGACGGGCCCTGCCCGTCACCCTCCTTCCTCTGCAAGGTTACCCCGTCATGCGTCAAGCACTGCCCTTCGCGCTGGCAGCCCTGCTACTGGGCGGCTGCACCAGCCACAAACCCGAAGATTTCAACGGCATCTGGATCAACCAGGAAGCCATCACTGCGGCGGTCAAAGCCGGCAGCCTGCGCCAGGCGCTGAATGAGCACGGCCCAGTGTTCGAGTGGAAGCTCGACGTGGCCAATCAGCAAGCTAGCTATAGCAATGGTTTCGAGGCCGCTGACGGCCAGCTGAGCGCCAATGAAAAACAATGGCAGGCCCGTTTCCAGGGTGGCCAGACCGAGCAGCTTTCGCTCGATGGCGACGAACTGCTGGCTGTCGACCAGAACGGCACCAAGCAAACCTTCGTGCGCGCCAATGCGCCCGCCAATGCCCCCCTGGGCAGCAGCTTCGAGAAGGCGCTCTACCAGGCCTACCTGGGGGGTAACTGGAAGATCGTCGACGGCCAAGGCAAAGGTGCCAGTGTACGCTTCAGCGATACCGGCAACGTCACCGGCCTACCGGGGCCAGACCGCTTCGCCCTGTGCCTAGCAGGTGATTGCGCGACCATGGGTGGCAACAATGACAGCCTGTGGCTGGAGCGCAACCAGCGTGGCGCACCGTTCATCATCAAGCGCGATGGTGACAAGCTGGAGATTTTCCAGGCAGTGAACCGTGCACAGCCGGATGAAATGCCAGAGCTGGCAGCGGGCAAGCGTCAATGGGCGCTGGAACGCAGCTAAGATGATGCGCGGTCCCTGTGGGGGCGGGTTTACCCGCGAAGAAGACACCGCGGTGGATGGCACGGGCTTCGCCCGTGTTCGCGGGCAAGCCCGCTCCCACAGGGATCGCGCCAGCTTTTAGAAATGGAGCAAGACAGTTGCTACCACAAGGCCACTTGCCAGCTAGGCTTTTCCTGCCAGGATCGCGGCGTAGCCTTCCTTGTAGCTTGGATACTCAGGCGCCCAGCCCAGCGCACGCGCCCGCGCATTGCTGCAGCGCTTGCTGCCAGTACGCCGCACCCGCTGCTCATCGGACCATTCGGTAACCCCCATGTACGCCCGTAGCCAGGCCACCACATCGGCCAGCGGCGCCGGGTCGTCATCAACGCCAATGTAGCAGTCGTCCAGTGCCTTGCCATCAGCATCGGCCTGCAGCAGAAACGCCAGCAGGCTGGCGGCATCTTCGGCATGAATGCGGTTGCCATACAGCGGCGGCTCCTCGGCAACGCGGTAACCCTGACGCACCTGGCTCAGCAACCACTCACGCCCTGGGCCATAGATACCGGTCAGGCGCACCACGCTCGCCGGGATGCCACTGGCCAGTGCCAACCGTTCAGCCTCCAGCATCACCCGCCCGGAATAGCCCTCAGGCTCGGTGACAGCGCCCTCCTCTATCCACTCGCCGCCCTTCTGCGCATACACACTGCTGCTTGAGATGAACAGCAGGCGACGCGGGTGCTGGCCACGCTTAGCCAACCAGGCCAACACATGGCGCAAACCATCGACATAGGCTGCCTGGTAACCCGCCTCATCGTGCTGGCTGGCCGCCACGCAGTACACCAGGTAGTCCAGCGGGCCCTGTGGCCAGGCCTGCGGTATCGACGGTTCGGCCAAATCTGCGGCAACCGGCCAAACCCCTGCGGGCAGCTGACCAACAGAACGGCGCAGGCCGCTCACCTGCCAACCTTTAGCCAACATCTGCTTGGCCAGACGCCCACCCACATCACCACAACCCACCACCATCACGGAAAGGCCTGACATCTCTAAACTCCCTAGACCAATTTATCAGCCGGGCCACGCTACACGATGGGCGGCTAGACCATAGGCGAAAAAAGCTACAATATTACTTTTGTTAACAAGAATTACTTGCAATAATGGCCGCCAAATTGTTCTCGGCCTACATCGAGGCCTTGGAGAACGTTCACTTTTTCTTCATCAGGTCCGGCCAGCATGACACGTACTCAACCTTCCGCTTCGCCAACCCCGTCGCGCGCCTGGCGCGCCATCGCCGCGCTGACACTCAGCCTGGTGCTGGCCCCGGTAGCCATGGCCGATGAGCCAACCACCAACGCCGCCACACCTGCGGCTGCCACTGCCCCGGCCGCACCTGCTGCTACCCCGGCCAATGCGCCTGCGCCTGATGCCACTGCCACCAACCCGGCAGATGCACCGGCCGCAGCCGACCCGAGTGTACAAGCCCTGGTCGAAGACACCTCGCTGGGCATGGCCCATGACCTGTCCCCATGGGGCATGTACAAGAACGCCGACATCGTGGTGAAGATCGTCATGATCGGCCTGGCCATCGCCTCCATCATCACCTGGACCATCTGGATTGCCAAAGGCTTCGAGCTGATGGGCGCCAAGCGCCGCCTGCGTGGTGAAATCGTCCAGTTGAAGAAGTCCACCACCCTGAAGGCAGCCAGCGAAGTCTCCAACAAGGAAGGCACCCTGGCTCATACCCTGGTTCACGATGCCCTCGAAGAGATGCGTCTTTCGGCTAACGCTCGCGAAAAAGAAGGCATCAAGGAGCGCGTCAGCTTCCGTCTGGAGCGCCTGGTGCATGCCAGCGGCCGTACCATGAGCAGCGGCACCGGCGTCCTCGCAACCATCGGCTCCACCGCGCCATTCGTTGGCCTGTTCGGTACCGTATGGGGCATCATGAACAGCTTCATCGGCATCGCCAAGACCCAGACCACCAACCTGGCCGTCGTTGCCCCAGGTATCGCCGAAGCGCTGCTGGCCACAGCTCTGGGCTTGGTCGCGGCTATCCCGGCCGTGGTCATCTACAACGTCTTCGCCCGCTCCATTGCCGGTTACAAGGCGCAGGTGTCTGATGCCTCCGCTCAGGTACTGCTGCTGGTCAGCCGTGATCTGGACCACCAGGGTAGCGAGCGCGCCGCCCCGCACATGGTGAAAGTGGGGTAAGCCATGGGCCTGCATCTCAACGAAGGTGGCGACGACCTCGCCGAAAACCACGAAATCAACGTTACGCCGTTCATCGACGTGATGCTGGTGCTGCTGATCATCTTCATGGTCGCCGCCCCCTTGGCCACGGTCGACATCAAGGTCGACCTGCCGGCCTCAACCGCCAAACCGGCGCCAAGGCCAGAGAAACCGGTGTTCGTCAGCGTCAAGGCCGACCAGAAGCTGTATGTCGGCGACGATCAGGTTGCTGCACCGGACCAGCTTGGCCCGATGCTCGATGCCAAGACTAAGGGTGACAAGGAAACCACCATCTTCTTCCAGGCTGACAAAGGCGTGGATTACGGCGACCTGATGGAAGTGATGAACAACATGCGCGCGGCCGGCTACCTGAAAGTCGGTCTGGTAGGTCTCGAGACGGCAGCCAAGAAATGATGAAAACGCGCTCTAACATGGCGCGCTACGGTGGCAGCCTGGCGATCGTGCTGGGCGTGCACGTGGTCGCCGTGCTGCTGACGCTCAACTGGTCGGTGCCACAGGCCATCGAGCTGCCCCCGGCAGCGATGATGGTCGAACTGGCACCGTTGCCGGAGCCTGCGCCACCACCACCCCCAAAGGCAGCTCCGCAGCCACCGGCACCGGTCGAGGAACCACCGTTGCCGAAGCTGGCAGAAGCGCCCAAGCCCAAGATCGCCATCCCCAAGCCGCCCAAGCCAAAGGCCAAGCCCCAACCGCCGAAGCCCGAGAAAAAGCCTGAGCCGCCGAAGGAAGCACCACCCACCGAGCAAACGGTGGACGCACCGCCCAGCAACACGCCACCGCAGAAGTCCGCGGCACCGGCACCGAGCATTGCGTCCAACAGCAACGCCCTGCCAACCTGGCAGAGCGACCTGCTGCGCCACCTTGCCAAGTACAAGCGTTACCCGGAAGACGCGCGCCGTCGCGGCCTGCAAGGCATGAACCGCCTGCGCTTCGTGGTCGACGCCGAAGGCAAGGTCGTGTCGTACTCCATGGCCGGTGGCTCGGGCAGTGCCGCACTGGACCGGGCGACCCTGGAAATGATCCGTCGGGCCGGCACGGTACCCAAGCCGCCACCCGAGTTGCTGAACAATGGCACGATTGAAGTCGTGGCACCGTTCGTCTACTCACTGGACCGCCGCTGAGACTTTTGTTTCTGTCACAATTCGGCAAGTCTGATAACGTGCGTCTATCAATTGCAGCCGCTATGCTGGGCTCGCAACTTCATGGACGCACGTTATGACCCTCACAGAATTACGCTACATCGTCACACTCGCCCAGGAACAGCACTTCGGCCATGCCGCCGAGCGCTGTCACGTGAGCCAACCCACCCTGTCGGTCGGTGTGAAAAAGCTCGAGGACGAGCTTGGCGTTCTGATCTTCGAGCGCAGCAAAAGCGCAGTACGTCTGACCCCGGTCGGCGAAAACATCGTCGCCCAGGCGCAGAAGGTACTGGAGCAGGCCCAAGGCATTCGCGAGCTGGCGCAGGCCGGCAAGAATCAGCTGACCGCCCCGCTCAAGGTCGGCGCAATCTACACCGTCGGCCCCTACCTGTTCCCGCACCTGATCCCGCAGCTGCACCGTGTGGCGCCGCAAATGCCGCTTTACATCGAAGAAAACTTCACCCACGTACTGCGCGAAAAGCTGCGCAACGGCGAACTGGACGCGGTGATCATCGCCCTGCCGTTCAACGAAGCCGACGTGCTGACTCTGCCGCTATACGACGAACCGTTCTGCGCCCTGATGCCTGCCGATCACCCATGGACAGCAAAGAAGACCATCGACACCGCCATGCTCAACGACAAGAGCCTGCTGCTGCTTGGTGAGGGCCATTGCTTCCGTGACCAGGTACTGGAAGCCTGCCCTACCCTGAACAAGGGGGGTGAAGGCGCCAGGCACACCACGGTCGAGTCCAGCTCGCTGGAAACCATCCGTCACATGGTGGCTTCCGGCCTTGGCGTATCGATCCTGCCGCTGTCGGCAGTGCACAGCCATCACTATGCCCCCGGCGTCATCGAAGTGCGCCCGCTGACGGCACCGGCACCGTTCCGCACCGTAGCCATCGCCTGGCGCGCCAGCTTCCCGCGGCCAAAGGCCATCGAGATTCTCGCCGATTCGATCCGCCTGTGCTCGGTCGCCAAAAACCCTGCGGAACAACCGGCCTGAGTCATGAGTGAGCTGTCGAAGGTCCCGGTCACAGTCCTGAAAGGTGTGGGCGAGGCGATGGCGGAGAAACTCGCCAAGGTCGGCCTGGAAAACCTGCAGGACGTGTTGTTCCACCTGCCCCTGCGCTACCAGGACCGTACGCGCGTGGTGCCAATCGGCCAGCTGCGTCCCGGCCAGGATGCGGTTATCGAGGGTGTGGTCAGTGGTGCCGATGTGACCATGGGCAAGCGCCGCAGCCTGGTGGTGCGCCTGGGCGACGGCAGCGGTGTGCTGACATTGCGCTTCTACCACTTCAGCAACGCGCAGAAGGAGGGCCTGAAGCGGGGCACCCACCTGCGCTGCTACGGAGAAGCCCGGCCCGGCGCTTCGGGCCTGGAAATCTACCACCCGGAGTACCGTGCGCTGAACGGCAATGAGCCACCACCACCGGTGGAGCAGACCCTGACGCCGATCTACCCGTCCACCGAAGGCCTTACCCAGCAACGTCTGCGCGTGTTGTGCCAGCAGAGCCTTGCGCTGCTTGGCCCGCGTAGCCTGCCCGACTGGCTGCCTGACGAACTGGCCCGTGACTACCAACTGGCACCGTTGGACGAAGCCATCCGCTACCTGCACAACCCGCCGGCCGACGCTGACCTCGACGAGCTTGCCGAAGGCCAGCACTGGGCTCAACACCGCCTGGCCTTCGAAGAGCTGCTGACCCATCAGCTGTCGCAGCAACGCCTGCGCGAAAGCCTGCGCAGCCTGCGTGCGCCGGTACTGCCAAAGGCCACGCGCCTGCAGGCGCAGTACCTGGCCAACCTGGGTTTTCAGCCGACCGGCGCACAGCAGCGGGTAGCCAACGAAATTGCCTACGACCTCAGCCAGCACGAGCCGATGATGCGCCTGGTGCAGGGCGATGTCGGTGCCGGCAAGACCGTGGTTGCCGCCCTGGCAGCACTGCAAGGGCTGGAAGCGGGCTATCAGGTGGCGTTGATGGCGCCCACCGAGATCCTCGCCGAGCAGCACTTCATCACCTTCAAGCGCTGGCTCGAACCGCTGGGCATCGAAGTGGCCTGGCTGGCCGGCAAGCTCAAGGGCAAGGCCCGGGCCAGCGCCCTGGAGCAGATCGCCAACGGTGCGCCGATGGTGGTCGGCACCCACGCGCTGTTCCAGGAAGAGGTGAAGTTCAAACAGCTGGCCTTGGCGATCATCGACGAACAGCACCGTTTTGGCGTGCAGCAACGCCTGGCCCTGCGCAAGAAAGGCGTGGCCGGCGCGTTGTGCCCGCACCAGCTGATCATGACCGCCACGCCTATTCCGCGCACCCTGGCCATGAGCGCCTACGCCGACCTGGACACCTCGGTGCTCGATGAATTGCCGCCTGGGCGTACCCCGGTAAACACCGTGCTGGTAGCCGACAGCCGCCGCTTCGAGGTGGTCGAACGGGTTCGCGCCGCCTGCGCTGAGGGGCGCCAGGCCTACTGGGTGTGCACCCTGATCGAAGAATCCGAAGAGCTGACCTGCCAGGCCGCCGAAAGCACCTATGAAGAACTCGGCAGCGCCTTGGGCGAACTGCGAGTGGGGCTGATACACGGCCGCATGAAGCCTGCGGAAAAAGCCGAGATCATGGCGCAGTTCAAAGCCGGTGAATTGCAGCTGCTGGTCGCGACCACTGTCATCGAAGTAGGCGTCGACGTACCCAACGCCAGCCTTATGATCATCGAAAACCCCGAACGCCTGGGCCTGGCCCAGTTGCACCAGCTGCGCGGCCGGGTTGGCCGGGGCAGTGCCGTCAGCCATTGCGTGCTGTTGTACCACCCGCCACTGTCGCAGATCGGCCGCGAGCGCTTGGGGATCATGCGCGAGACCAATGACGGCTTCATCATTGCCGAGAAAGACCTCGAACTACGCGGCCCTGGCGAAATGCTGGGTACACGTCAGACCGGTCTGCTGCAGTTCAAGGTCGCCGACCTGATGCGCGATGCCGATCTGTTACCGGCTGTACGCGATGCCGCCCAGGCCCTGGTCGCCCGCTGGCCGGACCATGTCAGTCCGCTGCTCGACCGCTGGCTACGCCATGGCCAGCAATATGGCCAAGTGTGACGTCAGTCCCAGAATGGATCCAGATTTGCTCGCAGGCTGGTTATACTTCGCGTTTAAAAGAATCAGTGGATACGGACCATGACTGAAGTTGCCCTGGACACCGCAACCCCACACGCCCCCTCGGTTATCAGGCTGCTGCTCGACAAGATCGGCGTCGCCTACCGCCAGGTGGTCGAACACCCGCACCTGCCTGCGGCTTCACGGGTGCAGGCGGTGCTTCTCGACGACGAGGTGGGCGCCCTCATGGTGCTGTTCCCGCAGAGCCAGCTGCTGGACCTCAACCGCCTGGCCGAGCTGACCGGGCGCAAGCTGACCGCTGTGTCGGTACCGCGCCTCAAGCAAATGCTCGACAAACACCAGCTCAAGGCCCTGCCCGGCATTCCCGCGCTGACCAGCTCACCCTGCCAGTACGAAAAGAGCCTGCTCGACGCCGAGACCGTGTACATCCAGTCTGGCGAAGCCGGCCTGCTGCTGGAGATTGAGCGCGCGCACTTCAAGCGCATGCTGGCCAAGGCCAGCGCCAGCAGCTTCGGCCAGGAGGTGGAGGCTATCAGCCCCAACCTCGACCGCCCCCATGACGACACGGTGGAAATCACCAATGCAGTACAGGCCTTCACTGCCCGACGCATCCAGAAGCGCCTGGAAGAAACCATCGAGATCCCGCCGCTGGCCGATACCGCACAGAAGATCATCAAGCTGCGGGTAGACCCCAACGCGAGCATCGATGACATCACCGGGGTGGTCGAAACCGACCCGGCGCTGGCGGCACAGGTCGTGAGCTGGGCGGCGTCGCCCTACTATGCTTCGCCGGGCAAGATCCGCTCGGTGGAAGACGCCATCGTACGCGTGCTGGGCTTCGACCTGGTGATCAACCTGGCCCTGGGCCTGGCGCTGGGCAAGACCTTGAGCCTGCCGAAAGACCAACCGCAGCAGGCCACGCCCTACTGGCAGCAGTCGATCTATACCGCCGCGATCATCGAAGGCCTGACTCGCGCCATGCCTCGGGCCGAACGCCCCGAAGCCGGGCTGACCTACCTGGCCGGGCTGCTGCACAACTTCGGCTACCTGCTGCTGGCGCACGTGTTCCCGCCACACTTCTCGCTGATTTGCCGCCACCTGGAGGTCAACCCGCACCTGAACCACACCTACGTGGAGCAGCACCTGCTGGGCATCAGCCGCGAACAGATCGGAGCCTGGCTGATGAAACTGTGGGACATGCCCGAAGAGCTGTCGACCGCGCTGCGTTTCCAGCACGACCCGGCCTACGATGGTGAGTATGCGGCTTTCCCCAACCTGGTGTGCCTGGCGACCCGCCTGTTGCGCTCACGGGGGATTGGCAGCGGGCCGCAGGAAGAGATTCCTGACGAGTTGCTGGAACGTCTGGGGATTACCCGGGACAAGGCCGAGGATGTGGTAAACAAGGTGCTCGAGGCCGAGAACCTGCTGCGCGAGCTGGCTTCGCAGTTCCACGCACCGCATTGAGCTTCTATGCATAACCTGTGGGAGCGGGCATGCCCGCTCCCACAGGTACAAATGCCGGCATCCCTGTCGGACTTCAGCCTTTCTTCTTCGGCTTCAGGTACTTCATCAACCCCTGGAACCACATCACCAGCGCCGGATTGCCCTTGATCTGGATATTCTTGTCCTGAATCCCCTGCATGAACGCCAGCTGCTTGTTGCCCGCCTGCATCGTGGCGAAGCCGAAGGCTGCGTCCTTGAAGGCGATGGCGAAGGCCGGCTGCGGATGCGCGCCGCCCTTGCTGCTGATGCGCTCGTTATTGACGACGAAGTGCCGGGCAACCTTGCCGTCCAGGGTCTGCATCTGGAACACCAGCTCCTTGCCCTTGAGCTGCTGCTGAAATGCCGGATTGTTACGGCTGGCCCTGGCCATCAACAGCCCCATGGCCCAGAGAAGAAAGCGGAACTTCATCGACACGCCTCGATTGAAAAGTGACTAGGTTGCGCACTTTATCCTCTTAACGACCTTTTTATGCAAGTTCGCAGCAGTTACCGCGTGTAAAGCACAACGGGCGCCATGAAGGCGCCCGTTCGGGATCAACGAATCGTCAGCGGATGCTTACTTTTTCTTGGCCGCCTTGCTTGGCGCGGCCGGGGGATTGACGCTGTCCTTGAGGTTCTTGCCAGGCTTGAAGGCCACGGTATTGCTGGCCTTGATCTTGACCGGTTCCCCAGTTTGAGGGTTCTTGCCGGTACGCGCGCCGCGATGACGTTTTTCGAAGGTGCCGAAACCGACCAGGGTCACGGTGCCCTTTTCCAGGGCACCGGTGATGCTGTCGAGAATCGCGTTCAAAACCTGATTGGCCTTTTCCTTGGTCAGATCAGCCTTATCGGCGATGACGGCGGCGAGTTCTGGTTTGCGCATAGTGAAGCCTCTTTGACGGAATTCTTGTTGTTATGCCGTGCTGCCTCTGGGAGCAGCGCTCAAGGCACCGCAGGCTCTAATCTGCGGCAGACGGGAGTGAGAATGGCACGAGCTCAGAGGCCGCGCCAGTATCTGGGCGGCCATTGTTCAGGCAACAACAGGATAAATCCGACAGAACAGCCGCTATTTACGCCATAACAGGTGGCAACTGACGATTCAGCGCAAGCTTCTCCATCACTGCCGCTCCGGTCAGGGCGTAGCCCAGCAACTTGCCGTCGGCATCAAGGCAGAGCACTTTGAGGTCACTGCCCTGCCCCTCTACCTGCCAGGTGCCTTCGCAGCCCTGTGGCGCTGGCGAGACTACCAGCGGACAGGCGGGGGTTTTCACGGTGATAGGCATCGGCCCGTAGGAAACTGCCGTCGGATTGCCGGCCAGGGTTTGCGCCAGCGCCCGGGCACAGCTCATCAGCGGCATCACGTACAGCAGGTTGATGCCATCGACTTCGGCACAGTCGCCAAGGGCGAAGATGTTGGCGTGCGATGTACGCAGCTCGCGGTCTACGCTTATACCTCGATTGGTCTGCAGGCCGGCCGCGGCAGCCAGGTCGGTACGTGGGCGCAGGCCGATGGCCGAAACCACCAGGTCGCAGGCGATCATGCTGCCGTCCGACAGGTGCGCCTCCAGGCCTTGGGTCACCTGCTGAAGACGGGTCAGCACCGGCCCCAAGTGGAAACGCACGCCCAGGCCCTCCAGCCCACCCTGCACAGCCGCCGCAGCAGCCGGGTGCAGCAGGGTCGGCATGACCTGTTCGCACGGCGCCACAACGTCGACTGTGAAACCACCCAGGCTCATGTCGTTTGCGAATTCGCAGCCGATCAGGCCGGCGCCGAGGATCAGGACACGCTGCTTGCCCGCGGCGGCAGCACGAAAGCGCGCGTAGTCCTCCAGATCGTTGATCGGGAATACCAGATGGCCGCCATCACCCTCGATCGGCACCTGCACGGTCTGCGCCCCCCAGGCCAGCACCAGGTCGCGGTATTGCACGGCCTCTTCGCCGATCCACAGCCGCTTGTGGCCCGGGTCGATGCCGCTGATGCGGGTATGGGTGCGGATCTCGGCGTTCAGTTGCTCGGCCATCGCGCCCGCCTCAGCCATGCACAGGCCGTCGGCGTCCTTCTGCTTGGCAAAACCCATGGAAAGCATCGGTTTGGAGTACGAACGACCATCGTCGGCGGTGATCAGCAACAGCGGCGTCTGCGTATCGAGCTTGCGAAATTCACGGGCCAGGTTGTAGCCCGCAAGGCCGGTACCGATGATTACCACAGGGGACGTCATGTCGTGCTTTCCTCGATTAACCGATGGAGATCATTTCAAAGTCGCTTTTGCCGACGCCACAGTCGGGGCACAGCCAGTCCTCAGGCACATCCTCCCAACGGGTGCCGGGGGCGATGCCGTCGTCGGGCCAGCCTTGGGCTTCGTCGTAGATCAGGCCACAGACAATACATTGCCACTTTTTCATCAGGTCTATTTCCTCGGTTCAGGCTGGGGCTTGTGTTGCGGCTGATGGCCTCTTCGCGGGCAAGCCCGCTCCTACAGTGACCGCGCACGCCAGGCGGGCTTGCCCGCGGATGGGGCCAGCGCGCAATGCGTGGGGCTTTGTAGCGGCCCTGCCGGCAGTATGCAAGCAGTTGAGGCAATCATGCTAAGCTCGCCGCCTCTCTGGCTGTAACAAAGCATACCGACGTGTCGTACGAATCCCCGCAAGCAGCCGCTGTCGCGTGGCTGCCGTATTCACAGCTGGCGACCGACATCGACCAGCCTACCCTTGACTGGCTGTTCGACGAGGGCTCGCTGACCCGCCGCCTGACCCGTCTGTCCATTGATCACTTTTCCGTCACCCCGCTGTTCGAAGGCTGGCAGCCGCTGCGCGATGACGAATGCCAAGCGCTGGGCATCGCTGCTGGCGCCGAAGGCTGGGTGCGCGAAGTGTACCTGCGCGGCCATGGCCAACCTTGGGTGTTCGCCCGCAGCGTGGCCAGCCGTAGCGCACTGGAACGGGGTGGCCTGGACCTGGAATCCCTGGGCAGCCGCTCGCTGGGCGAGCTGCTGTTCTGCGACCAGGCGTTCATCCGTCATCCGCTCGAAGTGTGCACTTATCCACAGGCCTGGCTGCCGTCAGAAGCTGCACATGCGGCACTTTGGGCCCGCCGCTCGCGCTTCGAGCGCAACGGCCTGGACCTGCTGGTGGCAGAAGTGTTCCTGCCGGCATTGTGGCAAGCGGCCAAGGAGGAAAACCGCTGATGTACCTGCAACTGCTCAAGTCGCTCAACCGCCTGCACCCGCGGGCCTGGGACTTCGTCCAGCTCAGCCGCATGGACCGGCCGATAGGCATCTACCTGCTGTTGTGGCCGACCCTGTCGGCAGTGTGGATTGCCGGCAATGGGTCACCAACCCTGGCCAATGTGCTCATCTTCGGCCTTGGTGTGGTGCTGATGCGCGCGGCCGGCTGCTGCATCAACGACTTTGCCGACCGCAAGGTTGACGGCCACGTCAAGCGCACCGCCGACCGCCCCCTGGCCAGTGGCCGGGTACGGCCACGCGAGGCGCTGACACTGTTCGCGATTCTGGTCGGGGTGAGTTTCCTGCTGGTGCTATGCACCAACAGCCGCACCGTCTGGCTGTCGTTCGGCGCAGTGGCGTTGGCGTTCTGTTACCCGTTCATGAAGCGCTACACCTACTACCCGCAGGTGGTGCTGGGGGCGGCGTACTCCTGGGGCATTCCGATGGCTTTCACAGCTGCTGGCGGCGAGCTGCCGGCCGGTGCCTGGCTGCTGTACATCGCCAACCTGCTGTGGACCGTGGGGTACGACACCTACTACGCCATGGTCGACCGTGATGACGACCTGAAGATTGGTGTGAAATCCACCGCGATCCTGTTCGGCGAAGCCGATCGCAGCATCATCCTGACCCTGCAGTTGCTGTCGCTGGGCTGCCTGTTGCTGGCCGGTAGCCGGTTCGATCTTGGCGGCTGGTTCCACCTTGGGTTGCTGGGTGCGGCGGCGTGCTTTGCCTGGGAATACTGGTCAACGCGCAAGCTGGACCGGGAATCGTGCTTCAAGGCGTTTCTGCACAACCACTGGGCGGGGTTGCTGGTATTTATCGGGGTGGTGCTGGATTACGCGTTGCGCTGAATATTTTGGGGCCGCACAGCGGCCCCGGCTGTCTCAAGGCTTGGCAACGTGCCAGACGTCCTTCACGCCGTCACCGGTCATGTCGCCGGCCTTCTTGTCCTTGACGAAGGTATACAGCGGCTTGCCGTCGTAAGCCCACTGCATCGAGCCGTCGTCACGCGTTACATGGGTCCATTTGTCCTTCGGTGCTTCGTCCTCTTTCTTGACCATCAACGGTGGCCAGTTCTTGGCGCAATCGCCATTGCACATCGACTTGCCACCCGCATCCTTGTCAAAGGTGTACAGGGTCATGCCGGCATGATCGACCCACATGCCGTCCTTCTCCGTGGCATGGTGGGCCAACGCCACCCCCGGAAGCGCCAGCGCAGTGAAAAGGGCCATCCAGCTCAGCGTATGTCGTGTCATTGGATTCACCATTGTCGCGGGGGGAAATGGGTTCGGGTTGCCTTTACCGCGGCTCTCTCTAGCCTAGTTCAGTCACGGAATGTCGCCAGAACGGCCAACACCCTGTCACACAGCTGCAATAATTCCGTTATCTAATGCGGGCCAAGACACCGAATCCAGGAGAGGTTTTGAGCATGGTAGGCAGGAACATTCTGATCGTCGACGACGAAGCGCCCATTCGCGAGATGATCGCCGTTGCCCTGGAAATGGCCGGCTATGACTGCCTGGAAGCGGAAAACTCGCAACAGGCCCACGCGATCATCGTCGACCGCAAACCGGACCTGATCCTGCTCGACTGGATGCTGCCCGGCACCTCCGGCATAGAGCTGGCCCGCCGCCTGAAGCGCGACGAACTGACCGGCGATATACCGATCATCATGCTCACGGCCAAGGGTGAAGAGGACAACAAGATCCAGGGCCTGGAAGTGGGCGCCGACGACTACATCACCAAGCCGTTTTCGCCGCGTGAACTGGTCGCGCGACTGAAAGCCGTGCTGCGCCGCACTGGCCCGAGCGACAGCGAGGCGCCGATCGAGGTCGGCGGCCTGCTGCTCGACCCGATCAGCCACCGTGTGACCATCGATGGCAAGCCGGCAGAGATGGGCCCTACCGAATACCGCCTGCTGCAGTTTTTCATGACCCACCAGGAGCGCGCCTACACCCGCGGCCAATTGCTGGACCAGGTGTGGGGCGGCAACGTCTACGTCGAGGAACGTACCGTCGATGTGCACATTCGTCGCCTGCGCAAGGCGCTGGGTGAAGCTTACGAGAATCTGGTACAAACCGTCCGGGGCACTGGCTACCGCTTCTCGACCAAGAGCTGATCGAGCTCTGGGGCGCCAAGCTGCACATCGTTGTACAAGGATCGTCAATTGAACCAGAACTGGCACGCGACCCTGATTCGCCATCTGCTGTTGCTGATTACCGTATGCCTGATCGGCGGGCTGGTCAGCGGCTATTACGGCTGGAGCCTGGCCATTGGCCTGGCGCTCTATCTGGGCTGGACCCTCAAGCAACTGCTGCGCTTGCACGACTGGCTGCGCAATCACCAACCCGACGAAGCACCGCCCGATGGCTACGGCCTGTGGGGCGAGGTATTCGATAGCATCTACCACCTGCAACGCCGCGACCAACGCGTACGGGGCCGCCTGCAGGCAGTGATCGACCGGGTGCAGGAATCCACCGCCGCGCTGCGTGACGCGGTGATCATGCTGGACAGTGACGGCAACCTGGAATGGTGGAACCGCGCCGCCGAGACCCTGCTGGGCTTCAAGACCCCACAGGACGGCGGCCAGCAAGTGACCAACCTGGTGCGCCACCCGCTCTTCAAAGAGTACTTCGAGGCAGAAAACTACCTCGAACCGCTGGAAATCCCTTCGCCGATCAATGACCGCATGCGTGTGCAGTTGCACATCACCCGCTACGGCAACAATGAACACCTGATGCTGGTGCGCGATGTCACCCGCATTCACCAGCTGGAACAGATGCGCAAGGACTTCGTCGCCAACGTGTCCCACGAGCTGCGTACACCGCTGACGGTAATCACCGGCTACCTGGAAACCCTGCTGGACAACGTCGAGGACGTGAACCCGCGGTGGAGCCGCGCCCTGCAGCAGATGAGCCAGCAAGGCTCGCGCATGCAAACCCTGCTCAACGATTTGCTGCTGCTGGCCAAACTGGAAGCCACCGATTACCCATCGGACAACCAGCCGGTGGCAGTCGATGCCCTGCTCGCCGCCATCAAGAACGACGCCCAGGCCCTTTCAGGGCCGCGCAACCAGCGTATCAGCCTGGACGCTGCGCCTGGCATCAAGCTGAAGGGGAGCGAGTCGGAGTTGCGCAGTGCCTTTTCCAATCTGGTGTTCAATGCAGTCAAGTACACCCAGGATGAGGGCAACATCCGCATCCGCTGGTGGGCCGATGCCCAGGGCGCACACCTGTCGGTTCAGGACTCTGGGGTGGGCATCGATGCCAAGCACTTGCCACGCCTGACCGAGCGCTTCTACCGGGTAGACTCCAGCCGTGCATCGAATACCGGCGGTACCGGGCTGGGGCTCGCAATCGTCAAGCATGTGCTGATGCGCCACCGCGGCAAACTGGAAATCAGCAGTGTACCGGGGCATGGCAGCACCTTTACCTGTCACTTTGCGCCAGCACAATTGGCCAACGAAAAGGCTTGAGATCGGGGTTGCTGCGCGGACCTTCGCTGGCATGTCTGCTCCCCCAGGGACAGCAATGAGTCCGCTGCCCTTTGCTTTTACGGCCCCAGCCGCTACATTGGATCCCCTGTGCCAGCAAAAGCTGGCACTTTTTTTCTCTCTATCTCAAAGACGGACCCCGTAAAAACTCCATCATGGACCCTTCCTCTGGTATTAGCCTCACCTCGTTATTCGCCGACTTCGGCATGATCATCTTTGCCTTGCTGCTGGTGCTGCTCAACGGCTTCTTCGTTGCTGCAGAGTTCGCCATGGTCAAGCTGCGCGCTACACGCGTAGAGGCCATCGCCGAAAAGCACGGCTGGCGTGGCAACATCCTGCGCAAGGTTCACAACCAACTCGACGCCTACCTGTCGGCCTGCCAATTGGGCATCACCCTCGCCTCGCTGGGCCTGGGCTGGGTGGGTGAGCCCGCCTTCGCCCACCTGCTGGAACCATTGCTGGCCTA
The DNA here is from genome assembly GCF_021378985.1 of Pseudomonas sp. JR33AA. NCBI lineage: Bacteria > Pseudomonadati > Pseudomonadota > Gammaproteobacteria > Pseudomonadales > Pseudomonadaceae > Pseudomonas > Pseudomonas sp. JR33AA. The sequence continues at coordinate 664,753 of NZ_JAJSAW010000001.1, forward strand.
TTTCGGCGTGGACAGCGCAGAGCTGGTCAAGGCGATTTCGTTCTTCGTCGCCTTCTTCGTCATCTCGTACCTGCACATCGTGGTTGGTGAGCTGGCCCCCAAGTCCTGGGCTATCCGTAAGCCAGAGCTGCTGTCGCTGTGGACCGCCGTGCCGCTTTACCTGTTTTACTGGGCGATGTACCCGGCCATCTACCTGCTCAACGCCAGCGCCAATACCATCCTGCGCATTGCCGGCCAGGGCGAGCCTGGCCCGCACCACGAGCACCACTACAGCCGTGAAGAACTTAAGCTGATCCTGCACTCCAGCCGTGGTCAGGACCCAAGCGACCAAGGCATGCGCGTGCTGGCCTCGGCCGTGGAAATGGGCGAGCTGGAAGTGGTCGACTGGGCCAACTCGCGTGAGGACATGATCAGCATCGACGCCCATGCGCCTCTGAAGCAGATCCTGGCCCTGGTGCGCCGCCACAAGTTCAGCCGCTACCCGGTGTACGACACCGAGCGCGAAGAGTTCACCGGCCTGCTGCACATCAAGGATCTGCTGCTGGAGCTGGCTGAGCTGGAGCACTTGCCAGAGACCATCGACCTGGAGGACCTTGCCCGGCCCCTCGAACGCGTGTCCCGGCACATGCCCCTGTCCCAGTTGCTGGAGCAGTTCCGCAAGGGCGGAGCGCACTTCGTGCTGGTAGAGGAAGCCGATGGCAAGGTGATCGGCTACCTGACCATGGAAGACGTGCTGGAAGTGCTGGTGGGCGACATCCAGGACGAGCACCGCAAGACCGAGCGTGGCATTCTCGCCTACCAGCCGGGCAAGCTGCTGGTGCGCGGCGACACCCCTCTGTTCAAGGTCGAACGTCTGCTGGGTATCGACCTTGACCACATCGAGGCGGAAACCCTGGCCGGGTTGATCTACGAGACGCTCAAGCGCGTGCCGGAAGAAGAGGAAGTGCTGGAGGTCGAAGGGCTGCGCATCATCATCAAGAAGATGAAAGGGCCCAAGATCGTGCTGGCCAAGGTACTGAAGCTGGATTAATGGCCATGGGGCTGCTGCGCAGCCCATCGCGACGCAAGGCCGCTCCCACAGGTACAGCGCATGCCTCTGGCTATGTGCAGGCTCTGTGGGAGCGGCCTTGTGTCGCGAAAGGCCTGCGAAGCAGGCCCGGCAATCTCAAGGGTTACCTGCAGTAAAATCAGGCAACCCGCTGATCGGCCTGTCGAAGCGGTAAGGTATCGACTCCAGCGCCAACCCCACATTGCGCTGCACTACAAAATGCAGGTGCGGCCCAGTGCTGTTGCCGGTATTGCCCGACTTGGCCAGCATCTGGCCCTGCCGTACCCGCTGCCCCTCCGCTACCACCACCGAACCACGCATCAGGTGAAGGTAGACGCCCATGGTGCCATCCGGGTGCAAAATCCTTACAAAGTTGCCCGAAGGGTTGGGCGCCCGCCCGCTCTGGCTGTTCTGCGTCTTCACCACCACCCCTTCCCGCGCGGCGATGATGGGTGTGCCTTCGGGCATGGCGATATCCATGGCGTAGCGCCCTCTGGGCCCAAAATGACTGACACGGCCATTGGGGCCCTGAGTGACGCGGAACGGCCCGCCAAGCCACGGAAACGCGTAGCGGAAGCCTTGCGGCCGTTTGCCCGGGTCACCCATGGCCTGCAGCAGCGTCGAACGGTAGTTCAGCAGCAGCCCGGGCCGCCCCCTGAGCACACTGAGCATCTGCGTGGTGCGCGGCGGCAGCAGCCGGCGCACGATACGCGGAGCATCGCCGCCTTGTGCGTTGACCAGGTTGTCCAGCCGCAACTCGACCTCTACCGGCACATGCAGCTCGTTTCGTGCCGAAAAGCTCACGCCACCGTCGAAAGTTTTTGCATTCAGCAGTACCTGGCCTTCGAGCGTTTCGATCATGGGCTCGAACAACACCAGGGGCTTGGCGCCGGGGCCGGGCCGGTCGGAATAGGAGATCACACCGGAATCGTCGGTGATCTTGTAGAGCGTCACACCCAGGCTCGACGCCGAGGCCATGAGCAATGCACAGAACAGCAGCAGGCGCGCGGGCATGATAGTGGCTTTTTGACAGTTATGGTCTGTCGAAGACTAGCAGCGGGTTTTACGGCAGGTATTGCAGTTGGTCGGATGGAGCGACGCGGGCTGCTGCAGGAGCAGTTTGAGCTGCTCCTACTCAAAGCGGGGCGCGGGCCGGAGTCAGGCGCCGGGGGTGAAGTGCTTCTGCGCAGTGCCGCGGGCAATCAACCGCGACAGGTAGTCGAGCTTCTGGGCATCCTGGTCGACAAACTTGAACGTCAACTGCAGCCAGTCGCTGTCAGGTTTTGGCTCCAGCGCCGCCACCGCATGCAGGTAGCCGTTCAGGCGAGCGACTTCGGCACTTTCGCCCTGCTCCAGGTCCAGCACCGCACCTTCCAATACCTGTGGCAACGTTTCGCTGCGGCGTACCACCAGCAGTGCCTCTTTCAGGCTCAACGCCTTGATCACGCATGGCTGCGAGCCACTGGCCAGGCGCAACTGGCCCTGGCCACGGCCGCTCGGCGCGGGGGCAGCGGGTGCGGGAGCCGCGACCGAAGGCCTGGCCGGTGCCGGCGCCGGCGCCGCAACCTTGACCGCTTCGGGCTTGCCCGCAGTCAGCGCGTTCAACGAATCGTTGGCGAACGCCGGGTTGGCTCGCGCCGGGCCGATGGCCATCAGGCTATCGAGCTTACCGATCTTGGTCAGGGCTTTCTTTACCTTGGTCAGCAGTTGCTCGTTGGTGAACGGCTTGCCTACAAAATCGGAAACGCCCGCCTGGATCGCCTGAATGACGTTTTCCTTGTCGCCACGGCTGGTCACCATGATGAACTGCAGGTTCTTCAATGCAGGCTGCTGGCGGCACCAGGTGAGCAGTTCCAGGCCGGACATCTCCGGCATTTCCCAGTCGCACAGGACCAGGTCGAACGGCTCCTTGCCGAGCAGGGCCATGGCCTTGCGGCCGTTGACCGCATCGTCGATCGCCATGCCCGGGAAGGCATTGCGCAGGCACTTGCGGACCAGGTCGCGGATAAACGGGGCGTCATCCACGACCAGCACATTCACTTTACTCATCGATACTCCTTCTGAACCCGACTAGCCTACTGCCAAATACTGGCCATTTGCTACAACCTGGTCACGCCGGGACTTCATCACATCATTCGCGGGTGCCTGCCGGCTCTCGACCGCAAACGAAAACGCCCGGCCAAGGCCGGGCGTCGATGCTCGGGAGCAACCTTACTTATCGTCAGATTCGCCCGAAACATTAGCCTTTTCGCCGTCGGCGATCGCAGTGCCCTGCACTTCGGCAGTCATCCGCTTGAGCCCCATGTGGCGCACGTCGGTGCCGCGCACCAGGTAGATCACCAGTTCGGAGATGTTGCGCGCATGGTCGCCAATACGCTCCAGCGAGCGCAGCACCCAGATCACGCTCAGCACCCGTGAGATAGAGCGTGGGTCTTCCATCATGTAGGTCACCAGCTCACGCAGCGCGGTCTTGTATTCGCGGTCGATGGTCTTGTCGTACTGGGCCACCGACAGCGCCAGGTCGGCGTCGAAGCGGGCAAAGGCGTCCAGCGCATCACGGACCATGTTGCGCACTTGGTCGCCAATGTGGCGCACCTCGACATAACCACGAGGCGACTCGCCCTCTTCGCACAACTGGATGGCGCGGCGGGCGATCTTGGTCGACTCGTCGCCGATGCGTTCCAGATCGATCACCGACTTGGAAATGCTGATGATCAGGCGCAGGTCCGAGGCCGCCGGCTGGCGGCGGGCGAGGATGCGCAAGCACTCCTCGTCGATGTTGCGCTCCATCTGGTTGATCTGCTCGTCAACCTCACGCACCTGCTGGGCCAGACCAGAATCGGCTTCGATCAGTGCGGTAACCGCATCGTTGACCTGCTTTTCCACCAGCCCGCCCATGGCCAGCAGGTGGCTGCGCACCTCTTCGAGCTCGGCGTTGAACTGCTGGGAAATGTGATGGGTAAGGCTTTCTTTGTTGATCATCGTTTTGTCCTTTGGTAGCGCGGCCCTGTAGGAGCGGGTTCACCCGCGAACACCGGCAACGCCGGTGCCAGGCACCGAGGTGCCTGTTTCGCGAGCGGCGCTTAGCCGTAGCGACCGGTGATGTAATCTTCGGTCTGCTTCTTCGCCGGGTTGGTGAACAGGGTATCGGTATCCCCGAATTCGACCAGTTTGCCCATGTACATGAACGCGGTGTAATCCGAAACACGCGCCGCTTGCTGCATGTTGTGGGTCACGATGACGATGGTGTACTTGGATTTCAATTCATAGATCAGTTCTTCGACCTTCAATGTCGAGATCGGGTCCAGTGCCGAGCACGGTTCGTCAAGCAGCAGCACCTCCGGCTCCACGGCAATGGTGCGGGCGATGACCAGACGCTGCTGCTGACCACCAGACAGGCCCAGCGCCGACTCGTGCAGGCGGTCCTTGACCTCGTCCCACAAGGCCGCGCCCTTCAACGCCCACTCCACGGCTTCATCAAGCACGCGCTTCTTGTTGATGCCCTGGATGCGCAGGCCGTAGACCACGTTCTCGTAGATGGTCTTGGGGAACGGGTTCGGCTTCTGGAACACCATGCCCACGCGCCGGCGCAGTTCGGCAACGTCTTCGCCCTTGCGGTAGATGTTGTTGCCGTACAGGTTGATGGCACCTTCCACACGGCAACCGTCAACCAGGTCGTTCATCCGGTTGAAGGTGCGCAGCAGGGTCGACTTGCCGCAGCCGGATGGGCCGATGAAGGCGGTCACGCGCTGCTTCGGGATGTTCATCTGCACGTCGAACAGCGCTTGCTTGTCGCCATAGAACAGGCTCAGGCCCGGCACTTCGATGGCCACGGTTTCTTCAGCCATCCGCAGGCTCTGCTTGTTGCGGCCCAAGGCAGACATGTCGATGCCATGGGTGTGGGAATCTTGCTGCATGGTCAACTCCATACGCTATCAAGTCGTTTCAAAGGGCCGCCCGGCTTACGGGCGGCACGCTTGCAATCAGGGTCAGCCGTCCAGCGCCTTGTACTTCTCACGCAGGTGGTTGCGAATCCACACGGCAGAGAGGTTGAGGGTCGCGATCACCAGCACCAGCAGCAGCGCAGTGGCATACACCAGCGGCCGCGCAGCTTCGACGTTAGGGCTCTGGAAGCCGACGTCATAGATGTGGAAGCCCAGGTGCATGATCTTCTGGTCCAGGTGCAGGTACGGGTAGTTGCCATCCACCGGCAGCGACGGCGCCAGCTTCACCACACCCACAAGCATCAGCGGCGCCACTTCGCCGGCGGCACGGGCCACGGCGAGGATCATGCCGGTCATCATGGCCGGGCTGGCCATGGGCAGGACGATTTTCCACAGGGTCTCGGCCTTGGTTGCGCCCAACGCCAGCGAGCCTTCACGCACGGTGCGCGGAATGCGTGCCAGGCCCTCTTCGGTGGCCACGATCACCACCGGCACCGCCAGCAATGCCAGGGTCAGCGATGCCCACAGCAGGCCGGGGGTCCCCAGGGTCGGCGCCGGCAGTGCTTCCGGGAAGAACAGGCGGTCGATCGAGCCGCCCAGCACATAGACGAAGAAGCCCAGGCCGAACACACCGTAGACGATCGCAGGAACACCGGCCAGGTTGTTCACCGCGATACGGATAAGCCGGGTGACCGGGCCCTGCCTGGCGTATTCACGGAGGTACACGGCAGCCAGCACGCCGAACGGGGTAACGATCACGGCCATGATCAGGGTCATCATCACGGTACCGAAGATGGCCGGGAAGATACCGCCCTCGGTGTTGGCTTCACGCGGGTCGTCGCTGAGGAACTCCCAGACCTTGCCGAAGTAGGTGCCCAACTTGGTGAACGCCGACATGCCGTTCGGCTGAACGGCATGCACCACCTTGCTCAGGTTGATTTCCACTTCACGTCCGTTGCCATCCCGGGCCACCAGGCTGTCGCGGGCGAAAGCCTGGTGCAGGCCGCTCAGGCGGTCTTCGATAGCCTTGTAGCGGCTGTTGAGTTCGGCACGGTCGGCGTCCATGTCGGCCTGGGCGGCGGCGTCCAGCTTGCCGTCCAGCTCCAGCTTGCGCGCTTGCAGACGCAGGCGCTCAAGGCCATGGTTGATGGCGCCGATGTCCTTCTTCTCCAGCTGCTGCAGCTCGCTGTTGAGCTGGTTGGCACGCTTGAGGCGGGCCTGCAGTTCGTTCCAGGCAGCAGGGCCTTCGGCAACCACACGGCCTTGTTCCTTGACGCTGACCAGGTAGCCATAGAAGTTGCCCCACTCGCGGCGTTCAAGGGCCATCAGGTCAGCCGGGCGCTGTTCGTCGACCAGCCAGTCGCCGACCACCCAGGTAAAGTCGCTGCCGTTGAGGTCGCGGTTACCCACCTTGATCAGCTCCCGGGTCATGAACTCCGGGCCCTGGTCCGGTACCGGCAGGCCAGCCCCCTTCAGACGAGCTCGGGGTACTTCCTCCTTCTGCACCACTTCGCCAATGACAACGTGATCGGCCTGGCCTGGCACCTTGTAGGTGGCCTGGACAAGATCGGCTGGCCAGAAGTGGCCCAGGCCGCGCACGGCGATGACAGCCAGCAGGCCGACGGTCATGATCACGGCCATGGTCACCGCGCCGCCGCTCATCCAGACGCCTGGGGCGCCGCTCTTGAACCAGCCTTTGAGGGAATCCTTTTTCACGGATCGCTACCTTTCTATCAAAGCGACGAGTATTTCTTGCGCAGACGCTGGCGAATCAGCTCGGCCAAGGTGTTCATGATGAAGGTGAACATCAGCAGCACCAGGGCGGCCAGGAACAGCACGCGATAGTGGCTGCCACCGACTTCCGACTCCGGCATTTCCACAGCCACGTTGGCGGCCAGAGTGCGCATGCCCTCGAACAGGTTCATCTCCATCACCGGGGTATTGCCGGTGGCCATCAGCACGATCATGGTCTCGCCTACCGCACGGCCCATGCCGATCATCAGCGCCGAGAAGATGCCCGGGCTGGCGGTGAGGATGACCACACGGGTCAGGGTCTGCCAAGGCGTAGCGCCCAGTGCCAGCGAGCCCAGGGTCAGACTGCGCGGCACACTGAACACGGCATCTTCGGCAATCGAGTAGATGTTCGGGATGACCGCAAAGCCCATGGCGATACCGACTACCAGGGCGTTGCGCTGGTCGTAGGTGATACCTAGATCATTGGTGATCCACAGGCGCATGTCGCCGCCGAAGAACCAGCTTTCCAGGTGCGGGCTCATGGTCAAGGCGAACCAGCCGGTGAACAGGATGACCGGAATCAGGATCGCCGCTTCCCAACCATCCGGTACACGCAGGCGGATCGACTCCGGCAGCCGGCTCCAGAAAAAGCCGGCCAGCAGAATACCAATCGGCATCAGCAGGAACAGGCTGAACACACCGGGCAGATGGCCTTCCAGGTACGGGGCCAGGAACAGACCGGCGAAGAAGCCGAGGATCACCGTCGGCATCGCTTCCATCAGCTCGATCACCGGCTTGACCTTGCGGCGCATGCGCGGGGCCATGAAGTAGGCGGTGTAGATGGCTGCGGCAATGGCCAGCGGGGCGGCCAGGATCATGGCGTAGAACGCGGCCTTCAGGGTTCCGAAGGTCAGCGGCGACAGGCTCAGTTTGGGCTCGAAGTCAGTGTTCGAAGCGGTCGATTGCCAGACGTATTTCGGCTCGTCGTAGTTCTCGTACCACACCTTGCCCCACAGCGCGCTGAACGAAACTTCCGGGTGCGGGTTGCGCAGGCTCAACGGCAACAATTTGCCGCCTTCTTCGATGATGATGCGGTTGGCGCGTGGCGACAGGGCCAGCGTGCCAGGGCCTTGGGCGGCCGGCTCAACCAGCAGGGTTCGGTGGGCAGTGCTGTGGAACACGCCCAGTTTGCCTTCGGCGTCCAGGGCGATGAAACCCTTGCGGCGCTCTTCGGCGTCGATCTGCACGATCGGCGCCTTGCCCATCTGGAAGGTACGAATCTGCTTGAAGCGCGATTCGCCATCCGGGTCGCGGGCCATGAACCACTGGGCCAGCCCCCCCTTGGAGTCACCGATGATCAACGAAATGCCGCCAACCAGCTGGGCCGTGCCAGTAATTTCGGTGTCGGCGCTTTCAGACAGCTTGTAACGCCCGTTGAGGCTCTTGTCGCGCAGGCTGAACACGTCGGCCGTGGCGCGGCCGTTGATGACGTACAGCCACTGCTGGCGCGGGTCGATGAAGATATTCTTCACCGTCTCGGTCATTTGCGGCAGTTCGATGCGGTTCTGCTCGGTGGTGACCTCTTCGCTCATCATGTTTTCCGTGCGGATCAGCTCAAGCACCTGCAGGTGAGCACCGGTAGAGCCGGCCAGCAGCAGGGTGTCGCCATTGACGTTGACGCTGACGTGCTCCAGCGCACGCCCCTGCTCGTCGAGCACGAACGATTGCTCGCCGTACGGGTAGTCGATGCCTGGGGTGATGGTTTTCTTGTTGTCCGGGTAGGTGATCTTGTAGGTGTGGTGGAAAACCAGCGCCTGACCATTGGACAGGCCCAGCACCACCAGCGCGCTACCCGGCTGGTCAGTACTGATGGACGTGACCTGGGTGCCTGCTGGCACGGGTAGCTCGACACGCTTGAGCTCGTTACCGGTTTTGGTATCGAAGAACAATGCCTGGCCCTTGTCCGAAACACGCATCCCCACCTGATTCTGCTCTTCAAGCGCGATCATCAGTGGCTTACCGGCATCCTGCTGCAGCCATGTCGGCTCCAGTGCTTTCTTGCTGGTCAGCTCAGCGCCCTGGAACAGTGGCAACACCACATAAGCCAGGTAAAAGAAGATCAACGTGATTGCCGCCAATACGGCAAGCCCGCCTACCAGCACATACCAGCGGGTCAGGCGGTCCTTGAGCGCGCGCATGCGGCGCTTGCGTTGCAACTCGGGCGTATTGAAATCAATGCGCACGGGCTGGGAGTTTTGGGTCATGTTGGAATTGGCCAGATCATTCATGCGCACACCCTAGCGGTCCCGTGTGACAAAAACATTACAAAGTGGTGACGCGCGAAAGCCCGCCGCACAGGGAGCCTGGCTTCGGACTGGAAATTCGTGGAAGAGGCCGGGCTGTGGTACCGGCCTCCTCTTAATTACTTACTTCTTTGCAACGTTACCGGCGTGCGACAGGCCCAGGTCAGCCAGGGTCTTGTCGACAACTTTGGCCGGCAGCGGGATGTAACCATCCTTCACCACCACCTGCTGGCCCGCTTGCGACAGCACCAGCTTGACGAACTCGGCTTCCAGCGGGGCCAGAGGCTTGTTCGGCGCCTTGTTGACGTAGACGTACAGGAAGCGCGAAAGCGGGTAGGTGCCGTTCAGGGCGTTGGCTTCGTTGTCTTCAACAAACTCGCCGCCTTCTTTCTTGGCCAAGGCTACGGTCTTGACGCTGGCGGTCTTGTACCCAATACCCGAGTAGCCGATGCCGTTCAGCGAGGAGCTGATCGACTGCACGACCGAAGCCGAGCCAGGCTGTTCGTTGACGTTAGGTTTGAAGTCGCCTTTGCACAGGGCTTCTTCCTTGAAGTAGCCGTAGGTGCCCGATACCGAGTTGCGGCCGAACAGCTGGATTGGCTTGTTGGCCAGGTCGCCGGTCACACCGACGTCGCCCCAGGTCTTGATCTCGGCCTTGCCACCGCACAGGCGAGTGGAAGAGAAGATGGCGTCGACCTGAGCCATGGTCAGGCCCTTGATTGGGTTGTCCTTGTGCACGAACACGGCCAGGGCGTCGACGGCGACCGGGATGGCGGTCGGCTTGTAGCCGTACTTCTGCTCGAAGGCTTGCAGCTCGACGTCCTTCATCTTGCGGCTCATCGGGCCGAGGTTGGCGGTGCCTTCGGTCAGCGCGGGTGGCGCGGTAGAGGAGCCGGCAGCCTGGATCTGGATGTTTACGTTCGGATATTCCTTCTTGTAGGCCTCGGCCCACAGAGTCATAAGGTTCGCGAGGGTGTCGGAACCAACGCTGGAGAGGTTGCCCGAAACACCAGTGGTCTTGGTGTAGGTCGGGATCGCAGGATCGACAGCGGCTACCGCGTTGGCGGTTGCAACGCCAGCGGCGGCAAAGGTAAGGGCCGCCATCAAACGCTTCAGTTTCATGCCTTGCTCCTAGCAGGAATATTGGGGTGTTGGATGGAACGGGCCCAAGTATCGGCAGGCCGCATGAATACGATATGACTTCATTATGACAATTGGATGAAAGGCCATCACCGAAAGCACGTCTGGCCGCTTCGCGGCTAAAGCCACGGTTGTGGACACACATCGGTGGTTGGACACAGGCCTTCGCAGAAGCGGGTTCACCCGCGAAAGGACCGACCCTGCTGGCCAATCTCCCCCCGCCGTTCACCGTTGCCGCCGCTAACGTATTCGCGGGTAAACCCGCTCCTACAGGTTTGGTTTCGGCATTGAGGCCTGTGCAAATCCCCGTAGAGCGGCTTTAGCCGCGAAGAGGCCAGTAGCCGTAGCGCAAAATCAGCGTTTGTTGGCGAGCAGGTACAGGCCCACGGCCAGACCAACGGCGCACAGGCCTGCCACATAGTAGGCAGGCGCCATCGGGCTTACTTTCAGCAGCGCGGTCACCACCATCGGCGTCAAACCACCGAAGATCGCGTAGGCCACATTGTACGAGAACGACAGCCCGCTGAAGCGCACCGCCGCCGGGAATGCCTTGACCATCACATAAGGCACCGCGCCGATCACGCCAACGCACAGGCCGGTCAGCGCATACAGCGGGAACAGCAGCTCGGGCCGGGTTGGCAGGCTATGGTAAAAGGTCCAGGAACTGGCCAGCAGCAGCAGGCTGCCGATCACGAACACCCGGCCCGCCCCGAAGCGGTCGGCCAGGCTGCCAGCACCAATGCAGCCAAAGCTGAGCAGCACGATGGCCATGCTGTTGGCCTTGAGCGAGTCGATCGGGCTGATGTGGTAGAGGCTCTGCAGCAGCGCCGGGGTCATCAGAATGACCACCACGATGCCGGCAGAAAGCATCCAGGTCAGCAGCATCGACAGGATGATCGGGCCACGATGGTCACGCAGCACAGCACGCAGCGGCAGCTCCTCGGCAAGCGCCTTGCGTTGCTGCATTTCGGCGAACACCGGGGTTTCGTGCAGCCAGCGGCGCAGGTACACCGAGAACAGGCCGAACACTCCGCCCAGCAGGAACGGGATACGCCAGGCGTAGTCAGCCACTTCTTGCGCGCTGTACATGCTGTTGACCAGGGTCGCTACCAGAGAGCCCAGCAGAATGCCGGCAGTCAGGCCGGCGGTCAGGGTGCCGCAGGCATAGCCGGTGTTGCGAGCCGGCACGTGCTCAGAGACGAACACCCATGCGCCCGGTACTTCGCCGCCGATTGCCGCGCCCTGGATCACGCGCATCAGCAACAGCAGAATCGGTGCCCACATGCCGATCTGCGCATAGGTCGGCAGCAGGCCCATGATCAGGGTCGGCAGCGCCATCATGAAGATGCTCAGGGTGAACATCTTCTTGCGCCCGAGCAAGTCACCGAAGTGGGCCATGATGATGCCGCCCAGCGGCCGCGCCAGGTAGCCGGCGGCGAAGATGCCGAACGTTTGCATCAGCCGCAGCCACTCGGGCATGTCGGCCGGGAAGAACAACTTGCCCACCACCGTGGCGAAGAACACGAAGATGATGAAATCGTAGAACTCCAGCGCGCCGCCCAGGGCGGACAGTGAGAGGGTCTTGTAGTCGCTTCGGGTCAGCGGCCGCGAGGGCTGCTCGATACTGCTGGGCACGGAAGTCATCGCTCGTTGTTCTCTTTGTAGGGCATGCAGGCCGCTTGGCGCGCGGCTTCTGGATTGGAGACAGGCGAAGATAGCAAATTGCCGAGCTACGCCGAAAGCGATACACAATCCACACAGATATTCATGAATGCGCGGTCGTCGCTGGCCGTTATGCCCTATATACTGGCAATTCGTAGGATTATGTTGCTTCTAATGTGGGATGTTGTGCGAAAACGCCGGTCACTATTGTCAGGCGGTTTCGCAGAGTTTCCCTACGGCCGCCCAGTGAAACGAAATCGGCGTAGTATGTTTCAAGCTGAATCGTTTACCCGGCCTTTGCGCCACACCAACGAAAAGCGTCACGGGTCAGAGGCCCCATCGCATGATTGAGCTCGAACAAGAAGATCCAATCCCGCAAGGCGACCTGGCCTTGCAGATCACAGCACTGCCGCGAGAAACCAACGGTTTCGGCGATATCTTCGGCGGTTGGCTGGTTGCCCAGATGGACCTGGCAGGCACGGCCATGGCAAGCCGTGTAGCCGGCGGCCGCGTAGCCACCGTAGCCATCGATCGCATGGCCTTCCTGGTACCCGTCGCGGTCGGCGCACAGCTGTCATTCTATACCCAGACCCTGGAAATCGGCCGTAGCTCGATCCAGATGATGGTCGAAGTGTGGAGCGACGACCCGCTGTCCAGCGAATGGCGCAAGGTTACCGAAGCGGTATTCGTCTTCGTCGCCATCGACGGCAGTGGCCGCACCCGTTCCGTACCTCGTCGCTGAGCCACGCCGGCGGTAAACTCATTGCAAGTGCCCGGGTCCAAGGCCCACTGGCAATCAATGAGATGAATGCAATGGCTACCTTCCAGGTCGTAACCGAGCAACATGGCGAACTCAACTGCTGGCGTATCGGCAGTGACCGTGCCGAACTCCTGATCGCCCAGCAGGGCGCACAGGTCCTCAGCTACCAGCGGGTAGGCGAACCGCCACTGCTGTGGCTGAGCGACCAGGCCATCTTCCGCCAGGGCAAGTCGGTACGCGCCGGGGTACCGGTGTGCTGGCCATGGTTTGGCAACCTGCAGCGCAACCCTCAGGCCGTGCAGGCCATGTACCATGGCGAACAGGCGCCCGCGCATGGCCTGGCGCGTGCGCGCGACTGGCAATTGCTGGGTATCGAGGAAGCTGGCGAAAGCCTGCGCATCGAATTCGAACTGCCAGAAGCGCAGGGTGACCTGCCTGGCTGGCCTCATGACGTCGAGCTGAAACTGGTAGTGGTGCTGGGCGAGGACCTGCGGCTGAACCTGACCAGCCGCAACATGGGCAATACCCCCGTCACCATCAGCCAGGCCCTGCACAGCTACTTCGCTGTCAGTGACGTGCGCCAGGCGCGGGTCGAGGGTGTCGATGGGCTGGGTTATATCGAGACCCTGGCGGACTGGGAGCAGCGCCAGCAGCAGGGGGCACTGATGTTTGCCGGGGAGACTGACCGCATCTACCTGAACACCCCGCAAACGCTGAGTATTGTCGACCCGCACTGGAGCCGCCGTATTACCTTGACCAGCTGTGGCTCGCGCTCGGCGGTGATCTGGAACCCCTGGATCGATCGGGCCAGAGACTTGGCGGACATGGCTGATGATGGCTGGCAGCGGATGCTGTGCATCGAAACGGCGAATGTGTGGGATGACCTGGTGGAGTTGAAGCCTGGGCACAGCTGTTCGCTGGAGGTCAGGATTGTCAGCGAAATGATCTGAGTTTTACGGTGCCTGTACCGGCCTCTTCGCGGGTAAACCCGCTCCTACAAGTACCCCCGCGGCATGTCGGTTGGAGCGGGTTTACCCGCGAAGAGGCCAGCACAGCGGTTTAGAGGTCTGCGTCTTCCACTACCCTCACTTTCCCGGCATCCAGCGCATAGGCCGCATCGGCCAGGTCATTGCTGACCTTCTCCACCTTCAGCTTGCCGCTGACCCACAGGGGCGTGTAGATGTCATCGATCTTCAGGCCTTTCGGGTAGCGTACCAGTACCAACTGGTTGGGCGGCGGTGGCGGCACATGGATGCACGCACCCGGGTACGGCACCAGGAAGAACAACGTGCTGTTGCCCTTGGCGTCACTCTCCAGTGGCACAGGGTAGCCACCTAGGCGGATGTCCTTGCCATTCATGGCTGGAACCGTCTTGGTCGAGTACATCACCGCAGGCAGGCCCTTGCTCTGCTTGAGGCCACCTTTGGCGGTAAAGGTGCCCATGGCTTCCGGCGAGTTGTGGTCGATTTCAGGCATTTGTTCGAGCGCCTTCTGGTCCGACCTGGGCATCAGCTCCAGCCAGTCGGTTTCGGGCAGTTCGGCATGGGCCAGGGTACTGGCCAACAGCAAGGGGACAAGGAAAAAGGCACGCATGGAAATGCTCGGCAACTCGAATGAATTGCCGAGCATTCTAACCAGTAATCAGCGTTTCTTGATGAATCCGTAGATTACCAGCAGCACCACAGCACCGACCAGCGCGCCAAGGAAGCCCGCCGCTTGCCCAGCCTGGTATATACCCAAGGCCTGGCCGCCATAGGTAGCCAATAAGGAGCCGGCAATACCCAGCAGAATGGTCATGATCCAGCCCATGCTGTCATCGCCCGGCTTGATGAAGCGGGCCAGCAGACCGACGATGAGGCCGATGAAGATGGTTCCAATGATACCCATGGCAATCCCTCTGCAGTGAAGTTGGAACAAGCCAAAGCCTAGACGGGCTTCAGCTTGTTGCCATATTCAGAGGGCATGCCGCTTGCGGAAGTTCGATTCGAAGCTCGATCAGTTGCTGATCAGCGCCTCAACTTCGGCAATCTTGCGCTCGAGGGTGGCCATGTCCTGGCAGCGCAGGGTGGCGTGCCCTACCTTGCGGCCAATCTTGAAGGCCTTGCCGTAGTGGTGCAGGTGGCAGTCCCCGATGGCGACAACCTTGTCCACGGCCGGTACTTCACCGATGAAGTTGAGCATCGCGCTCTCGCCCACCTTGGCGGTCGAGCCAAGTGGCAGGCCTGCAACGGCACGCAGATGGTTCTCGAACTGGCTGCACTCGGCGCCTTCGATCGTCCAGTGCCCGGAGTTGTGCACCCGCGGGGCGATTTCGTTGGCCTTCAAGCCACCGTCAACCTCGAAGAACTCGAAGGCCATCACGCCAACGTAATCCAGCTTCTGCAACACGCGGCCGACGTAATCTTCGGCCAAAGCCTGCAGCGGGTGTGCCTGGCTGGCTACCGACAAGCGCAGGATCCCGCTTTCGTGAGTGTTGTGCACCAGCGGGTAGAAGCGGGTTTCGCCATCGCGGCCACGCACGGCCACCAGCGACACTTCTCCAGTGAACGGCACGAAGCCTTCCAGCAGGCATGGCACGCTGCCCAGCTCGGCGAAGGTTCCCACCACGTCTTCTGGCGTGCGCAGCACCTTCTGGCCCTTGCCGTCGTAACCCAGGGTGCGGGTTTTCAGCACGGCCGGCAGGCCGATACTGGCCACCGCGGCGTCCAGGTCTGCCTGCGAGAGGATGTCGGCGAAGGCCGGGGTGGGGATGCCCAGGTCGCGGAACATGCTCTTTTCGAACAGGCGGTCACGGGCGATGCGCAGCGATTCGGCGCTGGGGTATACCGGCACGAACTGCGAGAGGAAGGCCACGGTCTCGGCCGGGACGCTTTCGAACTCGAAGGTGACCAGGTCGACTTCGTCGGCCAGCTGACGCAGGTGGTCCTGATCGCCGTAGTCGGCACGCAGGTGCTCACCCAAGGGCGCCGCGCAGGCGTCCGGTGCCGGGTCGAGGAAGGCGAAGTTCATGCCCAGCGGGGTACCCGCCAAGGCCAGCATGCGGCCCAGCTGGCCGCCACCGATTACACCGATCTTCATGGGTTGAGCCTCAAGCCTGGCGCGGGTCTGGGTTGTCCAGCACGGTGTCGGTCTGTTCCGTGCGGAACTGCTTCAACGCCGCGTGGTACTGCGGGTACTTGGCGCCCAGAATGCTGGCCGACAACAGGGCAGCGTTGACCGCTCCGGCACGGCCGATGGCCAGGGTGGCAACCGGCACACCGGCTGGCATCTGCACGATCGACAGCAGCGAATCGACGCCCGACAGCATCGACGACTGCACCGGAACGCCCAGCACCGGCAGGTGGGTCTTGGCAGCGCACATGCCTGGCAGGTGGGCTGCGCCACCGGCACCGGCGATGATCACCTCGATGCCACGGCCCTCAGCCTCCTCGGCATACTGGAACAGCAGATCCGGGGTGCGGTGGGCAGAAACCACCTTCACTTCGTAGGGAATGCCGAGTTTTTCCAGCATATCGGCGGTGTGGCTAAGGGTGGACCAATCGGACTTGGAGCCCATGATCACGCCAACCAGTGCACTCATCGTCGAGCCTCTCCTGCAAGCGCCTTCTGGCGCGCTAAAAGCAACAAGCCACGCAGGTGGGCCAGCGTGGCTTGTCATACGGATTCTGAATCGACCAGGTCGGCCGAAGGCGCGGGATTGTAACGTATTTAAAGGCTGGCCGCCCACCCCTACAAGCACATGCCGGATCAAAGGGCAAGCTGTCTCGAGGGACAACTTTTTCCTGCTGCCTCGGAGTCGACGAGCGCTGCACGCTTGCAGCCCTTCCTCGAGCACTTTGGTACGTCTACATGAAAACTCCATGCTTCTTCGCACTGTCGTTTGGTCTGATACTCAGCGTGCAATTGCCCAGTGCTTCGGCAGCCCAAGCGCTTACCGTCACCGTCTATGTGCACGACGACCTGGCCGATATGCATGACGAGCAATTGAACGAAGGCTTCTTCCAGCATTGGCTGAACGAAATGCGCAGTTTCAGCCAACATCCCATCGAAGTGATATTTCAACGCAATGTTGAACGCATTACCGATATTGCTTATGCAGGAATGCCCTCCGAAAAGCTCCTGGAAGCTTTCAGCCAGCAGGTGTATGCACAAAAGCGACACCGACTCTACTCTCTGATGGATAAACATCTCCTGCTCACCCGCAACAGCTACGATCATAGCGGCCTGAACTACAACGCCGGCTTGGCCTACTTCAAGCAGAAAACAGCCATTGCCTCTGTGGCCGCATACGGTACTGCAGCTCATGAAATTGGCCATCTGCTAGGCGCCACGCATGAAGACGCCGAACTGAAGTTCAATGGCTGGGTGTGCGAAACGTACACGCACCCCCGTATACCGGCACGATCCAACTGCTACCGCTACAGCGACAGGAATCGTGCAAATATCACTGATTACCTGAAATACAACTCAAATTGACGCTTCACCTTGTGCGCCAGACGACTCCAGCTTGCGCCATAGCAAGCGGACGTTAGCCTTACGCACCAGCGCGCAGCGGTACAGGCGGATTTCCAGCGGCACATGCCATTGGCTACCGCCGCAGATCGCCAGTTCACCGCGCTCGAGCTCGCCACGCATCGACAGGCGCGGCACCCAGGCGATGCCCATCCCCTCCAGGGCCATGCTCTTGAGGCTGTCGGCCATGGCGGTTTCGTAGACGGTGGTATAGCGCAGGTTGCGCTGGCGCAGCAGCAAATTGACCGAGCGACCGAGGAATGCGCCAGCGGTATAGGCCAACAATGGCACGCTGCCCTCACCTTCAAGGTCGAACAATGGCTTGCCAGCGGCATCCACGGCGCATACCGGCAGCATTTCAGTGGTGCCCATGTGCAGCGACGGGAAAATCTCGGCATCCATCTGCAAGGCCGCGTCCGGGTCGTAGAACGCCAGCATCAGGTCGCAGCCGCCTTCGCGCAGGGCATGGACGGCATCTCCGACGTTAGTCGCAACCAGGCGGGTGGCGATGTTCAAACCATCGTTGCGCAACTGGGCCACCCAACGGGGGAAGAAGCCCGACGCCAAGGAGTGTGCCGCGGCTACCTGTACCACTTCGCCCTGCCCGCCTTCCAGGTGATGCAAATGGCGGAGAATTTCGCTCAGCTGGTCGACAACAGTACGTGCTGTGACGAGAAACAGCTGGCCGGCCTCGGTCAGCTCGATAGGTGTGCGCGAGCGGTTCACCAGCTGCAGGCCCAACGCTGCCTCAAGGCTGCGAATACGGCGGCTGAAGGCCGGTTGAGTAACGAAACGCCGCTCTGCGGCCTGTGAAAAACTGCGGGTAGCGGCCAGCGCACTGAAGTCTTCCAGCCATTTGCTTTCAAGGTTCACGAAGCACATCTCCCGGCGCGCACCAAAATGGAACACGCTCGAATATCAATTGGCGTCACATGAAACACTATGCCGTTTGTGCATAGGTTAGCGTGCAATAGCATTGGCCGCAAAAACACCTTCAGGCCTAGGATTGGCGCCATTCCGGCATGTGCCGGGTCAAAATCGAGATGATATACATCATGTCCGCTGCTGCATCGTTCCGCGTCGAAAAAGACTTGTTGGGTACCCTTGAAGTTCCTGCAGATGCCTACTACGGCATCCAGACCCTGCGCGCTGCCAACAACTTCCACCTCTCCGGTGTTCCGCTGTCGCACTACCCGAAGCTGGTCGTGGCCCTGGCCATGGTCAAGCAGGCCGCTGCCGACGCCAACCGTGAGCTAGGTCACCTGAGCGATGCCAAGCACGCTGCCATTTCCGCAGCCTGCGCCCGCCTGATCAAAGGCGATTTCCACGACCAGTTCGTGGTTGACATGATCCAGGGCGGTGCTGGTACTTCTACCAACATGAACGCCAACGAAGTCATTGCCAACGTTGCGCTGGAGGCCATGGGCCACCAGAAGGGTGATTACCAGTACCTGCACCCTAACAACGACGTGAACATGGCGCAGTCGACCAACGACGCCTACCCGACCGCAATCCGCCTGGGCCTGCTGCTGGGTCACGACGCGCTGCTGGCCAGCCTCGATAGCCTGATCCAGGCCTTCGCTGCCAAGGGTAAAGAATTCGACCACGTACTGAAGATGGGCCGTACCCAGCTGCAAGACGCCGTACCGATGACCCTGGGCCAGGAATTCCGCGCCTTCGCCACCACCATGACTGAAGACCTGCAGCGCCTGCGCTCGCTGGCTCCGGAACTGCTGACAGAAATCAACCTGGGCGGTACCGCCATCGGTACTGGCATCAACGCCGACCCTGGCTACCAGGCCTTGGCCGTACAACGCCTGGCCACCATCAGCGGCCACCCGCTGGTACCGGCTGCCGACCTGATCGAAGCCACCTCCGACATGGGCGCCTTCGTGCTGTTCTCCGGCATGCTCAAGCGCACCGCGGTCAAGCTGTCGAAGATCTGCAACGACCTGCGCCTGCTGTCCAGCGGCCCGCGCACCGGCATCAACGAGATCAACCTGCCAGCGCGTCAGCCAGGCAGCTCGATCATGCCAGGCAAGGTCAACCCGGTTATTCCAGAAGCTGTGAACCAAGTGGCCTTCGCCATCATGGGCAACGACCTGGCCCTGACCGTCGCCGCCGAAGGTGGCCAGCTGCAGCTGAACGTGATGGAGCCGCTGATCGCCTACAAGATCTTCGACTCGATCCGCCTGCTGCAACGCGCCATGGACATGCTGCGCGAGCACTGCATCGTCGGCATCACCGCCAACGAACAGCGCTGCCGTGAACTGGTCGAGCACTCGATCGGCCTGGTTACCGCACTGAACCCCTACATCGGCTACGAGAACGCCACCCGTATCGCCCGCGTTGCCCTGGAAAGCGGCCGCGGCGTACTGGAACTGGTGCGCGAAGAGAAGCTGCTGGACGACGCAATGCTCGACGACATCCTGCGTCCGGAAAACATGATCGCTCCACGTCTGGTTCCGCTGAAGGCGTAACCAGGCCGCTGTAAACCGTCTCACCAGGTCGAGGGACTAGACACCTCTCAACCTTTCCAAGGCCCGAGCGCTTGCTTCGGGCCTTTTTTTTTGCCTGAAGGTTTTGGGGCCGCTTTGCAGGCCTTCGCGCACCCCGGCCGCGCCGGCAGGACATGTGGTTTGCCTGCAGCCCCGGATATCGGCACACAACTTGCTCCATAATGCGTCCCAGCCAAACGGGATTACCCAGCATGCTGCACAGCCACCTCACCACCCTCAACGCAGTTTCGCTGATCCTCAACGTCTTCCAGGCAGACGGTTGCGAGGCGTCGGCGCTGCTGGCCGGCAGCGGCATTGGCCCGGCAGACCTGGGGCATGCCGATGCGCGCATCACCACCCAGCAGGAGCTGCAGGTTTGCGCCAATGCTGTGGCCCGGCGGGAGGACATTGGCCTGGAACTGGGCCAGCGCATGCGCGTGTCGTGCTACGGCATGCTCGGTTACGCGCTGCTCTCCAGTGCCACTTTGGGTGACGCCTTGCGCCTGGCGCTGCAGTATCCGGCACTGCTGGGAACAGTCTTCAAGCTGCGCTTGCTCGACGACGGCCAGCGTGTCTGGTTCAGCGCCAGCGAATACCATGACAGCCCGGCGTTGAGCGCTTTCAACGCCGAGTTCTGCCTGGTGTCGCTGAAAGCCATCTGCGACGACCTGCTTGGCCGCCCGTTACCGCTGCTTGGCGCACGCTTCGAACACCCTCGCCCTGGTTACCACGCGCTCTATGCCGGAGCGTTTCAATGCCCGATCGGTTTCGCCGCCGAGGACAATGCCTTCGCTTTCGAACGGCGATGGCTGGATATGCCGCTGCCGCTGGCCGACCCAATCACTCACAAAGCCATGAGCGAGCGCTGCCGGCGCCTGAACCTTGAATTCACTGGTCGCCAGGCATGGCTGGGACGGATTCGCCAGCTGCTGGCGCAGCAACTGGACGCAGCACCCGGGCTGGAAGGGCTTGCGCGGCAGATGAACTGCTCTTCGCGCACCCTGCGCCGGCATTTGCAGGCGCTGGGCAGCAGTTATCAACAGCTGCTGGACGAGCTGAGGTTCGAGCGGGCCAAGCAGTTGCTGGCCGATGAGCAGATGCCGATCTACCGGATTGCGGAGACGTTGGGGTTCAGTGAGACGGCCAGTTTTCGGCATGCCTTCCAGCGCTGGAGTGGCGTGGCGCCCAGCCATTTTCGAGGTTGACCTGTTCTGGCCTCTACGCGGGTAAAACCGCTCCTACAGGGGCGTCACAACCCCTGATGCCTCTGTGGCGTAAGGGCCGGGCCTGCCGGCCAAAGACCTTGGCCATATCGATCCCCTTTTGGCCGTTTGCGTCGTTCTCCCCTGCGGATCAGCCCATGACAATGGACCCACGCCAGTCGCACCGGAGAACAACAATGCTGACGATCTATTCCGATGACCACCGCCTGCACCACGGCCGCTGCGAGCTGATCGATGGCAAGCTGATGCCTTGTTTCGAAATGCCTTCGCGCGCCGACCATGTGCTCGACCAGGTGAAAAAACGCAACCTCGGCGACATCCAGGGCCCCACCGACTTCGGCCGTGCGCCTTTGTTGCGCGTCCACAGCGCCGATTACCTGGATTTCTTCGAAGGCGCCTGGGCCCGCTGGGCTGCACTGGGTCACGAGGGTGACCTGCTGCCCTTCACCTGGCCGGCCCGCACACTCCGCCAGGTCAAGCCGACCGGCCTGCACGGCGAACTGGGTTACTACAGCTTCGATGCTGGCGCCCCCATCACCGCGGGTACCTGGCAGGCGGCCTATAGTGCTGCACAAGTTGCCCTGACCGCCCAGGCAGCGATTGCGCAAGGCGCCCATGCGGCGTTCGCCCTGTGCCGTCCGCCAGGGCACCACGCTGCCGGCGAAGTGATGGGCGGCTACTGCTATCTGAATAACGCCGCCATCGCTGCCCAGGCCTTCCTCGACCAAGGCCGACGCAAGGTCGCCATCCTTGACGTCGACTACCACCACGGCAACGGTACCCAGGACATCTTCTACAACCGCGACGACGTGTTCTTCGCCTCGATCCACGGCGACCCGCAGGACGAATTCCCGTTCTTCCTCGGCTATGCCGATGAAACAGGCGAAGGCGCAGGCCAGGGCTACAACATCAACTACCCCTTGCCGGCCGGTAGCGACTGGGCCGCCTGGAGCGCAGCCCTGGAAGAGGCCTGCACGCGTATCGCCAGCTATGACGCCGACGTGCTGGTCATCTCCCTGGGTGTGGACACCTTCAAGGACGACCCCATCTCGCAGTTCAAGCTGGACAGCCCGGACTACCTGGAAATGGGCAAGCGCATCGGCCAACTCGGCAAGCCAACCCTGTTCGTGATGGAAGGCGGCTACGCTGTGGAAGAAATCGGCATCAACGCGGTCAATGTGCTGGAAGGGTTCCAGCGCGCCCAGACAGGAGCCCGGTAATGGTCCGACTCAAGCGTCTGCTCGCCCCGTTCATCGCAGCCACCCTGTTCGCCGGCGCCCTGCATGCGCAAGCCGAGCAGCGTACCCTGCGTGTATATAATTGGTTCGATTACATCACCCCCCAGACCTTGACCGACTTCCAGAAGGACAGCGGCGTCAAGCTGGTGTACGACATCTTCGACACCAATGAGGCGCTGGAGGCCAAGCTGCTCACCGGCAACTCCGGCTATGACGTGGTGGTGCCGTCCAACGTGTTCCTCGCCAAGCAGATCGAAGCCGGGGTGTTCCAGCCGCTGGACCGCAGCAAGCTGCCGAACTGGCAACACCTGGACCCGGCACTGATGAAGCTGATTGAAGCCAATGACCCGGGCAACAAGTTTGCCGTGCCGTATATGTACGGCACCGTGCTGATCGGCTTCAACCCGGCCAAGGTCAAGGCTGCACTCGGTGACAACGCGCCGGTGGATAGCTGGGACCTGATCTTCAAGGAAGAGAACATCGCCAAGCTCAAGCAGTGCGGCGTGGCCCTGCTCGACTCACCGTCGGAGATTCTGCCGCTGGCCCTGCAGTACCTAGGCTTGCCGCCGAACAGCGACAAACCGGCCGATTACAAGAAGGCCGAGGAGCTGATGCTGAAGATTCGTCCGCATATCACCTACTTCCACTCTTCGAAGTACATGGCAGACATCGCCAATGGCGACATCTGCGTGGCAGTGGGCTACAGCGGCAGCTTTTCGCAGGCAGCCAACCGCGCCCGTGAGGCAAACAACGGCGTGGTGGTGGACATGCGCCTGCCCAAGGAAGGAGCGCCGATCTGGTTCGACATGCTGGCGATTCCAAAGGGCGCAGCGAACCCGGAGGATGCGCATACCTTCATCAACTACCTGCTGCGGCCAGAGGTGATTGCGCCGATCAGCGACTTCGTCGGGTATCCGAACCCGAACAAGGATGCCACCGACAAAGTGAATCCGACGATTCGCAACAACCCCAACCTGTATCCGACGGCAGAGGCGATGGTCAAGCTGTATACCCTCAAACCCTTGACGCGAAATGCCGAACGGGCCAGGACCCGCGCCTGGACGCGGATAAAGTCCGGTACCTGATGGTGAACCGGGGCTGCTTTGCAGCCCCATTCATTTCCTCCAGACTTTGCGTAGTCTCATCAGGGCCTCGGCAATCTCCCCCTCCGCCACCGCCGCAAAGCCCAGTACCAGGCCTGCCCGCTTATCCACAGGCACCTGGCTGTCCGCCAGCCAGAAATTGCTCAGTGGCGTCACTTCCACCCCCACCGCCTCAGCCTTGGCCACCAACTCCTGCTCCCGAGCAACGTTATCCACATCGACCTTCACATGCAGCCCAGCCGCCACTTCCGGCATTGCGCCCAGCCCCGGAATATCCACAGGCCAACCGGCCTTGAGCACATCGCGCCGCTTCAATGCCGCCTTGCGCATACGGCGGATATGCCGCTGGAAATGACCACGGGCCATGAACTCGGCCATCACGCACTGGCTGCTGACCTCCGAATGCCGCACCGCCAACGCCTTGCCCTGGCTGAACGCCTGCACCAGCTTCGACGGAAGCACCAGGTAGCCCAGACGCAACGCCGGGAAGGCGATCTTGCCGAAGGTGCCGACATACAGCACCCGCCCGTGCCGGTCGAGCGCTGCCAGCGGGGCCAGCGGCGCACCGCTGTAGCGATACTCGCCGTCGTAGTCGTCCTCGATGACCCAGCCGTCACTGCGTTCAGCCCAGGCCAGCAAGGCCAGGCGACGTGCAAGGCTCATGGTCACACCGGTCGGGTATTGGTGCGCAGGCGTGACATAGGTCAGTCGGCAATCCGTCAAGTGTTCCAGCCGGCCACAGTCCAGCCCTTCTTGATCCACCGGCACGCCAGACACCCGGCCGCCCGCAAGCGTAAAGGCATGAGCGGCCGCCCGATAGCCTGGGTTTTCCACAGCCACACCGTCGCCCGGCTGCAGCAGCAACTGTGCACAAAGGCTGATGGCCTGCTGCGCACCACTGGTGATCACAATTTGTTCAGCCGTACAGCTCAGCCCACGCGAGCGGCGTAGGTAGGCCGCAATCAGATCGCGCAAAGCCGGCTCGCCAGCGGGGTCCCCATAGCCCAGTTGCGCAGGGGACGGGTTGCGCCAGAAACCCGCCTGTAGCTTGGCCCAGACGTCAAACGGGAACAGGTCGAACGCCGGAATGCCAACACGAAAAGCACGCGGCGCACCGCTTCGGGGCGGTGGCAAATGGTTGTTTTTCAGACGCTGCAAAGGCTCGCTGAAAAGCCTCTCGCTGGATAAATCCTCAGTATTTTCTTCATAAAATGTGGATAAACCTGTTGATAAGCCCAGGGATAACCCTGTGGATACTTGTGTGGACAGTTTCGGCAGCCGGCTAACGTAGGTGCCATCACCGACCCGGCTTTCGATGAAACCCTCGGCATACAGCTGATCGTAGGCGCGCACCACGCTGTTGCGTGAAAGCGCCAACATGGCAGCCAGGTCGCGCGTAGCCGGCAGCCGAGTACCACTGCTCAGGCGCCCATCCAGTACCCGCGCTCGCAACGCCTGATAGAGCTGCTGGCTAAGCCCGCGGCTGCGATCCAGGGCGATCCCGGCAGGGTCGAAAGGCAGAATGAGGGGCGAGTCGCGCATGGTATTGGACCTATGAAAACAGGCATTAATGGATCTTACCCAGGACCAATAGCCTGCCTAGGATGGAACCATTCGACAAGGATCCCGCCATGTACAACAGTAAGCCGCACCAGGAACATGACCTCACCCGCTTGCACCAGCACATGCTAGACACCCGCCTGGCCATTCTGGTCAGCCAGGGCGAACAGGGCCTTCTGGCCACGCACCTGCCGGTACTGGTCGATACCGCCGAGGGCGATTTCGGCACTGTGTATGCCCACCTGGCCCGTGCCAACCGCCAATGGCAAGACCTGCAACACGGCGGCGAAGCGCTGCTGGTATTCCCCGGCGCCGATGCCTATGTCAGCCCCGGCTATTACCCAAGCAAGGCCGAAAACCCAAAGGTGGTGCCGACCTGGAACTACCTGGCGGTGCACGCTTATGGCCCGGCTGAAGTTATCCATGAGGCCGAGCCGCTACTGGCTATCGTAAGCCACCTGACCGACCGCCACGAACAGGGTCGCAGCGAACCCTGGAAAGTCACCGATGCCCCCGCCGACTACATCGAGGGCATGCTCCGCGCCATCGTCGGCATCCGCCTGCCCATCGCACGCCTGCAAGGTGCGCGCAAGCTCAGCCAGAACCGCTCCGGGCACGACATCGATGGCGTGCGCGAAGGCCTGAGCGCCAGCCCCGATCAACGGGACAATCAACTCGCGGCGCACATGCGCCAACTCTGAAGGAATAGCCCATGCCCAAGCTTACCCTGCGCCCTGTCACTGCCCAGGATCATGCAGCCTGGCACGCCCTGTGGCAGGCCTACCTGCACTTCTACGAGACCAAGCTGGACGATGCCGTCAGCCTGAGCACCTGGCAACGTTTGCTAGACCCCAGCGAGCCAACCCATTCGGCACTGGCCTGGGTCGACGGCAAGGCGGTGGGGATGGTCAACTTCATCTACCATCGTTCCAACTGGAGCATCGAGAATTCCTGCTACCTGCAAGACCTGTATGTGGACAGCACGCAACGTGGCCTGGGCATTGGTCGACAGTTGATCGAGCACGTCTACACCACGGCCAAGGCCGACAACTGCATCAAGGTGCACTGGCTGACCCACGAAACCAACGCCACCGCCATCAGCCTGTACCAGCAGGTTGCCGAGCGCTCGGGCTTCATCCAATTCCGCAAAGGCTTGTAGGCCGAACATGACAGACGCATTGAACTGGAAACCCGCCGCAACCCCCAAGGCCGAGCCAATTGAAGGCCGCTTCATCCGCCTGGAGAAACTCGATCCAGGGCGCCATGGCGAAGACCTGTGGGAGGTGCTGCAGGGTCCGACCTCCGATCCGGTGCTGTGGGACTACCTGCCGTACGGCCCGTTCACCGAACGTGCCGCCTTTGACCGCTGGCTGGAAGGCAATGCTGCTGGCCGCGACCCGCTTTTCTACACCGTCATCGACCGGGCCAGCGGCCAGGCCCAAGGCATCCTCAGCCTGATGTCGATCGTGCCTGACCACGGCCGGATCGAGATCGGCCACATTGCCTTCGGCGCCGCCATGCAGCGTACGCCCAAGGGCACCGAGGCGGTGTACCTGCTGGGCAAGCTGGGCTTCGAGCTGGGTAATCGACGGCTGGAGTGGAAGTGCAATAACGCCAATACCCGCTCCAAACGTGCGGCAGAGCGATTCGGCTTCGTCTACGAAGGGGTGTTCCGCAAGCACCTGGTGGTAAAGGACCATAACCGCGATACGGCCTGGTATTCGATTACCGATGATGAGTGGCCGGCGGTGGCAGCCGGGTTTGAGCGGTGGTTGAGTGAAGAGAACCAGCAGCCGGGTGGCCAGGTGAAAAGCCTTGAGGTGTGCCGCAAAGGTTGAGCGGTGTGCTGAATCAGCTCTCCTACAGGGGATGCGCGTTGTGAGGTGCGGGTCTATCCGCGAAGAGGCGAGTGTTGCGGCGCAAAAAAAGGGGAGCATCCGCTCCCCAGAGGTTAACCACTTGTAGATGAGGGCTTAAATCAGCCCTCGATCTCGATCAGGATCTCACCCGGCGTCACACGATCACCCTTGGCCACATGAATGGCCACGACCTTACCGGCGATGGCCGCCTGCACTTCGGTTTCCATCTTCATGGCTTCGGTGATCAGGACCGCCTGGCCGGCCTTGACCATGTCACCTTCCTTGACCAGTACATCAACGATGTTCCCCGGCATGGTGGTGCTTACGTGGCCAGGGTCAGTCGCTTGCTTGCGCTTGCTGCCGCCACCGCCAACGAACTCGTTGAGTGGCTCGAATACCACTTCCTCCGGCATGCCGTCGATCGACAGATAGAAGTGACGCTTGCCTTCAGCCTTCACGCCCACACCGGTGATGTCGACGCGGTAGGTTTCGCCGTGTACGTCGATCACGAACTCGGTCGGCACGCCTTCACCGCCTGGGGCAGCCACGGCACCGGCCTGCGGAATCGGTAGCAGCACTTCAGGCGTCAAGGTGCCAGCTTCACGTTCCTCGAGGAACTTGCGGCCAATGTCTGGGAACATGGCGTAGGTCAGCACGTCTTCTTCGCAACGGGCCAGGGCACCGATGTCGCTACGCAACTTGGCCATTTCCGGCTTCAGCAGGTCAGCCGGGCGCACATCGATCACTTCTTCGCTGCCGATCGCCTGGCGACGCAGTTGCTCGTTGACCACGCCCGGGGCCTTGCCATAGCCACCTTGCAGGTACAGCTTCACCTCATTGGTGATGGTCTTGTAGCGCTCACCCGCCAGCACGTTGAAGAACGCCTGGGTGCCGACGATCTGCGAGGTCGGGGTAACCAGCGGCGGGAAGCCGAGGTCTTCACGCACACGCGGGATTTCGGCCAGCACTTCGTTCATGCGGTTGAGGGCGCCCTGCTCCTTGAGCTGGTTGGCCAGGTTGGAAATCATGCCGCCCGGTACCTGGTTCACCTGCACCCGAGTGTCCACCGCAGTGAACTCGCTTTCGAACTGGTGGTACTTCTTGCGAACGGCGTAGAAATACAAGCCGATCTCCTGCAGAAGCTCCAGGTCCAGGCCGGTGTCGAACTCGCTGCCCTTGAGCGCAGCAACCATCGACTCGGTACCCGGATGGCTGGTGCCCCAGGCGAAGCTGGAGATGGCGGTATCGATGTGGTCAGCGCCATTTTCCACAGCCTTGAGCTGGCACATGGCAGCCAGGCCGGCGGTATCGTGGGAGTGGATGAACACTGGCAGCGACTGTTCAGCCTTCAGCGCCTTGACCAGCTCGCCAGTGGCGAACGGGGTCAACAGGCCGGCCATGTCCTTGATCGCCACCGAGTCGCAACCCATGGCTTCCATCTGCTTGGCCTGGTTCACGAAGGCTTCGATGGTGTGTACCGGGCTGGTGGTGTAAGCGATAGTGCCCTGGGCGTGCTTGCCGGCGGCCTTGACCGCTTCGATGGCCACGCGCAGGTTACGCACGTCGTTCATGGCGTCGAAAATGCGGAACACATCGATGCCGTTGACCGCCGCCTTGGCGACGAAGGCCTTGACCACGTCGTCGCTGTAGTGGCGGTAGCCCAACAGGTTCTGGCCGCGCAGCAGCATTTGCAGGCGGGTGTTGGGCAGCGCTGCGCGCAGCTTGCGCAGGCGCTCCCACGGGTCTTCCTTGAGGAAGCGCACGCAGGCGTCGAAGGTGGCACCACCCCAGACTTCCAGCGACCAGTAGCCAACCTTGTCGAGCTTGTCGCAGATCGGCAGCATGTCTTCGGTACGCATGCGGGTAGCCAGCAGGGACTGGTGAGCGTCGCGCAGGATCGTGTCGGTTACGTGAATTTTCTTGGACATTATGGGGTTCCTCACAGGCCTGCGTGGGCGGCGATGGCGGCGGCGATGGCCAGGGCCAGCTCTTCGGGTTTGCGCTTGATCGAGTAGTTGGTCAGTTCAGGGTGGCTTTCGACGAAGCTGGTATTGAACTGGCCGCTACGGAATTCCGGATTGCGCAGGATTTCCTGGTAATACGCGGCGGTGGTCTTTACCCCTTGCACGCGCATGTCGTCCAAGGCCCGCAGGCCGCGGTCCATGGCTTCTTCCCAGGTCAACGCCCACACCACCAGTTTCAGGCACATGGAGTCGTAGAACGGTGGAATGGTATAGCCGGTGTAGATCGCAGTGTCGGTACGCACGCCCGGGCCGCCGGGGGCGTAATAACGGGTGATCTTGCCGAAGCTGGGCAGGAAGTTGTTTTTCGGATCTTCAGCATTGATACGGAACTGCAAGGCGTAGCCGCGGTGCTGAATGTCTTCCTGCTTGACCGACAGTGGCAGCCCCGAGGCGATGCGGATCTGCTCACGAACGATGTCGATACCGGTAATTTCCTCGGTAATGGTGTGTTCCACCTGCACCCGAGTGTTCATTTCCATGAAGTACACTTCGCCATCGGCGAGCAGGAACTCCACGGTACCGGCGTTCTCGTAATTCACCGCTTTGGCCGCACGCACCGCCAGGTCGCCGATGTAGGCTCGCTGCTCAGGCGTGAGCTGTGGGCTCGGGGCAATTTCGATGAGCTTCTGGTTACGGCGCTGAATAGAGCAGTCGCGCTCGAACAGGTGCACGACGTTACCGAAGCTGTCACCGAGGATTTGCGCCTCGATGTGCTTTGGGTTGACGATGCATTTCTCCAGGAACACTTCGGCCGAACCGAATGCCTTGGTCGCCTCGGAAATCACCCGTGGGAAGTTCTGTTCCAGTTCTTCGCGGCTATTGCAACGGCGAATACCGCGGCCGCCACCACCGGAGGTAGCCTTGAGCATCACCGGATAACCGATGCGATCACCTTCGCTCAGGGCTTCATGAATATCGGCAACGTTGCCTTCGGTGCCCGGGGTTACCGGCACACCGGCGGCGATCATGGTGCGGCGCGCTTCGGTCTTGTCGCCCATACGGCGAATCACGTCGGCGGCCGGGCCAATGAACTTGATCCCGCGCTCGGCGCAAATTTCTGCCAGTTCAGCGTTTTCCGAAAGGAAACCATAGCCCGGGTGCAGGGCATCACAGCCGGTTTCCACAGCCAGGTTCACCAGCTTGCGCGGGTTCAGGTAACCGGCCAGCGGCTCGGCACCGATGCTGTGTGCTTCGTCAGCGCGCTTGACGTGCAAGGCATGCCGGTCGGCGTCGGAAAAGATCGCTACCGAGCGAATGCCCATCTCGGCGCAAGCACGCACGATCCGAACTGCGATTTCACCTCGGTTGGCGATCAGGATTTTTTTTATCACTGGAGTCTTCCCAAAGCCGTAGGAACAGTCGAGCCGGTTCTACCGGTCGGCGCGTGACCAGACGTTGCTGGCCAGTCGCGTATTCACCCTAGCGCTGTAGGTCGATAAACAAAAATCAATATTTGTTAGAGGCTGTATTAGCAAAAGCTTATAGTTGGGTAACAAGGTGTTGCCGAAGAGCTAATAAAAATGCGTAAGTCCTTGATGCGTATGACATTGCGTCAACTTCAGATCTTCAATGAGGTGTGCGATTTGAGGTCGTACAGCCGTGCCGCGGAGGAAATGGCGCTGACGCAACCCGCCGTTAGTCTACAGATCCGCCAGCTTGAAGAGCTGATCGGCCAGCCCTTGTTCGAGTATGTGGGCAAGAAGCTTTACCTGACCGAGGCGGCCGAGGCCTTGCAGCGCGCCAGCCACGATATCTTCGGGCGGCTGGAGAGCCTGGACATGCAGCTGTCGGACATGCAGGGCTCACTGCAGGGGCAGTTGAAACTGGCGATCGAGTCCAGTGCCAAGTACTTCGTGCCACACCTGTTCGCCGCCTTCAAGCAGCGTCACCCGGAAGTCAACCTGACGCTGACGGTAGTCAACCGTGCCCAAGCCATCCGCCGCCTTTCCGATAACCGCGACGACCTGATCATCATGTCGATGGTGCCGCAGGACATGGGCCTGGAGTTTCTGCCGTTCCTCAACAACCCGATCGTTGCGGTTGCGCCGCCACAGCACCCGCTGTGCAAGCTGGAGCAGTTGCGCATGCAGGACCTGGAGCCTCATACCCTGCTGGTCCGCGAGCAAGGTTCGGGAACCCGCAAGGCTTGCGAAGAGTACTTCAAGGATAAGCGTGTGCATTTTGCCCAGACGCTTGAAGTAGCCTCGGCCGATGCCCAGCGCGAATGCGTGATCGCCGGGCTGGGGATCGCCCTGTTGACCCGTCACGCAGTCAACCTGGAGCTGGCTACCGGGATGCTGAAGGAATTACCGGTCGAGGAGCTGCCGCTGTACCGCAGCTGGTGCGTGGTACAGGCCAAGGCCAAGCGGCAGTCGCCGGTGGCCTTGGCATTTCTTGCATTCATCCGCGGCGAACGTGCTTTGATCAGCGCGCTTGTTGAACGTTTTTCGGGGAAGATGCCGCCGACGACTGCCATACCGTGAGTGCTTGCAGCTCCGGGTAGTCCGCCAGGTCGTGGAGCAGTTGACGTTGGTCGCAATAGCTCTCGATCGCGCGCCGGTATTCCATACGGCGCTGATCCTTTTCCTGCTGCTTGCGAGCCTTGGCGTTGGGTTGGTACGTACCGTCGAAGTCACGAGCCATTGCCTGTCTCCCAGATAGTATGCGGGAGTTTCAGACTGGCCTTGCAGGTTTACCGTTTGGCGGTGGAATGGTGACAGAATCGTGAATTTTCACTGCCTGTACAGGTTGAACTCAGTCGTCGGTAGCCTTGATCGACTTGGGCGACAGGCGCAGGCTGCGCAAGCTGCGTTTCACACTCTTCAAGTGGTTGACCAGGCTAGGCCCGCGCGCCATGGCAACGCCCATGGCCAGCACGTCGATCACCACCAGGTGGGCAATACGCGAGGTCAGCGGGGTGTAGATCTCGGTGTCTTCATGCACATCGATCGCCAGGTTGACCGTCGACAACTCGGCCAGCGGCGTCTGGCTGGGGCACAGGGTGATCAGGTTGGCGCCGCTCTCACGCACCAGGTTGGCAGTGATCAGCAGGTCCTTGGAACGGCCCGACTGGGAGATACACACCGCCACATCGCCCGGTTTCAGGGTAACCGCCGACATCGCTTGCATGTGCGGATCGGAATACGCTGCCGCGCTGAGCAGCAGGCGGAAGAACTTGTGCTGGGCATCGGCCGCAACGGCACCGGACGCGCCAAAGCCATAGAACTCTACCCGCTGCGCCTGTGCCATGGCGCTCACCGCTTGTTGCAGCGCCTGCGGATCAAGGTGCTCGCGCACTTCCATCAGAGTGTGCAGGGTGGTGTCGAAGATCTTCAGACTGTAGTCGGCGACCGAATCGTCTTCGTGGATGGCGAACTGACCAAAGCTGGCACCGGCAGCCAGGCTTTGCGCCAGCTTCAGCTTCAGGTCCTGGAAGCCCGAGCAGCCTATGGCCCGGCAGAAACGCACGATGGTCGGTTCACTGATACCCACGCTGTGCGCCAAATCGGCCATGGAGCTGTGCATGACGGCAGCCGGGTCGAGCAGCACGTGGTCGGCCACTTTCAGTTCCGATTTGCGCAGCAGGTGGCGCGATTGGGCGATATGTTGCAACAGATTCACAGGCTGGACTCGGTTATGATCGGCGTGCCGGGTTGTAGCTTTCTTGTAGTTATACTACATGGACGCCAACCCGCCCAGTTAAACGAACGTGGAGAGTGGCGGTTTGACTATTCCTTGCGACATTCTGGTGTTCGGTGGCACCGGCGATCTGGCCCTGCACAAACTCCTCCCGGCGCTCTATCACTTGTATCGCGAGGCGCGTCTGAACAACGCGGTACGCATCATCGCCCTCGCCCGCCGCAACATAAGCCGTAACGAATACCTCAAGCTCGCAGAACGCCATTGCCGAGCGCAGATTGCCCGCAATGACTTCGACGAAGACATATGGCAACGGTTTGCCGCGCGCCTCGACTACTTTCCCATGGATGCATCGCAAAGCGCCGACTTCGGCCGCCTGGCGCGCTACCTGGGCGAACCTGGCGGGCTGACGCGCATTTTCTACCTGGCCACCGCTCCCAACCTGTTCGTACCGATTGCCAATCACCTGCGTAACGCAGGCCTGGCCGACCCCGAAGCGCGCATCGTGCTGGAGAAGCCAATTGGTCACTCGCTAGCCTCGGCCACCGCCATCAACGAAGCGATTGGCGCAGTGTTCGACGAAAACCAGGTATTTCGCATCGACCACTACCTGGGCAAGGAAACCGTGCAGAACCTCATGGCCCTGCGCTTCGCCAACGCCCTGTTGGAGCCGGTGTGGCGCAACAATCAGGTCGACCACGTACAGATCAGCGTTTGCGAAACCCTGGGGGTAGAAAACCGCGGCGCCTACTACGACCGCGCCGGGGCAACTCGCGACATGCTGCAAAACCACCTGTTGCAGCTGCTGTGCCTGGTGGCCATGGAGCCACCTGCGCAGTTCGAGGCTGAAGCGGTGCGCGACGAAAAGGTGAAGATCCTGCGGGCCCTCAAACCCATCACCGGCCAGGACGTGCAGGACAAGACCGTGCGCGGTCAGTACGGTGCCGGGCACATCGGCGGCCAGGAGGTGTCGGCCTATTACTTCGAAAAGGACGTCGACAACGACAGCGATACCGAAACCTTCGTGGCCATCGAAGCGCACATCGACAACTGGCGCTGGGCAGGCGTGCCTTTCTACTTGCGCACCGGCAAGCGCATGGCGCGCCGCTCGTCGCAGATCGTCATCCAGTTCAAGCCGGTACCCCACGAGCTGTTCAGCGGTGGCCAAGTCAACCAGCTGTTGATTCAGCTGCAACCGGATGAGCGCATCAGCCTGCGCATGATGACCAAGAGCCCAGGCAAGGGCATGCGGCTGGAACCGGTCGAGCTGGACCTGAACCTGGCTCAGGTATTCAGCCAGACCCGCCGCTGGGAAGCTTATGAACGCCTGCTGCTGGACATCGTGGAGGGTGATTCGACACTGTTCATGCGCCGCGATGAAGTGGAGGCGGCCTGGCACTGGATTGATCCGTTAATGAAGGGTTGGCAGGAGCACTTTCAGGCACCCCGCCACTATGCCGCCGGCAGCAATGGCCCGGAACAGGCCGGTAGCCTGCTGGCCAGGCATGGCAGGCATTGGTACAGCTGAAGCGCTTCGCTCTGCTTTGCGGGTAGGTGCCGCAAGCAATCTGTCGTTCGGAAGGGGCATACCGCGCTTTCCAGGACAGGAGTTTTACCATGATCATCGAATGCAAAGACTGGCAAGCCCAGCACGACAAAATGCCACCAGGCACCCGCCTGCGGGTGAACGGGACCATCACCGTCAGCCACCCAGGCATAGTACCGGTACTGGTCAAGCGCAGAAAGCAGGACAAGTCCTTTGCACTGGCCCTGGAGCTTGAACTGCAGCATCAGGACGGTAACTTCATGCAGGTTGCCTGCGACAAGGAAGTGACGTTCGAAACGCAAGACGAGCACGGTCTGATCCCGAGGGTGGACATTATCCACGACCGTAAACTGATCGCCTGCATCACCGACATCGTGGAAACCCATTGATGTAGACGCGGCGGCCACTGCAAGCGCATCGCCTGTAGTGGCCGCTTTGTATGTTTGGCAGGGTGAATATTTATACAGTGCCATTTACCCTTCCCCTGCTGCGCCCTAGAATGGCCGGATGCACACAGATGACCTCTCCCTCCTGCTGAACTCCCTCAACGATGCTCAACGCCAGGCCGTCGCGGCCACGCTCGGGCGACAACTGGTGCTCGCTGGCGCCGGCTCCGGTAAAACCCGCGTGCTGGTGCACCGCATCGCCTGGCTGATCCAGGTCGAGCAGGCATCGCCGCACTCGATCCTGTCGGTGACGTTCACCAACAAGGCCGCAGCAGAAATGCGCCATCGGATCGAGCAACTGTTGGGCATCAACCCGGCAGGCATGTGGGTCGGCACCTTCCACGGCCTGGCCCATCGCCTGTTGCGGGCGCACTGGCAGGAAGCGCGGCTGGTGCAGAATTTCCAGATCCTCGACAGCGACGACCAGCAGCGCCTGATCAAGCGGGTCATGCGCGAGCTGGGCCTGGACGAGCAGAAGTGGCCGGCACGCCAGGCCCAGTGGTTCATCAACGGGCAGAAAGACGAAGGCCTGCGCCCGCAGCATATCCAGGCGGGGGGCGACCTGTTCCTGGCGACCATGCGCGAGGTCTATACGGCCTACGAGCAGGCGTGCGAGCGCGCCGGTGTGATCGATTTCTCCGAGCTGCTGTTGCGCGCCCTGGACCTGTGGCGTGACCACCCGGGCCTGCTGGAGCACTATCAGCGACGCTTCCGCCACGTGCTGGTGGACGAGTTCCAGGATACCAACGCCGTGCAGTACGCCTGGTTGCGCCTGCTGGCGCGCGGTGGCGACAGCCTGATGGCGGTAGGCGATGATGACCAGTCGATCTATGGCTGGCGCGGCGCCAAGATCGAGAACATTCACCAGTACACCGCCGACTTCCCCGACGCCGAAATGATCCGCCTGGAGCAGAACTACCGCTCCACCGGCGGCATCCTCAAGGCAGCCAACGCGCTGATCGCCAACAACAGCGGGCGCCTGGGCAAGGAACTGTGGACCGACATGGGCGAAGGCGAACCACTGACCCTGTACGCGGCCTACAACGAGCACGACGAAGCGCGCTATGTCGTGGAAACCATCGAGAGCCTGGTCAAGCAGGGCAATGCACGCAACGAAATCGCCATCCTGTACCGTTCCAACGCCCAGTCGCGCGTGCTGGAAGAAGCCCTGCTGCGCGAGCGCATCCCCTACCGCATCTATGGCGGCCAGCGCTTCTTCGAGCGTGCCGAAATCAAGAATGCCATGGCTTACCTGCGCCTGATCGAAGGGCGTGGCAACGATGCCGCTCTGGAGCGGGTGATCAACGTGCCGCCGCGCGGTATTGGCGAAAAAACCGTCGAAGCCATCCGCGAGCACGCCCGCCACAGCCAGCTGTCCATGTGGGAGGCCATGTGCCAGCTGCTCGCCGCCAAGGCCCTGAAAGGCCGCGCCGCCAGTTCCCTGGGGGCCTTTATCGAGCTGATCGAGGGGCTGGCCGCCAAGGTTGTGGACATGCCGCTGCATACCATGACCCAGACCACCATCGAACAGTCCGGCCTGATCACCTATCACCAGGAAGAAAAAGGTGAAAAGGGCCAGGCACGGGTAGAAAACCTTGAGGAACTGGTCAGTGCGGCACGCAACTTCGAGTCCACCGACGAAGACGCCGACCTTTCCCCGCTCTCGGCTTTCCTTGGCCACGCCTCACTCGAAGCTGGCGATACTCAGGCTGACGAGCATGAAGACAGCATCCAGCTGATGACCCTGCACAGCGCCAAAGGCCTTGAGTTCCCCTATGTGTTCCTGGTGGGCATGGAAGAAGGCTTGTTCCCGCACAAGATGAGCCTGGAAGAACCCGGCCGCCTGGAAGAGGAACGACGCCTGGCCTATGTAGGCATCACCCGCGCCATGCGCCAGCTGGTCATGACCTACGCCGAAACACGTCGCCTTTATGGCAGCGAGACTTATAACAAGGTGTCGCGTTTCGTGCGTGAAATTCCGGCCGGCCTGGTTCAGGAAGTACGCCTGTCCAACAGCGTCAGCCGCCCGTTCGGCGGGGCCAAGACGGCCACCAACAGCAACCTGTTCGCCAATGCCAGCATTCCGCAGACCGCGTTCAACCTTGGCCAGCGTGTGCAACATGCGGTATTCGGCGAAGGCGTGATCCTCAACTTCGAGGGTTCTGGCGCTCAGGCGCGGGTGCAGGTGAATTTTGCCGAAGGTAGCAAATGGCTGATGCTGGGGTATGCCAAGCTCGAGGCTGTGTAACGCCCACAAGGGTCGGGCCTGCCAACTTTGTAACATTCAGGCAAAAGCTCGAAACACTATGTCGCTGGTCATGTGCCCGGGAACCTGTGCACCATGACGCGCGTGCAATCCACAACAGGGGATATCCCAATTATGCAACGTTTTCTTAGCATCGCACTGGCGCTCTGCGTCGGCCTGACGCTGAGCCTGGACGCCAACGCCAAGCGTTTCGGCGGCGGCAAGAGCTCGGGCTCCGCGCCTATCCACCAGACCCGCCAGGCTACGCCAACCACGCCTGCAGCCGCGCCGACCGCACCTGGCCGTGCACCGGCTGCCGCCAGCGGTGCTTCGCGCTGGTTGGGCCCACTGGCCGGCCTCGCCGCCGGTGGCCTGCTGGCTTCCATGTTCATGGGCGACGGTTTCGAAGGCTTCCAGATCATGGACTTCCTGATCGTGGCGCTTATCGCCTTCCTCGTGTTCCGCTTCATCGCCGCGCGCCGCCGCCAGCAGCAGCCACAAATGGCCATGCCGGGTCATGCGCCGATGCAGCGTGAGGCTCACGCTCAGCCTGCGCAGCCGTCGATTTTCGGTGGTTCGGCCGCACCTGCTGCTGCAGCCGCCCCGGTGATCAACGCGCCGGCCTGGTTCAACGAGCAGAGCTTCCTGGCTGCAGCCCGTAACCACTTCCAGTCGCTGCAGCAGCACTGGGATGCCAACGAGATGGACAAGATCAGCGAGTTCGTTACCCCGCAAATGCTTGAGTTCCTCAAGCGTGAGCGCGCTGAACTGGGTGACGGCTTCCAGTCTACCTACATCGATAACCTGGAAGTGCAACTGGACGGTGTTGATGATCGCGCCGACCGCACCGACGCTACCCTGACCTTCCGTGGCGTGTCGAAGAATTCCCGCTTCGACCAGGGCGAAGTGTTCAGCGAAAGCTGGCACATGGTTCGCGCCCAAGGCGAAAACCAGCCTTGGCTGGTAGCCGGTATCCGTC
The DNA here is from genome assembly GCF_021378985.1 of Pseudomonas sp. JR33AA. Taxonomy (NCBI): domain Bacteria; kingdom Pseudomonadati; phylum Pseudomonadota; class Gammaproteobacteria; order Pseudomonadales; family Pseudomonadaceae; genus Pseudomonas; species Pseudomonas sp. JR33AA. Next base: position 702,216 of record NZ_JAJSAW010000001.1, read on the forward strand.
AAAACGGCTAACCGCTGCGTGATAAACAGAGAACCCCGGGCTTGCCCGGGGTTTTTGCTTTTGCCAAAGTGGGCTACTAGGGTATAAGGCGCAGCGTTGTCATCTAGGTGAGAGGAAGTGAACCGTGGAAGAAGTGATCGAACAACTCCGTGAAGCGAATGAGCCGGTACCGGTGCCCCTGGAGCTTCCCGATGAAGACCAGCTGGTAGAAATCGAAGAGCAGCTGTTCATCAATATTCCATTCGTGTTCAAAGAGTTTCTGCTGACCGTAAGTGATGTGGTTTACGGCTCCCTGGAGCCTGTTACCGTCACAGATCCGCAGTCGCACACCTACCTGCCAGATGTGGCCTCCAACGCCTGGGATGCCGGCGTACCGCGTGACCTGATCCCGCTGTGCCAGGACGGCGACAACTACTATTGCGTGGAAGAAGACGGCACTGTGGTGCTGTGGGATGCCGAAGAGGAAATTGTCGGCGAAGACAGCTGGGAATCGGTGTGGCACTGGGCGCGAGATGTCTGGCTGGAGAGCTGATCGCTAGCGCCTTTAGAGATGCCTCGATCCTAGCGCCTCAAGGTAGTTAAAATCGCCAGGCTTTCTAAGCCTGGCGACATCGCTATAGCCTTATCACCTCGGCGAACGGGAATATTGCCCAGGGCACAACCCCTCCCCTTAGTGCGAGTTTTCGCGACTGTTCTCCAGCGTCTCCAGCAACGCGATCTGCATGCGCGTGTGCACGCGGATGAACCAGCGCCACAACAACGCCACCACCACCGCAGCTACCACCGCAATCACCAGCAGCAATTCGCCGGTGGGCAGAATGCTGGCGGACAATGCCGACAGCAGCAGGAAAATCACCAGCAGCGACAGCAGCGGGATCACTTCGGCGATCACACGGCGCACGCGCTGGGTATGTCGCCCGGCCATTTCCGGCTTCACGCCCATCTCTGCCAGCAGCATCGAGAGTGCCTTGAGCTTGCGGTATGCGGCGATCAGGAATGGCAGTGACAGCAACAATGCAGCCCCCCAAATGACGGCCTTCTGCTGGCTGACATCGCTGACCCACTCGTTGAGCCAATTGCCGATACGCCCTGCAAAGTAGCCGCCACTGAAAAAGATGGCGATCACCAGCGCCAGGTTCACCCCAACCTGCAACAGGATGCGCCGGATCATCGACGCCAGCATGGCATTCTCGCCCTGCGGCTGAATATTGCGTAACCACTCGCCATACAACGACAGCACGCGTGCGAGGCGAGCAGGCACTACATTGCCCAGTTTCTGCGACAACGGGTCAGCCGCGCGGATCAGATAGGGTGTCAGCAACGTAGTGATTGCCGATACGGCCACCGCCACCGGATAAAGGAAGTCGCTGGTCACCTGCAGGGTCATGCCCAGCGCGGCAATGATGAAGGAGAACTCGCCGATCTGCGAAAGCCCCATGCCCACACGCAAAGACGTACGCCCATCATTGCCGGCAATGAATGCCCCCATGCCGCAAGACAGCATTTTGCCCAGTACCACCGCCAGGGTGATGACAACGATTGGCCAGGCATAGTCGATCAGTACCTGAGGGTCGATCATCAAGCCGATGGCGACGAAGAAGATGGCACTGAACAGGTCGCGTACAGGCTCAATCAGGCGTTCGATTTTCAGCAACTGGCGTGATTCGGCCATGATCGCGCCAATCAGGAAAGCGCCTAGCACCATGCTGTACTCCAGCTTCACAACCAACAGGCAGAAGCCGAAACACAGGCCCAGAACAGTGATCAGCAACATTTCGTTGCTTTCGAACCTGGCGACATAGGCCAGTAACCGCGGCACCAGCAAAATACCGATGACCAAGGCGACGATCATGAACAGCGACAGCTTGCCGACGGTGGAGAACACTTCACCCGAGCTGACCGTACCGCTGACCGCGATGCCCGACAGCAGGGCGATGATACCGATACCCAGAATGTCCTCGACGATCAGCACGCCGAAGATCAGCTGGGCAAAGCGCTCGTTCTTCATCTTCAGGTCGTTGAGCGCCTTGACGATGATGGTGGTGGAAGAAATGGCCAGGATGGCGCCCAGGAACAGTGAATCCATGGTGCTCCAGCCAAACCAGCGGCCAATCTCGAAGCCGATCCAGATCATCAGGACGATCTCCAGGAACGCTGCGATGAACGCCGTTGCACCGACCTTGAACAGCTTGCGCAGGCTGAACTCGAGCCCCAGGCAGAACATCAGGAAGATCACCCCCAGTTCGGCCAGGGTCTTGATGGTGTCTTCGTCATGAATCAGACCGAACGGCGGAGTGTGCGGGCCAATGATGAAGCCGGCGACAATGTAGCCCAGCACCACGGGCTGCTTGAAACGGTGAAAAAGAATGGTGACCACGCCAGCGACCAGCATGATGACCGCCAAGTCCTGGATGAAGCTGATGGCATGCATGGCGTGATACTCCTTTTCTCGTCCTGTGAATGCCTGGGCAGACCGCTCCTCTGCCGAGGCAAACCTGAGCGAGCAGCAAGTACATACTGTATTGAATCCGGGAACACCCATATTGCATGGGCGTACTCAGGTTAACATCGCACTCCGCCGCAAAAAGCCAGTGCAATATGCAGAAACAGATCGGCTGGAAAAGGGCCGCTGATGGCATGATCAGCGTGACGATGATGCGCCAGCCAACGTCCCGTATCAGCAAGGCACATTCAAAAGAGGGGAACAGCAGTGTCAGCAGATGACGCCCTCCATTCGCCCGATTCAGCGCAACCTCACCGTGAGCACACTATGGAACCTGGAAACGCCCAGCTGAGCATGACCGTCCTGATGACCCCGGACATGGCCAACTTTTCTGGCAACGTACATGGCGGCACCCTGCTCAAGTACCTCGACGAAGTGGCTTATGCATGCGCCAGCCGTTATGCCGGCAGTTATGTGGTAACCCTGTCGGTCGACCAGGTGATCTTCCGTGAACCCGTACACGTGGGTGAACTGGTGACCTTCCTGGCGTCGGTCAACTACACCGGCAACACGTCGATGGAGGTTGGCATCAAAGTCGTGACCGAGAACATTCGCGAACGCTCGGTGCGCCATTCCAACAGCTGCTTCTTCACCATGGTCGCGGTCGACGACAACCGCCGCCCGGTGCCGGTGCCACCACGTCAGCCGCACAGCAGCGAAGAAAAGCGCCGCTTCCTGCAAGGCCAGCAGCGCCGGCAGATCCGCCAGGAATTGGAAAAGCGCTATCAGGACCTGAAAACCGACGCCATTTAAAGCGCCAGTAACTGCGCCTCGAAGCGCACCCGTGGGTGCGCAATGCGGTCCTGGGCCCGTACCAACTGCAATTCGTAGCTGGCGCAGGCCTGGGTTTCCAGCAGCACTTCATGCACTGCCGCAGCCGTGAATTCGAATGCCTGTACCCAGCTGTCGCCGAGCAGCACACGCGCCAGGAACAGGCCTGAGGTCAGGTCACCCACCCCCACCGGCTGACGCGGAAACGCCAGCAGTGGACGGCGCAAGTGCCAACTGTGTTCGGCGGTCACCAGCAACATTTCGAACTGGTCTTCGGCCCGCCCGGGGTAAGCCAGGTGCTTGACCAGTACAACCTGCGGCCCACGCTGCAGCAGGCTGCGCGCCATGTTCACGCAATCCTCCAGCGACTGGGCGCGGCGCCCACAGAAGCTGTCCAGCTCCAGCTGGTTGGGGCACAGGATGTCCGCTGTGGCTGCAGCCTCGTCAAGCAGGAACTCACTGACTTCAGGCGGCACGATGCAGCCCTTTTCCGGGTGGCCCATGACCGGGTCGCACAGGTATAACGCTTTTGGGTTTACCGCCTTGATCCGCTCGACGCCGGCCAGGATCGCTCGCCCTTGTTCGGCACTGCCCAGGTAGCCGGAAAGCACCGCATCGCAGTGGCCCAGCTCGCCGATGTTGGAAATGCCTTCCACCAACGCAGGAATTTGCGCTGGGGCAAGCACTTCACCCGCCCACTGGCCATACTGTGTGTGATTGGAGAACTGCACAGTATTGAGTGGCCAGGCATTGACCCCGATACGCTGCATGGGGAATACCGCGGCGCTGTTGCCGGCGTGGCCGAACACCACGTGGGACTGAATGGCGAGCAGGTGCGGGGTACGTTTCATGCGGGAGGTTTCCAAAGCTATTTCAAGGATTGTGCGCAGCGCAGTATGAACTCGATTGCCACCTGTACGACAGGCCAGGAACGCAGTTAAGCTGGATCTACCTGTTTGGAGCATATGCAAATGTTGACCCTGGAGAACCTCTTCGTCCTGATGCTGGTAGCCACGGCAGGCGCCTGGTTGTGGCACAACCATGGGTTACGTGAAAAGGCCCTGGAACGGGTCAAACAGCATTGCGCCAAACTCGACCTGGAGTTGCTTGACGATGCCGTAGCGCTCAAACGCATCGCCTTTGTCCGGGATGCCAATGGCCGCAAGCGCCTGGCACGCGTCTATGCCTTCGAATTCACCGTCACGGGTGAGCAACGTCACCCCGGCACCGCGACCCAGTTCGGCGCCCACAGCGTGCAGATCGAGCTGGCGCCCTACCCGTTCGAAATCAAGACCCCACCACGCGCCGACAACGTCATAGAGATGCAGCAATGGCGCCAGGAGCACAACCGCTGGCGCAACTGATCAACTGACGCGACATTCATCCAACCCGGCTTGCAATGCGGGTTGCGGTTGCGGCTGATCGAAAATCAGCTCGAGACGGGTGTCCTTGCGCCAGTCGCTGGGCTGCCAAGCAGGCATCTTCCCATCCAGCCCATTGAATGACTGCCAGCCCTCCATGCTGTGGATAACGCCCTTGGCCCGTCGCCATGGCCAAGCGCGCAAGAAAGCCTCTAGCCGCTGTGGATAAAACTGTTGGCCAGGGTGCCACCGCCAGCCAATACTCCAACCGCCCTTCCCCTGCTGGACAAGGCAAATCGGCTGACGGGGGTCCGCCCACAGTGTTGCTGGGGCGATGCCAGGATTGTCGACAATCCTGCTTTTCAAGGATGGGCTGTCAACAATCTGTGGAGATACCGTCGGGAGACCGGACAAAGGCAACTGCCCCTGCACCGTCCACATGATCTTCTTTTCCTTGAACTTATTACTTATCAACAACTTATATATTTCATCCACAACCTCTGCCTTGTTGAAAACCACGCTTTCAGAGGCGTTGAAAGCCTGCTGTTGAGCCTCTGGTAGTGGCTCGTTTCGAGCCATGGCCTGTGCATCCACAACCATCAAGAGTGGCTGAATTGTCAGCACTCCAACCCAAGGAGCTTGTTGCAGCTGAGCCAGCAGTTGCAATGGATGGCCGAGCCCGGAAGGTTCGATAAACAGCCGGTCAGGCCGCGATTTGCGCAACAGTCGTCCAAGGCCCACCTGGAACGGCATGCCGTTGACACAGCACAGGCAGCCACCTGCGACCTCGCCTATGGCGATGCCGTCCTCGTCGCGGCTGAGTAAGGCCGCATCCAGGCCGACAAGGCCGAACTCGTTGATCAATACCGCCCAGCGCTCGTTGGCTGGGCGCTGGGCCAGCAAGTGACGGATCAGCGTGGTCTTGCCAGCACCCAGCGGGCCGGCAATTACGTGGGTGGGAATGTTCTGCAGCATGAGGTGCCTTCAGGCGGCGGTGATGCCTCACTATGCGCCGTCAGGCCAGCCAGTCAAGGCTGAGTAGCACACGCCCCTGCTGCGTCGAGGGTGACCGATGCACCAGGCCTGCCCCTTCATTACCCTGCCATTTTTCGCCTTTAAGTATCGCAACCTCGGCGGCTTGCAGGCGCTGGATGTTATCCACAGATGACTGAGCTGTGTGTAAGTCTCCACGGCAGCTATCCCGCTCTCGCAACCATTCACTACCTGGGCCGACGTAAGTGGTGAGCAAGCGCAACGGTACGTTATCCACATGGAAGCGCGGGCACATCGGAGCGTTCAAAACGCGCAAGCGCAACCCGACCCGACGTGCGCCAACCAGACAGGTATAAGCCGCCACTAACCACGTCACATCAGCTACGAAAGCCTCGTATCCCTGCAAATCTGCTGCTTCGCGCAGCAGATCTGGCAATACCGGCTTCTGCTCGTCCACATCAATCACCCGCTGATCGGCCAAGGGCTCACCAAGGCTGATCAGCAGCGCGGCAAAGTCCTCCAGTTGTGCCGGCAAGCGCCGCCGCCAGACGGCCAGGTTCACGCCATCCTGCAACACTTCGGCCAGCACGTTGGGCGTCTCGCCAAACACCTGAAAGATACCCACAGGCCGGTGAGCCAGATTCACGCTGCCGCCTCCTCAACCCATGGGCCAAATGGGTCAGGTAAACGCAGCCAGCCCATTTGACCCAATTCCATTTCCTGGTCCGTCAACAGGCATGCATCGAGGTCTGTGGATAACTTTCGGAAGTCGATATTCTGCCCAATAAACACCAACTCCTGGCGGCAATCACCGGTCTCAACGGTCCAGTGTTTCAAGATCGCGTTCGTGTTATCCACATCCTGTGGCCACTGCTCGCGTGGCACGAAGCGCCACCAGCGGCCAGCCAAACCATGGCGCATCATGCCGCCCGCTTGCGACCAGCTGCCCGCTTCCTGATATTTGCTGGCCAACCAGAAAAAGCCTTTGGAACGCAGCAGTCTTCCGTTGCTCCAGTGCGTGTGGATAAAGTCATAAAAGCGCTGTGGATGAAGCGGGCGACGGGCCTGCCAAGTCATGGCCGCAATACCGTACTCTTCGGTCTCTGGTACATGTTCACCGCGCAGCTCCTGCAACCAGCCTGGTGCCTGGGCCGCCTGATCGAAGTCGAACAGCCCGGTGTTGAGGATACGTGCCAGCGGCACTTGGCCCATGACCGTGGGTAGGATCTGCGCCCGAGCATTCAGGCTGCGCAGAATGGCGATGAGTTCTTCGCGCTCATGTTGGCTGATCAGGTCGATCTTGCTCACCAGCAGCACATCTGCGAACTCGACCTGTTCGATCAGCAAATCACTGATCGAGCGCTCGTCTTCTTCGCCCAACGTTTCACCACGGCTGGTCAGGCTGTCTGCTGCTTGAAAGTCGCGCAGGAAGTTCAAGCCATCGACCACGGTAACCATGGTGTCCAGTCGCGCCATATCGGACAGACTGCGACCCAGCTCGTCACGGAACGTGAAGGTCTCCGCCACTGGCAGTGGCTCTGAGATACCGGTGGACTCGATCAGCAAATAATCGAAACGCCCTTCTTCGGCTAGGCGTGCAACCTCCTCAAGCAGGTCTTCGCGCAACGTGCAGCAAATGCAGCCGTTGCTCATCTCGACCAGTTTCTCCTCAGCGCGGTTGAGGCTGACATTGCGCTGCACCTCGCTGGCATCGATGTTGATTTCACTCATATCGTTGACGATGACCGCCACCCGCAGGTTGTCGCGGTTGCGCAGCACATGGTTGAGCAGCGTGCTTTTTCCGGCGCCCAAAAAGCCGGATAGCACGGTGACGGGAAGACGAGTGGGCATGACGATCCTCTATCAGACAGACGCATTCGAAACGATGCATTGCATAATGTTATAAAGTAACAATACAATTTCGCCAAGTGGTTCTCGACGGACGAGTGCTCTCAGAGGATGAAAAATGAATCTGCCACGGCTCATGGCATTGCTGTTGCTTGTCATGCCTGCCTCGCTATTGGCCATGCCGCAAAACAGCGCATTGGCCCTTTGTACTCGAAGCGCGACGCTGTTCGCTTGCCAGGACGGCAAAGGCAACTACTACAGCGTGCGCACCGAAGGCAGCACGTTCTACCTTCGCGGCTACGACCTCAGCAGCCGCCGACTATGGGCACAAACCAACAGTCGCTATGGCACGTTGAGTTTTTTTACCGGCCTGGCCAGCAATGGTGAGGCCTGGGTGGGTTACAGCCGCCGAGTAGGCTGGACCACCTTGAACCGCGTATCCAGTTCCAGCGGGGAGCGCTTCTGGCTGCATTGCAGCTTGATCAAGGGCTGCCGTGGCCGTAAAGCTATGCCGTAACCGCGTCGAGGTAAGGACTGAAAATGAAATGTTCCACGTGGAACTATTCGTTTCCCTTCCGACTTCTGGAACTGCCATCTCGGCTGCTCGATCGGCAACAGAGCCTGCATGCCCACGACGCGGTTGCCACCAGCCAGTGGCAATGGGATTTCAGCTGCGCGGCTTGACCGCACCGCAGTCATTGCCTAGCCACACCGCACGCGTGTTCATGCTGCCTTGCTGCTGTACACCCGAAGCGTTGAATGTGCCACTGACCTGGGTGGTGAATTCCCGATCACTGAGAAATGTCGCCTGGCCACTACCCTGTGCCTTCGGGCAGCTGAACTGGAATTTCCACACGTTACCGGTACGGTCGGTAATCTTCTGAGTGCAGCCCGATTTCGGGTCCTGCAGCGGAATGTCATTCGTTGCCACCTGTTCTGGTGTCAGGCACGAACGCACACCCTTGCCTCCTACACTGACCCCTTGTTTGGCCAACACCCCTTCCATCATTGCGCGCTGCTCTGGCGGCAGGTTCTTCAACTGGCCGAGCATGAATTCCATGTCGGGTAGCGGCTTGCCATCGACCTGCATGTTGCTGGTGGTCAGCTCCCATAACCCCGGTTGCAGCATCTGGGCTTGCACCAGCGGACTGCTCATGCCTAGGGCCAACGCCAACAGTGGCAGACGAATCTTCATGGACGAACGCTCCTGGAAAAAAACCGGTCAAACGGGCCGGACTGAGCCTTAGACGCCAAATCCGGCTGCGGGTTGCAGGCAGACCGGGAACGTGTTCTGTTACCTCAAGTGTACTCGGCAAGCAGGATGCATATGGATTACCACAGCCCCTACTTCTTTGGTTACCTACTCGGCCTGATCCATCTGTTGGGTATAGTCGCCGCGCTGCATGCGCTGTTCACCGTGCGGACAGCTCAGGGAGCCATTGCGTGGGCGATGCCCTTATTCTTCATCCCCTACCTCACCTTGATCCCCTACCTGATCTTCGGCGCCCGCTCGTTCTATGCCTACATCAAGGCTCGGCGCCAGGCCAACCAGGAAATGCACGTGGCCATGGCCAACCTCAACTGGCGGCCCTGGGTTGAAGAAGCCCTTGCCGCCCGCGAGTCCGAAAGCTACACAGCCCTGCGCGCAATGCCCAAGCTGGGTCGCATGCCATGCCTGGCAAATAACCAGGTGAAACTGCTGATCAATGGCGAGGCCACCTTCGATGCCATCTTCGCAGCCATCGATAAAGCACGCTCGGCGGTACTGGTGCAGTTCTTCATCATTCATGACGACACCCTCGGCAAGGCACTGCAGCAACTCTTGCTACGCAAAGCCGCTGAAGGCGTGCAGGTGTTCGTGCTGTACGACCGTGTCGGTAGCCATGCCTTGCCGGCCAGCTACAGCCAGATGCTGCGTGACGGCGGTGTGCAGATCCATGCCTTCGCCACCCGTCGCGGCTGGTTCAACCGCTTCCAGGTGAACTTCCGCAACCATCGCAAGATTGTGGTGGTGGATGGCGCGCTCGGCTTCATCGGCGGTCACAATGTGGGAGACGAGTACCTGGGTGAACATCCACAGCTTTCCCCCTGGCGTGACACCCACGTCCAGATCAGTGGGCCGGTACTGGCCTGCCTGCAAGAGTCGTTCGCCGAGGACTGGTATTGGGCTACGCGCCAGCTACCGCCGCTGATCCTGCCCGATACCTACCCGGACAACGGTGTGCTGTGTCAGGCCTTGGCCAGCGGCCCGGCAGACCCACAGGAAACCTGCTCGCTGTTCTTCGTTGAAGCGATTCATTCGGCCACCCGCAGGGTGTGGATCACCAGCCCCTACTTCATCCCCGACGAGGCCGTGTTTGCCGCCTTGCGGCTGGCGGTACTACGAGGCGTCGATGTGCGGGTGCTTATCCCGTCGCGGCCTGACCACCGCATCGTCTACGCCGCCTCCAGCCTGTTTGCCTTCGAAGCGGTGCGTGCGGGGGTACGTATGTTCCGTTACCAACCCGGGTTTCTGCATCAGAAGGTAGTGCTGGTAGATGACGACATCAGTGCGATTGGGAGTGCCAACCTGGACAACCGCTCGTTCCGCCTGAACTTCGAGATTACCCTGCTGACAGTCGATCGCGGCTTCGCAGACCAGGTCGAGCGCATGCTCCACGAAGACTTCGAACAAGCGCGGGAAATTACTGCAGAAGACACCCAAGATACCCATCGGCTACAGCAATTAGCGATGCGCATTGCGCGGCTGATATCGCCGATTCTTTAAGGTGAGCACGACCGTTGCAAGAGCGGCCTTTCGCAATACCAGGCCGCTCCTGCAAAGCCATATCAAGGCTGTGACACCTGCGACTTCAGCGGTACAGGTCTTCCCGCGTCCAGGGCAGGTCATGATGCCCGTCGGCGTATGGCTTCACGGCCAATATCTGGTGCAGGTTGATCCAGCCCTTCTGAAAGGCGTAGGCACACCCGGCCAAGTACAAACGCCAGATCCGCAGAGTCTTCTCAGGCACCAGCGCTGCCGCCTTGTGCAACTGGTTCTCCAGGTTCTCGCTCCAGTGGTGCAAGGTTTTAGCGTAATGCAGGCGCAGGCTTTCCACGTCCACTACCTCCAGCCCGGCTTCACAGATATTGGCGCTGATCATCGACAGGTGCGGCAGCTCGCCGTGGGGGAATACATAGCGATCGATGAACTCTCCCGCCCCGCGCCCGACCGGTCGGCCATCCACGTGCTTGGCAGTGATGCCGTGGTTCATCACCAGCCCCCCTTCCCTCACTGCCCCGAACAGCTTTTGGCAGTACAGGGCCAGGTTGGCATGCCCGACATGCTCGAACATACCCACGCTGACAACCTTGTCGAAGCGACCATCCTGAGGCAGATCGCGGTAATCAAGAATCTGCAGGTCGACCTTGTCGGCAAGCCCTTCCGCTTGCACACGCTCGCGGCCGAGCTTCAATTGTTCCTTGCTCAGGGTAATGCCGAACACCTTGGCGCCATATTCACGGGCAGCGAACCGCGCCAGCCCACCCCAGCCGCAGCCAACATCGAGCAGGTAGTCACCGGCATCCAGACGCAGCTTGCGGCACAGGTGGTCAAACTTGTCCTGCTGCGCCTGGTCGAGCGTATTGTCCGGCTCACGGAAGTAGGCGCACGAGTAGGCCATGTCCTGGTCCAGCCAAAGCTGGTAGAACGCGTTGGACACGTCATAGTGGTAGGAGATGGCTTTGGCGTCTGTGCTCTTGTCATGAGACAAGCGTGGGGGCGGCGTTTCATCTTCGTCCGTCAGCAGCGCTTCGCTGAGCTCGTCGCACACGCGGATAGCCTCACCGATATCGCCTTCCAGCTCTAGCTGGCCTTCGACGAATGCGGTGCCCAACTGGTCCATGCTTGGGTGGGTCAACTGGCTGATCAGCTGCGGTTCCTTGACCAGGATGGTGACCTGAGGACTAGGCCCAAGATCAAACTGGTTGCCGTCCCACAGTTTCAGCCTCAGCGGCAGATGCAAGCTCTGCAATGCAGGTGGAAGTTGAGCAAGCATGAAACACCCTCCTGTTCGTAATGGGCCACGACGCCTACTATTTCGAACGTCACCGCATCAGAGTAGTTCATCTGAGGGATGTTTCCTCTAAGCAAGACCTTGGTCTAGAACCAAGCGTTCTTATCCGCGCATCACATTGTATACAATTTCCGCATCTCACTTTAACCTTGTGGCCCTCTCGCGCTTCTACATCCTGGAGTTGAACCCATGAAATCCTATGACGTGGTGATCATCGGCGGTGGCCCTGGCGGCTACAACGCAGCCATCCGTGCTGGCCAGTTGGGCCTGAGCGTTGCCTGCGTGGAAGGCCGCTCGACCTTGGGCGGTACCTGCCTGAACGTCGGCTGCATGCCATCCAAGGCACTGCTGCATGCTTCGGAGCTTTACGAAGCTGCCAGCGGTGACGAGTTCGCCCACCTCGGTATCGAAGTAAAGCCCACCCTCAACCTCGCCCAAATGATGAAACAGAAGGATGAGAGCGTGACCGGCCTGACCAAGGGCATCGAATACCTGTTTCGCAAGAACAAGGTCGAGTGGATCAAAGGCTGGGGCCGCCTGGATGGCATCGGCAAGGTCGTGGTCAAGGCCGAAGATGGTAGCGAAACCGCGTTGCAGGCCAAGGACATCGTCATTGCCACCGGCTCTGAGCCCACCCCTCTGCCAGGTGTGACCGTCGACAACCAGCGCATCATTGACTCGACCGGCGCGCTGTCGCTGCCGCAAGTGCCCAAGCACCTGGTCGTCATCGGTGCTGGCGTGATCGGTCTTGAGCTGGGCTCGGTCTGGCGCCGCCTGGGTAGCCAGGTCACCGTCATCGAATACCTGGACCGCATCTGCCCAGGCACTGACACGGAAACCGCCAAGGCCCTGCAGAAGGCTCTCGCCAAGCAAGGCATGGTGTTCAAGCTGGGCAGTAAAGTGACTCAGGCTAGCGCAGGTGCCGATGGCGTCAGCCTGACGCTGGAGCCTGCCGCCGGTGGTACCGCAGAAACGCTGCAAGCCGATTACGTGTTGGTGGCTATCGGCCGCCGCCCTTATACCAAAGGGCTGAACCTGGAAAGCGTGGGCCTGGAAGCCGACAAGCGCGGCATGCTCGGCAACGAGCACCACCGTACCTCAGTGCCGGGTATCTGGGTGATTGGCGACGTCACTTCGGGTCCGATGCTGGCGCACAAGGCCGAAGACGAAGCGGTGGCCTGTATCGAACGCATCGCCGGCAAGCCCCACGAGGTCAACTACAACCTCATCCCTGGCGTGATCTATACCCGCCCGGAACTGGCCACCGTGGGCAAGACTGAAGAGCAGCTCAAGGCCGAAGGGCGTGCCTACAAGGTTGGCAAGTTCCCCTTCACCGCCAACAGCCGCGCCAAGATCAACCACGAGACCGAAGGCTTCGCCAAGGTCATCGCCGATGCCGAAACCGATGAAGTACTGGGTGTGCACCTGGTGGGCCCAAGCGTCAGCGAGATGATTGGTGAGTTCTGCGTGGCTATGGAGTTCTCGGCCTCGGCAGAAGATATCGCCCTCACCTGCCACCCGCACCCGACACGCTCCGAGGCCCTGCGCCAGGCGGCGATGAATGTGGACGGCATGGCCATGCAAATCTGACGAGCCCCATTCCCTACGTCAGGCCATGCCCTTACCTTCATTCGCTTTGCAGGCATACAGGGATAGAGCCGCCTTTGATGCCGGCCGGCTCTATCTTCACGTATCAAGTCACAGCCAAGCCTTGATCTGCGCGCTCACTGCCTCGGTAGAGATACCGTAGCGGTCATGCAGCGTCGGCAGGGCGCCGGCATCGAGGAAGGCATCGGGTAAGGCGATCTGGCGGAAGGTCGGCGTTACACCGTTGCGCAGCAGCAGGCCTGCCACCGCTTCGCCCAGACCGCCGATAATCGAATGGTTTTCGGCGGTGACCACCAGACGTCCGGGCTTGCGCGCCTCCGCCAGGATCGTTTGTTCGTCCAGTGGCTTGATAGTGGGTACGTGGAGTACTGCCACATCGACGCCATCCTTCTGCAACTGCGCTGCAGCCTCGAGTGAACGCATGGTCATCAGACCGGTGGAAATGATCAGAACGTCCTTTCCGGTGCGCAAGGTCTTGGCCTTGCCGATCTCGAACTTGTAGCCATATTCGTCCAATACCAGCGGCACGTTACCGCGCAGCAGGCGCATGTACACCGGCCCCTGATGGGCGGCGATGGCGGGCACTGCCTGCTCGATTTCCAGAGCGTCGCAGGGGTCGACGATCATCAGGTTCGGCATGGCACGGAAGATGGCCAGATCATCCGTAGCCTGGTGGCTGGGGCCGTAACCAGTGGTCAAGCCCGGCAACCCGCAGACGATCTTGACGTTGAGGTTCTCCTCGGCGACGGCCATGCAGATAAAATCATAGGCCCTGCGTGAGGCGAATACCGCGTACGTGGTGGCGAACGGCACGCAACCTTCGCGTGCCATGCCAGCGGCTGCACTCATCAGCAATTGCTCGGCCATGCCCATCTGATAGAAACGGTCCGGGTGCGCCTTGGCGAAAATGTGCAGGTCGGTGTACTTGGACAGGTCCGCCGACAGGCCGACGATGTCCGAACGCTGTTCGGCCAGTGCCGCCAACGCATGGCCGAACGGCGCTGAGCGGGTGGCCTGGCCCTCGGCAGCAATCGAAGCGATCATGGCCGAGGTTGTCAGGCGCTTTTTGCCGGTTTCGGTGGTGTTTACGCGGCTCATACGGTTCTCCCGACCTGAAGGTTTTGCAATGCCAGATCCCACTCGTTTTCGTCGACGCGGATGAAGTGGGTTTTTTCACGCGACTCGAGAAAGTCCACACCTTTGCCCATCTTGGTGTCGCAGATGATGACCCGCGGCTGTGCCCCTTGATGGTTGCGTGCGGCGTCGAACGCGGCGACCAGGGCACCGATGTCGTTGCCGTCCACGCGCTGGGTAAACCAGCCAAACGCCTGCCAACGGTCAACGATGGGCTCGAATGCCAGCACTTCGCTGGAGTAGCCGTCGGCTTGCTGGTTGTTGACGTCGATGATTGCGATGAGGTTGTTCAGTTTCCAATGTGAAGCCGACATCGCGGCTTCCCAGGTTGATCCTTCGTTCAATTCGCCGTCCGAGAGCAGGTTGTAGACAAACGAATCCGAGTTCTTGCGTTTCAGGCCCAGGCAGGCGCCGACCGCAATGCCCAAGCCGTGGCCAAGCGACCCCCCGGTTATTTCCATGCCCGGCGTGTAGGCGGCCATACCCGACATCGGCAGGCGGCTGTCGTCCGAACCATAGGTTTCCAGTTCCTCCAGGGGGATCACGCCGGCTTCGATCAACGCTGCATACAGGGCGATGGCGTAGTGACCGATGGACAGGTAAAAGCGGTCGCGTTGCTCCCATTCGGGGTTGTGGGGCTGATAGTGCAGCGCATGGAAGTACGACACGGCCAGCAAGTCAGCGGCGCCGAGGGCCTGGCCGACATAACCCTGGCCCTGAACCTGACCCATGCGCAGGGCATGGCGGCGAATGTTGTACGCGCGTTCGGCGAGCGCCGAGAGCGAAGAGTCGGGTGCGTTGACAGTCATAGTGACTACTCCAGCGAGTTAACGATTGACCGATGCGGCGGGAATGCGCAGGACCAGCGTGGCCCCCGCGAGCAGCACTGCGGTGATCAGGTACATGCCAATGGCACTGGAACCGGTGGAAGTGGTGATCCAGCCGATCAGGTAAGGCGAGCAGAACCCGGCAAGGTTGGCGAAACTGTTGATACCGGCAATACCTGCCGCGGCTGATACGCCGCCAAGCAGAGTCGTGGGCAGCATCCAGAACAGTGAGGAAGCCGAGAGCACGCCAGCTGCTGCAAGGCACAGGCTGAGTACCGACAGCAGCAGGTTGCCACCCAGCAGCGCCGCCAGCGTCAGGCCGATGGCGCCAGCGATCATCGGGGCAATCAGGTGCCAGCGACGCTCGCGATGCTTGTCGCCACTACGGCCCATCAGCAGCATGGCGGCGATGGCGCACATGTAAGGCAGGCTGGTCAGCATGCCGATGTGCAGTGGGTCCGATACCCCGGCATTGCGGATCAGGGTCGGCAGCCAGAAGGTGATCGCGTACTGCCCCATTACTACACAGAAGTAGATGCAGGCCAGCAGCCATAGGCGGCGATCACGGATGAATTCCCGAGGTGAGGCATGAGTGACCTTCTGGGCGTTGTCCTCGGCGAGCTCCTTGGTAACCAGGTCCTTTTCTTCATCGGTCAGCCAGGTGGCCTGATGCACGCCATCTTTGAGATAGCTCAGTACCAACAAGCCGACGATGACAGTCGGAATTGCCTCGATGACGAACATCCACTGCCAGCCCGCCCAGCCATGAAAACCTGCGAACTGATTCATGATCCAGCCTGACAGTGGGCCGCCAATCATCCCCGATAAGGGAATCGCGACGAACCAAAGTACGGTCATCTTTGCGCGACGGTAGGAAGGGAACCAGTAGGTCAGGTACAACAACAGGCCTGGAGCCAGACCCGCTTCAGCGATGCCCAGCAGAAAACGCAGGGCATAGAACTGCCAGGCGGTTTCAACAAAGGCGAATAGAGCGGAAATGATCCCCCAGGAAATCATGATCCGTGCGATCCAGCGACGTGCGCCGACCTTGTGCAGAATCAGATTGCTGGGCACTTCGCAGAGAAAGTAGCCAATGAAGAACATGCCGGCGCCCAGGCCATAAACGGCCTCGCTCAGGGACAGGTCGCTCATCATCTGCAACTTGGCGAAGCCCACGTTTACCCGGTCCAGATAGGCACACAGGTAGCACAGCATCAGGAACGGCATCAGTCGCCAGGCAGTCTTGCGGTATGCGTTGGAGCGCACGGCCGAAACCGCGTCCAATGACAGGGTGGTAATCATGATGGTCTGATCTCTTGTTTTTATCGATTCAGAACAGCGTCAACCACGCGGATTGACGCAATGTGCATCAGTGAATGAGCATGCCGCCGTTTACATCCAGAGTGATTCCGGTCAGGTAGGTCGACAGATCGCTGGCCAGAAACAATGCGGCGTTAGCGACGTCTTTCGCTTCGCCCAGACGACCCAATGGAATACCGTCGATGATTGCGTGGCGACGATCGTCCTGCATCAGACCGCCAGTAATGTCCGTGTGAATCAGGCCCGGAGCGATGGCGTTCACGCGCACGTTGTCCGGCCCCAGCTCTCGCGCCATGGCCTTGGCCAAGCCCAGTACCCCCGCTTTCGCTGCGCTGTAGTGTGGGCCACCGAAAATGCCACCGCCACGCTGTGCCGATACCGAGGACATGCAGACAATGCTGCCCGAACGTTGCTCGCGCATCAGAGGAATGACGGCCTGAGACATCAGCAGAGTGCCGCGCAGGCTGACGTCGAGTACCTTGTCGTAGTCGCTGTGCTTGATGTCCAGGGTCTTGAGGGGTTGGGTGATGCCAGCGTTGTTGACCAGCACGTCGATGCGGCCAAAGTGCTCGATGATCTGGGCAACTGCCTGGTTTACCTGCGCCTGATCGGCGACGTTGGCGGCCAGGCCGAGATGCCCTTCACCAAGAGACGCTGCAGCATCGCGGGCAGCGGCTTCATCCAGATCGAGGATCACCACGCGGGCACCTTGAGCAGCGAATGTGGCCGCAGTGGCCCGGCCGATCCCGCGTGCCGATGCGGCGCCAGTGATGATTGCGACTTTGCCTTGAAGAAGCATGGATGTGACCTCTGATTGTTTTTATAGGGTCGATTCAGGGGAATCGATGGGCGTACTTTGGTCTCGGCACAGACCCTGAGCAATAACGCAAAAATCATTGGGTGCTGAAAAAAATTCAGCACTCGTCACCCTGATTACTAGATGATTGAATGGAGGTCCCAATAAGAATATGCGCTGCGAGCGAAGTGACTGATATGCGATCTGTTGACGATACCGCGCCGGCCCTTCCACCCCTGAGAGCGATTCAGGCCTTTGAGCAAACTGCTCGTTTCGGTAATGTTGCCCGCGCTGCGGAAGTGTTAGACCTCACCCCTTCGGCTGTCAGTCATCAATTGGCCAAGCTCGAAGCAATGATTGGTCGACAACTGTTCTTTCGCGCGGCGCGTGGCGTCAGCCTGACCCCCGTTGGCGAACAGTATCTGAAAGACGTTTCCGGCATTCTGCACAG
This sequence comes from Pseudomonas sp. JR33AA, assembly GCF_021378985.1. Lineage (NCBI taxonomy): Bacteria > Pseudomonadati > Pseudomonadota > Gammaproteobacteria > Pseudomonadales > Pseudomonadaceae > Pseudomonas > Pseudomonas sp. JR33AA. Next base: position 719,883 of record NZ_JAJSAW010000001.1, read on the forward strand.
TCTTTCCGTCGCCACAGAGCGGGCCAGCAGCGACGTCAGCCTCGATTGCCTGCGTTTGCATTCGTCACCGAGTTTCGGCCTGCTGTGGCTGATGCCAAGGCTGGAAGCATTTCGTATGGCGCACCCGGATATCCAGATCAACCTGTCGTGCTCCTATGAATCCCTGCATTTCAGTCGCGACAAGATTGACGTCGACATTCGCCATGGCGAACCCAATTGGCCCAGCTACGAGGTGCGCACCTTGGGCAATGAGGCATTTGCCGTGCTGGCCTCACCGAAACTGCTGGCCCGGCACAGGATCGACGACGCGTCGGACCTACTGCGTCGGGACCTGATTCTCTCCGAAGCCACATTGTTGAAATGGCCGGCCTGGTTCGCTCGACACGGCCTCGCCCGCCCGGAAAAGCCCTACGCCTTGAGCTTCGATCGTTCCTACATGTCCCTGGAGGCCGCCAGTCACGGGCTGGGCTTTGCACTCGAAAGCACGTTATTAGCGCAGAAGTACCTTGCGTCCGGAACACTGGTGGAAGTCGTGCCACACATCTTCAGCGCACCTGTGGCAGCCCATCATCTGGTGTTTCCGAAAGCGCATTCCGGGTTCGAACGGGTCAGGCGTTTCCTGGCGTGGATGGAGAGGGAGCTCGGGCATGGCTTCGTGTTTTAAGCATGCTGATGATCGCGTGCATGTGCTGTGACCCGCGCTCGGAATGGCGGATCGCAAAGGTCGAGCCTCCGGGCGTGGAGCTTCGAGCAAGGCCTAGCTGGTAGATTGGTTATCGCAGCTTGGCGATTTGGAGACTCTAATTTGTCCAAAAACTAAAGCGAGCCGATGCGGGCGAGCTCGGCTTTCAGCTCGTCCCGGCTCAGTTGCTGGACAGGCAGCGCAATGAATGCGCGTACGCGCTCCTTGATCTTCGCCAGCGTGGTCTGGAAGGCTTCTTCGATCTCTGCCTCGCTCCCGGTGGCCGCCGATGGGTCGGCTAGGCCCCAATGGGCCTTGAGTGACGGTCCAAAGAAGATCGGACAAGCCTCACCGGCGGCACGGTCGCACACGGTGATGACAATGTCGGGGGGAGCACTTTCGAACGCATCCGACGCCTTGCTCGAAAGGCCAGCGGTGGAGATATCGGCTTTTTCCAACGTCTTCAGCGCCCGCTCATTGACCTTTCCGCTAGGGAAGCTACCCGAGCTAACAGCCTGCATCCCCTCGGGTGCCAGATGATTGAACAGCGCTTCGGACAAAATGCTGCGGCAACTGTTGTGGGTGCACATGAACAAGACTTTCATCCGATATCTCCGATTCAAAAGCTCAGGCGGACGGCCAACGCGGCCAAGGTGGCGAACAGGATCGGCAGCGTCAGGACAATGCCGGTGCGCAAGTAGTAACCCCAGGTAATGACGATGTTTTTGCGGGCCAGCACGTGCAGCCAAAGTAAGGTGGCCAGGCTGCCGATGGGGGTGATTTTGGGTCCCAGGTCACAGCCGATGACGTTGGCGTATACCATCGCTTCCTTAACCACACCGGTGACCTCGGCGGAGTGGATCGACAGTGCGCCCACCAGAACCGTGGGCATGTTGTTCATGACCGACGATAAGCCTGCTGCGAGTAAACCCGTGCCTATCGAGGCGCCCCAAACGCCGTAGCCGGCGAATACATTCAACACTTGCGCCAGATAGTCGGTAAGGCCGGCGTTACGCAAGCCATAGACCACCAGATACATACCCAGCGAAAACACCACGACCTGCCAAGGCGCTTCCTTGAGTACCTTGCGGGTAGAAATGACGTGTCCACGCGCGGCGATCAGGTAAAGGATCAGCGCGCAGACGGCGGCAATCGCACTGATCGGTACACCCATCGGTTCAATGACGAAGAAACCGACCAGAAGGAGTGCGAGCACCCACCACCCAGCGACGAACGTCGCCTTGTCGCGGATCGCCGCTTCGGGGGCTTTGAGCTGATCGAGGTCGTAGGTGCGCGGAAGGTCCCTGCGGAAGAACCACAGCAGCATCGCCAACGTTGCAGCAACACTGACGAGGTTCACGGGCACCATAACCGAGGCGTACTCGCTGAAGCCGATATTGAAATAGTCGGCAGAGACGATGTTCACCAGGTTGGAAACCACCAGAGGCAGGCTCGCGGTATCGGCGATAAACCCTGCTGCCATGACAAAGGCCAATGTCGCCGCCGGGGAAAAACGTAGCGCCAGCAGCATGGCGATAACGATCGGCGTCAGGATCAACGCCGCGCCATCGTTGGCGAACAACGCCGATACTGCTGCGCCCAGGAGAATGATGAAAGCGAACAGCCTGCGGGTGCTGCCGTTACCCCAGCGGGCTACATGCAACGCTGCCCATTCGAAGAAACCCGCCTCATCCAGCAACAGGCTGATGATGATGACGGCGATGAACGTTGCGGTGGCGTTCCAGACTATATGCCACACCACTGGGATATCAGACAGATTCACTACGCCCGCCAGCAGCGCCACGACCGCCCCCAGCGCAGCGCTCCAGCCCACCCCCAGCCCCTTGGGCTGCCAGATCACCAGAACCATCGTTACCAGAAAAATCAAAAATGCGATCAACATGACTCAACTCAATCAGTGAAGTGAAAATCAAGCACAAGCAGCAGGGCTTTGTGGGCGCTCGCCCATTTCAGCAAGGCGCACAGCATCGGCGCTCAGCCACTCGGCGTTTGCATCGACAACACTCTTGAGCATCATCAGCACCCATTCCGGCAAGGACGGATTGAGGCGGTAGTAAACCCATTGTCCCTGCCGCCGGTCCATGAGGATTCCGGCCTCGCGCAATTGAGCCAAGTGCCGGGAAATTTTTGGCTGGCTGAGGTCAAGGGCGCAGGTGAGCTCACATACACAGAGCTCGCCTTCACGGGCGATCAGCAAGGTCATCCGGGCTCGGGTTTCGTCAGCCAGGCATTTGAAAACGATGGGGGGTGTGAGGGTTTCCCGCATGTGACCTCCTGGGAACGCATGTACGGCTCATATCTGGAGGTTCGAATATATGAATATATGAATATTCGGATATGCGGTAAAGCAGATATTGATTTGCGCAGTCGGCTTGCCCACCTGGACCTTCTGCAGCCCAATCGTAGGTTCTGTTCCTTTCATCGTGGAGAAACGGAGCGTGGATACGGGGCATTGAGGGAAGTGGCCAGGTTCGTCTGATCCGTTCGCTGGTCGTGCTGCCCGGCCAAAAAAAAGGGGGGGTCAGTGACTCTGCTGCTGAGCACTTAAACGCATAGCCGATGCCGACGGGGCTCAGAGCTCCATTTGCTGACGGGCTTGGATGACACGTGAAATGCCATTGACCCATTGACCTGCAGAAAAAACGTTGCAGGGCCTGAGCTGTAGAACCGCATCATACGCCGCTAGGAAAGGCCTCCCAGAGCTCCTGCGACAGGTTTTATCTGTACAGCAAGGCGGAGGTCTTGGTGATGGATCTACGCAGGTGAGTTTTCAAAGATCTGTTCGCGGCTAGGCAAGCGTCGAATTGCGATCGGCTGATGCAGGTAATGGGCACGATCAACGAGCGTTGGGGCCGAGGTACGATGCGCTCTGCCAGTGTGCCAATCGCTCCCGACTGGGGTATGCGCAGGGAGATGATGAGCCAGTCGTACACCACGCGGCTTGATCAGTTTTGGACCGTGAAGTGCTAACGACTAGAACAGCCTTCTTCTGCTGATTCAAGAGCTAAAAAGTTAGAAAAAGATGGCATCGTGCTACGTACGGTGCATCTGCATAAGGTGTTTGCCTGCAGCGTCTTACGCCCTTTCTTGGCCGGTACGCTGCCGATGATCGGATGCAAACCGGCGTTTTTAACCGACAAACCAGCAATGCCAGTCAAAAGTAGGCATCGCTAGCTCTGGCCTCTCTGATTCGTTGTTCTCGTGTCGCTTCTACTTGCTCGAGCGACTGCAGTGAGCATGTCTGCTCCTTGTAGCGATAAACGCCCTCCCCGGGTTCAGCGACCACTACCCCTCCTTTGGCCAACAGCGCCAGTCGTGTGCCAACAGGTAACCCGGTCATCGCGCAGTCCTCAGGCCCGAGGTGAAAGGATGCATACACCAATGACTCGTGCAAAACCCACCGTAACTTGCTGTTGACCACTTCTGAAAACGCCAGAAGAATCACGGCGGTATATACCACCCCCATCACGCACGATCCATGCAGCCACTGGCGCCGTCGCCAGGCTGAGCTGGGTAAGAATAGATTCCAACAAATAGCGGCGGTGCGATTACGCCTCATCTGCTGCCTGAAAGTCGGCGCCGTCATACCGAACACTACTGCACCGATAAACATCACCATCGGCATCAGCAAGCTCGTTGCCAGGTACCAGATGTAGACCAAATAGATGAAAGTCAGGGTTTTCTGTGCACCTGGAAACTGCCCCGGCTCAATACGCGTCTGCCCGAGGATAAAGGCGTCAGCTTGTGCGCTGGCTACTAGACCCGCAGCTACCGTCAACAATGCGGCCAGTACCGTCAGCCAGCCCTTGTGCCGTGCATAGCTCTCTACCAAACGCAGCAAGCGCACAGCCAGCACTGTTGACCCCAGGCTAAGCAACGCAAACAGCCATTTCGCCAGCGATTTATCGACTGTGCTGCCCAGCCAATGAAACATCATCATGACTAGCAAGACAAACACACACATCGTGACCAGCGCGCCCAGATACTCGTCAACGCCCCAGTCTCTCACGCTGAAATTCAGCTTCCAGCGAAAGTGCCGGTTCTGAGTTCGGACAAACAGCGGCCGGTGAATACTACGATCCAAACAATAGACGCCCGCTGCGAACAGCACATAGAGCGCAACATATACCCACATCAGCCTCGGCTCCCTCTCCTGTAAGCGCATCGTGCCATAGCACATGAATGGGGTATATCAAATCAAAGCTAACTCGCCGTCTGGGCACGGTGGTAGAGGGCGCGAGAGTTTGTAGTGTGCGAAAGGCATGCCCAAAGGGCTACCTACGCCGGCAAGTCTCGGGGATTGTCGTTCACGAAGTCGAACTTCAGAAGCTGGCATTTCAGCTTGAAGAAAAAATAGTGAACTCGCGGATTTCGGTGGCGGGGAGTATCAAGCCAGCGAACCCAAAGGCGGGGTGTGTTTTGTACTGCGGGGTGGTTGCGCGAGACGTATTGGCCGACGTGCCCGAATTCGTCCAGATACGCGACGTAATGCGTCATATCTACCGGATTCCTTACCCCAAAAACACGAAAACCCGCTGCTTTCGCTAGGCGGGTCTTGGAAGGTAGGCGCGAGAGTCGCCCCTCATGCGTTGAGAGAAAATATATGGATAGATGATACGTATGTTAATTAAATTTGATTAACCGCCGTGATCTGGCGTGACCTTTCCTGATGCAGCGTGACCTCATTCCAGGCAGCGTGCCTCTACGTAGCCTCATGAAGGCCTTGACCTGCAGCTCGGCTCCCATCAGGCAGTGGCGTTCAGTGGTCTCGGAGCTCGTTACAGCGACCTGAGTCGCACGCGGTTTCCTAGACACCTCCAAGCCTCATAAGAGGCCCAAATAGGAGGTGCCGTGTCGCTAGCTTGCCGAAGATTCCCATGTTGCTCGCACGCCAGTTGAGGTGCGGGTTACGTCTGACGTACGAGGCGAGGGATTCATCATGGGATTTGGATAGACATGGATGAGGGTCGACACAGGCTTGCGGTGAGCGCAATAGCTGAAAGATGGGCGCAATGAAGAAGGGAGCCGGTTAGGGCTCCCTCCGTGCGCGACAGTTTTTATTGTGGTGCGACAGTTTTTAATTCTCAGAATCCAATCTGTGGATTTAGAGAATTAAAACTGTCGCATTGGGTCCACGATTCTCGGGCCTTGCAGCCCATCTCAGAGAAAGCGCAAAACTGTCGCAACACTCAAAAATATTGGTTTACTCAAATGCGTTAGAGAATTAAAGCTGTCGCAGCCAGCAACGGTGCGGGCTGGGACGCTCTAACGTGGCATTGGGATTTGGGATAGGAGCTTCTTGGAGCCTCGGGGCGAAGGCCGTCGTCACCGAAATCAAACCGCCAGCACAGCAGCGCTGCTATCGAACCGTTCGATGGTGGCCAGCGGTGATATCTCGGTCATGCCCCAGCCACGATGGTTTTGACGCCCTCTACGTCACTCCAACGCTTCGTGGAGCTGATCACGGCGAACAATAGGCGGTTATTGCTGATCGGCGTTGCATCGATAGCGAAGCGCCTGCCCAACGTTGGCTCCTGTAGGAGCAGGCGGCGGCCTATGCAGGTGCATTTCCCTAGGTCAATCAATGAAGGGGCTCGGACGGCAGTCCAGAGGGCTATGTCTCCATCGGCTCGGCGGAATACGAAGCTGGGCACGGCGCGGCCATTCGCCTGATCCCCATGGGTGACCTGGTTCCTTCGACCGCTTCCATGGCCTCAGGGCAGTATGCGACCAGCCGTGACCTGAATCTGGTCTACAAGACGCCGTTGAATGAGCAGGTCCAGGACTTCGTGGGCTATGCGCAATCGAAGCAGGCCGATGACTTCGTCACGCGGATGTACTTCATCCCGGTCGCGAAATAACGACCGGCGTTGCTGCCCAGGGCCGATTCATGACACTACCTATCGTTGAGTCCATCTCACCGCCGCCATCGGCGCTGCGCGGATGGGTGTTCTGGTCGGCGATGACCATGCTGGCCTTGCTCGGGGCGGCGATCGTGTTCCTGATCGTTGCGTTTCTCCTGGGTGAGGCGCTCCCCTTGATCAGCAAGGGTGGCTTGACCCGGTTCTTCACTGACGAAGGCTGGTGGCCGAGGGATGCCAGTTTCAATATGACGCCGATGGTCGTGGCCAGCCTCTACCTGACGATCGGGGCGCTGCTGGTGGCTACGCCGTTGAGCCTGGCGATATCGCTGGTCACCACGTTCAAGGCACCCACCGGACTGGCGCGGTTGATGCGCAATCTGGTGGAACTCAGTGCGGCGGTGCCGACGGTGGTCTACGGCCTCTGGGGCGTGAGTGCCATCGTTCCGATCATCAACCTGTGGAGCCCTCCGGGAGCCAGCCTGCTGGCTGGTGTTCTGGTGGTAGCCCTGATGATCATCCCGACCATTACCGTCCTGACCCAGTCAGCCCTCCAGGGGGTCCCGGTCGCCTATGTGCAGGGCGCTGCGGAACTAGGTGTTTCCGAGAATCAAACCCTGCTGCGCATTGTCGTGCTTGCAGCGAGGCAAGGCATTTTCTCCGCCATGGTGCTCGGTGCAGCCAGGGCCATTGGGGAAACCATGGTGGTCCTGATGGTCTGCGGCAGTATTGTGCAGGTCCCCACTTCGTTGTTCGAACCCGTTGGCATGTATGCGGGAAGCGGTGTGGCGCTTCATGAGGAGGCTTTCAATACCGGCCAAGAGAGTCCACGGCCCGCGGGGGGGACGCGCTTGAAGCTCGCATCGATCACGGGATGGCAAAGCGGAGCCTCTGCACCAAGTGTCTTACATTCGTTTTTTGAACCCGTGACCCCAAGCGGGGAATAGTATAGCGTGTTGTCAATGTGGCGTGAGGGTATTCTTAGTGGCCAGTTCCAACTCATCTCAGTCGATGCAGGACTTCAGTCAAAATTTGCGACTTCTCTGCGGATATTATAAGTCGGTGGCAAAGGTGTGTCGCTCACTAGATATAAATCGTCAGCAGTTTAATAAGTATTTGGGGGCGCAAGCGACTCCCTCACCTTTTACGCTGCGTAAAATCTGCAATTTTTTTGGCGTGGATGAGGAAGAAATATTTTCCGAGCATGAATCCTTTCGTGCTCTTCTCACCACACAAAATACAGTGCGAGATTCAGACGGTGCAGTACCAGTAGATTTTTTTCCCAGCTCTGCGCACGAGTTGTCGAAGTATCAGGGTTACTACTTTGTTTATTTGATGTCTCCCGCCGCGCCGGGAGAGGTGATCAAATCGATTACCCGCTTGACTCGCTCGGGCGAAAAGATCCTTAGCAAAACCTTCGAGAGGATGAGGTTGGGCGATGACCAAGCGAAGACTTTTGGTATTAATAAGTACCGTGGGTTCTGCTTTGCCTCCTCCGATCTGATCTACCTCGTCGAGCGCGAGTATCTGTCATCCCGGGGCTATATATGGTCGGCAATCTATCCCTCCTACCGAAGTCGTTTTCGTTTTCTCAACGGCTTGGTCATCGGCGTTTCGGGTGACAATTTCCGGCGTCCTTTTGGTGCCCATGTAGTATTTGAGTACCTAGGCGAGTCGATCGACCTGCGTAGCGCTCTCAGCAGCTGCAGCTGTTTTCCGATTGATGCTCCTCAGATTCCCGTCGAGGTGAGAGCGCGGCTACTGGTTCATCCATCAGAAGGTGAATTCAACCTTATCCCTCCCCTGTTCTAAACCTCCAAAGGTGACGCTAGCTGACGCTCATGGGCGTCACCTAGCGTTTTTTTTTTCGTGTTCGCGAAATTGAGATGGCCTTCAGGCAGATCGATAATTCATACACCATCCAGAAGTCAGTTTCGTTAATGGCCAACCACACGTGCATTCCACTTGAAGGAATGCTGGCTTTACAAACGATTCGCTGTGCCCACCATAAAAATAAGAGGAAAATTTATGAAAGTAAGAAGAGCATTAATGGCGGGCTTGATGGCGCTGTCTGTGACTGCGTCATTAACCAGTGGTTCGGTGTGTGCGGCAAACAATACCTTGGTTGTCGCTGATCGAGCCTCATTCAAGGATTGGGATCCAGCTTCGGCTTTTTCGGAAGAAGTACGAGTGCTGGGGAATATCTACGAGACACTAGTTTTATATAACGCGCCAGGCAGTGCAGAGGAGTTTTCCCCCGGTCTCGCGACGTCGTGGGAGAGCAGCGACAGTGGCAAAACCTGGACCTTCAAACTGCGGCACGGTGTGAAGTTCCATGACGGTTCGGCCTTTAACGCGGCAGCGGTCAAAGTCTCCATTGATTACGTCAAGCAGCTGAACCAGGGCGCTGCATTTGTATGGAAAAATCTGGATGCCGTCGAGGTCCTCGCTGACGATACGGTAGCGCTCAAGTTTAAAAGTCCCACGCCGGCCAATCTGATCGCGGCAGGTCAGTATGCCGCTTATATCATTGCCCCGGCGGCAGTGGAAAAAGGGCATAGTTGGATGATGGCTCCCAACGCCATCGGTACCGGCCCCTACAAACTTGGGCAGGTCGAACAAGGCCAGCAAGTAGTGCTTGAGCGATTCGATGGATACTGGGGTGGGTGGAAAGAAGGGCAGTTTGATCGGGTCATTGTGAAGGTTGTATCCGAAGCCTCCACCCGTACTCAGATGATCAAAAATGGCGAGGCTGGGGTCGCCTGGGATATTCCTCTTGATCAGCTCAAGGTGTTGGGAGAAGACCCCTCAATCAAGGTGAGCACCGCGCCTTCTTGGAAAAATTTCCAGTTTTTGATCAATACCCAGAAGTATCCTACGAATAACCTGAAGTTTCGTCAGGCATTGCAGTATCTCTGGGACTATGAAAGTGTCACCAAAGACATTTTGCATGGCTACGGCAGTGTTCCCAAGGGGCCTTTGCCCACCAGTATTTGGGGGCATGCCAGCGTGCCTATGGCCACTTACGATCCGGACAAAGCCCGACAATTGTTGGAGGCCTCCGGTGTGCCTAAGCAGGACTGGAAGGTCTCGATGCAGTATATCAGTGGTGTCTATTCAAACGCAGCCGAACTGTTTCAGGCTACTGCGTCTCAGGTAGGCGTTGAGGTTGAGTTACGCCCCGGCGAGTGGGGCGTCCTTTGGGATCGGGCAAAGAAGCTGGAAACCGCTCCCAACATGCAATCTATGGCATGGTGGCCGACATATTCGACACCTAGCGATTGGCTTGTAAGTGAATTCCATACAGAGAAAACGACGCTGTTCAATCTTTCTCACTACAGTAATAAAAAATTTGACCAGTTGATAGAAGAGGCGGGAGATCTAGAGGGCAGTGATCGGGCCAAATCAACTGAAAAGTATGTGCAGGCACAGCAGTTATTAGCCCAGGACGCTCCTGCGATCTGGTACGCCGACGTTCAGCAGATACGTGTCTCCCGCAAAGACATAAAGGGTATGGAAAAAAGCCTGAATCCAGCTTACGAAGCAGTTCTCTACTACAACCTGAGTCATTGAGCGTTGACTCGTACTTGTTGAAGTGGAGCGTGTCGTAGCTGATATGCCAAGTAAATATATGGCCAGATATTTAATCTGTCTGGTCAGATCACCAAGGGTCAATCCGCTTTTGGGTGTTTACGTAAGGTGTAAGCGGTTCGGGTCTAGCTTTTAGCCACAAAGGGTGTTCCAAATGGTGAATTATATAACCCAGCGATTGATAGTGATGTTCTTCATTCTTCTAGGAGTGTTGACTATCACCTTCGTTCTGAGTCGAGCTCTTCCGGGTTCCCCGGTGGAAATGATGCTAGGGAACCACCCCACGGTGGAGCAGATTGCCGTCGCACGTGAAAAACTCGGGTTGGATAAACCTCTGCCAGTCCAGTACTTAAATTACATCGGCGATCTTCTCCGAGGTGATTTTGGCACTAGTCTGCGCACCGGACGGCCGGTCATGGAGGAAGTGGTCAGGCGGGTTGGAGCGACCTTTGAACTGACATTCCTCGCGATGTTCTGGGTTGTAGTGCTAGGTGTGCCGATCGGTGTTATCTCAGCTGCGAGGCAAAACCGGGTGGTCGACAATGCCGCACGAGCGGGGTCCATCGCCGGGACGGCATTTCCAGTGTTCATCCTGGCCATGGGCTTGCAGTTGCTGTTCTACGGGAAGCTTAACTGGCTACCCCTGCAAGGTCGTATCGATGCCTCCATTCTTCTCGATAGCCCGTTTGAGCGAGTGACGGGCTTTTACCTGATTGACACGCTGCTGGCCGGTAATTTCGTAGCACTGTGGAGTGCCATTAAGCATCTGACGCTACCCGTGCTCACCTTGGTCATAGTGACCTTGGCCACTGTCACCCGGATTACCCGCAACATGATGGTTGAGGTGCTATCTGAGGAGTACATCCGTACGGCGGTTTCTTACGGTGTACCCAAGTGGCGTATCCATTACGCCTATGCACTCAAGGCGACAATGATTCCGCTCCTGACGGTGGTGGGCCTGACCTTCGGTTACCTACTCGGTGGTGCGGTAGTTGTTGAGTTTATTTTCGATTGGCCAGGCCTAGGCGGCTTCGTGGTGTTTTCGATTGCCCAGAATGATTTCCCCGCTGTTATCGGAGCCACTCTGGTGCTGGCCACGACATATCTGTCGATCAACCTAATCGTTGATCTCTTGTATCACCTTGTTGATCCGAGGCTGCGAGTCCAATGAGTACCCAAGACATATCACAGTCCATGCCTTCACGAGCCCCATCATGGCGTATCAAGGCCTTGGCTTTTGCCAGCGAAAACAAACTATTCGTATTCGGTGCGCTGTTGTTACTGCTGATCATACTGGCAGCAGTCTTCGCGTCCTGGCTTGCCCCTTATGAGCCGAACAAGATTGTCTTTTCTCAGAAATTGCTGGCGCCCAGCTGGGCACACTGGATGGGCACCGACGAGTTTGGGCGTGACATTCTTTCACGGGTGCTTTATGGCGCACGCACCTCACTGGTTATCGGGGTGAGCGTAACTTTGATCGCGATGCTAATCGGAATTCCTATTGGGCTTGTTTCCGGTTACTTCGGTGGGCGAGTTGATACGCTGCTGATGCGTTTATCAGATGTGTTTCTGGCCTTTCCGCCGTTGTTGCTACCGATCGCTATCACCGCTGCTCTGGGATCGGGATTGGCCAATGCCATGTTAGCGCTCGCTGTGTCTTGGTTTCCCTGGTACGCGAGGATCATGCGCGGTGCAGTAGTACGGGTTCGTTCAGAAACCTATATCCAGGCAGCCCGTTCTATGGGCGTCAGTCACGGACGTATCTTGCTGCGACATGTACTGCCAAATGCCACCACCCCTGTAATCGTGCAGGGCTCCATGGATTTTGGTTACACCATTCTCGCCGCTGCCTCGTTGAGCTTTATCGGGCTGGGGGCCAAGCCGCCCATGATCGAATGGGGGCTGATGGCCGCGGCGTCGCGCTCGCAGTTGCTCGAGAACCCCTGGACTGTGTTGTTCCCCGGAGTGGCGATTTTTGTCCTGGTGCTGGCCGTCAATCTGGTGGGTGACGGGCTGCGCGATGTGCTCGACCCAAAGAAGGGGACACGCTGATGATCGATGAATCCTTGCAATATTCTGCCGTCGAGAGTCTCGCCGTTTCGAGTACAGACGCAGCGCAAGCTCTAGTGCTAGAAGTGGAAGGGCTGACGGTGTCTTTCCCTGGTTTGTTCAAGACCGTAAAGGCCGTACGTGGCATCGACCTCAAGTTAAAGCGCGGCGAAATCCTGGGCTTGGTGGGGGAGTCGGGCTCGGGTAAGTCAATGACCGCTATGTCCTGCCTTGGATTGGTGCCTGAGACCGCTCGGCTGGGAGGCACTATCAGGGTCGCCGGACAGCAGGTTAACGGCGCATCAGCCTCGCAGCTGGCGGCGTTGCGTGGCGGTGGCGCGGCGATGGTCTTCCAGAATCCGATGAAGGCGCTCAACCCGTTCTTCACGGTCGGGCGGCAGATGTTCGATGTCATCGGCTGCCATCGGCAACTGAATAAGGCACAAATCCGCGCCGAGGCGCTGAGCTCCCTGGAAGCGGTCAGCATGCCAGACCCTCCTCTGGTGTTGGCTAAGTATCCGCACCAGTTGTCTGGCGGCCAGTTACAGCGAGTCGTGATTGCCATGGCGCTGGCCTGTCGACCGAAACTGCTGATCGCCGATGAGCCGACCACGGCGCTAGACGTCACAGTGCAGGCGCAGATCATAGCCCTCCTGCGCAAACTGGCACGCGAGCAGGATCTAGCGATTCTGTTTATCACCCACAACCTTGGGGTAGTCGCTTCGCTCTGCGACCGGGTGGCGGTTATGTATGCCGGCGAAGTGGTGGAGAGCGGCCCGGTGGGCCAAGTGTTCAAGCGACCTGCACACCCCTACACCATGAAGTTGATGGGTACCGTGCCCACGTTGGGGCAGGGGCCTCAGCCGCTGGGTTTCATCCCGGGGCAAGTGCCGAACATGGCGGCTCCCCCAACGGGCTGCGCATTCCGCCCACGTTGTGAGCGTGCCACGGGACGCTGCGTTCACGCTGCGCCAAGGGTAGAAATTGGCGAGGGACATTGGGCCGCTTGCCACAACACGTTAGTCAAGGTGTGAGGCTTTTTTGAAAGGTAAACGGCTATGAATAACAACAAACAGCCCGCACTGCTGAGTGTTAACCAGTTGCACAAGACCTACGCCAGCCGCGACGGCCTCGTGACTGCCATTGACCACATCAGCCTGGAGGTTCAGGTAGGTGAAACGGTCGCGCTGGTGGGAGAGTCCGGTTGTGGCAAAAGCACGGTTGCCGCGACCTTGCTCGGTCTGTTAGCAGCCGATAGTGGGCAAATTTTAGTCGAAGGTCGGCCGTTGCCCACTGATGCCAAGGCGAGGGGCCGGAGCTTGAGTATGGTGTTCCAGAATCCCTACGCCTCGCTGAACCCGAAAATGAAAATCAAGGCGATTGTTGCCGAGCCACTGAAGGTCGCCTTTGGTTTGCACGGGAGCGCCTTGCACGAGCGTATTCTTCAATTGCTTGGAAATGTGGGGATGGGCGAGGAGCACATGGATCGCTATCCCCATGAGTTTTCCGGTGGACAGTTGCAGCGTATCGCTATCGCTCGGGCCCTGGCGTTGGAGTCGAAACTGCTAATTCTCGATGAACCTACGGCTGCGCTCGACGTGTCGGTTCAAGCCCAAGTGCTGCAATTGCTCAAGACGCTGCAGGCCGCTAATGGGCTGAGCTATCTGTTTATCAGCCACGACCTGGCGACAGTCGAGTATCTGGCGCAGCGGGTGCTTGTGATGTATCTGGGGCGCATCGTCGAGGCAGGGCCTGTGGAGCAAGTGTTCGGCCAACCGCGTCATCCCTATACCCGCGCGCTGCTCAACTCAGTGCCCTCCATCGACCCGGACCGTCGGGACCAGTTGCAGATCCTTAGCGGCGAGATCCCCAGCCCCTTGAACCGACCTGCTGGGTGCCACTTCGCGCCCCGTTGTCCGCGAGCCAGTGAGCGTTGTCGCCGAGAGGTGCCAGCCGAGACTCGGGAATACGGCCATCGTTTTTCTTGCCATCACCCACTGAACGACGAGATCTGAACCCCATGTACGACAAAAAGGACATGACTGCCCCCGGCATTAGTTATCAGGACTTAATGCTGATGCAGGGCTATCCGCCCTCCCGCGAAAAGCAAGTCGGCCAGCATAACTGGGACAGTCCGCCCTATAACCGCTGGTCGTTCCAGCACATGAGTCAGCTGTTTCCGGTAGCAGCTATTCATCGCGGTCCCGGGCCGGTCAGCGAACTTGAGCGCAATGAACGCTCACTGGACGCCGTACTTTTCCAGCGGGTCGACGGCGGGCAAACCGACCTGGCGACCTTCTTGAACGATAGCTACACCGATGGCTTTTTGGTGCTTCATCAAGGCAAGGTGGTTACTGAGCAATATTTTAACGGTATGCAGCCGTACACGTTGCATCTGCTGCAGTCGGTATCCAAGACTATTATCGGCAGTCTGGTCGGCAGGTTGATCGGCCAAGGCAGAATCGATCCCCAAGCGCGGGTCAGCACCTATGTGCCCGAGCTTTCGGAAAGCGGATACGGCGACGCCCGTGTACAGGATCTGCTGGATATGCGCACGGGCGTAAGATTTAGGGAGGATTACACCGATCCGGATGCTGAATTCATCCAGTTGGATGTCGCCTCGGGTTGGCGTGAACGGGGTGAGCTGAAGTCCCCCGACAGTATTTACGGTTTGTTGAAGTCGCTGGGTAAAGACCGTGAACATGGGAAGTTCTTTGAGTATCGCTCAGTGGATACCGACATGTTGGCCTGGGTCTGTGAGCGGGCTTGCGGCGAGCGGCTCCCCGTTTTACTAAGCCGGGAGATCTGGTCCAAACTGGGGGCAGAACAAGACGCGAATATCACCCTCGATTGCGTTGGAACCGCATTAGCCGATGGCGGGATGAGTGCCACGTTGCGTGATCTGGCGCGCTTTGCTCAGATGTATCTGCAGGGCGGATATTTCAACGGCCAGCAGATTGTTCCGGAGGAATTCGTACGCGCATGCGGCAGCGGTTCCACACCGGCGTTTGAAGTCCTCTATGGTTTCTATGTCAAGCACTTTCCTAACGCAGCCTACAGCAATCAGTGCTGGGTGCTAGATAGCGAACAAGGTAATTATTCGGCGCGTGGAGTGTTTGGGCAGAGTATTTATTGGCATCCGGCTTCTGAAGTAGTCATTGTAAAACTCTCTAGTTGGCCGGACTTTATCAATGCGGAATGGACGTTGAATACCTTCCGTGCTTGTGACGCAGTGGTTGAAGAACTGCAACGCAGTTGACCCGGGAATGTGAATGACTGCGGTTTTTTAGGTGCCTCCTAACTTGGTGGAGAGGTGCTAGGTTCAGCTTCGGACAACTTCACCCAGACCCAACAGACCGTGTTCCATTTAGCCTATTGGCCCTCAGTTTGACGCTGTTCGCAGCTTTCGTTCTGGTGGGCCCTACCCCATTCATCTAGACCGCGATTTTGTCGTGGCCGAGATGACTGTTGCCAACAATAAGATCTAGAAAAGAGACGGAGCGACTATGAACTTTAAGACTAACCGGCCCTTGCGCACATTGGCCTCTCTTGCGCTGTTGTGTGCACTTTCCACTCCCGCGATGGCGATACAGGTTACCGACAATCTCGATCTCGGTGGCGCCGTCCGGGCGCGTTGGGACTATGATCCAGATCGCGATATCCAGAAGTTTAACTTCGACACCGCGATCCTCTCCGCCAAGTACAAATCCGACACCTGGATTGGCGAGGCCAAATACCGGTTCTACGGTCGAGCTTACCCTTACCAGTACACCAAGAACGTCGGGGACATCCAGTTCGCCGAACTTGCGTGGATCGGCTACAAGTTCAACCCCGACCAGCAGGTCCAGGTGGGCCTGAACCAGCTACCGTTCGGGTTGCAACCGTACTTCGGTAGTACGTTCTACCAAACTCTGGGGGCCGTCATGGGACTCGAAGACGTGGAACAAGTCGGCGCCAAGTACATCCACCAAAGCGGCGACTGGAATATTCAGGCCGGTTACTACCTGCGCCCGGCGTGGCAGGGCAAAGGCACCAGCAACGGTGAAACCTACTCCACCGTGGTCTCCGAAGCGGACAGCTATGTCACCGACGGCAGCAACAACCAGGAACGCAACACAGTGGTCCTGCGGGTGGCCAAAGCGCTGGACCTGGGGCCGTGGAAGTCCGAAGTCGGGATCTCAGGCCTGACCTCGTCCCTGGAGAACCGCGACACGAACAATGATGGTCGGCGCAATGCCATGGCGGTGCACTACATCGGCAAAAACGGCCCGTGGGAAGTGCAACTGCAAGCCGCGCGACAGCAGATGTCTCCGCGCAACCCCGGTACCGATGAACTGGTGACTTTCGGAGGTTACGACGGCACCTTCAATGTCGCCAGTCGCGGTAACTTGTACGTCGCGGATGTGAGCTACGATGTAAGCGGTAAGTATCTGTTCGATCTGATCAGCGGTGTGAAGCTGTACGCTAACTACAGCGCTTTCGACAAAACCGCTGATGATTTCAAGACCTCGCAACGGATGATTGTCGGCACATCGTTTTCCCTCAGTAAACTGTGGATCGCCACGGAATGGCTGCACGGAAAGAATGATCCGGTCATCGGTGGCAGCAGCCTCACCCAGAGTTTGGGCGCTGGAGGAAGTAATCAGTGGGAAAACCAGTTGTACATGAATATCGGTTATTATTTCTGACCCAGATTCATTTGCTGCCGCTCTAACAATCGCGTCATAAGCGGGCTCGCTTCTATTGGTTTAGCGCATAACCTTTAGGAACGAGCCCGCTCGCGATTAGCCGAAGCAGTACCTTCATGAGCCCGGATAGGAGTTTCATCTTGTACGATCTTACCGCTGTGGTGAATGTCATGGGGCTCTGCGCGGTGGCAGTCTTTGCCGTTTCTGGTGCACTGAGTGCGGCGCGCCTCAAGATGGATATATTGGGGTTTATACTGATTGGAACAGTCACAGGGCTCGGGGGCGGCACGCTGCGTGATGTGCTGATAGGGAATCTACCTGTTTTCTGGATCAGGGAACCTACTTGGATTGTAATCTGCCTTGTTTCCTCTGCCGCGACCTATTACATCGCCCCCAGACTTACGTCGCTTGCGGGAGCTCTTCTTTGGATGGATGCAATTGGCATAGCATTATTCGCGGCAGTTGGTACTGAAGTGGCTCTACTTGCTGAAGCTTCACCCCTGATCGCAATTTGTATGGGAGTGGTGACAGCCACATTTGGCGGGATTACGCGTGATGTGTTATGTGGTAGCAATCTGACTCTCATGAATGAAGAGCTGTACATCACCACGACCTTGGGAGGTTCTATTGCCTACTACGCTCTAAGCACTCTGGGCTATTCGAATAGCTACGATTTGCTTGGCGGTTTTATTGTCGCGTTTACACTGCGCGCATTGGCGATCAGATTTAACATCAAACTGCCTAACCGCTATCGAGCGAGCTAATCTGGTGCTTATTCTGTGTCTAATCCAATTACCCGTAGCGCGTGCACCTGCGAC